>JAIEPE010000003.1 GCA_019749915.1 Alphaproteobacteria bacterium | reverse complement strand
TCCTCTTGGCGTCTACGTTCTTCTTCCTGACGTTGACGTTCTGCGGCTTGACGATTCTGCTCTTCCTCAGCTCGACGCGCCGCTAGTTGACGCTCTGCTTCTGCTGCTTCTTCAGCCCGACGTGCTGCTGCCTGACGCTCTGCTTCTACTTGACGTTGACGTGCCGCTTCAGCCTCTGCTTCTATCTGACGTTGACGCGCTGCCTCAGCCTCTGCTTCACGAGCTTGACGTTCTGTTTCCTCTTGGCGTCTACGTTCTTCTTCCTGACGTTGACGTTCTGCGGCTTGACGCTCTATTTCTGCAGCCTCTTCTTCAGCTCGACGTCTCCGCTTTGCTTCTTGATTAGCGGCTTTCTCTTCAGCCTTACGCTTTCTCTCTGATTCTGCTTTACGGGCCTCTTCTTCTTCAAACTTCTGGGAGTTCTGCTCAAGTATGGGTTGTAACTCTTCCAATACTTGGGGGGCTGTTTTTATACTACCATCATCCAAATCATAATGCCAAAAGCTGGGATTTTCTTTTAAGAACTTAGCAAGAACTTCTGGCTCCTCTGAAGGCGGAGGTGCAGGATCTTCAAAGGTACCCGACCCTGTCCCTCCAGGCTTTGTAAAGAAAAATTCTCGTCCTGAAGGTTCTGGAGTTTTCCTTTTTCCTGTCACAATGTCGATATCGCGGATAATATCTGTTTGCATACGCTTTTCGAGAGGTGTTAACGGCTTTTCGGTCACCTCCCCAAAAGGAATACGGACTGTAAAGCCAATATAAGGTGCACTATGACGCACATTATCGTATTGATATTCACCATCAATATTGATGTATCTATTAACGTCCAAACGAAAGCGGGCACGCACACCGTTAATGGATTTAACTCCATTCGCCTGGAAGTTATAGCCGGCCACATAAAGCCTGAGACAATCAAGGTGGGGAACACTGCGGCCAATTTCATAGTCAAGCCCTCTTAAGGCAAATTCTTTGGTCTTATTAAAATATTCCGAATGGCCTCTAAAAATGGGTTTTGTTGTCTTTGAGTGAATTTTTTTCGATTTAGAAAAAGGAACATAGATGTTAGCGCGAACATCATAATGAACACTTAAGGCTTCCACTCCAAAGGTGCCTTGTTGAAAATTCTTGTGATGCTCCGACCGCCTATTATCAAAAAAACCGTATCCTCCAAAAATCCATTCCAAAGACGGCACTATTTGCCGGTGGGCAAGTCCAAAGTTGCCTTCCGAATTGTGTTTTGAGGAACGAAAAAAGCGAATATCCGCAAATAAAAGAGAGGTCGCATCCTGGAGTAAAGGTGCGAACAGCCCAATCTGACCCAAGCTTTGTTGGCGTCCCGCCATTAATCGAAGGCGCCCCTCATTATTCCATTTGCGCTCTGATAAAACGCAAGGCGGCGCTGCTGTTTCCGTTGCCCAAATATCATCTTGAAGAAGAAATTGCGCCAAGGAAGTATAAACGACAACTCGGACAATTCCATCACGAAAACAACATCTTAAATAGTAAGAAAAAGTTGTCCCTTTTTCCCTCATATACATTAATCCTGTATTTTTTGCGAACTTATTTTTTAACACAAATACTAGTTTTTTTAATACGAAACATTTTACTAAAATTTAATTAGTGGTTTACATAGAGGATGATAGGAACAGATGCAAGAGCCTTTTTTTATAAGATCATGAAATTTAAGGAATAAAAGTTAACAATGACTGCATTAACCTCCGAAAATGGGGCGACTAAATTTCTCTCGCCCAGGTATTTTTACAAGATCTCCCTTAGAAAGAGAGGATCCAAGCCAAGATTTCCACCCTAAATATCCGTGCTCTTTAAGCTTGGTTGAGGGGGGATTTTCAACATCATAAACAATTGTAAAATCCATCAAGGGACCACCATAAAACCGCGCAAGATCGCATAGACGTTTATAAGCCTTACCCGTAGGGATAAAACGGTCAAACTGCTCAGGAGTTAACGGCCCCAAATGAAGACGAAGATGATTTTCTTGATCCCAAACACGTATCCCGAGAGCTGCTCCTTGTCCTAGTATTTGCCATTGACCTGATTTGCCAATACGGGTCTGTTGTTTGTCTTGAATAGGACGCCATACCCCTACGCATTTTTCAACCCATAAGGGAATACGAAAATAACTCCTTAAAATAGATTCAAGTCCGCTCGCAGAATGCGGCCGCGACCAAAAAAGCCCTGCATAATCCAAGAGACTACGATCAGGCACATGCATGCGATCACGCAACGCTTCTTGATTAATGCCAATGAAGGACCGCAGACCTATAGCAACATCAGTTTTTTCAGGAGAATGGGTATTAAGGCTAATTAAGTACTGCTTTTTTATGCGGTGAAGGATAGACGCCAAGCGATGATTAAATATATCTAAGAAATCTTTTAAGCTTGTATCCCCATTACGAATACGCTGAATTATCATTTCCGTGTAAGGAAAAGGAAGAGGCCCCTGAATGCCTGCAATTCCCGTGAAATTAACGTTGAGGGTGTAGGGTTGTGGTCGCCCCTCTCCCTCTCCTTTCATATCTTCAAGGGAATAAATATCGCTCGAAAGAGCCTCCAAATAAATGCGGGCCTTAACATTAACAACTTCCTCATCTGGATCTACCGTTTCTCCAAAAGGAGCAGCTTTTGGATGCAGGTATTCCAACAGCTTTACAGCTTGATGAAACTCAAACCGATAAGGCTCTTTCAGTAAGACGTCTTTTACAGTAAGTGCTGACTTCCGATGTGGGCGGGCCATTGTTTCCAAACTCCGTCAGTTTTTGTGCTTATTAAGGTCAACTCTGTAAATGAATTCAAGGAGACATAGAGGGAAAAAAATTGATTCAAAACAGAGGCCAGCATAAAGCCCCCATATCCTGCATAGGGACTCTCATTGATACTTAAGGTAATAGCTACACCCTGGATAAATCCTCTCCAAGTATCAACACCATATCGACGCATCACTGTATCATAAGTAACATTTGAAATAGCTGCAATTGAATGATGTGGCTTATCGCGATTGAAACCAGAATATAATTGTAAAAGTTCTTTTAATTGTAAAAGTTCTCTCAAAGCTGAAGCTGCCTTGCCTTCTCCCGAAAGACTGAGGTGATTCAAAGACAACTGAGAAATTAAGCGCCATTGGCCCTCACCATCTAGAGAGGGTTGCACTTCAGCGATGGGGCGATTGATACACTTGATCGTCACCGGAGGAATTGCACCATCCACCTGAAGCTCTGCTCCAGCAGGAATAAAGGTGGCTAAATCTCTGTTGGTGCATAAAGTATAGGCATAGACAACCTGATTACTTGGTTTTTGAGGGGTGAATTTATAATCCACAAAGGATAGGAAGACGTCCGATCCAACAACATCCGGAATTTCTGAAGGGGACCGCGTGCCATACCAATAAAGACTATTCTCACTTTCTTCTGTTTCATAATCATACGAAAAATAGGGCGCATAGATATCGGGCTCTTTCCCACCGGGAACAGCTCCCACAACTTTTAAAATGCTGTGGATTTCCGTTGAATCTTCATTCCGTTGATCTCCCACTAAACGGTAGGAGATAGACTGATAGTTGAGGTTAATAGGCTCACTGATTTTAGAAAAAAGATTAACAATGGGCGTAGCCCCTAGAACAAAATTATCCTTATTGATACGAAATTTATCAACACGACTAGCATCAGCTAAAGGAATAAATATATCCACATAGCGCACGGCCCCCTCGGTTGAAAAGTTTTTTATATCAAAAAATTTAAATTTATCGGGAAAGACAAAGTATTCATGGAGCAGACGATAAGCATCCAAGCTTTTATGAGGATAAGGAATTAAAGCCTCATCTTCCTTAAATCCAACGGGCTGAAGAGAATGATCTTTTAATTGGCGAGGCATTTTATCAGAGTCGGCTTGAATATAAATTGGCGTATGCTGGTTAGGGAGATAAGCAAATATACTATCATAAAGACAATGGGTTGCCATCACATCTCCAGATAAGTAAAAGCGGAGCGATTCTGGTGAAAGTTCACTCATATTACCATCATACCGCTCCACACGAATTCTAAGAATCCATCGCGTTTGAAATTGAACAGGATCAAAAGGACTTTGATCGATGTTCATAACTTCAGCCTTACTCACCTCAATAGGCCAGAGCTCTACGGGATAAGAAGTTTGAAAACGGCAGATTTTTTTCTCTTGTGCCTCTTTAAAAAGAACTGTTCCCCGAGGTACCTTATAGCCTGAGGTTGCTTTTCCTAAGTGAGGAGACAAACGAAAACTGGCCACCGATGAAGAAGGAAATGGCGATACAAACTGAGGATACAAAACTCCCAAAAGGTTATTCGTAAACTGGATATACCGGTTATCCACTTCTTTTTGAAGACGTCCTGTCAAAAAGGCAAAAGATTCAATCAAACGCCGCACATGCGGGTCTGTTGACCCCGCTGGTGATAAGTTCAGACTTTCTGCAATTGTAGGATACCGCTCTGCAAAACGCCGCCCCATTCGGCGCAGATAAATCATTTCTTGTTGGTAATAATCGAGCATTTGCTCGAAATTTTCCTTACTCACGGTCTATCCCTGTTTATAACATTTTCCTTAGTATACTGGAAGATAAACAAGGATTCCATAGTTCTTTAATTTTTATGACACGCCAAGAGAAAGAGCTCAACAATGGAAACAATCTCTTGCCCCTCTCGTTCAAGTCTTTTACATATTAAATCATAGATGAAACTTTGAAAAAATGGTCGTCATTGTTTTTTGTGGAGAAAAGGGGTGAAGAGAATCCTGAAATTAAAGTACATCAAGAATGGAGGAGCAATACTCCTTTTCTTAGGTCTATTCTTTTTAATATATTTCGTCTCGACGGATGATTATACGAATGCTCCCTTCCGAACAATGCAAGATAGGATCTCTTCTGCAGAACAGGTTGATTTAAACGGGCTGCGGGAACTACAGGCTTCAGGGGGCTCAAGCATTGATTTTGATGATCTCAAAAAGAGGTTAAGTCACATTAGAAGCCGCATCATCATAGTTGATGGAACTCGTCAAAGTAAGGGCTATATTAAGAACATTTCTACGGCTTTTTTAAATTATCGGTCAAACAATAGCGACTTAAGACACTTTATTCGGCGTTTAATCTATACATATTCTTTAGAAGAGCGCCCTGAACTCGTCATACCTGAAAGTATCGTTGCCAAACAATATGGGTTTGACTATAAAAACATCAGAATCGAAAGCAAATGCATTTCACCTGATGAAGCCATCAACGTATTTGTTAACTTTATCGATACACTCCCCGAAAATACATGGCTCCATTTTCATTGTCGCCATGGCAAGGGGCGAACATCCATGATGCTCACAATGTACGATATCATGAAAAATGCTCCCACAGTCAGCCTACAAAATATCGTCAAACGCCAACATCTTCTCGGCTCAGTGGATTTGAGCAATACAACAAGTTGGAAGAGAGGAACTTACACTTCAAAAACCTTGGAAAATCGAAAAAACTTTATTGAACAATTTTATAATTTCATTTGCCAACGTAAGGCAGGAGGCATTCAAAAATGGTCCGAGTGGCGTCGTCAACAATAATAACATTTTACTGCGGATTGATGAAATAATTTAACATCAATGGGTTGAAAAACAGCTATAAGAATCTTATCTTTAAGATGTGAACTTATTTCTCTTGATTTTATCAGGAACACATTGTAAACAAATTTTCACTGTCCCCTTCGTCTAGAGGCCTAGGACACCGCCCTTTCACGGCGGCAACACGGGTTCGAATCCCGTAGGGGACGCCATCTATCTTTTGCTAAGAGCCTTATCAAGATCTACCGCTTGGGTTCTAAAATCTTTTAAGGGCATAGCGGAGCCAACCTTCGTAAAGGTTCCTTTTTCTTCATAATAATTCATTAATTTTTTTACAGTCTTGTTAAACAAAAAGATCCTTTTATGAAAGCTCTCTGCACAAGTAAAGCCTCACAAACGTCGCATTTTCCATTAGTTTTCGGTTTTATTGTTAATAAATTATAAATTTTCCCGCATTCACTACAAGTTATTCTTGCTTGAATACGAGCTAAGGCTAGATCAATTGGAACATCTAAGTAAATTATATGAATATTTTGATTTAAAGAATATTTCTCTATAAGTTTATTTAAATACTTAGCTTGTTCAATTGTTTTGGGGAATCCATCTAAAATTAGATTTTCCCTTCTCTCAATTAACATTATGATTTTATCTAATATTATTTTTTGAATAATATTTTTCGGAAGTAAATTAGAAGCAGATTCTATCTCTCTCTTATACTTTAACCCTATCGGCGTTTGTTTTTTAACTTCTTCTCTGAGAATATCCCCCGTAGAAACATGAATATATCCCTTTTCTTTAAGAGCTTGAGCAAAAGTTCCTTTTCCCGCTCCTGGAAAGCCGAATAATATGTATATTTTAAAATCCAATAAAGGCATTTGCATAACATAAATGTTTTTATCTTAAATGATATTTAATTATTTTTTTTATTTCGATGAGTGTTGGTAAATTGAGTCTAAATTCTTTATCGTATGGCTCATAGTTTTGTCCCCATCGAGCATCTTCAAATTCAATCCCGTTAAAAATTCGTTTAGTCTTATATCCGGGTATAAGATGAACGTGTAAATGCTTAAATATTAATCATGTGAGCTTCAGAATGTTCGTTCTTTTGAAATATTTCTAAAGCTTTCCGCAGAAAATTTTTTGCAGTTTCCTTCTGCCCCTCTAAAAAGAAAATTTCTCCTAAAGCTCTCAAAATACGAGCAGTTTCAATATGATCTTTGCCATAAATCTTCTCACAATTGTATAGGCATTCTTGAAGAACAATCTTTGCCTTTTCATAATTGCCTAGATTTTTATAAGTGTTTCCTAAATATAAAGAAGCCAATAAAGTTTTTTGATGCTCTTCTTTAAAATGAATTTTAAGGATTTTAAGACTCTCATTAAGAAGGATTAAAGCTGCTTCATAATTCCCAAGCTCCATATGAATTTTTGCAAGGCATGTGGAAGCTTGAGAAATCTCATCAAATTTCTTCGGAAAATGTTCCTTATAAATTAGAAGGCTATATTCCAATAAACTTTTTGCTTTTTTACGATCTCCTAGATGTCCATAAACGTCCCCTAGATCCATTAAACTATGAGCTATTTTACTATCATTTTCAGGAAAATGATCTTTAAAAACAATAAGAGCTTGTTCAAAGAGAGCTTTGGCCTTTTCATAGTTCCCTAACTTCCTATAAATATCTCCTAATAGAGATAAAACCCAGCCAACTTTAACGTGATTTTCAGAGAAATGTTGTCTATAAATCATCAAGCTACGCTCAATAAGATCTTTTGCCTGTTTATAATCTCCAATCTCTCTATGAACATTCCCCAAGTGTGCTAAAACCCAAGCAATCTTAGGATGATTTTCTGGGAAATGGTTTTTGTAAATTGTGAGGCTCTCATTAAACAAATCCTTAGCCTTTTTGTATTGTGAGAGACTCCTATAAATGTTAGCTAGAGTTGCTAAAGCTCGAGCAGCCGCAGGATGGTTTGTATTAGAATGTTCTCTATAAATGATGAGGCTTCCTTCTAATAAACATTTAGCTTTCTCATAATTCCCTAACCTTCTATAGACATTTCCTAAACTTACCATAGCTTGAGCCATGCCCAAGTAATCTTTATCGAGGTTTTCTTTATAAATGACGAGGGCTTTTTCAAGTAGATTCTTGGCTTTTTTATAATTTCCCAAATAAAAATAGATGTACCCTAATTGTCCACCAATGGATCGCTTGATTACATCAGTCAGCAAATCTTGATGGCTTATAAGTCTTTCACAATGGCTAAGGAGCAATTTTAATTTTAAGAAATCTTCTTTATCTATTGCTTCCGCGAGATGAACTTCTAAAGTATTAAAAATCTCCTGGAGCGAGTGACTGTTTCTATCTAAATTCAATGCTTGTATAAGATACCTTAAACATATTTCTTGGGTACTAGGATGAATTGAGAAAGTTAAAAAAGGCGAGGAAGAAGCTGGAGATTCATTTGTAACAAATGAATATTTTTTTAAGTTATAAATGAAATCCTCTACAACGACATCACCTTTATAAATATTTAGTAAGTCTCTTGGGATATTCTGATTATCTAACAAACTAACAAGTAATAAGAGATCCCCAAAATCTTTATGGGTATCTATAAGATCTTTTAGTGATAATGTAATGATTCTATAACGTGTTTTCGCATAATCTGTTGCTTCTCTTAGAACATTTTCCTGTACACTTGCAAAATCCTTATTATGTTCTTTTAAATGCTCTAAATATTTTTCGTAAGGCACATTTGTTGCTTTTAAATAATAAGCCGCAATGGACACATCAAGTGGAAAAGGAGGAATATCATTTAAAAATTTCTTTGCTTGTTCAATTTGAGTAGAAGTAAGCTTGCTGGATTTTCCATTAACCATAATTTTAGCAAAGAGGGTTAATTTCTCCTCAGGAGATAGCTCACCAATTTGAATGATTTCGTTAATATGATTGTTATGCCCAATATTATCGTCCCTTGTGATAAGAACAACCTTGCCCCTTCCCCATGTACTGGGATTATGAGGAAAGTGATTTTGGATGGCTTCAAATTTTGCTACATTATCATAAATTAATATCCAACTTGGAACATATTTTAATTTATTTCTTACAAATGAGACGATCTTTTTTTCTCTTTCTTCAGTGTTTGTTATATCTCGAAAGCTCTTCAGCTTTTCTTTCTCTTCTTCTGTTTTTGATAATGCCTCAGCAAGCTCTTTAAAAGAATCATTGAGATCCTCCCTTGAGTCCGCATCAAGCTCCCAAACCACGTCCGCATTTTGTTGACGAGCATACTGTCGAGCCAATGTCGTTTTGCCAGCTCCTCCTATTCCTACAAGAGCAATTGTATGAATATCCTGAGGGACTTTTAAGCTTTTATCGATTCTTTCCATCAGTTGAGGTCTATCTAGAAGAACGGTCTGTGTAGGAATACTCAAATTAGCTATGACAGCTATACCATTATCTAATTTTTTATGTTGTGTTAACTTTCCTTCTTTATTTCCGATAACGTCTAAAGTCCAAATGCAAAAAAGCCCTATGCTAAACACACTGCCTATAAAAAAAGATTTCTTTCTTGCCTTGATAAAATCAAAAAAATTAAGAATATATACGTTTAAGTGAGAAACTTGAGATGTACTTAATTGGGTTTTATCTGCCTTAAGTAACGGCTCATAAATTATTTCACTCGCACCACAAATAGAATCGCAATGACTTTTAAAGTCCAAGATGATTTGATCTAATACTATATTCGGTAAAAATCTTTTTAAGATCATAAAGACAAAATCATAGTAAGTCTTTTGTTCTAAGCTCTGAACATCTCCTATGTTGTTAGAATCTTGGGGACAGTCATTATGAATGCTGTTGTTTGAAAATAGGGCAACGATGCTATTGGAAGTTTCCTTAAGCTTTTGAATAAAGGAAACAACTTCTCCTTTTTTATTCACTACCTCCTGTTCAATCATTTCTCTCGAAATAATATAAATGATAAATTTGCCTTTTCCAGATTCTCCATCATCGATAGGGGGTCTAAAAAATAGCTGACTCTCTCTCACTTTACTGGATGTTTTAATGCCAGCGAGCTTTAAATGTTTCTCTAAATCATAAAAATACTCTCGATCATCCCAATATATTATCACACAAGAAAGCGGATCATCCCCAAGTTCAATAGAAACTTTAGATAATTTTTCTTCAAAAGAAGCGCTAGTAAGTAAACTTATATAATGTTCTTTAAATAAAGGAAGTTTCTTAGATTTTTCGACAAATTCTATAATGCCATCGCGCGAATTACATTCTACCTTCATCATAATATTACGCATGTGGGCTTCAATTGTTTTAGGAGCAATGGATAAGCAAGTAGCTATGGTTTTGGCTGATTTTCCACTCAAGAGATAAGCAATAATATCTACTACTCTACGGGTAAACTTGATCCCACTCACATTTTCTAAATGTGAGACACAAGTGCCCTGAGGCAAGATATTAAATATCATAAAAGCATAAGCCCTGCGTTAATGACTAATAATTATTAATTTTACCTTCTTAGATTTTTTTCTTTATTATTATGCGGCTTGTATAGAAGGTTCAAGCTATTTTTTAAACCAGGCCTCTAAGGGATTTTCCCTTAGGCCGCCATTAGGTGTATTTCCACGATAGGATAAGAGAAATTTTTAAAATATTTTGTTCCTAGTGTAATCGTGGTGTTGAGGTGGTTGTGGTACATTGTAAAGATAAGAGCCCCTGTGATTCTCTGTTCTTACAGGGGCTACTACAACCTCGTAAAGAAAACTTTTAAGCAGGAGGAATAGGCAGCTAGAAGATTATGTTTAGGATCATTGAACCAAAGGATTATACTTATTATAGAGCTCGGATTGATCTTTTTATTGGACTCATGAAGCTAAAGCAGGATCTTCCTCTATCCCATGAAGAGCAAGCTTACTCTACATTTATTATAAATGAAGGAGAAAATGGTATTATTTATGGAGGAGCCATCCTTTTCAAGCAGCCCATAAACACTCTCCCAACTCAGTTAAGAACTTTTCTCTCAACCTGTTCTTAATAAGAAAGACGTTTGGGTCTGTACCCTTGCTTTATGCTTTGAAAACATAAATGACTCTTCTGTTAGCAAAGACAAGTTTAACTTTTCTCAAGCTTTTTACAATGGCCTTCTACAAAAGCTTAATGAATTTGGAAAGAAAAAAAGCATAAATTTCCTCTGCCTTACATTAAATCCTTTTGAATGCCTGAGAATAAAAGATAAAAAAGTATGGTCATGTATCGTGGAAGTTGGTTCTAAAAAAAATTTGAATAGCTTATTTTACGGAATTTTTCCTTTACCTTACCAAAAACATAAAATAACTACAGAAACACAAAAAAGCAAAACGTTATTGAATGCTTATATCAAACCCCTTCAGACTCTTTTCAATAAGTCTCGCCGTTCGCTCACCTGACTCAATAGCGCTTTCGAGCGTACCCAAAACGGGCAGAATTGTTGTATGTTCTCCTGCAAAGAAAATCTGGTCTCTTACGGGTCTAAAAATATTTCGAACCTCTTCTCCTCTTACGGTAATAATCTCATTTAATAAGGCTGATTTTCCTATGTCTCGATTAGAATAGGACCCTTTTGCGTAAGGGTCTTTTATCCAACTTTTAAAGACAGCCCCCTCATAGGAAGAAAGTTGGGCATCATTCCCTTCTTCCATCTTGTTCACATTAATTTGGATGTCCCCTTCCTCTTTTATAAGAAAGGGAATCTCCTGATCAAATAAAAACTTGGCCCTCTTTAGGTCCAGAATTCCCTGTTTCCCTCCCATATAAAAAGTCACAATAGAATCATCTTCATTCAACCAACTCACACAATGAGGCAAAACCATAAAATCGTATTTCTTGTTTTTTATAGTAACAGGAAATAAAATCTTAGCATTTGTTCCATATTGAACATTTTTTATTTCAAGGAGTTGCTCTTGAGGAATGGTGTTTGAAGCAAACTCAATATCCCGATAAAGAGAACAAGGAATTGTCAAAAGAACAATGTCTGCTGAAATCTCTTGATTCCTATTAAACGTGAGAACTATCTTTTTCTGCTCCTTACGAAGGGCTGTGAGCACAGATCCATACTGTATCTTATGCTCAAGTTTATTACTTAGAGCAAGAGGTAGCTTAGCATTCCCTCCTTTAAGACAAAGCCGTTTCATTCCCTCTATTTTACTATTATCCCCCACAGAGAGGTTTTGAAATAGTAAGAAAATCTCATAAAGGCTATCAATACAACTTGGATCAAGTTTTTCCGCATCTGACCCTTCATAGGTTGTCAGACAACGTGTCAAAATAGCGCAAAGCTCTGGATCCTCTTTAAATACACTATCGATAACTTCTTGAAGATTTGTAGAACAAGAGGCAGTTTCCTCCATTACCTTCCATAAATCTGGGGGATTTTTAAACTTATTTATAACTTCCGCACAGGAAACTGTTTGCTCGTTATTTGTATAGACACAAGAAAAAGGCTTCTCAAAATGAAGAGTTTCAAGATTTAACTCCTTCATTAGCTTTAAACTATATCGCCCCTCATTCCCATGTAAGAAATTTTCTCCTCCCAGTTCTTCATAACTCTCTCCTATTTTAACTGATAAAACCCTTCCTCCCGGTCTATGACGGGCCTCATAAACCTGAACATCATGCCCCATTTGCTGCAAGCGATACCCGGCCGTCAGGCCAGAAAGGCCAGCTCCTACAATAATAATTTTAGGCTTGTTTTCTGAAGAAAATGCTCCTGTGGCCATTTCTTAGACTGATTCTAAAACAGCTTCCACATGGCCAGGAACCTTAACATTTCGCCAAATTTGGGCGATTGTTCCCGCCTCATCAATCAAGAAAGTTGCCCTTTCAATACCAAAATATTTCCGTCCATACATAGACTTTTCAACCCAAACCCCGTATTTTTCGCAAGTCTCTCCCTTTTCATCAGAGGCCAAAATAAACCTAAGTCCTTGTTTTTCTTTGAAATTTTTATGACTCTTAATAGAGTCTTTTGAAATTCCAATAATAATTGTATTCTTTTCTTTAAATTTTGGGTTATTATCACGAAAGGAACAGGCCTCTTGAGTACAACCTGGTGTAGCATCTTTAGGATAAAAGTAGACAATGATTTTTTTACCTCTTAAAGCAGACAAACTAACTTCCCCTCCCTCATCGGTAGGAAGGGTGAAATCCGGCGCTTTCTCTCCTACAGCTACTCCCATATATTCCTCTTTTCTTTTTTCGGGGTTTTAATGAATCTAATTAGTTTTACCCCACTCTTAACTCTGGGGAAAGCCCTCTTTTCAAAAAGACTCTTTCGCTTTCTTTTTTATATTTTAGGCTCAATTCTCTCATTGTTTCTTCTTATAATTTTTCTTCTCTTGGTGCGGCTATCATTCTCTCCCATTAATCTTGATTTTTTAACTCCTGATATTGAAGCCAACCTCAATATTCCTCAAGTGGGGATTAAAGGAAAAATTTCACAGACACAGCTTGTCTGGCGAGAGTGGACAAGTCCTTTTGAAATTGAACTTCAGAAGGTTTACCTGCAAAAAGATGCAAATCCTAATTGGTTGGAAATTGACCATGTGGGCATCGCTTTACGACTTCTTCGTCTTATGATGGGTGAGGTTTCCTTAAAACAGGTACGCTTTCATAATCCTTACATTCTTCTAGAAAAGCAGGAAGATGGAGGGTTTTCTTTAGGTTTAGGAAAAAATAAACCCGAGGAAGACTTTTCACTCAAAGAACTTCTCCCTTTTCTTGCCCTTGGTGGATCAAGTACAGCCTTAGGAAAACTCAATGATCTCAGCAGTATTTCCGTTATCGATGCCCACATTCAGCTGAGCAATTCCAAGGAAAACCAGACTTGGCAGCTTCCAAAGGCTTCTTTTCTCTTAAAACGAGAAAACAGTGGTTTCGAATTTTCTATAAAACTCATTCCTCATCAAGGAAGCGGCTCTTTAATCCTTACCCTTGACCATCAGCTAGGATCTTCTCGCGTTGACGCATCTTTAAAATTGAAAAATATTTCAATCGAAAAATTATTTGAAAACAAAGGCATTTCTATTTGTTCTCCTCAAACAGAAATAACCACTCTCGATGACTTTTTAAATTTTTTACAATGTTGGGATCTTTCTCTGAATGGCAAAATAAACTTAGCTTTCAAACCGGAAACTTATGAAATTATTGATGCAAAAGGCGATGTAACTTTAGGAAAGGGCTCTGTTGATCTCTCTATTGCAAAGATTCTTCCTCTCCCCCTTCAATCAGGAGACATTTCCTTTACCCTTACATCGGGGGCATTTTTACTTAAGAAAGTCGCTTTAATCTCTGACTCGATGAAGCTGAATGTTATGGGTGAAATTAAGGCTAAATCTTCCTTCTTTCTTACAAACTTCTTTGATGGAATAGACGCTATAACCCTTCAAGGGGAAATGGAGGATCTCCCCCTAGACCACATAGCAGCCTTATGGCCTCAAAACGTTTCTATAAACGCTCGTGAATGGATAACAAAGAATCTGCATGTCGGACTCATGACAGAGGCCACCTTCTCTCTGAAAGCACATAAGGAAGAAACGGGGTTTTCAGTTAATGAACTGAAGGGGACTCTTAAAGGAAAAGATGCTGAAATTAGTTATCTTGAAGGCATGCCTCCTGCTCAAAATGTCTCCGTCCAAGGAACGTTTGATAAAAAAAGTTTTGATTTTACCCTTTTTTCAGGAAACATAGACTACATAGAGGTGGAAAAAGGCCACGTTCTGATTTCTGGTCTTGATACAGGAAAAGAAGCTTTAAGCTTAGAAATTGAGACTGAGGGCTCTCTTTCCAACATCCTTAAGGTTATTGATAACAAACCGCTTGAATATGCCTCCTATGGAGGGGTTGATCCTAAAAAAGTAAAGGGAGAGGGCAGCATTAATCTTAAAATGAATTTCCCCCTTATAAATAACCTTAAATTTAAGGATATTAAAATAACAGCCTCAGGGAAATTTCAAAAAGTTTCTCTTGAAAGACAGATCACAACAAATCTTAAGGCTCAGCTGATGCAAGGAGATTTATCTTTTAACCTTACTCAAGATAAATTGGAGATTAAAGGAAAAGGCGTTTTAAACAAACTTCCCGCAACCCTCCTTTATACCCACTACTTCAAAAATCAAAATCCTAATGAAATTGAAATTCAAGTGGATACAAAGGCCTCCTTTGACGATTTCAAACGATTAGGCTTTGATTATACGGAATATGCCCAAGGCCCCACAAACACCCAACTAACCTATCAAAGAACGACAACGGGACAGAATAAGGTGGCAATCGATTTAGATACCACAGCTGCAGATCTTGTCTTTCAACCTCTCGGCTGGGAAAAAAAACCAGGAGAAGAAAGCCGTATTTCTTTTATCTTTCTTATAGACAATGAAAAACTTTCTAAAATTAATCCGATACAGTTTACGTCCCCCACTTACTCTTTTCTCGGAGACGTCTTCTTTGATAACGGCGGAGAATGGGAACAAATTCATCTTTCTGACTTTAAAGGCCCCTTTACAGATACCCAAGTTAACATCCAAAAGCTCGGTCAAAATGCCTATGAAATTGGATTTAAAGGCCGAAGTGTGAATTTGGAAAATATTCTCAAACTTTTAGATGATGATACAAAAAAGCAAGAACATCCGCCAACGCACCTCAAACTTTCGGCAGATGTCGGAGCTTTAAGGCTTGGAGAAGACAGGGTTTTCAACAGTATCAATGGTTTTGCCAATCTTTTTATCGTAGGTAATGATACCTATTGGAAAGAAGTTCATTTCACAGCCCAAGCCGGTCAAGGAACCGCCAATAAAGGCCAGATGTCACAAGTCTCTGGAGGAATCTCTTTTGATCTCCACGCCCCCCAAGGAGAGATGCAATCCCTTGAAGTTCGTGCGAATGATGCAGGGATTTTTTTAAAGAATCTTGACATTTATCAAGGCATCAAAGGAGGCTATATTACTATTAAAGCTAAGAGAAAAAACCAAGGCCCTTTCAGTGGTATTTTTAAAATGAAGAATTTTGATGCTTTGGAAGTCCCTGTTTTAGCTCAATTTGCAGCCCTTCTTTCTCCTATGGGCATTGCTAATCTCCTCTCTGGTGGCCATACCTTATCCATGGAGAGCTTTGAGTGTTCCTTTGAATTTGGAGACGAATTCGTTAAAGTTCAAAAAGGTATCGGAAAAAGCATGTCTCTCGGCTTTACCGTTGATGGTAATCTTAATCGAAAAAAACGACTTTTCTCTCTCAAAGGAAACGTTATTCCAGCCCGCTTTTTGAATTCCATTTTAAGTAATATTCCAATCATAGGCCCCCTCCTCAATGGAGGAGAGGGGCAAGGTATGTTTGCAATTTCCTATACAGTTACGGGGGCCTTTGATACCCCAGAGATCTCTTTGAATCCCCTTACGGCCTTAGCCCCTGGATTCATCCGCAACCTCTTTACCTTCAGTGACGATTAGGCTACTCGTATCTCGTAGGCCTGTTAGCTTTAAAGTATAAGTATTATTTTCATCCTTGCGGACATCTGCGTGAGCAAAGTCATGCAAAAAAATAAGATGATTCAAATTCTCTAAAGTACATAGAGTCATATCATTTCCTAATCCTATACGAATAATTACTTCAAGAGCACCTTCCTCTTTCAGAGAAACTTTTTCTCCTTCAAGAAGTTTCAATGCGCTCCTTTTTTCTTTTCCTTGAAGAGAAGTTTCTACTGCTTCAAGAAATTTAATGACCTCCCTATCTTTAAATTTTAGTTTTTGAGTTTCGCCAGGAAGAATACCTATGGTACTAAGATCAAGTGCATAAAGAACCTTGGACGTCCCTTTTTGTCTAACTTGAATCCCATAGTGAAAAGGATCTCCTGCGTTATTACAAACCAACAATGCCTGGGCAGAAGATTGAAACATAAAAAAACAAACAGCTAAACCAAATAATTTACTCGAATTAATACTCCTTTTATTAACAAAATTACCATTATCAATCTAAAGAGAAAAACGATTGGACGCGCTCTTCTTCAGCAAGAAAAAGCCTATTATGCCTTTTTCATACAATCAAGATATTTATTAGATATTTTAAAATATTTATTATATATTTCCTTTGCCGTATGAATGCCCATACCTGAGTTCCCTCTATAACCAATGAAACAGCTCAAAAAAAGAAGGAGGCCGCAAGCCTCCTTCTTTTTTAAGCAAATCAGAAAAAACTACTTCTTTGGAGCTTTTTCTTTCGCTGGTTTTTTCTCAGCAGTTTTAGCAGCTTTTTTAGGAGCTGCTTTTTCTTTCGCTTCAGCCGGCGCTTTTTCTTTCACCTGCTTTAAAGCTGCCCCTAAGATATCGCCAAGACTTGCACCGCTATCCGTTGATCCATACTCAACCATAGCCTCACGCTCTTCATCAACTTCGCGTGCCTTAATGGAAAGCGTAATTTTACGATTAGCTCTATCAATCTGAGTAATCTTGGCATCAACTTTTTCACCAACAGCAAAGCGATCGGAACGTTGTTCTACCCTATCACGAGACAACTCATTCTTGCGAATAAAACCTGAAAGTCCTCCCGTAAGAGAAACTTCAATGCCCGTTTCAAGAACAGTTGTCACTTCACAGGTCACAACTGACCCTTTCTTAAGATTCGCAATTGATTCTTCAAACGGATCCCCCGTAATCTGTTTAATTCCGAGGCTTACACGCTCTTTTTCTGGATCAATATCAAGAATCTTGGCACGTACTTTCATGCCTTTTTTATAGTCCTTAATGGCTTCTTCAGCAGCCTTATCCCATGAAATGTCAGACATATGAACCATACCGTCGATATCTTCCGTAAGTCCGATGAAGAGACCGAATTCGGTAATGTTCTTCACTTCACCTTCAACTTCAGAGCCTACCGTATATTTCTCTTGAAGCGCTGCCCAAGGATTAGCGACACATTGTTTCATCCCCAAGCTAATTCTTCGTTTTGAGGCATCCACATCCAAAACAAGAACTTCAACTTCTTGGCTGGTTGAAACAATTTTTCCTGGAGGCATATTTTTCTTTGTCCAGCTCATTTCTGTCACATGGACAAGTCCCTCAATGCCGGGTTCCAATTCAATGAAAGCACCGTAATCTGTGATATTAGTTACTGTGCCTTTCACCTTAGACCCTACATTGTATTTCACTTCGGCCCCTGCCCAAGGATCACTTTCCAATTGCTTCATTCCTAAGGAAATTCTTTGGTTTTCAGGATTGAAACGAATGATCTGAACACGAATCGGTTGACCAACCGTTAAGACTTCTGAAGGGTGATTGACGCGGTGCCATGCAATGTCCGTGACATGAAGAAGCCCATCAACGCCGCCAAGATCTACGAAGGCGCCGTAATCGGTAATATTCTTAACAATACCTTCAAGGATTTGACCTTCTTCAAGGCGCGAGACAAGCTCACTGCGAGCTTCTGCACGGGTTTCTTCAAGAATAGCTCTTCTTGAAACAACGATATTTCCGCGGGCTCGATCCATTTTTAAAATTTGGAAAGGTTGAGAAACGCCAATAAGAGGCGAAACATCCCGAACGGGACGAATGTCAACTTGACTGCCTGGCAAGAAGGCCACAACACCCTTAAGGTCAACCGTGAACCCACCTTTAACGCGACCAAAGATAACACCATCAACGTGTTCACTCTTTTCATGAGACTTTTCAAGAATTTTCCAAGACGCTTCACGGCGTGCTTTTTCATAGCTTAAAACAGTTTCTCCATTCCGATCTTCAAGGCGCTCTAAGAATACTTCAACTGTGTCGCCAACATTTAAGTCTGGGCCGACTCCCGCAACGAAAAATTCCTTAAGAGGAACACGTCCTTCTGATTTTAAGCCCACATCAATGATAACAACGTCATTTTCAATTCCAATAACTTTACCTGTGATAATGCGACCTTCAAGGCTGTTTTCTTTTCCAAATGATTCTTCTAAGAGAGCAACAAAACTTTCTGTTTCGTGAGACGAAGCTCCTCCAGATAAAGAGGTCTTTTCTGTCATGTGTTAATTTCCTTAAAATATCTCCCCTATGCTCGGCCCATAAAGAAGGATGGGTTAGGGGTTATTCCACGAATAAAAAGGCCGAGTCTTTTTATTCTAAGTTAGGTTTTCTTTTTCGCTTGAGGATATCTCGAGTCAACAAAAAGACATGCTTTTTCAATAACTTCATCAATCCCTAGCTCTGAGGTATCTAAAATAAAAGCATCATTTGCTGGACGAAGGGGAGAAACCTCTCGGTTTTGATCCCGTGCATCCCGCACTTTGATATCCTCAAGAATAGTTTCATATATACTGTCTATCTCTTTTTCATGCAACTCTTTCAAACGTCGCTTTGCCCGCACCTCTGGAGAAGCAGTCACAAATATTTTACAAGGGGCCTCCGGCAGGACAACAAGCCCTATATCACGCCCATCTAAAACAGCTCCCCTTGTATTTGAGGAAGTTTCTTTTGCAAAATCCTGTTGAAATTTGAGGAGAGACTCTCGCACCTCTGGGTAAACTGAGATTTCTGACGCCAGATTTCCAACAGACTCGTTTCTTAAAGAAGAGTTATTCAAATCTTCCATCTTTAGAGAAGAAGCAATTGCAAAGGCTTCTGGCCTTTGCATAGCTTTTATGCCCGCTTGGAGCATCTTAAAAGCCACCGCTCTATATAAAAGACCTGTATCTAAGTGTTTTAAATGATAGATTTTTGCCAAGTGAGAGGCAAGCGTCCCCTTGCCGGCGCCCGCAGGACCATCAATTGCAATAATCATGAACGTCATGAATTCTCCAAATTAATTCTTATGTTTTGTCATACTTTGCCAAAAAAATCGATAAAAATTCCATTCAAGTTATTGACAGATGGCATAACTCATGACAAAGCCGTTGTGCAAATGATATTTTCTTAGAAGGAGAACATGATTTATGACGAAACCTGAATGGGGGGTAAAGCGCATTTGCCCAAGCTGTACAACACGGTTTTATGATATGTGTCATCAACCAATTACTTGCCCTAAGTGTGCTAATGTCTTTGACCCAGAATCACTTATAAAAAAGCGTAGAGGTCGCCCCCCTACTGCGGAAGCAAAACCACTTCCCGCTCCGAAAGAGTTAGAAGACGATCTCGGTCTTGAACTTGAGGAGGAATTAGAACCCTTATCAGAAAGCGATGACGTTTTAGAAGATACTTCTGACTTTGGAGAAGATGCGGAAGTTGTTCCCATTGAAACTCCTAATGATGACGATTAAGACTATACTCCTTATACTTGGAGATGTCTTTTTCTGCCTTTATTACTGTTTTTAGATCAACTATGTTATTGAATAGATCCTGAATTCACCACAATGTGGTGAGCTCAGGATCCAAGGAAACAAAAGAAGCTTAATACTGAAACTTGACTTCTCCAAATGATATGCCAAGTACTCTGTTGTCAGCATTAATCCCTAATGCAGAAGGACTTGCCGCATGGGGGATTTCAAATTCAATTTCTATTGGGCCATCTTTAGGCAGAGGGATTTCAATTGTCTGATTATTCTTGCCAGGCGCATAAACATAGCTATTCTCTACCTTCCCATTCACCTTTACGGTTAGCGTTTGAGAGTGAGTAGGAGTTATAAGGCCTTTCGTATCGAGAAAAGAAACACGGGAAGGACGGGGGGTCATGTCTGTAAAAGAAATAGTAGCTTCCTTTCCTACAGTCCATCTATGGGCTCCCTCAAAAGCAGAAAATCCAGTTGTTGGGTAGGGGTTAGATTTTCCCATATGAAACTCGCGAGCCTCTAATTCTAAAGCTGGCACAACAGGAGCTGAAGTTGAGCTTGAAGACGGTGTCATTTGTCTGACTTTTTCCTGGTCTACTGAATTGCTACTACTACTCGAGGGACCACTTTCAATGCTTCCAGAAGGCTGAAGTTTCGGTAAAGGTGTTAGTTGAAATAAACCTTTATAGGAGGCGTCTAAACTTCCAAGAGTTTCATTTATTGTACGAATTACAGTTTCTTGATCCTTTTCTTCCATTTCCTCCCCTTGGAATTTAGTTCCAAGTAAGTTAAAAAACATCTCCTCCACGTCCTGATTTGTTAATGAAGGATTATTTGATTCTCTATATTTATCTGCAAAATTTGGTAAGAAAGTTTCATGTACATATTTCAGAAAATACTCTTGAATATTTTGCTTGTTTGCCACTTCGTAGATCTCAGTAGGAGTATCTTTCAAGTATCTAGCGGCTTCTCCTCTTAAGGGGGGTCTTTTATTTTGCGCTGCCCGATCTAATAACTCTCTATACTCGTTAATAACTGAGACACGATCTTTTATCTCCTTAACAGGGAGAGTCAATAAATCAACAGCACCACTCTTTTTATGTAAGAACCTCTGGTTCAAAGCTGGGATTAAAAGTTCTCCATTCTCCTTTATCAATTGGGAATAAGATTGAAAATCCTCAGGTGTACGTTTTAATGCCAAGTAAGCTATTTGTGAACCTATCCCCTTTAATTCGGGCGAACTGTCCAAGATTGATTTTGCATTCTGGATGCGCGATTCTAACTCATTATTTGTTAGTTGAAGTGCAGCCTGTAGAAAGTAATCATTGCTGACGGTTCCGTTTTTAAGTATCTCTTCTCCCATCAATGTTGCTCGTTCATTAATTTCGGAAGGATCAAGTGTTATTAAGGAAGAAATTGTTTTACAATTTAGATCTTCAACTCTATTCATTTCACGAATTTTGACATCCCTAGAAGACATGAAAGCTGTTTTGTTGGCTATAATTACGTTGCTCCAGCTTGTCACTTCATCAGGAGTAAGTTTTATCAAATCACTAAGGAGAGAATAATTGAAATTAGTGTTAACTTTCTTCAAATCGTAAGTGGATCCGAAGTGAAATCCCTCCAAATCGTAAGTGGATCTAGAGTAAGGGGAAGAAAAAGCTATTCCTAAGTTTCCTATAGCTTGAACTGACGCCTTTAAACGCGTTTGGATCTCTTCTGAGTCAAGAGTTAGTGCAAAGGAAATAATATTCTTTACAGAATCTTTAATATCAAGAGCCGCATCAAGATAATAGTTCGACTGAGGATTGCTTTCCTGCCCAACAGTGCTGTTTATCAGACTATTAACTACTTCTTCCCACTGACTAGGGAAAAGGAACCTTAGGCCCTGAGCAATAGCCGTCGTTATTTCTTGAGCCTTTTCAATATTTTTACTGCGAAGTAAGCTTAGTTTATTTTTGATTTCTTCATTTGGTTCAAAGTTTATCCCAAAAAGATTATACATCTCATTCCCATCAAGTTCAAGATTTGCCTCAGAGACACCCTGTGAAGAGCTTGGTTGTGCTGAAGCATTGGAAGCCTCGTCTTCTTGAGATTTAGTTGGCGCGTGTGTCGATATTCCTGGTTTGAAACTGTCATCATCATTATTCATGGTATGTCCCGCTTTAGGAAAGAGCATAACACTTGTTGCTAAGAGGGCTAATTTCCACTTCTTTAATATATTCATTTTTTCCACCTCATAATATCATTTATCTTTATCTAATATGCATTTGAATAATTTTCAATTGTTCTTTTATTTTCTATGTTATTTTCTCAATAAAAAGTCCTGCTAAGTTTATAAAAACCCTGGCTGGGATTTTCTTTTTTCTTTGAGAAATTCATCTGTAGTTACTTTGCTCAAAGGAAGCGTTATTAGCCATAACAAGGCTTATAAGAGTTAAAAACAGTAATTTATTTAACATATTAATATTCATAAATAAAAGTTCCTACCCTTTGATAATAACATACAAATTATTAATATTTAAATAAACTAATATTAAATGTTACGCTAGTTAAAATTATTTAAATAATTCAATTATAGAGACCACTGCATAATAGTAACATTTATAAAAAATATCATTCTCGCGAAGGCGGGGATTCATATAATTCAATAAGTTATGAGCCCTCGCCTCCGCGGAGAGGACAAAGAAAGACATTTTACAATTTAACTCAATAGATAAAAAAAAGCCGGGTTATAAAACCCGGCCAAGTTTAACAGGGAGGCTTCACGTCTGGGAGACGTAGGATCGATAAATCGACCCTTCGGACCCGAAGGTCCTACATCAAGATGTTGCACCTTGATGATTAACTCAGCACAGGTACAGGGAGGTGTTGCCTGTGCTGATACATATGTATATAGAGACTAATCAGAATTTTTAAAGCACAATTTTTGCATTGCGGGTATATAAAAATGTCATAAGAAATTTTTTGTTGCATTTTTTCGCATATAAATCTCATGAGGAAAGATTGCAAAATGCATCATAAAACCTTATATCTTTATTTATACTGACAAAGGATATCTTTATGAAGTTTCAAAACCTTCCTTCAACCCTCCCTTTACACATAGTTGACGGAACAATTTTATTGCCACGTGCCCAACTTCCTCTTTTATTAAAAAACCAGAAAGACAAAATTATTGTTGACTACGCTCTTAAGGAAGGTCACCGCCTGATGGGATTGATTCAGATAAATCCCGAGGGAGGCTACTTCAAAACAGGATGTTTAGGAAAAATTGTTAGTTTTCAAGAAGGACCTTACCTTTACATTACTTTAAAAGGCATCTGCCGGTTTGATATCTCTGAAATCATTGATGATGGCTCTTTGAAAAAAGCAAAAGTGACCTATGAGGACTACAAGCTTGATCTAGAAGATGCTCAAACCGATCCTTTTGTTGATCGAACGCGCCTTTTGAACCTTTTAGGAAGTTATTTAGAAGATCAGGAAATTTTTGCCAATTGGGACGAAATAAACCACGCCAGTGACGAACTGATTATAAGTTCTCTAAGCATGGCTTGCCCCTTCAAACCCATCGAGAAACAGGCTCTTTTAGAATCTACCTCCCTCTCTGAAAGGTGTGATATCATGATGGCTCTAATGGAAATCGCCTCACCTCATTTCAAAGGAGAATCTCCCATTCTCCACTAAAGAGGAACTTATGAAAAAAAAAACACCTTTACACCCCAAGCTCTTTGAAATGCTTGTTTGTCCCCTCACCAAGGGACCCCTTACCTATGATCCAAAAACCAAAGAGCTTATTAGCCTGCGGGCTAAGCTTGCCTATCCCATTCGTGATGGCGTCCCTATTATGCTGGTCGATGAGGCCCGCCCCCTTAAGGATGAGAAATAAAATACAGGAGCATCATTTTTATTTTGTACGCTTCTTTCATAATAGTTTACATTATGCAGAGGATTTGTTGTTAAAAATTTCCTAAACCATTAACTTATAAGAACTTTCAAAGAGGGGGAGATTGACAGATATAAAAAATTCCATTGCAAAGCAACAAGCTCCATTAATTGACCCTACTAAGTTATTAGTTGATGATATCAGTCAACTAATTGAAGAAGCAAGAAACCATGTTGCTCGTGAATACAATTCAACGCAAGTTGTGCTTTGTTGGTTGATTGGTAAGCGCATTGATGAAGAATTCTTAAAATCTCAACGTGCTGAATATGGTGAGAACATAGTCGTTTCTCTTGTAAGTGAGCTTTCCTTAAAATATGGAAGAGGTTACAGCAGGCCTAATATTTTTAGAATGATCAAATTTGCTAAGCTTTTTCCGGATAAAAAGATTATCTCGACACTGTCGAGACAATTGTCTTGGTCTCACTTTATTCTGATTTGTTCAATTGACGATGAGCTTAAGCGAAATTTCTATACTGAAATGTGTCGTATGCAGAATTGGAGCGTACGTGCTCTTAAAAAACAGTTGGATAGTCGACTCTATGAACGCACTTCTTTAAGCAAACAACCAGATAACGTGATTAAATCACAAATCTCAAAGCTTCAATCCAACGATGAAATGACGGCAGAACTAATCTTTAAGGATCCTTATTTCATTAATTTTATTAATGGGCACGACTACCAATCGGAAGAAGATCTTGAGACCCTGATTCTCAATAATATTATGGAGTTTTTACAAGAACTTGGTTCTGATTTTTGTTTTGTCGCACGTCAAAAAAGGATGAGTACCGGAAAAAAAGACCGGTACTTGGATCTCCTATTTTTTAACCGTAGATTGAGTCGGTTGATAGCCATTGATTTAAAATTAGGGGAATTTGACCCTGCGCATAAAGGACAAATGGAATGGTATCTCAACTGGCTTGATAAAAATGAGAGACTCCCTAGAGAAGAAAAACCTGTTGGGATTATTCTTTGCGCTGGAAAGGACCAAGATGATATTGAGTATTTGGAAATGGATAAGACAGGAATCCACGTTGCTCAATATTTAACAGAACTACCTTCGAGAGAAATTCTAGATCAAAAATTGAAACAAGCCATCACTCTAGCTAAGGAAAACCAAGCTAAAAAGAAATTCATTTATGAATAATACTCTTGAAGCACCTTCAAGATCTTCTGCGGTGGACTCACAATAATAAAACCAATGTTTTTTTGGCTTTGTGACATCTCTATATGGGCTAAGAACATAGCGAACTTTCTCTATACCTCACAATCTTAACATGCTATGTTAATAGTGTGAGGTATTCCTCTCCTCCTGACAGAAAATTGCATCGCCATTCCTTGGAATAGTTATTCTCGATAAATTTCCCTGCTGTTTAACCGGCCAATCTTCGTTATAGTTCTCTCAGAGAAACACTAGAGTAATTTATGGCCGGCGTTTATAACATTCCTTCTGAATATTCTTTTTTAAAAAGCCTTGCAGCGGGGCTTTTGCGTTTGGGAGAAAAAGATCCTCTTACCCTGGCGAGAATGGAAGTTTACCTTCCCACGCGTCGGGCGTGTCTTGAAGTCAAACGCGCCTTTAGAGATCAAAACATCGAAAAGCCTCTCCTACTGCCGAAATTTTCCCCCTTAGGAGATTTAGATGAAGATCAGGAATGGCTCAGCTCTCCTCAAGATGAAATTACCTTAAAGCCAGTAATTCCGCCCTTCATGCGTCTTGGCCTTCTCACCAACCTCATCCAAGAATACACAAAAAAAACGGAGCTGCCCTCCTCCCCTCTCCTCTCCCTTAAATTGGCAAAAAGCCTTATCAAATTGATGGATCAGGCCATCATCGAGGACATTTCTTGGGAAAGTCTTGTTCACCTGGTGCCGACCGAGCTGGCCCAACATTGGCAGCTAACCCTTAATTTTCTTGAAATTATCACAACCCACTGGCCTAAAATCATTGCGGAGACGGGTTTCCTTGAACCTTATACCCACCACCATGACTTGGTTGAGGTTCTCTTAAAGCGCTGGGAGCTTTCGCCCCCTACTCATCCCGTTCTTGCCGCCGGCTCCACAGGAACCATGCCCGCCACCGCAAAGCTCCTCCAAGCCGTCGCTGCCCTTCCCGAAGGGGCTGTAATCCTGCCAGGACTCAATTCGAATCTTAGGAAAGAGGATCTCGAAAACATCGACCCTTGCCACCCCCAATACGCTCCCACGCGTCTCTTAGAGAAGATGGGTCTTACCCCATCTGATGTTCCTCTGTGGCCTGCTCTACGGGCAGAAGATAAATCCTTATCGGAAAGGGCCTCTCTCTTTTCTCATGCGCTGAAACCTTCTTTTTCTTTTACAGCCCCCCCTTCTGAAAAAGCTCTCGACGGCATTGCCTCCCTTAGCTGTGCAACCCCTCAAGAGGAAGCCCTTGTCATTGCCCTTTTATTGCGTCAGCACCTTGAAATACCGGGGCAAAGGATTGCTTTTATCACCTCCGACCTTAAACTTGCTGAGCGGGTCAGGTGGGAACTCAAGCGTTGGAATATTGAAATTGATAGCTCTTCAGGGGATGCCCTTGATCTTACCCCACCCGGAATTTTTCTAAAGCTCTGCGCCGAGTTTGCCGCAACCCCACACAATCATGTGGCTCTTTTATCCCTTCTCAAACATCCTCTTTTTCATATGGGACAATCTTCAGGAGCGATGCGCCCCATCATACGGCAGTTTGAAAAAGCTTGGCTACGAAAGGGAAGATTTAAAACCCCTCCCTGGCTTCAAGACTTTTATGAAATGAGTCAAAGATTCCGCTCCCTGAAAAACACGTCACTTTCAACCTTTGCAGAAGAACACAGAGCGCTTGCCGAAAAACTTACCACAGATCAGGAGGGAGCTTGTCAACTCTGGAAGGGGGGGCGAGGCGAAAGTGTGAAAGCTTTTTTCGAAAATATACAAAAAGCAGCAAAAGATTTTCCAAACCTTTCTCTTCAAGACTATCCGGACCTTCTTAAGGAACTCTTTCAAGGACAAAATTTACATTTCCGACCACAAAAACATCCGCGCCTTGCCATCTTGGGACCAATCGAAGCACGCCTTTTCCATGCGGACGTTATGATTTTGGGAGGCCTTAATGAAGGAAGTTGGCCCCCTGACATTGACGTTGACCCTTGGCTCAATCGCCCCATGCGCAAAGAGATGGGCTTTCCCGCCCCAGAAAGACGCATTGGTCTCTCCTCACACGACTTCGGACAAGCCTTTTCCAGTGCTAAGGTTTACCTAACTCGAGCCTTAAAAGTTGATGGCACACCGACCCTTGCTTGTCGATGGCTCGAACGTCTTGAGGTTTACTTAAAGGGATGGAGTCTCTCCCTTCCCCATGACTCCCACCTTCTGGAGTGGGCTCGCAGCTTAGACCTTCCAGAAGAAATAGCGCCCCCTTCACCGCCCCTGCCGACACCTCCTGTAGAAACACGTCCAAGACGTCTTTCGGTAACGCAAGTGGAAACCTGGATGCGCGATCCTTATGCTTTGTATGCCCGCCACATCTTAGGTCTCTCTCCGCTCGATCCTTTAAACCCGCAAGTTGAAGTCTCCGACCGAGGGACATTAATTCATAATGCTCTCGATCAATTCTTCAAAATGTGCCCTGACCCCTTTCAAAAAAACGCGCTGAATATCTTACTTTTTATTGGGAAAAATCTTTTTGAAGCTCATGAACATGAGCCCTCCGTCAGGCTGTTTTGGTGGCCGCGTTTTCAAAACCTGGCCCAATGGTTTATCCACAATGAAAGAGAAACACGCCTACCCGGTACAGTAACTCATACAGAAATCAAAGGAAAACTGTCTCTGACAACGAAAAAAGGGATCTTTGAATGCACAGCGAAGGCGGACCGCATTGATATCCTTCCCAATAGAACCCTCCGCCTTATTGATTATAAAACGGGACTCGCTCCCTCCGATCAGGATGTCCAACTGGGATTTTCCCCGCAGCTTCCTTTGGAAGGCGCCATCGCTCTTCAAATGGGCTTTGAAGGCATTACCTCAACCCAAATTGAAAGTCTTCAATTTTGGATTCTAAAAGGAGATAGCAAAGGAGGAACGATCAAGACCCTTCCCGGTGATCCTCATGAGCTTTCCTCAAAAGCCCTTGAAGGTCTTGAGAAAATGGTGCGATTATTTGAACATGAGACAACGCCTTATCCCGCACGGCCTCTCCCTGAAAAGGGCCTGAAATATAATGATTATGCCCATCTCGCACGCCTTGAAGAATGGGGAAAAATGTAATGCCTCATCAACTCGCCTCCACCTCTCAACGCATCGCTGCCCATCCCCACCATAGCGCGTGGGTGGCTGCCTCCGCTGGTTCAGGAAAAACAAAGGTTTTAACGGATCGCGTCCTGAATCTTCTCCTGGAAGGGTGCGCCCCAGAGCGTATTTTATGCTTAACGTTTACCAAGGCGGCAGCCGCCGAAATGGCCAATCGAGTTCGGGCGCGTCTTGGGGAATGGGCCATCTTGAATGAAAAAGACTTGCGTCTCTCCCTTGAAACGCTCCAAGGTCACGCACCAACACCTGAAAAAACAAAGCGAGCGCGCCACCTTTTCAGCCTCATTCTAGATGCCCCCGGCGGCCTTAAAATCCAAACGATCCATAGCTTTTGCCAAGCTCTTTTAAAGCGCTTTCCCTTGGAAGCGGGGCTTTCTCCTTTTTTTGAAATTGCCGATGTCACCGAACAAGCTAAGCTGAGACGTCAAGCTTCCCACGCCGTAATAGAGACAGCACAGGATCTCATTCTGAAGTTTAGTGAGGACACCTTGGAAGAGTTGACCCATTTTGTTTTAGAAAACAGGTCTTTGTTTCATGGCCTCTCTCCCCAAAAAATTGAGGAAAAATTAGGCGTTGTAAGACTCACAAAGAATGACCTTTTCAAGGCACTTCTCAACGGCATCCCCCAGGAGACGCTTAAAAAGGAACTTATCGGTTTCTCTAAAGGCAGCCCCACGGATCAAGAGCGAGGAGAGATCCTTTCTCACTTTTTAAATCTCCCTGATGATGAAAAAATCCAAAATTATGAAACCTATGTGAATGTTTTCTTAACCCAGCAAGGAGAAACCCGTGCTCGCCTTTTAACCCAAAACGTAGCCCTCAACTTTCCTCATCTTAAAGAGATAATGGAGGCGGAAGTGTTGCGAGTGGAGGCCTGGAAACAAAAAGAGAATGCCTTAACCATTTCCCATCTCTCCAAAGCGTTTCTAAGCTATAGCACTGCTTTCCTTAAGGTCTATGAAAAGCTTAAAAAAGAGCTCTCCCTTCTGGATTATGATGATTTGATTCTTAAAACCGTAGAACTCCTGAAAAACCCTGGTTGTCATTGGGTTCTATATAAGCTGGATGGAGGTCTCGATCATATTCTTGTGGATGAAGCTCAAGATACCAATCCCGCTCAATGGCAGGTCATCCGGGCTTTGGCGGAAGAATTTTACGCGAATGCTGCCACCGAAACGTGTAACCGGACCCTCTTCGTTGTGGGTGATGGAAAGCAATCTATTTATAGTTTTCAAGGCGCTGATCCAGCTGTATTCACGCAAATGCAGAATGATTTGAGGCGTTTTGCCTCAAATTCAGGAAAAAAATGGGAAGACATAGATTTGAACGTCTCCTTTCGTTCAACGCCAGAAATTCTATCCACCGTTGATGCAGTTTTTTCAATAGCACCTTTGTCTTCCGTTGCCCTCGAACACCACGCCTTCCGGAAAAACGCTCCCGGACACGTTGAGCTCTGGCCTCTCCTTAAAAAAGAAGAGAAAGCCTCCCTCTCCTCCTGGCAACCTGCCCTTGATTATCAAGGATTTTCCTCTCCGCAAAAAAAGTTGGCTCATCAGATTGCTAAAACCATTCAAGGATGGCTTTCTGGTCAAGGCCCCCTTACCCGTCCAACGGCTCCAGGCGATATTCTTATCCTTGTGCGGCGGCGAACTTCCTTTGTAGATAAGCTCATCAAAGCCCTTAAAGAGCTTGACATTCCTGTTGCTGGCATTGATCGGCTGTGGCTTTTAGAAGGCATTGGCGTTCAAGACCTTTTAAAGATTGCCGAATTTTTACTCCTTCCCGAAGATGATTTAACCCTTGCCACGGTTTTAAAAGGGCCCCTTTTTAACTTTTCGGAAGAGGACCTTTTTGTACTCGCTCAAGGAAGGGAAAATAAATCCCTGTGGCAGCGTCTTCAAACCTTGGAGAAGTTTAAAAACACCCGCGTTTTCTTAGAAAAACTTTTATCTCAGGTAGATTTTTTGACGCCATTTGCCCTTTTTAGTCAAATCCTAGGCCCTTTGGAAGGGCGCAAAAAATGGCACACCCGCCTTGGACCTGAGGTTCTGGATTCTCTGGATGAATTCCTAAATCTCTGCCTTCTCTTTCAAGAAAAGGAAACGCCCTCTCTTCAAAACTTCTTGGCATGGGTCAGCCAAGAAACCATTGAGCTTAAGCGGGATTTAGATCAAAGCAATCAGGTGCGAATTATGACCGTTCATGGTTCAAAAGGCCTTCAAGCGCCTATTGTCTTTCTTCCCGATACCACTCAAGCTCCTGTAGATATGCCCCCTTTTGCTTTTTTTGAAGATACTCTTTTATGGTTGCCTCCGAACGCTCAAGAAATCTCTCTTACAAAGGAAATCAAGCAGCACATCAAACTAAAACAGCAGGAAGAATATAATCGCCTCCTCTATGTGGCCCTTACCCGGGCAGAGGATGCCCTTTACGTCTGCGGGTGGGAAGCAGCCTCTCAGAATTCTTGGTATGACATGGTGAAGGCAGGACTTCAAAAAGTGGGCGAAGAATTTGATTTTAGGGAAGGCAAAGGCTTACGCCTCTCCTCTCCTAAAAAAGAACAGAACAATCCCTATAAGCCTTCTGCCATCATCTCCTTCTCCGTACCTCAATGGCTTAAAACGCCTCCTCTTCCTGAAACTCTTCCTCTCTTTCTCACCCCCTCAAAACTTGAGGGAGAGGAAATCGAGTTTCATCACACGACGCTAGGCGAATTTGGGACACGACGGGGCACTTTAATCCATAAGCTATTGGAATTTTTACCTTCTCTACCTACCGATTTGCGGGAGAGGGCTGCAGAACGCTTTTTAGAGAAGGAGGACATTCCTCAGGATTTAGCCCAAGAAATGATAGAAACGACCCTGAAGGTTCTCAACACCTATCCTGATTTTTATACCCCCTCTTCGCTTGGCGAAGTTCCCTTTGAAGGAAAACTTGGAGATCATTGGGTTTCCGGACAAATCGATCGTTTGGTCATTATGGAAGAGCAAATCCTCATTATTGATTATAAAACCCACCGAGAGGCCCCTTCCAAACTCGAGGACATTCCGCCTTCCATTTTGAAACAAATGGTCATTTATCGCGACATCGTCACCAAAATTTACACTGAACACGCCATCTCTTGTGGCATTTTGTGGACTTCCCTTCCTCGTTTCGATGTTCTCCCTCATGAAATTTTGAAAGGTTTTAGCAGTGACCCTGACCTTCTCACCAATTCACTTGACCTTAATAACAGGTGCGCTTATTTTAAGGGCTTTAAAGAATTGGAGACTTTTTCATGACGAAATCTACCTTAATGGCTGGCAAACGTGGCCTAATTATGGGCGTTGCTAACAATATATCTCTCGGCTGGGGGATTGCACGTACTCTTTCAGAACATGGAGCCGAGCTCGCCTTTACTTACCAAGGTGAAGCCCTTAAAAAACGGGTGGAACCTTTGGCCAGTTCTGTAGGATCTTCCCTTGTGATTCCTTGCGATGTGAGTGAAGAAAACGGCACTGAGAATGCCTTTAAGATTCTTCAAAAGAGTTGGGATTCTCTTGATTTCGTTGTTCATGCCATTGGATTCTCTGATAAGAATGAATTAAAGGGAAAGTACGTCAACGTTTCCCGCAAAAATTTTCTAAACTCCATGGATATCTCTTGTTATTCCTTTACGGAAGCTGCCCGTCATGCTGCTCCCATGATGAAAGAGGGTGGAAGCCTTTTAACCCTGACCTATTATGGAGCAGAAAAGGTCATGCCCCATTATAACGTTATGGGCCTTGTGAAGGCCGCCCTTGAGGCCAGCGTTCGCTATTTAGCCGTGGACTTAGGCGGCGATAATATTCGGGTAAATGCGATTTCCGCAGGTCCGCTCAAAACCCTTGCCTCCTCAGGTATTGGTGATTTTCGTTATATTATGAAGTGGAATCAGTACAATTCTCCCTTAAAGCGAAATACATCCCTTGAAGATGTGGGAGGCGCAGCCCTTTACTTATTAAGTGATTTGGGAAGCGGTACAACAGGAGAAGTGCTCCATGTGGATTCGGGTTATCATGCAATAGGCATGAAGTCAATTGATGCACCTGATATAACTCTTGTCGTTGAAGGACATGATTAAATTTTAAAGGAGATCTAAATGATCCGCAGTGTATTGAAATTTATTTTTTCAACATTTTTTTGGATTTGCTCTGCTATAGGGATCATTTTTGTGGGTCTAATTTTCTTCTTCTATCTTGGAGGAATTGGGCCTTTTTCTCCCTCAACACAACCCCTAAAAAAAGATTCCGTCCTCTCCGTCATCCTCAATGGAACTTATGTTGAACATGCGGATTCAAAAGGAATTGGGTCTCTATTTCTTGGAAAAGAAGCCTCTCTTTATGAGCTCACCCAAGGAATCATCAAAGCTGCCTCCGATGATAAAATAAAAGGCCTCGTCGTTCGCATTGAATCTCCCAGTCTCGGCACAGCTCAATTGCAAGAACTTCGAGAGGCGCTTGTGACTTTTAGAGATTCAGGGAAACCTAGCTGGTGCTATTCGGATAGTTTTGGAGAATCTTCTTCTGGAACAGGTCTTTATTATTTAGCCACCGCTTGTGAAGAAATCTGGCTTCAACCCCTTGGAACGGTTAATCTAACGGGAATTAATTTAGAGTTCCCTTTTGGAAAGAATGCCTTAGAAAAGCTCGACGTAATTCCAGAAATAGCGCAGCGAAAAGAATACAAATCCTTTATAGAAATGTTCACGCGAGAGGATTTTTCTGAGGCAAGCCGTGAAGCTCAACAAGCCATTGCTGATTCTATCCTTTCCCAAATTGTAGAAAGCATCGCAAAGGATCGCAAGCTTTCTCACGATCATGTTCGTTTTCTCATTGCGAATGGTCCTTATTTGACCCAAGAAGCCCTCAAAGAAAAACTTGTGGACAAAATTGAGTTTCGTCAGGCACTTACGGCAGTTATAAAAGAGCGCTTAGGACAACACATTGCTTTCTTGAAAATGGCCTCTTACCTTCATAACTTTCAACTCCCCGTTTCAGGAGATAAGGTCGCCTTGATTTTTGGCTCAGGCCCAATTCAAAGGGATGGCGGTCACTCGGCTCTTGATGAGGTTGTTATTTCCTCTAATGAAACAGAGAAAGCTTTTCAACAGGCCGCTGATGATAAGGATGTAAAAGCGATTGTTTATCGTATTAACAGTCCTGGCGGATCGCCAGTGGCCTCCGAGACAATCTATAATGTTATTCGCCACACGCAGCAGGTGGCAAAAAAACCTGTCATTATTTCGATGAGTGATGCCGCAGCATCAGGAGGCTATTGGGTTTCTTTAGCAGGATCGAAAATCGTAGCTCAGCCTGCAACGTTAACCGGCTCCATAGGGGTTTTTGGAGGCAAGTTTATTCTTTCTGGTTTTCTTGAAAAATTAGGAGTTCATATTGGTAACATTTCTACAAGCGACAATGCAACCATGTGGAGCTTTACACAACCTTTTAATCCAGCTCAATGGATGAAACTTAATGCCATGATGGATGATATTTATCAGGTCTTCACAACCCGTGTTGCCCAAAACCGTCATATGACTCCCGAACAAGTGGAAAAGGTGGCTCGCGGCCGTGTATGGACGGGAGAGCAAGCCTTAGCCTTAGGCCTCGTGGATCAGTTGGGAGGCCTTCCCACGGCGATTGCTTTAGCAAAGAAAGAAGCAGGCCTTTCCCCCACTGCCGGCATTGCTATTTATCCGCCATCTAAAACTTTACTTGAAGGGCTCGCTTCTCTTGTGGATGACTCAGAAGACGATTCTTTTCATCAAGTCGGAATTTTGGGAACCTTCATTCAGCCCCTCAAGAAACTCATGGGCGTTTGGACCCTTCTTACATCCTCACCCGAAATTTTAGAAGCGCCATTAGCTGAAGTAAAACTATAAATCTTTGACCACCAAGACCTACGCATGAAGATTTGTGAGTAAAATCAATCTGTTTCACCTCTCCCCTTTGTGGGAGAGGTAATTCTATATCACCTGAAAGATCAGCTCTGTCATTAAGAAAGGATCAAAAATTTTCATGCGCAGGCTCTGTTTTGGCCACAAGATACTCAGCAGCTAAAGCCTTTGCTTGCTGATCATATCCTACGTTGGTAAGGGCTTTTAATAAACTCGTCAGCCTTGTGGGAGGGATATCTTCCAAAGGAGTCTCGCCTAAAAGACTGAGGGTTAGAAGCAAAACCTCTCCCTTTCGTTTATTCTTTGCTGCATCCTTTAAGAGTTCTAAATCTTTGTCAGCACATTCCTCACGCCCTTCCAGAAGTTCTTGTATTAGTGCCGAGTTTTGAGGCTCTCGCTGTTTTGGCAACTGAACGTCAGGACGCGTTGTCAAACCATGCTCTAAGGCAAACTGAGCCGCTAAAAGTCGTGTTTCCTGGGGCATTTTTTCAGCATTCGCAATCAACATCAAAGCTGCTGGAGAAAGAGCTTTAAGGTTTTTCTCTGGAATGTTCTTTTGCAAAGCACACCAAAGGGTGAGAAGAAAGGGAGAACGTCCCATGGCGTCTTCAAAAGTGGGCGTGAGGGAAGGATCAAAGAGGGCATTTAAAAGTGGTGGAACGGCCTTATCCGATTCATTTAAAAGTTCAAAGGCAATTTTTGCCCGCTCTTTCTCTCCATTAAAATAAAGGCAATAAACATTTTGTGCCCTTATCTCCAAGCTGGGAGACATACGCATCAAGTTAGCCACCTTTTCGCAGGCTTTTTCTGATTTTCCAGCCCAATAGAAAAGGTTAAGAAAATTATTGTCTTTATGAGGAAGAGTTGAGTTAATCAAGAAATTCTCAGCACTTACCAGCTCCCCACTCTCCGCTAGCAACTCAAAAAACTTTTCTTGATAAGAGGAATTTGTAAGAAGTAGCTCAAATTTTTCTTTTAAAACCTCCTCCCTCAAGGCCCTTAAGGTAGGAGAGGTAAGACGAAGCGGAATTTTTGAAAAGTATTGTTCTATAACGGTGGAGGAAGTTCCTTCCCAAAAACCATTAGTTTGAAGCTCAACAGGAAAGTCATAAGAAGGAGCCCTTCCCCCTTCCTTATTTGGAAGAAGCTGCACAGGAAGAGCCCAGACAGAGGGGCTTATCAAAAGAGAAGAAACCAGAAGAAATAGAAAAGGCTTATTGAGGGAGTTTATCATTCGGAATTATTTTCTCGATACGGACAGAAGGAGCCGGAATGCCCCACATGGAGAGCACAGCAATTCCTGTTAAAAGTAAAAGGCCCATAATGACCCATAAAACGCGAACAACGGTCATTCATTTCTCCGTAATGTCTTAAGTCTAAAAGTATTAATCTGAATTTTACAGAATCTCAAGGTGTTTTATATGCGAAGTCGTACCCCGAAGCACGAGAAAGGGTATGCGCTTATAAGTCAACCGCTAGCTGAGGCTCTCTGAATATTCCGCTGCTTGCGATGAGAGCCTTTACCTGATTAATATTGAAGCTTGGCCTCTCTAAATGATATGCCAAGTTTTCTTTTGTCAGCATTTATCTCTAAGTCAAAAGGACTTATCGCATTGAGGGTTTCAAATGTAATTGTTGCTGAGTCATCATGTTCAAGAGGGAACTCAATTGTTTTATTGTTATCGCTAAGTGTATAAGTATAGTGACCAACCATCCTCCCATTCAACTTTACGAGGAGATGTTGTTTGTAACTACCAGTTACAAGAGCTCTCGTATTCAAAAAAGAAACGCGGAAAGGGCGCGGACTCATTGTTTTTAAAGGAAAAATTATTTCAGCTTCCGTTCCTTCAGTCCATCTATGTGTACCCTCAAAGGCGGAAAATCCACGTGTTGCGTAGGGAAAACTTGGTTGTCCCATATAGCAGCTGAGAGCGTCTAATCTCGAAGCAGGTACAGCTGGAGTTGAGCTTGAGCTTGAAGACGATGGAGCTGAAGAAACAATCTGTCCGCTGCTTATAATCTTGTAACCTCCATCTTCTTGCAGCCTACGATCGGCAATAATTTTCATAGCTCCTTTTAAATGCTCAACAGCTGATGCACGATTTTCGGATCCATTAAATTGATCCTTAGCTAATTTAAAGAAGGCAGCCTCTCCCACGAATCTGGCAACTGCAAAACGATCAGAAAAGGAAAGTGTAGCATTTTTAATAAACTGGGAGAGCAAAGATATCCCTTGTCCTTCTTCCATGCTTTCAGCAACCTTCGCAACTTTTAAACGATCAGAAGAAGAAATATTTTTTTCATCCATAAGGTAGGAGAGTAGAAATGTAGCTGTTTCTATTCCTAGATCCTTCTCAACTGCATCTTTGGCAACTGCAAGTGCAACATTTAAACGATCAGAAAAGGGAACTGTTTGATCGCTAATAAGTTTCCTGAGGGCCTGTTTTTTATCTCTTCTTTCTAGTTGAAGTGCTTCAGAAATAGCCGAAGTCATTGTGAAGATTGGCACATCAGAAGAAGAAAAGCTAGATCTAGGTGTTAATGTTTCAGGTGCTGACCATTGATTAGGCATTTCAGGAAAAAGCATCAAGACTTCTGGTCGTCCCTCGCTTTTTGTGTCTCCCAAAACTACGGACTGCAGAACTTTTTTTTCAGAGCTTCTATGTTGTATCAGCTTGATAGAATGAATATCACTTTCACCACCTTGAAAGCTTAATTTTAACATTATTGGTTGTTTTAAATGATCAAAATAAGAATACAGTTTTTCTGTATCCTCCAGATCTAGCCGATAAGATGTTGTTATAAAATCATAAGACCTTTCCATCTTTGCTAACTTAACGTATTTATTATCGTTTGGATCAAACAACATTACGTGAGTCTTTTCCCTACCCGGACTACGGTGATTAATTTTAACTTTTAGAGGAAGGGCAGGATCAACTTCAGCTAGTTCGAGTTTAAAAGAGAGCTCGGATTTAGAGCCTGTTGTTCGGTATATTGTTCCTGATGAAGCTGAAGGATCCTCAGCCATTGCATAAACTGCAGAAGAAGAGAAGCAAATAAGGGATGTTAAGGCTGTAGTTCTTAAAAAATTATACATTTGAACACTCATAATAAAAAAATTGACAATAAACTTACAGTTGTAACATACGTATTCTTAGTCAAAAAAGCAACTCTCTACTCATCATATTTTAGCATCTTGTTAAAAAATAAAGAAAAAAGTAGTTTGCACAACAAATAATCCCCTCCGTGTGGTATAGCCGTCTAAATCTAAAGCATTAGAAGTGATGCAGCGGGATTTTCTAGGTGTTTAGTCGTAGATACGCGATTTATTCGATTGATGTATCTCATATTTAAGTAAGAGACGCTCTGGCATAGTGATTTCGCAGTGAATTTTTGACCATTCATTAGAATTATACCCTTCAGGCAAAGTTATTCCTCGTAATGCAGAAATTGAAGGATCCTTATTAGACATGCCTTCCAAAAGCCTTTGCATCTTACGATCGGCAATAATTTTCATAGCTCCTTCTAAATATTGAGTAGCGGATACCCGATCTTCAAGTTTATTCCGCTCATCTGTAGCTAATGTAAATAAGGCACGCTCTCCCAGAGAGTGAGCAATTTTCAGGCGATGAGAAAAGGGAAGATCTGTCCTTTCAATAAGTCTTTTAAAGGTCTCCATTTGAGTTTCTCCTGTTTGTAAAAGAGCCTCAACAATAGCTGGAGTCAGTGACGTTATTATGCTTGGTAGCTCAGAAAAAGCAAAGCTAGGTCTAGGTATTACCCTGTGACTTGTTGACCATTCATTAGAATTAGACCGTTCAGGCGAAGTTACAACGAGTTTTGTTGGTTGATTCTCGCTTCTTATGTCTCCCAAAACTACGGATTGCAGAACTTTTTTGTCCATCTCGTCTTGTTGAAGCGTAACAGAATGAATGTCACTTACACCACTTATAAAACTTAGTTTTAACACCTTCGGTTTCTCGTAAGTAAGCAGGTAAGAATACAATGGAGATAAATCTACAAAATAAGATGTGCTTGTAAAATCCTCAGACTCCGGCAACTTTCCTATTGGACAGTATTTGTTAGTACTATCATCAAAGAAAGCTATCTTGGGACTGAATTTCTCATCCGGAGTGCGGTGATTAATATTAATTTCTAAAAGCTTTGTAGGATCATAGCCAGCTTTTTCCAATTCAAAAAAAATAAATGAGCGCTTGTGAACGGCATCAGGATTAGAGCCTGTTGTTCGGTATGTTATTCCTCGTAATGCAGAAGCTGAAGCATAAAGATTAGAGCCTGTTGTTCGGCATAGTACCCTATCTAAAATATCATCTCCATCATCCATGGCATAAACAGCAGAAGAAGAGAAACAGACAAAGGAAATTAACGCTGTAGTTCTTAAAATTCTTAAAAAACTACACACTTGAACACTCATAATAATTCTCTTAATAAAAAAACAGTCACAATAATTTTTAGATATGTGATCTTAGTCAAAAAAGCAACTCTCTACTCATCGTATTTCTATATCTTATTGAAATCTAAAGCATTAGAAATGATGCAGAGGAATTTATTCTCCTTTATTTAAGTTTGTACGTATATCGGTAATAATCTACAGAAACCATGAAAAAACTTATCCATCCTCTTGAATATCAAGGTGTTTTACGCGCGAAGTCGCGCCCCTAATGAGAGAAATTTTGGATTTAGGGACCTTAAAAAAGGCACTTAAAAGCTTTATCAAGGCGTCATTGGCTTTGCCACTTTCCGGAACGGCGGTCACTTTGACGCGTAAAATCTTCTCTCCCTTAACATCTTCGGTCCAACCCTCAACCTTATTTTGGGAGGCCTTTGGGGTGAGGTGAACAATTATGCGCATGGAGCAAAGGGACAGGTTTGACGAAGGATGGCATCGACCTCCTCCATAGATGTGACAATTCCAAGATCTTGAAGAGACGTCACGCCATATTGACTCAATCCGCAAGGAATGATGTCATCATAGGCCTTAAGGTCAGGATTGATATTTAAAGCAAAACCATGGGAAGTTACCCACTTTTGAACTCGGACCCCCAGAGCAGCTATTTTAAAATCTTTTCCTGCCTTTTGAACCCAAATACCCACACGCCCCTCTCGCCGCTCTCCTTTGACGCCAAAATGGTGAAGCGCGTCAATAATCCATCCTTCCAGTTCATAGACGTAACGCCTTATATCTTCGTAATGGTTTTTTAAATCAATCATCAGATAAACAATTCGCTGGCCAGGGCCATGGTAGGTGACTTGGCCCCCACGGCCTGTTTTAAAAACAGGAAGCTTTGCTGAGGAAAAAATATCTTCGTCTTTTCCTCGACTTCCCAATGTATAAAGAGGAGGATGTTCTAAAAACCATGCACAAGGGGGAGCCTCTCCTTTTTGTAAGTCTTGAACTCGATTTTCCATCCATTTTATAGCCTTAGGATAAGGAATTAATTCCTCTTGAGATTTCCATTCGAAAATATTTGAATTCTTTGGGCTTGTTCTCATATTCATTTCCGTGTAAACACGCTTGCAGCAACTGGATAGATTTGTTATTCCAGGTGTACCACCCTCTCTTAAAAGGGGGAAGTCAAAACTGAATGCGGTCGTGGCGGAATTGGTAGACGCGCAGCGTTGAGGTCGCTGTGGGAGAGATCCCGTGGAAGTTCGAGTCTTCTCGACCGCACCATAGTGCTAATTATCTCTAAGTAGTATATACTTGAGTGTTCATAAGGGGAGAGCGTAACGTGGAAGAAACTCTTTATCAGCGAGCACTTGAGTATCATCGCCAAAATCCTCCTGGAAAGCTAAAGATTGTGGCGACAAAGCCCTTGTCGACCCAAGATGATCTGGCCTTAGCTTATTCTCCTGGTGTCGCTGCTATAAGTACAGCTATTGAGAAAGATCCGCAAGAGGCCGCCTATTTAACGGGCAGAGCTAACCTTGTCGCTGTCATCAGCAATGGGACAGCCGTCCTTGGCCTTGGAAATATTGGCCCCTTAGCTGCAAAGCCCGTAATGGAAGGAAAGGCCGTTCTCTTTAAAAAATTTGCAGGCATTGATGTATTCGACATTGAAGTGAATGAATCAAATCCTGAGAAATTAATAGAAATCATTGCCAGTCTTGAACCCACTTTTGGCGGCATTAATCTTGAAGATATTAAAGCCCCTGAATGTTTCCAAGTTGAAAAGGAGTTAAAAAAGCGGCTTAAAATTCCTGTCTTTCATGATGATCAGCATGGAACGGCTATTATTGTTGGTGCAGCAGCCTTAAATGCCATCAAACTTGTCAAAAAGAAGATTGAAGAGGTGAAGCTCGTCACCTCTGGTGCGGGCGCAGCGGCGATTGCGTGCTTAGACATTCTTGTAAGCTTGGGGCTTAAAAAAGAAAATATAATTGCCACAGACCAAGCAGGTGTTATTTATAAAGGCCGGGAGAATCTTGATCCGAATAAGGCACGATATGCGACCGAAAAGAAAGTCCGTACCTTAGCTGAAGCCATTAAAGGAGCGGATCTCTTTTTAGGACTTTCTGCAGGAGGGATTTTGAAAGGAGAGATGGTTGCCACAATGGCTGATCATCCGATCATTTTTGCTCTAGCAAATCCTATTCCTGAAATTCTACCGGAAGAAGTAAAAGAAGTCCGCGTCGATGCCATTATAGCGACTGGCCGGTCTGACTATCCTAACCAAGTGAACAATGTTTTATGTTTTCCCTTTATTTTTAGAGGGGCCCTTGACGTGGGCGCAACCACAATTAATGAAGAAATGAAACTAGCGTGTGTGAAGGCGCTTGCTGACTTGACGCACCAAGACCCTTCCGATGTTGTAACCGCTATATATACCCATGAAGACGTGCAGTTTGGTCAAAATTATATCATTCCTAAACCCTTTGATCCCCGCCTTATCACGGAACTTCCTCCAGCTGTTGCAGAGGCAGCTATGAAAACAGGCGTTGCCACACGACCTATTTCCGACCTAGGAGCTTATAAACAAAAGCTTTCTGAATTTGTCTACCGCTCCAGTCTTGTTATGAAGCCCATTTTTTCTCTCGCAAAAGCTAATCCTTTGCGTCTTGCTTTTGCTGAGGGTGAAGATGAAAGAGTTTTGCAAGCGGCCCAACGTGTTGTTGAAGAAAACATCGCTTATCCCATCATTATTGGCCGACGCGGCGTTGTGGCCGCCCGGATTAAACGACTTAATTTGCGCATGGAAATGGATCGAGACTTTGAATTGGTCGATCCTCAAAATGACAGCCGCTACATCCAATATTGGACTGAGTATCACCGATTAATGGAACGTAAAGGCGTTTCTCCTGATTTAGCCAAGCTTGTTTTACGAACAAATTCCTCAGTCATTGCATGTCTCATGGTACACTTTGGTGAAGCCGACACAGCTCTTTGTGGGCCTGCGGGACGTTATGGCCAGCATCTTTGTTCTATCCTTGATATTGTTGGTTTAAAACCAGGTTTAGAGGTAGCGGCTTCTATGGGCATCATGGTTTTGGATAAGGGCTCTTTTTTCTTTTGCGATCCTTATGTAAATATCGATCCAACAGCTTGTCAAATTGCTGAAATAGCGGTTATTGCTGCCGAACAAATACGGCAGTTTGGCATTGCTCCTAAGGTTGCTCTTCTCTCCCATTCTAATTTTGGAACCTATCAAGATGAATCTGCTCTTAAAATGCGTAAGGCGCTTTTAAAGATTCGCGAAATTGCACCTAAATTAGAAGTTGACGGAGAGATGCATGCCGATGCCGCGCTAAGTGAGATCATCCGTTCAAGAACTTTCCCAAGTTCCACCCTTTCCGGACAGGCTAATTTACTTGTTATGTCAAACTTAGACACAGCAAATACTGCCTTTAACATGATAAAAATTTTAGCTGATGGACAACCTATAGGTCCGATTTTATTAGGGCCGAACAAGCCAATTCATATACTAACGCCCTCCGTCACCGTTCGAGGAATTTTCAATATGGCAGCATTGGCCGTCGTTGATGCACAAAAAGAAAAACGGGAAAAATAATAGATGGTTGAAAAAGATTCTCATTTGAATCGGGAAAATGAAAACCACGAACCCCTTTATGGAGTTTCCCAAGAAACCATTCGTAAACTGGAAGAGGCCCTAGAAGAGGACAATAAAGACGCAGTTCAACATCTCATTGCCCCCCTTCATGCAGCTGACGTTGCTGTTGTTATCGAATATATTTCCTCCCAACTGAGGGATTCTCTTATTGAGATTCTAAGACCTCAGTTTGACCCTTATGTTTTTATCCATCTTAATGAAATCGTTCGCGAAGAGGTTATTGAACAACTTGGAACCCGCGATGTGGCAGAGGCCATAGGGCGCCTTAAAAGTGATGATGCGGTTGCACTGATTGAGGATTTGGAAGAAGACCAGCAAAGAAAAATCTTAGAACACATTCCCCTAAGTGATCGAGTCATTTTAGAAGAGGTGTTGACCTATCCGGAAGATAGTGCCGCCCGTTTAATGCAGAGAGAAATCGTCTGCGTCCCCAATTTCTGGACTGTTGAAGAAGCCTTGAAATATATGACAGAAGAAAGGAATTTACCGGAAAAGTTTTATGATCTCTTTGTTGTGGATCCTAAACATGTCCCTATTGGGGGAGTCCCTCTCAGTCTTTTATTACGTCAACCACCTTCTATAAAGATTATGGATATTATGTTGCTTGATATTAAAAAAATCCCTGCAACCATGGATCAAGAAGATGTGGCACTTCTCTTTCAAAAATATGGACTTGTTTCAGCCCCTGTTGTGGATTCAGCAGGACGCATTATTGGAATGATCACTGTAGATGACGTTGTTGATGTTATCGAGGAAGAAGCTGAAAAAGATATTATGCATCTCTTGCGTGTTACGGAATCTGACTTTTATGAACCCCTTCTTAGCACTTCGTATTCACGCATTCGCTGGCTTCTTATCACCTTAATTAATACGCTTTTAGCCGCCACAGTTATTTCTCAATTTCAACCAACCATTCAAAAAATGGTCGCCCTTGCGGTTCTGATGCCCATAACCACAGCTATGGGAGGAAATGCAGGAATGCAGGTGGTGACAGTCACCGTCAGAGCCCTCGCGACCCGTGAACTCGGAATGGCTAATATGAGCCGCGCCATCCGGAAAGAAGTTCTTGTGGGTTTCATCAATGGCATCGTTTTTGGCGGTATCATGGGAACCATTGCAGCCTTTTGGTTCTCCGACCCTGCTTTGGGAATGGTTTTGGGGGGAGCTTTGGTCTTTAATATGATCTGGGCAGCTGTTTGGGGCGTTATTTTGCCAATTCTCATTGAAAAAATGGGAATGGATCCAGCTATTAGTGCGGGTCCTTTTTTAACAACAACAACAGATCTTCTGGGTTTTGCAATCTTCTTAGGGCTGGCTTGGTTTTTTTTGATTTAAAAACAATAACTTAAGAAGCATAGGGTTAATAAGATATGATTTTCATTAATTTTTAACTTTTTTTTTGTTATGATGTGACCGTAGAAGAAAGCATTCGCGTATCTTCGTAAGAAAAAAACAGGAGAAGGATTAATGAAAAATTTAATTTTAACAACAGTTTCAGTTCTAGCCCTTTCAGCTTTTGCTGTTCAAGCTGAACCAGCAAATAATATGAACGATAAGAGTTCACAAACAGAATCTCAAAGTTCATCACTTGCTGCTGATGGCGCCCACCAATCAACGGGGACAACTTCCTCTTCAACCACGGGGTCAACCGAGGCTACAGCACCAAGTGCAAGTTCAAGCACTGGTTCTTCACAAATGAAGAAACCTACCGCTCAACATCATGGAGCCCATCACGCACACCACGGGCATCATGCTAAACATCATGAACATCATGCTAAGCACCATGGACATCATGCCAAGCATCACGGGCATCATGCTAAGCACCACGCTTATATGGGTTACCCTCAGTATCCGAACGAAGCTGACATTGGCGGCGTTTTTGTAACCTTCCCTCCCATGAATTTGGGTGATACTTATAGACCTGAATTCTATGAAGGAAGAACAGAATGCCCTTATGCTTATCACGGAGGTTACTTCTGGTATCCACATGTTAATGCAACTTTGTTGAATGGTTACACTCCAGCACGTCTACGTGGAATGTACTGGTACCCAAGCTATATGCATCCTTATTCGGTATATACGCAAAGGGCAGCTATCGCTTACACAATGCCTTATATGTTAAACAGGCCGCTCCCAAGCGACAGTGTGATGTATAGAGCACAGACTGCGCCAATGCGTAAAAAGTGGGAATCTGCTCCTGAAATGCAGCCAGGACAAGCAAACTAAAATACAAAAGAGGCTACAAATAAGGGGGGCTTGCCCCCCTTTTTTATGCCCTTAATTGAAAGATCCTATTTAATTTTTTTCTAATTCTTTAAGCTTAAGTTGAATTCTTTTGGCATGGGGTGAGTCTTCTGGAAAACGTGTATTTATAATCTTTAAGGCTTGATTAAAATAAGTTATTGCTTGATTTTTTAAGATTTCAGATTGTTGAGTCTTTTCTTTATTATTAAGACGGTTGAGCTTTGTAAGCTGAAGTTCTGCTAAATCTTTTAGAATCACAAAACCCTGTGGATGATTATTTTCTTGAAATATATAATTAGCCTTATTAAGAAAATCCTCAGCTTTTTTTAATTGGTTTTCTAAAAGATAAATTGCGGCTAACTCTCTTAGAACAAGAGCAATTCTTACGTGGTTTCCAGAATAATGATTTTCAAAGATGGTCAAACTCTTGTTAAAAAGTAGCTTAGCTTCCTTATAATTGTTTTTATTCATATATATTTTTCCTAAGTGCACTAAAATGACTGCAAGTCCAACATGATTATCAGGAAAGTGTGCTTGGCAAATTCTGAGAGCGTGTTCGACTAAATTTTTAGCAGTTTCATAGTTTCCAAGTTTTCTCTCTATATTTCCTAAATGACTTAGAACCCAAGCCGTGACAATATGATTTTCAGGAAGGTAGGTTTTACAGATTAACAGGCTTTTCTTATAGTAATTTTTTGCATTCTCATAGTTGCCTAAGTCTTGATAAAGATATCCAAGATATAATAAAGACCAAGCAATTCCAACGTAATCTTCAGGAAAATATTCCTTATACAGGGTAAGGCTGTGTTGGAAGAGATCTGCGGCTTTTCTGTAATAACCGAGTTCTTTATATACATATCCTAACTCAGCTGTAGTACGGATAAGTCCTAAATGAACTTTAGAAGAACTTTTGTAAAGCAGAATGTTTTGTTCAAAAATATCCTTAGCTTGTTTATAATTTCCTAATTCACCATAAACGCTACCTAACTGCTCTAAAACCCAAGCGATTTTAAAATTTTCTTTCTTATTGTCCTTACTGTTTTTTAAATTTAATAACCCTTCTTTAAGAAGATCTTGAGCTTTTACATAATCTCCTAAATAAGAATATATCCCTCCTAAAATAGCGTTTATAGACCCTTTAACAACTTGATTTAATAAAAGATTATGAGTTAATAACGAATTACAATGACTCACTATAATTTTCATTTTTGGAACGTCTTCTCTATGTACTAAATTAGCCATATAATTATCTAAAGTTGTTACAATAGGGAGGAGAATCTTTCTATTTTCCTTTAAATTTAACATATTAGAAAGATACATTAAAATTATTGCTTGCGTGCTACGATGGATAGAAAAAGTAGAGATTAAAGAGGGAGAAGACTCATGGGTGATGAGAGAATACTTTTTTAAATGGTGAATAAAATTATCTATAGTAGTCGAGCTCTTATACCTCTCCAGCAATTCTCTAGGAATATTTTGAGAATCAATAAGGCTTATAAAAAGCAAAAGATCTCTAAATTCCTCATGTGATTCTATTAATTGCTGTAAAGATAAGGTAATAATAGCATAACGGGTTTTTGTATAATCCCCTGCCTCCTTTAGAAGATCCACTTGGACATTTTCAAATTCCTGATTATATTTATATATTTGTTTTAGAAATTGATCATAAGAAACGTTAGAACTTTTCAAATAATAAGCCGCAATAGAGATATCCAAAGGGAAAGACGGTAGATTTTCTAAAAATGCTTTTGCTTCTGCCGTTTGTTGAGGGGTAAAGAAAGAGGAGCCTCCATTACTCATAATATAAGAAAAAAGATTCAGCTTTTGGACAGGATCAAGTTCCCCAACGAAAAGGCTAAAGTTAACATGTTTATTATTTTGAATGTTGCTATTGCGGGTTGTAAGAATAACCTTTCCTTGCCCCCATGTCGCAATATCTTGTGGAAAATAACTCTGGATATCGATGAATTTTTCAACGTTATCATAGAGAAGAAACCAATTTGAGTGGGCTTTCAGATGCTCTTTGACAAACTGAACCACTTTCTTTTCTCTTTCTACCGAGTTCTTAATTCCTTGCAGTTCTCTTAACCTCTCTTGATCTTCTTCTGTTTTAGCAAGAGCCTGCGCTAAATGATCAAATGATGCTTGAAGACTTTCATGCGTTTCAGCATTAATCTCCCAAATAACACTTGCTTTCTGCTGATGAGCATAATAACGCGCAAGGGTCGTCTTTCCGGCTCCTCCCATACCTATAAGAGCTATCGTCTGAATCCCAGATTGGCTTTTTAATTTATCATTAATCTGACTCATGAGTTCAGGTCTCTTCAGAAGTATTCTCTCATTGGGAAGATTAAGGTCAGAACGAACAATAATTTCTCGTGATATTTCAAAGCGCTGATTATTGGCTCCTAGGACTTCCTTCCCTTTTGAATGTAAATACAAACCTTGATAAATAAGAGCTCCACCACAAATGACTAATAGAGCGGCAAAAAACCATTTTCTTTGTTTTAGATATCTCGTCAGATGAGAAGAAATGAGTCCTTTTTTTGGAGTTAGCTGACATGGTTGAGAAGGCACTTCAGAAGGACGCGTCATAAACTGATGCTTTTTCTTAAATTCCTCCATAAGAGAATCAAAGTTTCTCTGAGAAAAGAGTCTCTTCAAAAGAGTAAAAATAGAAAAATAATAATCTTTCTTTTCTGAAAAATTTATATATCTATTATCATCAATGGATGCGGAGATATAGCTAAACGTTTCTTTTTCAAAACCAAGGAACAAAACGTTAGATGAGAAAAGGTTTTTTGTTTCAAAGAGTTCCCCCCCACTCTTTTTATTCCCTAATTCCTGTGGAAGAGCGTAGAGTGTAAAATAAACAGATTGAGAATCAGAAATTAAATGCATAAGAGATTGCCATTCTTCTCTAATTTCTAAAGAAACTTTAACCCCTACTAATTCCAGATGAGCTTTAATCTGAAAAAGAAGGGCAATCATCTCCTCCCCCTTCCAACAAATAATTATACAACTCTTTTCTTCATCACCGCCTAATTTGGAGATATCTTTTAAAGTTTGCTCGAAAGCTAAATGACTCAATAATCTGAGATAATATTCCTTAAGAAGCAGGAGCTTATCTGATTTTTCAGCGAGCGAGATAAGACTTTCCCGTGAAGGACAATCTAATTTTTTCATCATATTATAAGTGTGAGTCTCTACTGTTTTAGGTGCAATGGATAAAAGCTGAGCAATCCCTTTGGCAGATCGCCCGTTAAGGATGCAGGAAATAATATCTATCTCTCTTTTAGAAAGTTTTATGCTATTGATGGTAGTTAAATATGAAGAATAAATTTCTTGAGGAAAAAAGAGATTGCTTTCTTGCATATAATTTTTTGAATGATTCCTTCTGAAAAGAACCTCTATTTTTTAATGTTTCTCATAAGCTAGCGTATTTTCCTCTTCGGTTAAAGGCTTAAGTATATTTTCCTTAATCATACTCTTAAGAAGATTTCTCGGATGAACTTTTTCGAGTTTTGCCTGTAAGTTTGACATCACCGTTGCTCATCAATTTGGTTTTATGTCATTAAGTATTCTATCTGTGCAAGAGCATAAGCAACCTACCTTTTTAATAATATAAATGAAAGGACTAATAAGCTTCTGGATTATCAAATTTAATGGGACATCTCTTGATTTAAGAACCGTTACAGAATCGACGTTAGTCGAAATATTAATTAATTAGATTCACTATGAAAAAACTTTCTTTTACTCCACTAACCCATGGGAAATGATGAAATTCCAATAAGATTCAATCTTACGCATAAGCTTAAGGGTTTCGGTTAGGTTCTGGTCTACAATCCCATTATATTTAAGGTTTGTAGCTTGTTGCGTAAAAATCTTGTCTAGCTTGTCATACAGCTTCAAGCCTTTATCGGACAGGCGTACTTTACTAGATCTCTTATCGTGTTTGGCCTTTTCCTGAACAAAATAGCCGTTTTCCACGAGTTTTTTCAGATTATAGGATACATTCGAGCCCAAATAATAACCCCGGTTCGAAAGTTCACCCACGGTCATCTCATTTTTACCAACATTATACAAGATAAAGCATTGTACGTTATTGATATCAAAAATACGCAAACGGTCGAGTTCTGTCTTCATCACATCTAAAAACAAAAAATGAAGGCGCTCAATTAACGTTATGGATTCAAAATATAAAGCTTTCATGGCACATCTCACAAATGATTATCTTCCTATCTATAAATATAGCAAAAAAAGCGTTAAATTTTATTTAATACAAAGTAATATTTTCTGTTAATTCGCAATAAATGAAATATATTGCAATCATTTCCGCTCCTATCAAGGCTAAGCCAGCAGTTATCTCCATTTTATTAAGTAAATTTTAATCTTATTAGATATATTCTGATGAATAAAATAATTCTGGAAAAATACTTAGAAAACAAAAACAGATGTCTTGTAGATGAAGCAAAAATCGCCTCAATAGAAAAGAAGCACGAAAACACTTAAAACGAGTTAAGGAGACACTCTAATCTGATGATTACTCTGGGAATATTTCTACTATTTACTTTTTTTCTTGGGCTTTGGGCATGGCTAGCAAGATGTGAACATCAAATTAAAAAGAGATTGAAAAAAATATCTGTTTTTCTCAAAAAACTGCAAACACATCAATTTTATCTTACAAGCTTATTTAAACTTTTCCATCTTAAGGTCCCTCCTTCTTGGGTTTTTGGATTACCACTTATAGGAGGAGCCTTTATTCTTGTTATTTCTAGTTGGATATTTGGTGTTATCGCAGAGGATATAATTTCAAGAGATCCATTAACCTTAGCTGATGATTATATTAATCGATGGTTTTATTTCAGAACTTCTCCCTCTCTCACAAAATTCATGGTCATTATAAGCGACTTAGCCTCTTTTAACGCTATGATTATTTTGTACTTGTTTTTGATTCTCATTTTAGCATGGAAAAGGATTTGGTATGGGCTTGTTTTTCTTAGTCTTTCCATTCCTGGAGGAATGCTTTTAAATCATATAATGAAAGTTGCTTTTCACCGTCCCAGGCCTTTATTGCACCAATTTTTTGTTTCTTCTCTAGATTATAGCTTTCCAAGTGGACATGTGATGAATGCCACCCTTCTCTATGGCATTATGGCTATATTTACAGTACAGATCATCAAAGAATGGAAATGGCAAGTTTTTGTAATTCTTTTTGCGACTCTTTTTATTCTCTTGGTTGCATTAAGCCGCATCTATTTGGGATATCATTATCTCAGCGATACGCTTGCAGCTATTGCAATTAGTCTTGCTTGGCTTTCTCTTTGTTTTATGGCTACAATGGCTTTAAAACAGGTGAAAAGAAACAACTGATTCAACTCTTCTTAGTCAGCCCTCTATTCTTCTCTTTACCCACACCAGGATGGGAACGGCAAGAAGTTGGATGATAACTGAAAAGATAACAACGGCTAGAACAGAGAAATCATAAAGAACGCCAATCATGACGCTTCCTAAAAACCAGAAGGTCCCAAACCCTGCATTAAAAATTCCATAGGCAGAGGCTCGTTTTTTTGATGAAATCATATTTGCGATAATGGCACGCATCAGGGATTCATGAGCTCCTATCCCAATGCTCCAAAGAGCAATCCCGACGAGAACTAAATAGAATCCTCCTAAAAATACAAATGGGGCAAATAAAATTGAAAGTATGCTTACCAAAATTAAGACCCTGAATCCTTTTTTATCATAGAGATACCCTAAGAGAGGGGCAGAAATTGTAATCATCCCCATGGCTAATGAATAAACAAGGGGAATCCAAACGGGACTAAAAATGGATTTTTTTTCAAAATGATAGGCAATAAGGGAAAAATCCGCGTAACCCGCAGCAATAAGACCAGCTCCCACAAGGTAAATCCAAAACGGGAGTGTCATTCCCTTCGATTCTAATCCCTTAAGCTTGATTTCAAGATGATGCGGGTGGGGGTAAAGTTTAAAGGCAATTATTAAGACAATTAAAGCTAACAAAGCAGGAACAACCAATAGAGCAAACCCCTCTTGATAACTTCCTTTATAATAAAGAACAGCAGCAACAATTAAGGGTCCAATCATTGCCCCCCATTGATCAAGGGCTTCATGAAGGCCAAAGGCCCATCCAACACCAATTTGACTTCCTGCATGGGATAACATGGCATCACGTGCAGGGGTTCGAATGGCTTTACCAGTGCGTTCTAAAATAATGAGAATAGACGCAACATACCAACTTTCAGCAAGAGCGAGAGCTGGAACAGCTGCCATATTAATGGCATATCCAACGATTGTGATCATCCAATAGCGCTGAGTCTTGTCAGCAAGGTATCCTGAAACCAGGCGAATAGAATACCCTAAGAACTCCCCAAATCCAGCCACAAATCCAACGATGGCTGCACTCGCTCCTAAGGTTGCAAGGAAAGGCCCTGTAATACTGCGTGCAGCTTCATAAGTCATATCAGCAAAGAGACTCGTGAGACCTAAGAGAATGATAAATTTAAGTGCAACCGCTTTGGAAATATCTCTTTGCCCAATCACACTTTCCTCCGACTTCCTACAATAATGTGGTCTATTTTTAATTCTTCCATGTATCCTAGGGAGTGCCCACATACATTATGCACAAAAAACTTGCTTCTCTCCACTGACAAAAAAATGCTTGTATAGAATTTAAGTACCTTTCATGCGTAGACTCTGACATACTTGATTAGCTCTCTTGACGTGATTAGGACTTGCTGAGTAGGTTAGGCAAAATAGATAGACAGTGATATTTTTCATGAAAACTGATTTTCAAACCGTTATTTTAAAACTTCAAGAATTCTGGTCCCAAAAGGGCTGTGTTATTCTTCAACCTTATGATGCGGAAGTGGGGGCGGGAACGTTTCATCCCGCAACAACATTGAAGGCTTTAGGCTCTAAACCTTGGCGTGCCGCCTATGTTCAACCTTCGCGTCGTCCAGGAGATGGGCGGTATGGGGAAAACCCGAATCGGCTTTATCGCCATCATCAATATCAAGTTATTTTAAAGCCTTCTCCCAATGACATCCAAGACATTTACCTTGATAGTTTAAGATACATTGGCCTTGATCCCATTTTGCATGATGTGCGTTTTGTTGAAGATGACTGGGAAAGCCCCACGTTAGGAGCGGCTGGCCTGGGTTGGGAAGTGTGGGCTGGCGGTCAGGAAGTGACCCAGTTTACCTACTTTCAACAGGTCGGAGGATTTCCTTGCGAGCCCGTCTCCGTTGAATTGACCTATGGTCTAGAGCGTTTGATCATGATCCTTCAAGGCATCGAAAATGTTTATGGTTTAGCCTGGAACGATCCAAAAGGACCGTCCCCCATGACCTATGGGGACGTGGCACAGCAAATGGAACGGGAGTTTTCTGCCTTTAGTTTTGAGCATCTTGATGCCTCCATGGTGTTCCGCCACTTTGAAGATGCCGAGTCCATGTGCACGCAATTAATAGCCAATAAACTGGTTCTTCCCGCCTATGAATATTGTTTGAAGGCAAGCCATTTATTCAACCTTTTAGATGCATGCGGCGCTTTAAGTGTCACGGAGCGGGCCAATTATATCGGACGAGTTCGCGCTTTGGCCCATGCGTGTTGTACCCTTTGGATGGAGAATACTTGTGGCTGAGTGGCTTTTTGAAATTTTATCGGAGGAAATCCCCTCCCGCATGCAAGGGATGGCTCAGGAGCAGCTAAAGAGCCTCGCAGAGGCTGAACTTCAGGTAGAGGGACTTGACTTTGACACCATAAGAACTTTTGTAACCCCGCGGCGGTTAACATTGGTAGTTGAAGGACTTCCTCTTCACACTCCTGAGAGGGTTGAAGAAAAAAAAGGTCCACGGGTTGATGCGCCCGCTCAAGCCATCGAAGGTTTTTTAAAAACTACCGGCGTGAACCGAGAGGCATGTGATATTCTCGATACCCCTAAAGGGCAATTCTTAAGTGTGACAATTAAACAGCCTGGTCAACTTACAGAACAAATCCTTTCAAAGGTGGCTCTTTCGCTTTTAGAGAAGTTTCGGTGGCCAAAATCCATGCGTTGGGGTTCATCTTCTATCACCTGGATAAGACCATTGCGCGGCCTTCTATGTGTCTTTGATGAGAAGATTGTTCACTTGTCTTATGCGGGCCTAGACGCCTCCAATAGTACTCAAGGTCATCGGTTTCTGGCGCCAACGCCTTTTGAAGTTCAAAATTTTAAGGACTATGAAAAAAAACTTCGGGATCATTTTGTGATCTTAGATTGGCAAGAACGACGACAAATTATCAAAGCAGATGTTGCTAAGGTTGCGGGAGAGTTAACCCCGTTAAAAGATGAATCGCTTTTCGATGAGGTCACAGGGCTTGTTGAATGGCCTGTGGCTTTAAAAGGAAAGGTGGATGAACATTTTATGAATCTTCCTCTTGAAGTCATTACAACGCCTATGCGGGTTCATCAACGTTATTTTCCTTTAATAGATGAGCAGGGAAAACTGGCCCCCTATTTTGGTGTCGTTGCTAATGTTGAAGCACCTGATCAGGGAAGAACGATTGTCATCGGCAATGAACGGGTTTTAAGAGCCCGCCTTGCAGATGCTCAGTTTTTTTGGAAGCAGGATCAAAAACACCCCCTTGAGCACTTTAACGTTTCTCTTAAAACACGGCTGTTTCATCAACATCTAGGAAGTGTTTTTGCGAAGGTAGAGAGACTCGTGGCTCTTTCAACTCGGATGGCTGAAAAGGCAGAGACAGACTCTAAAATTGTGGCAAGAGCAGCCTTTTTATCGAAGGCAGATTTAGCTTCCCAAATGGTGAATGAGTTTCCTGAAGTTCAAGGCATCATGGGCCGCTATTATGCGCAAAACCAAAAGGAAAATCCAGAAGTAGCACGAGCCCTTGAGGAACAATACTGGCCAAAAGCTTCAGGAGAAAAAACCCCTGACGCTCTTCCCAGCCTCATCCTTGCCATGGCCGACCGTCTGGATACTCTTGTTGGCTTTTTCGCCATCGGAATAACGCCTACAGGATCAAAGGATCCCTTTGCCTTAAGGCGCACCGGACTTGGCCTCATTGCTTTGGCGCTTAATCCTCGTTTCTCTCTTTCCATGTTAGAAGCTTTAGGATGGGCCTATGACGCTTATCCTTGGGATGAGCTCACTGTTCCTCAATTGAAAAGCAAAGAGGAAACCCTGAGCAATCTTTGGAAGTTTTTACTTGAACGCTTTAAATTTTCTCTTAGAGACGTTCAAGGAAGCCCCTATGACCATGTAGATGCAGTTCTCAGTGTGGCAGATCAGAATCCCAATCTTTTTGATCTGTCCCTACGGGTCAAAGCTCTGGATCAACTCATGGATGTTGAGGATGGAAAGAATCTATTGATAGCCTATAAGCGTGCCTCTAATATTCTGAAAATTGAGGAAGAAAAGGATAAATGCCTCTATGGAGGTCAGGTAAAGAAAGAGCTCTTTGATCTTGATGAAGAAAATGAGCTTTTCAAAAGCCTGTCACAAAAATTGCCAGAAATTGAAGATTTTGTGAAAAAAGGTGAATTTGTAAAAGCAGTACAAGACTTGGCGACCTTGAGACTTGTTGTTGACCAGTTCTTTGATAAGGTTGTGGTGAATACAGAGGATAAAAATAAACGCGTCAATCGCTTGCATTTGCTAGCCTATTTTAGAAAAACCCTCTACCAGGTGGCGGACTTTTCTAAGATAGAAGGTTAATTTATTAAAGGAGTACATACAATGAATGAAATACAAACCAAGCTGATTGACCTTGCAAAAGAGGCCCAAGAAAAATCCTATTCCCCCTATTCGAAATTTGCTGTGGGAGCGGCATTAATGACCCAAGATGGGTCCATTTTTACAGGCTGCAATGTAGAAAATATTTCCTATGGGCTCTCCTGTTGCGGAGAAAGAAATGCTATTTTCAAGATGATTTCGGAAAAGGGGCCGCTCGAAAAAATCAAGGCATTAGCTGTTTCTACAAAAGCTGATATTCCTTGCTCTCCTTGTGGGGCATGCCGTCAAGTGATTCAGGAATTTAGCACGCCGGAGACTGTTGTTTTTTTTAAGGGTAAAAGCGGTTATGTATCTTACGCAGTAAAAGATCTTTTACCTGGCGCCTTTACAGAGTTCAAAGCTATGAATCAGGATGGCTCTTCAACAACCATCCAATCGGGAATGTAGGGTTTAAGACTGGCCTCTCCACAAGTAAGAGAGTCGCCACTTTTTGCAGCCTCAATACGCAACAAAGCCAAGCCATAACTATTACGGCTTGAGCGCATTTCACCCACAGGGGTGTCTCCAAGGAGAACCTCAGCTCCATTTTCTGGAGAACCCCCCTCTATCTTAACAGGGAAAAGACGTTTCCGAACAAGACCGCGGTATTTTGTACGGGCTGTCAGCTCTTGCCCCATATAGCATCCTTTAGTCCAGCTGATGGCATTGAGTTCATCAAGGCCGGATTCCAGCAAAATCGCTTTTTCGGGAAGCAGATCAATCCCTCCTTCAGGAACACCTAACTTCAAGCGGTGAAGGTCATACTCCTCTGCTGAGGCATTGGGATCCGTCTGTCCTATAAGACGTGCGCCAAGGGTTTTTAATCGTGGGTCTGGATAAGCTTCCATGGGAAGATTTTCCTCCCCCCAGAGAGCATATACCTTTAAATCAGGTCGCATCTTTAATGTTACCTTTGAGCGCAGTTTAAAGAGGTTCAGTTTTTTGAGAAGCTCTTCATGGCGCACCGACTCAACGTCCAGAAAAAATGTTCCGTCTTTTTCTATGATAAAGAAATCAAACAAAAACCGTCCTTGCGGCGTGAGGAGGGCGGCATAGATCGCCTGAGTAGCTGTGACAAGGCTTATATCATTGGAAATCAGCCCCTGAAGGAAGGCCGCTTTATCTTCGCCCTCAATTTCAATGACCCCACGATGAGGAAGTTCAGCAATAAACATAGATTTTCTCTCACTTATGGCCTTTAACATCAAAACTTATCCAGAGTATACTCCCTAAAAGTTGTCTTTTCTAGGAGTATACTCCCTAAAAGTTTGAAAATTGATAACCATAGTAATTAGAAGTAGATGATGACGTAAGGTCAGGGGCAAGAGGTTTTTTAAAATATTTAATTTGATCCCCTCAATCCTGTATAAATTTTGGTGATACTACCTGTGAAGTGCGGTTTAGATATAAACGGAACCTACGCAACGGATAAAACCAACCGGATAACCTTGAAATGGTTGTTTTGTTGAATCAATCATGTTTATGAGATAGAACCTTTATGAATTAAGCACAGGAAAGCAATCAGCATGAGTAAAGAAGAAGCCCGAGCCTATAAATCCCTTTGTACAGAGTTTTATGATTTGACAAAACCCTTAGCCTCTGGTGAAGAAGTCAATTTTTACAAGGAAAAGCTGGGCAATAAAACAGTCCTTGAGGCTATGTGTGGATCGGGACGTTTGCTTATTCCTCTCTTAAAGGTAGGGTTAAAGGTTGGTGGTTTGGATTACTCTTCAGAAATGCTGGCTCACTGCCAAGAACGATTGAAAGAAGAAAATCTCACCTCAACCCTTTATGAACAAGACATTGAGAAAATTGATCTTCCTCATCAGTATGATGCCATCATTATTGCCATTGGATCTTTTCAACTCCTTCATCCACGAGAGACAGCTCTTAAGGTCCTTACAAAAATGAAGACATTTTTGAACCCAGGAGGACAGATTTTTATAGAGACTTTCATTCCGTGGGAGGCTCTTTATGAAAACAATGAATATGAGGAAGAAGAACGGGAAGTTGAGAAAAATTCTCATACAAAAATTCACCTGCGTTCAGTTAGTCACGCCGATAAGTTTTACCAATTTATCAAATCTAAAAATTTCTACAAAAAGATCCATCAAGTAAAAACCATCCAATCCGAGGAAGAAGAGCTTTATGTGAATTGGTATTACCGGTATGAAATGGTGTATTTTCTTGAAAAAGCCGGATTTAAGAACGTTGAGCTCTATGACGTGAATTTTTCTCAAAATCCCAAGGGCATCGTCTATGTGGGGCAGAATATCTGATCTTAGTATGAGAATATAAATCTTTCCCTAAAGCTCACTCATCGCAACTGCTGTATCGGCCATACGGTTGGAAAAGCCCCACTCGTTATCGTACCAGGACAAGATGCGGCAGAAAGTGCCATCCACCACGTGGGTTTCCCTTAGGTCAAAAATAGAGCTGGCAGGATTATGATTAAAATCAACGGACACCAAGGGTTCATCATTCACAGCCAAAATGCCTTGAAGCTCCCCTTCAGCGGCCCCTGCCATCAGGCCATTAATTTCTTCCTTAGTTGTAGGCCGTCCTGCTGTAAAGTTTAAATCTACAAGGGAGACATTTGGCGTTGGAACACGAACGGCAGTGCCATCCAACTTTCCCTTAAGTTCCGGTAAAACAAGTCCCACGGCCTTTGCAGCCCCCGTAGAGGCAGGAATAAGGGAGACAGCCGCTGCACGAGCACGGCGAAGGTCTGGATGAATCGTATCCACCAGCCGTTGGTCGCCCGTATAAGAATGAATGGTTGTCATGAAGCCGTGTTTGATACCTATGGCTTTATTAAGAACATAAGCAACTGGCGCTAAACAGTTGGTGGTACAGGACGCATTGGAGACAACTTTATGTTCTGGCTTTAATTCCTTATTATTAACCCCCCAAACAACGGTTAAATCAGCACCTTCTGCAGGAGCTGAAATCAAAACTTTTTTAGCGCCGGCAGAGAGGTGCTTTGCCGCATCTTCACGCTTTGTAAAGCGCCCAGAACATTCCATGGCCACATCAATATTTACGTCCTTCCAGGGGAGTTGAGCGGGGTCGGGAATAGCAAATACTTTAATGTGATGCCCATTGATTTTAAGGCCATCTTCAACGGCTTCCACCGTGCCGGGAAAAGCGCCATGGACAGAATCATACTTAAAAAGATGAGCATTATCTGCAATGGATCCCAAATCATTGATGGCTACAACTTCAATGTCAGAGCGGCGATTTTCCATAATAGCTCTAAGAATAAGGCGCCCAATACGGCCAAATCCATTAATAGCAACTTTGCATGTCATCATTCTTTTCCTTCAATAATGTTAACAATATGCTCAGCGGTCAGGCCAAACTTTTCATACAAGATTTCCTGAGGCGCTGATGCGCCAAAATGATCAAGACCCACGATGGCCCCATTGTCTCTCACGTACTTTTCCCATCCAAAGGGAGAAGCGGCTTCAATGGCCAGACGAAATGTATTTACGCCTAAAACCTCATTTTTATAAGTTTGATCTTGTTTATCAAATAACTCCCAACAAGGCATGGAAACAACAGCCGTCGGTATTCCTTTTGCTTCTAAAAGACCTTGAGCTTTAAGGGCAATTTCTACTTCAGAGCCGGTGGCCAACAGAGTGACTTTTCGAGGCCCCGAGGATGGTTTTAAAACATATGCACCACGGGCGGAAAAGTTTTCTGAAACATCTTCCCGTAAAAGAGGAAGCTTTTGGCGCGTCAAAGCCAGGATGGAGGGAGAGGTTTTTGATTCAAGGGAAAGCTGCCAACATTCAGCGACTTCCACCGCATCACAAGGGCGAAAAACTTGAAGGTTTGGAATGGCTCTTAAGGAAGCCAGATGTTCAATAGGTTGGTGGGTAGGGCCGTCTTCGCCAAGGCCAATGGAATCGTGAGTCATCACATAAACAACCCGAATTCCCATTAATGCAGAAAGGCGGATGGATGGACGACAATAATCGGTGAAAGTTAAGAAGGTACCTCCATAGGGGATAAATCCGCCATGAAGAGCGATTCCGTTCATCGCTGCTGCCATGCCATGTTCACGCACACCGTAATAAATATAGCGGCCTCCAAAGTTATGGGGTTCAATCCCAATCATATCTTTGGCTTTTGTATTGTTTGATCCTGTAAGGTCCGCCGATCCTCCCACTAATTCGGGAAGTTTGGGAGAAATTACATCCAACACCATTTGAGACGATTGACGCGTCGCAACAGCTGTTTTTTCGGCCACAAATTTTTTACAAAGCTCTTTAAGGGGAGCCGTCCATCCTTGAGGCAAGGTGCCTTGGAGACGCCGTTCAAATTCGGCTTTCTTCTCACTTTTGGCAAGACGCTCTGTCCAATCATTGACGGTTGATTGATGACGCTTTCCTGCTTGTCGCCAAGTTGAAAGAAGGGGTTCAGGAATCTCAAAGGGAGGATAAGGCCATCCAATGTTTTCCCGTGTGGCCTTAATTTCTTCTTCCCCTAAGGGAGAGCCGTGGGCGGCTGATGTTCCTGCTTTATGGGGAGACCCTTGAGCAATTTTTGTTTTGCAAGCAATGAGGAAAGGTTTTGTGGCTGATTGAGCTTTGGCAAGGGCTTCATCAATTTCTTTGAAGTTATGCCCATCAATGGCCATGGTATCCCAGCCAGAGGCTTTAAAGCGCGCCAATTGATCGTCGGAGACAGAAAGATCCGTCGAGCCATCGATGGAGATGTGGTTGTCATCAAACAAAACCACAAGGTTATCCAATTGCAAATGGCCCGCCATTGAAATGGCTTCATGGGAAATCCCCTCCATCAGGCAACCATCTCCAACAATCACATAGGTTTTATGGTCAACAAGTTCTTTTCCAAACCCAGCTTTCAGCATTTTCTCAGCCATCGCCATACCAACAGCATTTCCAAGACCTTGGCCCAAGGGGCCAGTGGTGGTCTCAATACCAGCAGCAAAACCATATTCAGGGTGTCCTGCCGTTCGGCTGTCCCATTGACGAAAGTTCTTGAGCTCCTCAAGGGTCATATCCTGATAGCCCGTTAAATAAAGGAGGGAGTAAAGCAACATGGACCCATGACCTGCAGACAGGACAAAGCGATCCCGATCAGGCCAATGAGGGGAGGCAGCATCAAATTTCAAATATTTTGTAAAAAGAACGGTGGCCACATCAGCCATTCCCATGGGCATTCCTGGGTGACCTGATTTCGCGCGTTCTACAGCATCCATTGAAAGGGTACGGATGGCACTAGCCATCATCTCTAAAGACACGGCAGAGGAATTTTCGTTCATGTAAACTCTATTGATTTGTTGATTCATCTTTGCAGGATGCCTTTCTCTGAAACGCACGTCAACAGGGAAGCGCAAAGAAAAAGTGAACCTTTTCATTTAATAGTTTTCACAAGCTCTTTTTTCCCTTAAAAGAAGGGCATGAATATTACGGATGATCAGTTTCGCAAAACACTCGGCCTTTTTCCCACAGGGGTAACGGTGGTGACGACCTGGAATGAGTCAAAAGGACATATTGGCATTACTATCAGCTCCTTTACCTCTGTTTCCTTAACGCCGCCACAAATTCTGTTTTGTCTATCACGCAAATCCAGAACTCATCCGACTTTTAAGGACTCTTCTTATTTTATTGTGAATATCCTTAATAAAGACCAAGTTCACCTTTCCGAAGGGTTTGCCAACCATACTCCCTTAAAGTTGGAGGAAATTTCAACTTCACTTCATGAAAAATCCGGTTGTCTTCTTATAGGTGAAACTATGGGCCATATTATCTGTGAAAAAAGTGCTGTCTATGATGGAGGCGACCACGACATCATCGTGGGTAAAGTGATTGATCTGACAGCAAGTCCCGATCACTTTCCCCTTATTCGACAACGGGGAAAGTATCATACAACGGGAGATCTAACTCTTTCTTCAAAAATCAATTAAGTGTCCCGGGACAGCTTAACCTTATGGGCGGCAGTTTTACTTAAAGATAAAGATCGGTAGGATCCCTCGAAGATTCTAGCTAGTTTCAAATCTTCTCATTCGATTTCACCTTCCTCAGGCTCTACCTCTAAGGGAGTCCATGATCACTCGTCTCCTGCCCATGTGAGCGCCTCTTGTGAGAACCCTCTAGGTAAAAAGTGTTCACTTTCTCCACTTCCAATAATCTCATCATGAAAAGAAAAAGTCAAAGAAATGGCCTCATATGGCTAATTAAGAATTTCCGAGAAAATAGCTATGAAGTAGCGTACTAAAAAGAAAACACCCTGCGGTAAAAGCCAACAGGGTGTTTAATGAATGCAAAATTGATTTATTTAAAACGAGGCAAGATCGTGTCAGGGTTTTCTTCTAGATTAAACTGAATACGATCGCCATATTCCCGTATTAGGGCCGCCCTTTCTTTCATTTTTTGAACTCCCTCTGGTGTACGCGATTGCCATTCAACCCAGCTAGGGGGCTTTAGCGCGAGATGCTCCCGCTCTGCAGTCCTCTTGTCATGTTCTATTATTAAGTTTTTTTCTTCTGGTGTTAACTCTATTTTAGTAACAAGGGCGGATGAAACTGGCCTAGAAATTGAACTTCCAGGCATTTCTCTTTCACCATCCATAGCATAAGTTCCCATAGAAAAGAGTACGACTCCAGACATCAGTAGAACAAACATTAATTTTTTTGTCATAGTTACATCCATATTAAAAATTTTAATCAATTTATATATTAGAAAATTTAAAATAAATTATCAAGTTACATAATAGTTATATAAAAGTTCTTGGTCGAGAGTTACTAAAAATCCAAATTTCTCCTTCCTTTTTTCATTTAAAGTGAATAAGCTTAAGCATCCCTTTCATGGTGAAAGGGGGCAACTCAATCAATGGAGACTGATTATGCATCACCATCATCATAAAAACTTTTTATTTGCTGAAATAATTCAACGACTTAAACGAATGAGGACCTTAAAATGTTATACTATAAAAATTTATTTCAACTTATAAAACTCACTTTTGTATTTTTCTTACTCTCCTTTTCTTCTGCTCAAAGTTCTCCCACAAAAATTTCCATTCTTCAACTTGTTGAACACCCTGCCTTAGATGTCACGCGAGAAGGTTTTCTCGAAGAGTTGAATAAACTGGGGTATCGAGAAGGAGACAATCTTATTATAGAGTTCCAATCTGCTCAAGGAAACCCTACTTTGGCGGCTCAAATCGCTCAAAAATTCATGTCAGATAAGCCGGATGTGATTATAGGGATAGCCACAATTGCAGCTCAAGCCGCCATGGCTGCAACGAAAGATACAGATATTCCTGTGGTCTTTAGTTCGGTGACCGACCCCATCGGCGCAAAGCTCGTCACCAGTTTGGAGGACCCAGGGAAACCTGTCACGGGTGTGTCTAATTTTGTGTCCGTTGAGTCGCAATTCAAGCTCTTTAAACGTGTTCTCCCCACCCTGAAAACCTTGGGGATTATTTATAACCCTGGGGAAGCGAACTCTATAGCATTAAATGCCATGATGGAAAAAGCGGCGCCTTCCTTTGATTTGACTTTGATGATGGCGGTAGCTTCTAAAACAAGTGACGTGATGACAGCAACGCGCAGCCTTTGTGACAAAGTGGATGCGGTATTCGTTAACAACGATAGCACGGCCTTGAGTGCCTTTAAAAGTGTGGTGAAAGCAGCGCAAGCCTGTGGTATTCCTGCTTTTGTCAGCGATATCGATATTGCTGATCAAGGAGCTCTTGCGGCCCTTGGTCCTGATCAGCGTGAGGTAGGACGTCAAACGGCGCGGATGGTGGATTTTATTTTAAAAAATCCTGATAAACCGCTTCCCCCCGTTGAACTCCCCCAGAAAACAGAGGAGTATATTAATAAAGAAATTTGAAGGATATTTAATACCTCGTCGGTTTACCGACGGGGTATTTTATAAATACAGATGAATTATAAAGCGCTTGACAAAATATAAAATGCAAAAGTAATGTAAAGATGTAAATTTTTTAAGGAGCTTATTATGAAAAAATTATTGTTATCTCTTTTGCTTTCTTCATCAATGCTGCATTGTTCTACTGCGTTTGCAAAGCAAACCAATGATGATGATGATGATGAGGGGCCATCTATACAAGTGGCACCTGTACCCCCTGTAGTATCTGAAATACCTGTTTATCCAGAAATACTAGGGACAGCGCCACATGATATATTTAAAGCTGCAAAGAATCCATCTGAAGGATTATTAAAACATTCAAGTTATACGTTAGTTGATACGTATGTTGATTTTCTTGAGAATACCGTTACCAGAGAAAAGCGTTATTCTATCGGTTTGACTCCCAAAAGCCCTGAAGAGGGTATTGTATTGGGAGAGACGTATTATAGCATAAGCTCTTCTGCAGATGCATCTGCGCCGCTTTCTGAACAAAACTACACTCTTTTAATGAATTATTATATAGATGCAAGTGTGCTTTTTGAAAAAATCCCAGGGTCCCCCAGCAAACGAAAGGCTACTTTAACCGTAAATGGGAATTCAATTGATTTGTTTCTAAGTATAGTTACGCTCTAATCCTAGGTGGGAATAGGATCTCCTGGAGCGAAAACTCCAAATTTTTAATTTAACAGTGATCGAGTAGGGGGCTTACGCCCCCTACTTTCACATCACCGTGCAGGCAATGACCTATACTCTTTGAAATTCTTTATTGCTTCATCCTCTTAGTCTGTCTATAGTCTCCCTGTTCGGAGCGTAGCGCAGGCTGGTAGCGCACCACGCTGGGGGTGTGGGGGTCGTGGGTTCAAATCCCGCCGCTCCGACCAGTCAAATGTCCCACTCTCCCATGGGGTAATATAATACCACACTCGTTTTTCATTAAATTCCCTTGACATTTTGACGGTTGCAGATTATTAACCCTTCATTGGACTTTAAATTAGAGGTGAAGGAAAATGAAAACCTACTCAATGAAAGCCAGTGAGATTGATAAGAAGTGGTATGTTATTGATGCCACGGATCTTGTGTTAGGACGCTTAGCTTCTATTGTTGCAAACTATTTGCGCGGCAAGCACAAGCCAACTTTCACTCCTCACATGGATTGCGGCGATAATATTATTATTGTGAATGCAGAAAAAGTACGTCTTACGGGCAATAAACTTAAGGATAAAAAGTTTTATTGGCACACTGGCCATCCTGGTGGAATCAAAGAAAGAACAATGAGTCAGCTTTTGGAAGGAAAATATCCAGAGCGCGTTGTTTTCAAGGCCGTTGAGCGTATGATCACCCGCGGTCCTTTAGGGCGCAAACAAATGGGTGCTTTAAAAATCTATGCTGGCCCCGCCCATCCCCATGAGGCTCAAACGCCTCAGCCCTTGGATGTAGCTTCAATGAACCCTAAAAATAAAAGGAGTGACTGATCATGGATAAAGTCAGTCTTGAAACACTAAAGTCTGCGGTGTCCGAAAAAGCAGCCGCTGCAACAGGAGTCACACCTTCAAAGGACGCTCCTCTTCCCGAGCCAAAAATTGACGCTCAAGGGAGATCTTATGCTACCGGTAAAAGGAAAGATGCCATCGCCCGCGTATGGATCAAACCAGGCAAAGGAAAAATTAAAGTGAACAATCGTGAAGATACAGTTTACTTTGCACGTCCCGTTTTGCGTATGTTGATCAATCAACCCTTTGTAACTGCAAATCGCCAAGAACAGTATGATGTCGTTTGTACCGTTTCCGGAGGAGGCCTTTCTGGTCAAGCCGGCGCTGTTCGTCATGGTATCAGCAAAGCTCTGACACTTTATGAACCTGCATTAAGAACTATCTTGAAGAAAGAAGGTTTCCTTACAAGAGATGCGCGTGTTGTTGAACGTAAAAAGTACGGTCACAAAAAAGCTCGTCGGAGCTTCCAGTTCTCCAAACGTTAAATCTTATTTCTTTGAAAAAGGGGGCTTCGGCCTCCTTTTTTTTGAAAAAAACTCTTTATACCAATCAAATACGTAGGTAGACTACGGATATGAGTGGTATAAAAAGAAATCTTGCGAATAAAGCCGCTAAATTACTGGAATTATTTCCTGTTGTAGCGATTTTAGGAGCACGGCAAGTTGGGAAAACTACCTTAGCGAGGAATTTGGTTTCAGACTGGAAATATCTAGACCTAGAAGATCCAGATGATTTTGATTTAATAACGCGCAATCCAAAACTTTTTTTTAGACAATATCCCCATCATGTTATCATTGATGAAGCACAAGTATATCCTGAACTATTTCCTATATTACGCGGCATCGTTGACCTTCAGCGCACTGAAAAGGGAAGATTTATCATTACAGGATCCAGCAGCCCTGAACTTCTATCCCAAATTTCAGAAACACTGGCAGGAAGGATCGGGTTGATTGAATTAGGAACTTTGAAGGCTAATGAATATTATCAAAAACCACTAAGTCCTTTTTATGAGTTGTTTTCTGGAAAATTAAACACTCAAAGTCTCATTTCAGGGCCGGCACCTCTTTCAAACTCAGAAATGCAACTACTATGGTTTAAGGGGGGGTATCCAGAGCCTCTTTTAGAAGGCAATCCTATTTTTTATCAACAATGGATGGAAAACTACCGTAATACCTATATTAATCGTGATATCGCGAGATTATTTCCTCGTCTTAATACGGTTGCCTATCGACGTTTTCTAACAACCCTTTCCAAATTATCCGGAACGATCATTAACAAACATGACCTTGCACGAGCCATCGAAGTCTCGGAAGGAACGATAAGGGAATATATTACAATTGTCGAAGGAACTTATTTATGGAGATCTTTGCCAAGCTTTGAAAGAAACATTGTCAAATCCGTCATCAAAATGCCAAAAGGCTATATTCGCGATACGGGATTACTTCATTATCTTACACGAATCGGAACCTTTGAAGAATTGTTCGAAGATACTTTAATTGGCTCTTCTTTTGAAAGCTTCGTTATTGAAGAGATCATCAAAGGATTACAGGCAACCTTTGTAACAAATTGGTATCCCTACTATTACCGAACAAGAAACGGGGCAGAAATCGACCTTATTTTAGATGGTCCTTTTGGCCTTTTACCTATAGAAATAAAGTATGGAACATCCGTAAGGCTTAAGCAATTAACAGCCCTCATACAATTTATTGAGGAACACGATCTCTCTTTTGGAATTGTTATTAATCAGAGTGAGTCAATTGAATGGATAACACCTAAAATAATCCAAATTCCCGTAGGTTGGATTTAAAGAGATACGCTAAGTTCTAAGTTGAAATACAAAACATTCCCCTAGAAATCTCCCCTCTCCTATTATATGTTGAATCACCTTAATAAAAAAATGGATCCTTACCCCATGAGTTCAACACAGCCCTCGCGGCTTCTTTTGCCCATTTTATGCCTGCTCATGGCCTTAGGCTTTTTTTCAACGGCAATTTATCTTCCTTCTTTCCCAGCCATCGGAAAAGCACTATATGCAAGTCCTGAACAGGTCCAAAAAACTCTTGCTCTTTTCTTTTTAGGATCAGCAGTGGGAAGTTTAATCCTCGGCCCCCTTGCTGATCGATTGGGACGACTTGTTGTTGCTAAAGGGGGAATTGTTCTCTTTATTCTTACGAGTTTTTGGTGCGCCGAAGCGCATGATATTTTTAGCCTTCAAGCTGCTCGCCTTCTTCAAGGATTTGCAGCAGGAGCCGGTCCGCTGGTTGTGCGCACCATGGGTCGTGATCTTTATGAAGGGGCCGATTTAACGCGTTTTTCAGCGACGACGATGATGATTGCTTCCTTTTCACCTGCCATTGCCCCTACTTTGGGAGGATTCCTTCAATCGGCCTTTGGCTGGAAATATAATTTTTATTTTTTGATGGGTTTTGGGATAATGATTGCTGTAATGGTTTGGAAATGGCTTCCTGAAACAAAACCTTCGTCAGAAGAAAAAATCCCCCTTTCTTCAATTCTTAAAAATTACGTTACCTTATTTAAGGACCCTTCTTATATCCTTTTTTGTCTTGTTATTGGCCTGCAGATGGGATCAATTTTTTGCTATGTTACTTTCTCACCCTATCTTTTCATCACGCACTTTAATTTTAGCCCTGAAGAGTATGGCGCCTTAGGGATTGTCGGTGCCTTTGGCAATATTTCAGGATTTAACTTTGCACGATATCTGGCACATCGCATTCAGTTTCATCAAGGAATTCTTATAGGAAGCTTCCTAGGTTTGTGTTTAAGTGTAATTTTTCTAGGACTTTGTCTTTTATTCCCTGCAACTGCATTGATTGTAATTCTTTATAGCACTGGGTTTTATGCTGCCTCTGCTCTAGCCGTCGTTAATGCATCGACAGCGGCTATGAATTTATTTCCTAAAATTGCAGGTATAGCCTCCGCCATGGTGGGATCTGTTCAAATTGGTTCAGGATTTATAGGAAGTATCCTTGCAAGCTTTCTTCCGATAACACCTCTTATTCTCGCCATTGTTTTAACAAGCCTGATGTTCTTAAGTCTTATAATAAGCACTATTATTGCAAGGAAAAGATGGCTGGGGCGGTAGGAATCGAACCTACGAATGGCGGTACCAAAAACCGCTGCCTTACCGCTTGGCTACGCCCCAAGGAAAGTTGTGTGTAACATAAAAATAATTCACAACAATTGCAACTGTTAGTTCACCATTCAAAAAAGAATCTTCAAATTGACCTTTTCTGATGAGAAGGTTATTCTTTGTTCTTTAAAATAAGGATCTCCTAAAATGAAGCTCGAAATGGTCAAAAAAATTATCTCCGCATGTCTTTGCCTGCTTTTTCTGGTCTCTTGTGGAGAGAAGAGAGAAGATGGAGCCGTAAAGCCTCTTGTTGTTATTACCTCTCCTGACAACCCTCCTTACGAATTTAAGGATACAACCCAGAGTGGAGATAAGGTGATTGGCTTTGATATAGATGTCGTCCACAAATTAGGTGAGCATTTGGGCCGTCCCGTAAAGATTGTTGAAGCTGACTTTTCTTCTCTTGTTCCTTCTCTTCAGTCGGGTCGAGCAGATATGGCGATTGCTGAACTCTCTCCAACAGAAGAAAGGCGTAAAAGCGTAGATTTTTCAAACCCTTATTATAATAATAAATCTGAGTTCCTTGTCTTAGAGACATCTTCTCTGATTTCAGAAAAAGATTTAGGGGGGCAAAAATTAGGTGTGCAGTTGGGAAGTTCTAATGAAACGATTGGTCGGAAGTTGGCAGAGAGCATTCCTAATTTGACCCTTGTTGCTTTAAATAAAGTGGGAGACCTTGTTCAAGAACTTAAGAATGGGAGAATTCAAGCGGCCCTTATTGGGAGCGCAGTGGCTCACAAAATTGCAAAATCGACCCCGGGATTTAAAGTTGTTTCCGTAGACGTCTCCAGCGGTGAAATCGCTATTGCTTTTCCTAAAGGATCTCCCCTTGTGGCTCCTGTCAATGAAGCCCTTAAAGAAATGCAAGATGACATTAAAAACATTGAAACAAAGTGGATAACTCAGTAATGCTTTTAGACTTTGAACGCATATGGCCTTCGGTTCCTTATATCCTTGAAGGTGTTCAAGTTACCCTGGTTTACACAGGCGTTTCCTTGTTTTTGGGTTTTTTGTGGGGCACATTTCTTGCCCTCTTTAAAGTCAGCCATGTTGCAGTTCTGAAATGGTTTTCCAGTTTTTACACATCCGTTTTTCGTGGTACGCCTTTGTTACTTCAACTTATGTTGATTTACCATGCTATACCTCAACTCACAGGGTATACCATTTCTGTTTGGGAAGCGGGTATTCTGACTTTTACCCTGAATTCAGGAGCATACATCTCTGAAATTATTCGAGGGGGCATTAATGCCGTGGATAAAGGACAGATGGAAGCTGCCCTTTCGTTGGGCATTTCTTATCCCTTTGCCATGAAGGATATTATTTTACCCCAAGCTTTACGGACGATTCTTCCTTCTCTTGTGAATGAATCTATTGATTTGCTTAAAGAATCATCTCTTATCTCCGTTATAACAGGTGCTGATATCTTGCGGCGGGCCAATATTGTGGCAAGCGAAACATACCTTTATTTTGAGCCCCTATTGATTGCTGGCGGCTTATACTATGTGCTGGTGATGATCCTCACTATGGGTGCGCGAATTTTAGAAAAGAAGTTAAAAACGTCATGATCTTACTGGAAAACATTCATAAATCATTCGGCTCTCTTGAAGTTCTAAAGGGCATTTCTGGGCGCATTCCGCGGGGTGAAGTCTTGGCCATCATTGGCCCTTCTGGTTCGGGAAAATCTACCCTTTTAAGATCAATCAACCTTTTAGAAACTCCCACATCGGGCAAGGTTTTTGTCGATAATATTTGTATTAGCGACAAGGGCGCAAACATTGGAAAGCTGCGGACAAAAGTAGGGATGGTGTTCCAACAGTTTAACCTCTTCCCTCATATGACCACCCTTGAAAATGTTATTTATGCGCCGCTGAAAGTCAAAAAGATGGCGCGCAAAGACGCGGAAATCTTAGGAAAAAAGCTTTTAGAAAAGGTAGGCCTTAAGGATAAGGCTCAAATCTATCCCCCCAACCTTTCAGGGGGTCAAAAGCAGCGCGCTGCCATCGCGAGAGCTCTTGCCATGGAGCCGGAAGTCATCCTTTTTGATGAGCCTACCTCTGCTCTTGACCCTGAAATGGTCAAGGAAGTTCTCGAGGTCATCAAAAGCCTTGCTCACACAGGCATTACCATGGTCATCGTTACCCATGAAATGGGCTTTGCTCGTGAAATTGCCGACCGCATTTGGTTTTTGGATGAAGGCCATTTAGTTGAAGATTCCATGAGTCAAAAGTTCTTCAAATCCCCTAAAACAAAACGAGCAAAAGCATTTCTTGAGAAGGTGCTGTAAGTAACATACCTAAATTTAATAAAGGAAACCAAACAGATAAAGTGGTAGTGTCTTTGGCTAGGATACATCTTCAAGCAACCCGCGACATATTTCACGCAAACAGGTGATTTTCAAGACTGTACTCCAGAGTTTTTGATTTATATATGGAGTGTATTCCAATCGTGGTTTTTTGTAAAGAATCCCTTATAAACAAAATCTCATTCTTTTAGTGATCTACAAAATATGTTGCGGATCAAAGCGAATGGTGATGGTTTTCCATTGATCATAGCGATGAAGGGGCAGCTTCAAAGGACTGCACTTCGGATTTCTAACGGCCCGTAAAGCACTATCTTCTGCTGCCTGCTTATAACTTCCACCGCCGCTTGCTGTTACAACGGCTGATTGTACTGTCGCATCAGGGTTCATTTCAACCCGAACATCCACATAAAGACCCTTGGCATCTCGTGCACCTGCAGGCACGTTCCAACAAGCCGCCAACTGACGTCGAATAAGATCCAGTTCAGTGATCGACAAAACAGCACTAATGTTATTGGCCGCATGATCAGAGGTTGAATTTTCATCTTGTTCCTGCTGAGCAGGAGCATCCGATGAAGCCTCTGTTTTTTCAATATTATTCAAAAGCTTCATGAAGTCCTTCTTAGGCTTGGCCTTTTTCTTCTTTTCTTTGGGCTTTTCCTTTGGTTTCTCTTTGGGCTTTTCTTCCTTCTTTTTCTCTTCTTCAATAGGAGCCAACAAATCATCCATGGTCACCTCTGGCATCGCTTCAGGCTCAGGAATAGGGTCAGGAGCTTTTTCTGGTTCTGGCTCAGGTACTGGTGGTTTTTCAACAACAGGGGTGGGCTTTGGAGGCTCAGGCTTTTCCTCTTTCTTAGTTTCAGGCCCATCCACTTTTGGCTTAACCTTAAGGTCAGGGGCTTGTGTAATATCAGCAATATTCACAATTTCAATGGGAATGACAGGTGGTGGTTCAAGTTCACGGCGAAAAAGTTCGGGAAGTCCCACCAAAAGAAGAAGGATAACACCGCCATGTAACAAACCTGAAAGTATCGCCCCTTTCCGCATGAAATCTACTTTCACTTTATACTTTTAGCCGGTTGTAGATCAGCTGGTTTTGAATCTCCTGCTGTAGGAATTTCAGAGATAAGAGCCACCTTTTTAAAACCACCCGCACTAATCGCACCCATGACTTCCATAACCCGGCCATAGGAAATCCCCTTGTCGCCACGCACATAAATACGCGCCTCAGGATTCGATCCCGTAATAGCCACAAGCCGTGGCACAAGAACAGCAAGTTCAAGAGGAGTTTCCTGAAGATAAAGATTTCCTTGTGCATCAACGGTCACCGTTAAGGGGTCTTCCTTTTCTTGAAGAGCAGAAGCTTCCGTCTTTGGCAAGTCCACGGGAATTCCGGCTGTGAGTAAAGGCGCCGTAATCATGAAAATCACCAGCAACACCAACATCACGTCAACCATAGGCGTGACATTGATTTCAGCGGTGATGGCCGCCTTACGCCGGGTGCCTGCTCTCTTTGATTGACCTAAGGAAAAACCCATCTAACGTCCCTCTTCTAGCTGACGAGAAATGATTGCGCCAAACTCGCTGGAAAAAGAATCCAAACGATTGGCATAACGGTTTAATTCAAGGGCAAATTTTTGATAGGCAATAACCGCTGGAATGGCGGCCACAAGACCAATAGCGGTTGCAAAAAGCGCTTCTGCAATACCAGGCGCCACCACAGCAAGACTTGTGTTTTGAGCGGCTGCAATGGATTGGAAACTGTTCATAATGCCCCATACGGTTCCAAAAAGACCGACGAAGGTTGCTGTAGAGCCGAGGGATGCCAAAAAACCCATGTGACGCTCTAACTTATCCATTTCACGGTTAGAGACAACTTGCATGGCCCTTTCAATACGTTCTTGAACAGTCACAGAAGAAGGACGGGTTGAGCCTGTACTTCTTTTCCACTCGCGCATGGCGGCTGAAAAGACAGCACTCATGGGATCGCCAACTTTTTTACCTACACGCTCATAAAGAGCATCCAAGGATCCGCCAGACCAAAAGGAATCCTCAAAATGGTTAGCCGCGGAAAAAAGGGATTTTAAACGCATGGCCTTATTAAAAATAATGGTCCAGGACCAAAAAGAGGCCGCCAAAAGACCAATCATCACTATTTTTACGATAAAATCAGCTGACATAAAAAGGCCCCAAAGGGACAAGTCATGAGCCATAACTTGAGCTGTTGTGGCAACGCCAGTCAAATCAGGGAGTTGGGTAGGTGTTTCCATCGTCAATGTTCTCCAAAGTAAATCCGTAGTTTAGTGGCTAAATTTGCATCAAGTCTTAATGGTTTACCAGAAGAATTGATGCACGCTAAAACAACCTCAAGGGTTGCAATCAATTGGTCTCCTCGCCTAATGGCTTGAAAAACTTCCAGCTTGACGCCACCAAGCTTTTTAAAGTGAGTTTGTACCTCTAATACATCATCTAGACGACTAAATGCAAGGCAGTTTAAATGGCAAGAACGTACAATAAATGTCGCTCCTCCCTTTTTCATTAAATCTTCATAACTCACTCCAATGGAACGCAAGCATTCTGTACGCGCACGCTCTGCAAATTTAAGGTAATTAGAATGATAAACAATGCCACCCAAATCCGTGTCTTCAATATAAACACGAAATGAAAAACTGTGCGTCTTATTCATCTTTTTCCTCAGAAAGAGGAGATTGCAAATGGGAAGGCACTTTCATGCCAAGGATTTCATAGGCGCGGGAGGTTAACATGCGTCCCCGGGGAGTGCGTTGAATATACCCTTGCTGAAGAAGATAGGGTTCAATAACATCTTCAAGATTATCCTTTTGTTCAGCAAGAGCAGCCGCCAAGGTTTCAATGCCTACGGGACCCCCATCAAAATGGTTCAGAATATGTTTTAAATACCGGTGATCCATAGCATCTAAACCAAAACCGTCAACCTCCAAATGAGACAGAGCCCGGTCGGCACCTTCTGCTGTAATTTGGTTTGCCCCTTCTACAAGGATGAAATCCCGGATACGCTTTAAAAGGCGTAAGGCAATGCGGGGCGTTCCCCGGGAACGACGCGCAATTTCTAAGGCGCCATCATCAGACATGGAAACCTGTAGAGCCTGAGCCCCCCTTAAAAGAACACTTTGAAGCTCTTCTGGCGTATAGAAATTTAAGCGCACGGGAATGCCAAAACGATCCCTCAAGGGGGAGGAAATAAGGCCCGAGCGTGTTGTTGCCCCCACAAGGGTAAAGGGAGGCAAATCAATTTGGACTGAGCGGGCAGCTGGCCCTTCCCCAATCATCAAATCCAACTTGTAATCTTCCATCGCGGGATAGAGGATTTCCTCAACCGCTGGGTTTAAGCGATGAATTTCATCAATAAAAAGAACATCAAAAGGTTGAAGGTTGGTTAAAAGGGCTGCCAAATCCCCCGCGCGCGCAATCACAGGACCCGATGTTGACCGAAAACCTACTCCTAACTCCCGGGCCATAATTTGAGACAAGGTTGTTTTTCCAAGACCCGGTGGGCCATAAAACAGGACATGGTCCATGGCTTCTTTCCGCGTGCGGGCCGCTTCAATAAAGACCTTTAAATTTTTCCGGGCTTGAAATTGTCCCACAAACTCCTCAAGAAGTTGAGGACGCAAGGAAATTTCGACTGTTTCTGTCGTCTCTTCCGAAGCAACAAGACGTGCAGGGTGATTCATGTACCGGTCCTCGACATAAGACTGAGTCCTTGGCGGATAAGATCATTTAAGGAGGCATTTGCTCCACAGTGCTGCTGAGCCTTACTAACCGCCGTGACCGCTTCAATGCGGCGGTATCCCAGGTTTACAAGAGCAGAAACGGCTTCCTCCACCACAGGAGCCAGAGAAGAGGGGTACGAATAAAGGGTCGCTGAAAAACCACTTTCGGAAGGAATTTTATCTTTCAGTTCAGTTATCATACGACTGGCAAGCTTAGGCCCCACACCATCGGCACGGGTTAAAGTTTCCTTATCTTGGGAAGCAATAGCTTGATAGAGATCAGATGGCGCAAGAGCTGACAAAAGGGCGAGCCCCATTTTCATACCCACTCCCTGGACGGTGGTGAGAAGACGAAAGCAGCTCTGCTCTTCCACACTGGCAAAACCATACAATTGAAGACTTTCGGCGCGCATCACCGTTTCAATATAAAGAACCGCTTTATCTCCTTTAGAGCCGAGCTGATTTAGGGTACGACTTGAGCAAGAGACCAGGTAGCCCACCCCATTCACATCAAGAACGGCAAAGGTATCTCCAAGGGTATCAATAATGCCGGTGAGTTTTGCAATCATGAGGCGGCCCTTATTTTTTGTTCAAAGCTGCGGTAGTGGGCGTGACATATGGCCACCGCCAAGGCATCAGCAGCGTCTTTTGTGACGCCTTGGCTTTTGGGGAGTAAGCGTCCCACCATCATGGCTACCTGTCCTTTATCCGCGTGTCCCACGCCAACGACACTTTTCTTGACCTTATTAGCGGCGTATTCCGACACATAAAGGCCGGCCTGAGCAGGGGCAAGCATCACCACTCCACGAGCCATCCCAAGCTTTAAAGTTGATAAAGGATTATTATTCACAAAGGTCTCCTCAACGGCGGCTTCATGGGGAGCATAAAGCTGAATAATTTCGATCAGCTGAGTGTACAGATTTCGAAGACGTGTGGGAAGATCTTCTCCCTCCTTTGAGGTCGCAATTCCATGAGCCACATGAGAAAGACTCGAACCCAAAATGTCAATAATCCCCCAGCCTACAATTCGCAAACCAGGATCAAGGCCTAAAATGCGGGTAGACGTTGGAGTCATTTTCCGCTCGCCAACTTTTCCAAAACCTCATCAGAGACTTCAAAATTAGCAAAGACAGCCTGCACATCGTCATTATCTTCTAAAACATCAATCAACTTCATCAAGGAAGCTGCCTTTTCCTCATCTACAGACGTTGTTGTTTGGGGCTTCCAAATAAGCTCGGCCCCTTCAGGATCTCCAAATTTGGCGATAAGCCCATCACGCACTGCTGCAAAATTTTCCAAGCTACATTCAATCTCATAGCCTTTTTCCGTTTCTTCCAAATTTTGGGCGCCGACTTCAAGGGCCTCTTCAAAAAGCGTATCAAAATCAATTTTGCCTTTGGGATAGCGAATCACCCCCGTACGATCAAACATAAAGCTAACGCTATTGGTTTCACCCATATTTCCGCCATACTTTGTAAAAGCAGCTCTCACTTCTGCCGCTGTACGGTTGCGGTTATCCGTTAAGGCTTCTACAATCACAGCCACCCCGGCAGGGCCATAACCTTCATAGCGCACTTCTACATAATCTGCCGTATCTTCTCCCCCAGCACCGCGTTTGATAGCGCGCTCCATCGTATCTTTCGGCATATTCGCACCACGGGCTGCAATGATCGCTTGACGAAGGCGGGGATTGGCTTCCGCATCGGGGTTAATACGAGCGGAGGTCGTCAACTCACGAATGATTTTTGTGAAGACTTTAGCGCGCTTTGCATCCTGCGCGCCTTTGCGATACATAATGTTTTTAAACTGAGAATGACCTGCCATAACGTTTCCTTCAAAATTGACTTTATTATAGGACAAAATAGGGTGTTTTATCCCTAGAGGGCAAGAGTTTATCTTGAAAATCTAATTCAAGCGTTCGTAATTTCTCATTGAAGGAGATGTTAATCTAATAAAGTACTCTTTCTGGAACTTAGATCTTGAGATTAGGGTTACCCATGAAAATTTTCAATCTTTTTTTAATGACAGAGCCTGATTTATCTGGTGAGATAGAAAACTAACCGAATTTTTTATGATGGGAATACTGTTTAAGTAATTGTGGAAATTCTTGCCAGTGCTCGAAGCACGCAACAGCCCCCTTCTCTTCCAGATTTTTGGCCATTTCTCTTGGATGATCTGCAAAAGCTAAGTAACCAAAGGTCGTGACACCAGCCCCTACAGCTGAACACACACCTGAAACACTATCCTCTACTGCATAACAACAATTAGGGGTAATGTCTAATTGCTCCATCGTTCGCTTGTAAACGTCGGGTTTTGGTTTTTGCACATCTCCTGCTTCAAAAAAGGCAGTACCAAAAAAACGTGCCAATTGCTCTCCTTTCCCATTTGTTGCGTTTCGCATAGCTGTTAAGCCCCGTTGAATAGGATTATTCGAAACATAAGCAAATTTATATCCTTCCTTTTTGAGGATTTCTAAGCTTTCCACAAGATGGGGAGCCATTTCAACTTTTGTTTCTTTAAGCATTTGCAAAACATGCCACTCTCTATCTTTATAGAGGATCGGATACTCGATTAAAATGCCGAAATACTCGGATAAATTAGCACATAAGGTCTCACGTGATTGGCCATGAAAATGCTGTTTAAATTCCTCATAGGTAAGATCACGGCCAATTTTTTCTGCATATAATTCGTTAAAACGCTTAATGAGAGAGGGAACAGCCAAATGTTCCGTTGCCATTTGACAATTATCAAAGTCTAAAAGAAGCCAGCTTTGTGTCATCAGTTGAACTCCTTCATATATGAATAAAAAGTATCTATAAGGGCTGCCACTCTTTTTTCTTGTTTAGCGTTATCATAATTCTCTTCAACACCACAGTTCCATATAGGTCCCGGCCAAGCTTTGTCCTTATCGTATCGAGCTACAATATGAATATGGAGTTGGGAGACAATATTTCCAAGATTAGCAACATTAAGTTTTGTTGGACGAAATAGATCACGCATTACGTGACTAGAAAGAGAAATTTCTTTCATGAGAGTCTGTTGATCGGCTGGAGTTAAATCGATAACTTCCACGACCAATTCTCTTTGCGGTATGAGAAGAATCCAAGGAAAAGCTGCATTATGGTGAAGGCGGACTTGACATAGATTTAGATCAAGAAGAAAAGTAGAATCAAATTCAAGTCTAGGATCTAGATACATAATAATGCACTTACCGGACAGCAGTTAACCTCTTATTAAGAGATATTCAATTAAAAAGGTAATGTCTAGATAAAACAAAAAAGAATCATCTAGGAACTAATTGCAAAATTCCAGATGTTGTTATCCTCGCGGAGGCGGGAATGACAAAGTATTATGAATCTTACAATTGGCTCTATTTATAACTTACTTCAAGAATCTCGTAGGACTTATGGCCCTTAGCGGGTGTGGAAATATCACAAACATCGCCAATAGATTTTCCAATTAAGGCGCGCGCGAGAGGAGATCCTATAGAAAGAAGGCCTTTTTTAATATCCGCTTCATCAATGCCTACAATTTGATAAGTCGTTTTTTCATCCGTATCTTCATCAATAAGTGTCACTGTGGCGCCAAATTTAACATCCTGGCCCGAAAGCTTTGAGATATCGATGACCTCCGCGCGGGCGACTTTATCTTCGAGTTCCTTGATGCGCCCTTCGATAAATCCTTGACGTTCTCTTGCGGCATGGTATTCCGCATTTTCAGAAAGATCCCCATGTTCACGAGCTTCAGAGATAGCTTTTATCACAGCATGACGTTCAACATTCTTTAAGTGCTTCAGTTCGTCTTGAAGACCCTTAAGGCCCCCAGCTGTCATCGGCAGTTTTTCCATAAAATCACTCTTTTGTTAAAGTTAATACCTAACCTTAACACAAGCTTTTAGAGATGCAACCCCTCCTTAACAACCCAAGTATTTTCTTAGCTCTGGGCAGTCTGGCGCGCTTAAGAGTACTTTAGGGGAGCCAGATTCTATAATTCTCCCCTCTTCAAGAAAAAGCATATGATCAGCAAGAGAAAGGGCTTCTTCCGGTTGATGGGTTGTAATTAAAAGGGTCAATTTAAATTCATCAGCAACAAAGTTTAAAAGATCCAGCATTTCTTTCCTCAACCCCGGCCCTAAAGGCCCTAGGGGTTCATCCAAAAGCAAAAGAGGCTTCTGGCGCAGAAGACTTCGCGCAAGGGCTCCTCTTTGTCTCTCACCGCCGGAAAGTTCAAAAGGATATTTCGTTTGCAGGTGAGAAATCCCCATTTTTTTGAGCATTTCTTGAATTTTTTCTTTTTCTTCCACATTAAGTCTTAAGGAAGGCTGAAGGCCTAAAGCCACATTCTTCTCCAAAGTCAGGTGAGGGAAAAGATTGTGCTCTTGAAACAATAAGGTCAAAGGACGACCTTGGGCAGGAAGAGAGGTGATGTCCTCTCCCATCCACATGATTTTACCCATTTTCGGATATAAAAAACCGGCTATGAGAGAAAGAAGAGTACTCTTCCCAGCTCCACTCGCGCCCACAAGAAGAGTTTTTGACCCTTGAGGCAAGACAGCCGAAAGGCTAAGTGAAAAGTCATCGCGTAAAAAGTTTAGGTTATTAAGTTCAAGTCCTGACATTTGTTCTCAAAATCCATTGGGGGAGTTGGTAAAGAAAATAGCACAAAAGAAGAAGAATGAGAGCTGTTCCCATACTTTCTTCGAAATTGTATTTTCCCATTTGCATATAAAGAAGACTGGAAAGCCCAGGTATATCTGGGGATGCAAAAAAAGCGAGAGATTGAAAATCTCCTAGAGAAAGAGCCAACGATAAGCCTAAGGCTGTTGCGAGCGGCTTTTTCAGGAGCGGCCATTCGATCAGAAAAAAAAGCTGAAAGGACGACAACCCAAGACTATGAGATGTGTGATGGTAGGTCATTTGAAGAATTTGATAAGGGCCTCTTAAAAGACGCAAAGAAAAAGGCAGCACAATGAAAAATTGCATTAGGAAGAGAAAAACTTCAGGCGGAAGAAAATCCCATTTCAGGGAAATATAAAACAAAAAAGCCCCTAGCAAGGCCGGCGGCAACAAAAGATAAAGGGAAGCCACCGACTTTGAAAAAAGAGTTTCATATTTTACAAAAATAAGGGTTAGCAGAAGACTTAAAGGTCCAACAGAAAGGCTTATCAAAAGACTTCTAGAGAGCGCTTGCCAAAGCATAGGATTAGAAAGGGTTTTGGGAAGGGAAAAAAAGGAAAATCCTGCTACCACCATAAGAGGCGCGAGAATGAGAAAAAGGGAAAAAATCACAAGAGGTTTTTGGGGATTTGACTTTAAGGATGGAAGAGCCGGCATTTTTAAAGAAGAGCCATGGGGGAGACTCTTAAATAATACGGTCCCTACAGCAAGGCCAAGACTTAAAAGAAGCTGCATCCCGGCATAATTAAATCCTTGTACCGGATCATAAAAAAAGAACAAAGACTGATATAAAGCCAGACTGAGAGTAGTGCGATGGGGGCCTCCTCCTAAAATCATGATGGTGGTAAAGCTATTTAAAAAAAGACAAAAGGTAATCCAGGTGATTTCTATCATAGGCTTACGCAACTGCGGAGCTTCCACCAGCGCAAAAATTTGCCACGGAGAAAATTGAAGTTGGGCAGCTAATTTATAGTGTTCTTCAGGAATAAAACGCCAGGAGTTAATCATAAATAACGCTACAAAGGGGCTGTAAAAAACAAGATGTGCTAAGAGAATTCCAGCAAAGCTGTAAACATTAAACAAATATCCCGCAAGAGTTATAAATCCCAAGAGCCCTACGAGAGCTGGTGTGATTAAGGGAATTCCTAAAAGCTTCAGACAAAATTGGGTGGGCGCCCACTCTCGATTCCACACAAGGGCCCGGGCCATCAGGATGCCCAAAGGAACCGTTAAAAGAACGGAGAAAAAAGCCTGCTTAAACGTAAAAAGAAAAACATAAAGGGGATAACTCATTTGATGAGCCCGTCAATCCATTCTTGAAGCCATTCCTTACTCGAGGCTGCAACTTCCTCGGAAGTAAAGGGAATTACCCTTGGAGTTGGCAAATAATTTTCGGCTTTGAGCCAAGAGTCAGGTATCTCTCCTGAGACTGGATATCCCCATCCCTTCACGACTATAAGGTTTTGCGCTTCGGACGTTAAGAGAAAGTTTATAAACTTATCCACAAGAACGCTATTTTTGGTCACTTTTATTTTGGCAGCATAAATTTGGGAACAAAGGTGCCCCTCAGGAAAAACCATGGCCTTAAACTGGGGGTTCCCCTCCGTAAGTTCATGATATAGGGCATCTGTGGTATAGCTCAAAAGAATGGGCGCTTCTCCCTTTTTAAAAAGAAGTGCAGAATCACTCCATCCTTTTGTAAAGGTCAGGACATGGGAAGCAAGAGTTTTCCATTTCTCTGTGGCCTTTTCACCGTAGGCTTTCTTCATCCACACAAGAAATCCAAACCCCGTAATGCTAGTGCGGGGATCTTGGAGAATAATTTTATGGGGTGATTGAATCAGCGCTTCCAATGATTGAGGCGGCTGAGGAATTTTTTCTGAATCATAAGTAAAGGCCAAACAACAAGAGGCATAGGGTACCGTTTTTTCGAACAAAGCGGGATCCATGACCAAATCTTCCAGCCCAAGAACAAGATCAGCCTTCGTTCTTTTCCCTTCCAATCGCAAGCGGTTTAAAAGGACGGGGAGTGTATCAATAGCAACATACTTAACTTCAACATCAGGATTTTGTTTTTCAAAGGCTTCCTTAAGCTGAGTTCCCGGGCCATAAAGCGGGGAGACAAAAGACGTATAGGTATGAATCGTTAGAAGATTTTTTCCATAGACTGAAGTTGCGCTGCAACACAGCAGGAATAGGAATAGGAATCGTTTCATCTCATTTCCTCCGCCAGCATAATCTGGATCAGGTACACGGGTATAATCTCAGCTCTTCCAATAAAAGCACCCCGATGAGTGATTTATCTATTATTATAAAAAAGAGAACGTGGCAAGGGAAATAAAATCCACACATATCTCGTATCCACAAAGTCGTTTCCTCAAAACCATAAAGCACAACAAAAAGGGCGCTGGTTGAGCGCCCTTTAGTTTGATGACCTCTCTTGTTATCCATCCCAGCTTTTCAGCTGGAAAGTGAGCCTGGCCTATTTATACTCTAAAAAGATGATATCAACGCGACGATTATGGGAATCAACATTGGGCCCAGGAGCTTCACCAGCGGCTTTGATAGCTATGCGTTGCGGAGCTACACCCCTGCGAATCAATTCTTTTTTAACGTTCATAGCCCGTTGACCTGCAAGCTTTTTATTATGCTTTGCATCGCCTACCTTATCAGTCCTACCAACCAATAAGATATGCTCAACTCGATTTTGTTCAGCTAAAGCTATCTTTGCAATGTCTTCAATCGTTTCTCTGGCTTCACGACTAATTCTTGAACTTTCTAAATCAAAGAAAATCATGTTCGTCGGAGCGACGTTGACATAGCCTCCCATGAGCATCATTTCAACTTCTGCAATCGACGTGTAAAACTCACTGCGGCATTTGGCGATATCTGCTTTTTGCCACCCTTCAGCTTGTTGTTCAACCCAACAATCAAAGTGGGACTGAGCATAGGCTGCCATCTTAGGCGCTTCCACCCGAGCTCCATATTCAAGAGCTCTCATCAAGCGGGCACGGGCTTTTTCAAGTTCAGGGAGTTTATCTTCTGGAATGTCCCAGTATCTTAAACAGGTCGGTAAAACGATATTACCATCCTTAGAGAGGATTGCTTTTTTATAATAATAATTCGCAGAGATTTCATCATACATAATGGATTGCTCTGTATCTCCTAGAACCTCATACTCTCTGGCTAAGGTATCGTTAAATTCAATTCCGGAAGGAAGGGTGTCATCTAAAATTCTTTTGTTTATTTCCGCACAACCACTGACAAGCAACAAAGCCAGAACCGAAGTTAGCTTAAAACAGGTTGCTAATTGACGACTTCTCATTCTTAATTCCCTTTCTATAACGTTCTATAATTTAGGAAAATCCCAGCCCTAAAACTTTATTTCTAATTAACGAAAACAATACCTTTTCAAGTTTTTTATCACTTAATTTAGAGATGAACACAAAAAAGTTTTATCCCTCTTAAAAAAGGACGCAGGTGAGGCAAAATTAACACGGTCTTGTCAATTCATAGAGAGCAAGGGCAGTTGCAACAGAAACGTTTAAGGTAGAAAAAGCTGAATCCGTGGGCAGCTTTACCAGATAGTCGCATTTCTCTTGGGTAAGACGCCGAAGCCCTTCCCCTTCTGCTCCCATAATCAATGCCACTCGCTCAGGAAGGATGGAGTGGGAGAGGATTTGATCTCCCCGCTCATCCAGCCCTACGGTCCAAAATCCAAAGTCTTTCAATTCATCTAAGGTGCGCGCAAGATTAGTAACTTTCCATAGAGGTAATTGATCCAAAGCGCCGGAGGCTGCCTTGGCTAAAACCCCTCCCAAAGGGGGAGCGTGGCGATCGGTCATGATAACCCCTAAAGCACCTAAAGCACGCGCTGTTCTTATAATCGCCCCTACGTTATAGGGATCCGTCACTTGATCTAAAATAATAAGAACGCCCTTTTCTTTTTTTCTTAACTCGTGGAAAGGTGGTTCCGAAAGGGGAGCCACTTCCATTGCCACACCTTGATGAACAGCACTTTCAGGAAGCATCCGCGAAAGGGAAACAGGGTCTACAATTTGAGCCTTAGGCGAAGGTGGAAACTCTTTAGTAGCGCCTTCTGTCAGAAAAAGACGATAGCACTGACGTTTTGGATTCTGAAGAGCAGCAAGACATGCATGCGTGCCCCAAAGCCAAAGACGGCAAGAATCTTGAGACGATTTTGGGAAACGTTTTTTCATCGCTCAAGCCATTTCAAACAGAGCTTCAATTTCTACAGCTGCATTTAGAGGAAGGGCCGCGGCCCCCATAGCCACGCGGACGTGTTGTCCTTTCTCTCCAAAAATGGCAATCATTAAATCAGAGGCTCCATTCATCACTTTGTGATGATCCATAAAATCTTTCGCCGAATTGATAAAACCTCCAAGACGTAGACATTGATGAACACGATTAAGGTCACCCTCACATGCTTCCTTGACTTGGGCTATAATTTGCAAACAACAAAGACGCGCGGCTTCCTGCCCTTCTTTAAGAGAAAACTCTTGGCCTATTTTTCCTTTGTAGTGAACCTCTCCATTTAAAAGAGGAAGTTGGCCAGAAATCAAAAGAATAGATCCCGTTTTCACAAAAGGAACATAATTGGCAGCAGGCGGCGTTGGAGCCGGAAGGTCGATTTTTAACTCTTTTAGACGGGCTTCAATCATGAAACAGAACTCTCTGGACTTATATGAAGAGAGCATAGTTGATTTTTTATAAGGAGAAAATGATTAATTATCTCTTTTCAAAGAAAAGGTTTTTTATTCGCATTCCCGATATGCAATAATTGAATTGGTCAGCGCATTTATATGGGTTGAGACTAATAACCTAAATTCTAAAAAATAAGAAAAGAGAGGACCTATGAATATGCCAGTAAGTGCACAGAAAAATACGTTATATTTTAAAATCCTCCCCGCAACCGTTATGGGCAATGCTCTTGAATTTTTTGATTTTACAATCTATGGAATTTTTGCAGCCACAATTGGACGAATTTTCTTTCCTCTTGAAGATCCCACAGCTTCTTTAATCGCAAGTTGGGGTGTTTTTGCTGTTGGATTTATTATGCGGCCCTTAGGAGCTTTAGTTTTCGGTTACCTTGGAGACAAGTTTGGTCGCAAAATGGCTTTAAGCACAACTGTTCTTCTGACAGGACTTCCCACGCTGGTGATCGGTATTCTGCCTGGATATGATCAATTAGGCATTTTAGCGCCGCTTATTCTTATTTTTTGCCGCCTCTTACAAGGTTTGTGTACAGGAGGAGAATATAATGGAGCTGCTATTTTTGCCCTTGAGCACGTTGGAAAAATGAAACCAGGAACTGTGGGAGGTATAATCACAGCTTCGTGTGTCATCGGTGCTTTTACAGCCACTTTTTCTGGCTATTTAATCTCTAACTATGGGATGGAGTGGATGTGGCGACTACCATTTATTTTTGGGGCTTTCATTAGCGTTATTGGCTTTTTTATCCGTTTTTATATGACTGAAACGCCTGAGTTTTCAGCTCTCAAGGAAAAAAAGGTTAAAAAGCACATAGGACTTATCCAACTTTATTCCTCCTTTCCTCTCAGCTCATTTATTTCTTTTGTTGTGGGATCCCTTAATGGAGCTCTGTCCTATACTCTTTTTGGATTTTTAAATGTTTATATGTCGAAATATCTAGGCTTGGATCCAGCTACTGCTATGCAATATAATCTCCTAGGCCTTTCTTTTTTTATGTTTGGCTCTCCTCTCGCAGGATATTTCTTTGATAAAGTTGGCGGCAACAAAGCGATGATTATTGCTGGAAGTGTCGTTCTTATAGGCGCCTATCCTGCTTTCTTTTTGTTACAAACCCTCAACCCTATTCTTATATTACTTGGACAATCGCTTCTCGGCATTCTCGTCGCAAGCATTGCGGGATCAGGCCATGGATATATGCAAACCCTTTTTCCCACTCAAGCCCGTTATCGCGGTGTTTCCATTAACTTTTGTTTAGGGATGGCAGCTTGCGGAGGCACAGCTCCCTTGCTAATGACTTATTGGCTTGAAGTCAAACAAGCCAGTTTATATGCACCAGCTTTTTATTTGATGCTTTTAGCAGCAGTTTTTATTTTATGCTTGAGCGCTCTTTCTCGGAAGAAAGTTCACGAAGGTGAAATATTGACCCCTGCCACTTAAAGAAATCAAATATTTAACTTGATAATTGAGGAGTGTGATAAATGAGATGGGAACTTTTGGAAACAAAAAATGAACACCTACGTTTAACATATGATGCTTTTAAAAGAGTAGGTGTTAACTATTTCAGCTATGGTCTTATCCAAAAAAACAAAGTTTTAGTATCTTGTTTTTCCAACAAAGAATGGGGAGACCTTTACAAAAAAAACAACTATCATAACGTTGATCCCCTTTTACGCGGTGTTATGCACTCAAGCTTTCCTCTCATTATGTGGGACGCTCTGCACTCTGAGGGAGAGGCAAAAAAAGTTATGATGGAGCGTAATGAGGTTTGTAAAATTAAGTCAGGATTAACTATTGGCTTGTTTGGGAAAAACACAAGAGAAATCATTGCCTTAGGGGCAGAGGCCTCTCCTAAAGAATTTTATGAACTTTTAAAAGAAGAGCAATATTTAAGTGAAATTCACCACATCATTAAATGCTTTTATGCAGCCTTTAAAGATTAATTAATTCCAACTTTTTAAAATTTCATCCGTAAAACCAAACTCTCTCATATTCTTGATTTTTTGGAGGTAGAGAATGCCCTCTAAATGATCACACTCATGCTGTACTACACGCGCATGAAAGCCATGGGCCGTGCGTTTTTCTTCCTGTCCATTTTTATTAAGAAATTTGTATTCTATGGAATGATAGCGGGATACCCGCCCCATTAAACCCGGAAGAGAAAGACATTGTTCCCATCCCAGTGTCACTTCATCAGAGAGAGGAGTAATCGTTGGGTTGATCATCACTGTCCAAGGAACCCCCTCAGGATCATACTGGGGTGTCAGTTCATAGGCAGGATTACTCGTCTTCGTTAATACCCGAAAAATAACGATCCGCAAAGGAACAAAGACTTGCGGTGCTGCAAGACCCGAACAATTCATGTAATGAACAGTGGTCTCCATATCCTTAATGAGCTGAACAACTTGTGGATCATTGTAATTTTTAACAAATTCTGCAGGTCTCTGCAGGATGGGCTGGCCCATGGTAGCAATTTTTAGTATCCGACCTCCCATCAAAAACCTCCTATTGTAAAAATGATCTATGCCAAATAATAGGAGCTGCAGAAAGAATTGCAATATTTTCTTCTGCTTGAGGTGGAGTTTTAAGAGCAGAATTTGTTCGTTGAAGGGTGTATGTTCCATGAGCCCCTTTAACTAATAAACGCACAATCATAGTACCGCCCATAAGCTCAACAATGCATCGTTTTCCGAGCGCTTTATCTAAGGAAGCTCCCGTATACTTAACTCCACCCACATAGTCTCCTTCTTCAAAAAAGGGAGAAAGTCCACTGTCACTAACAATAGTGACAATAGCGCCTTCATTAAGGGTTTTAAAGGTAGAAATCTCCTTTGCGATTCTTAAATTGTCTTCAATCGAACTTAAAGTGTAAGGAGCCGAAAGATCGAGCTCTACAGAAATTTCATCTAAGGTTCTTGGAGAAAATCCCTTTCCTTCCATCAGCCATGTTTCAGAACAATAAATATTGACTGATTTTAAAGCTTCAACAATTCTCTTGGCCCCTTTTAAAGTAAGAGGGTTTTTTCCACGCTCCCATGCTTCAAGCGTTGCAAGAGGAAGATTAAACTTCAAACAGAAAGCTTTTCTTTCAGCGAAACCTGCCATACTCCGAGCAGCCTTAATTCGCTCTGCTGTTTTTTTTCTTGCATCCATAATCTATTTTCTTCAGTTAACTCCTATATTATTGATGATAAAGACCTCTCAAAACTTAGAGATCCAAAAAAAAATACGACACAAACGTATAAAATCATATTGTGACAATTTTTTTTATGTGCTATCCATATAAAAGTTTCGTTCATACGTCTAGTATAAAATATTTTTATGTATAAAGTTTTATGAGCACTATTTTTATGAAAAAGCTTACACCCCAAGTGATGCTTCAAAAAAACAAGGTCAGAAACGATTTTACCCCTCATTTCCGACTAATTTTAAATATATATATTTAATAAGGTTTATGTATAATGGAAGTCATGTTTTAGTCTTAAAAAATGATATTTTTATTTTGTTAAATGAGGAGAATTTTATGTTTGTAACTGTTTTACCGAAAAGTCATGATCTTCATAGAGACTCTATCACCCTTTTCGAAAAATTATTTGATAATAACCCCAATTTAAGCACCCCATTTCAAGACAAAGAAAAAGCAACTTATCTTATTGAAGAGAATACCCTTGAGGGATATGTAGGCGGAGCTCTGCTTATTAAAAGCAAAATGTCTTCTCTTCATCGAAAAATGGGATACCGAGATATGACCCTTTCCTGTCATAAGGAAGAGGTATGGACGTGTAGTATTAGCCTTCAAATTCAAAACACCGCTTTTGATTTCGAAGCCACGGGGAAAATTTTTTATCAACGGCTTTACAAAGAACTGGTAAAGTTTGGAACAACGAATGATGTCAGTTTTCTTTATTTGATTTTAGATCCAGGGGAGTATCTGTGTACAGAAGCTCTAGGATTCTGGCCCTATGTGGTCGAAAATAGACCTCAAGAATCGATCGATGGGCTTTTCCACGGCCTTCTCTCCCTTGCAAATGAACGGCCCGCGGTCAAGACATCGTCGTTAAAACCTCCAATTTTGACCGATCGACTCGCAGCATAAATTTTTCTTCATTGACGACTCTGTTTGACCCTATACTATAGGTTTAAAATTTAATAAGTTGATAGAGCACTTCATGAGATTGGAAAGGGAAAAAAAAGCCATAGAGGCATTAAGAAATAACTTCTTGCAAGATGGCGCTTGTCTTATTTCTGATAAATATTTGTTTCTCGCCGCTGATCAATGGAAAACCATAAATTATAAAGCAAGCCGGTTACCCTATGAAAAACACCTTCAGACAAAAGCTACTCCCCATTCCTTTAAAGCCTTCTCCATTAAAAAACACAAATCAAAGACCATTGCGGATGAGGTTATTTTTGACGTTGTGAATTCAATTCAAATGAGGAGTCTTGTAAAAAATATCTTATCTTTCACTCATTTCAATGTTCAACGCTGTGAATGTCATATTTATGAGGAAGGCGACTTTATCTCCCTTGAGTGGATGAAAAAATTTATCAAGGATGCATCTCACCTCCTAACCATTACCTTAGAAAGTAAGTACGAAGGAGGCGAACATCTGGTCCATCACAAAAAACAGGAGAAAAAAACCTTTCAACCCCAGTCAGCGGAAATACTCATATCCTCCTGTGATTTTGATCATGAAATGCTACCGCTTATAAGTGGTCAGAAGAATACTGTTCTTGCGTCCTTATGCCCTTTATACCCTACGTTCTGTATAAAATAGATATTTTTTCTTGGCCTTCTTCTTTTCATAGGGTATATACCTATTGAAAGCCGGATTAGCTCAGCTGGTAGAGCAACTGATTTGTAATCAGTAGGTCGTTGGTTCGATTCCGACATCCGGCACCAGAGTTTCCCTCAATTTTTCAATTCTCAATATAAGCTAAAAATCTCCGGGTATACGCCGGGTATACTTTGGGTTATTCCTGATTAAAGAGTACGGTTTGCTCAGTCTTTACTCGCATAGCACTCTGACACGACCCCTGTATTTTTCAAAGTTAGCTCATCTCCAATTTTTAAGAAATCTCTTCTCCTTTCATAAAACAAGTAGAAGAAAATCTTCAGCGCCTCCAAAGGTAAGGAGAGGAGACTTTAAGCTTTTGGAAAACCATGATGAAGTAGTTCAGGCATTTCTGGAACGAGCTTTTTATCTTAATTACATTGGGTTTTATCCTATAGGAATCGTCATATTCATAGCTTATACTTATATTTTGACGAGAGACTATCAGCGAGCAAGAGATATTTATGATATTCAGTTTTCCTCGGCTGTAAAGGAGTACTATCCGATGAAAGATGTTTTAGAGGTAAAAATCTCAAAGCCAAGTATCGACAAAAAAATTTCTAAAAAAGTAACAGAAAAAAGGAAAAACAGAATAAAGAAAAATAATGAATTTGATCCTTCGCTTTATTCTAGAATATAACACCTAGTCTAATGACTTCCAAAAGAAAACACTTCATCTCCAATATTAACCTAAGGAGTACGTGTTCACACTGCTTTGATATCATCATTTAATTGATTGTTTTCTTATTTTTTTATGCCACTTGAAATATGAATTTTCCATTCTTAGATAAAAATAGTGAGCTTCTAATCTTACTAAGCTCACTTGAAAAATGTAATTTTGTGAATAGATTAATATAAGGAGGTATACTATGAATGCTGTATTATCATTATCCCCTTTACTGCGTCAATCCGTAGGTTTTGAGCGCTTTAATGATCTTTTTGAATCTGCTTCAAGAGTTAACGAATCAACAAATTCTTATCCACCTTATAATATTGAGAAACGAGGCGAGGAAAACTACGCCATCACCATGGTGGTAGCAGGATTCAGCGTGGACGATCTGAGTATCATGGTTCAAAATGGAAAATTAACGATAAAAGGCTATATTGAAGACAAGGAAGATGAGCACGTCGAGTATCTCTATAGGGGCATAGCAAACCCACCTTTTGAACACAGCTTCAGCCTAGCAGATCATATGATGGTCACTGACGCTACAATCAAAGACGGCGTACTCTCTATTTCTCTCGTACGGGAGATTCCTGAAGAAGCTAAGCCCCGCATAATTCCAATTAAGAATGTAAATGGAAAAATTTTAGCTGCAGCGAACACGTTTGAACCAAATATTAAGAAGGAGTCAAAGTAAGTAAGTTTAGGGTGGGTTTAAGAAAGAGAAGATTTTCTATTTTGAGCGAATCCACCCTTCCCAGAATTATCCATATGAAAAAGGGTATTTTCCAAGTAATTAAAATTAATATGGAGATCAACAATGTACATAAAAAAACTTTCTTTCCTGAACTGGTTTAAAGGTATAGATTTTACAGAATCTAAACGTATTCCAGTGAAATCTGTTAATGAAAAATACCATGCCTTTTTGACACAATTACATCAAGAATTTGGCAGAATTTTTGCTAGAACTCTCCCTGATAAGAAGAGCTTCTGCGGAACCTAAAAAAGCAAAATTCCAAGGCGTAGAGATTAAAAAGTTATAATAGATAAAAAAAATTGATAGGTGAGAAATGTTTTTAATAGACATAGATTTGAATAAATTTATTGGAACAGTGCTATTTTTATTTGCCATTGCTAACCCGATTGGCGTTATTCCTGTATTCCTATCACTTACTTCAAGCGAAACTTTTTCTTTGCGCCATAAGATTATTATTACCGCCTCAATTGCTGTTGCCATCTTCTTTATTAGTGCAGTATTAATCGGAAAGCAAATATTGATTTTTTTTAACATTGGTCTCAATGATTTTCGTATTACTGGTGGCCTTCTTATGCTTTTTATCGCGTTTAATATGTTTCAAGCACGATACAGCCGTGTTAACCAAACAAAAGGAGAGAATGAAGAGGCAGAAGAAAATATAAAAGAAATTGCAATTACACCGCTTGCTTTTCCGATGTTGGCCGGACCAGCAGAGCTTAGTATGTTGATGACATATGCCAGCGATGCTAAGTCCTGGTCCTATAAAATATTATTGATTTTTGCAAGTATTATTGTTGCCTTTTTAATAGCTCTTGTTTTATGGGCTGCATTACCAATTGAAAAATTAATTGGGAAAACGGGGATTAATATATCTACACGAATCACAGCCTTAATTGTTGCATCTATTGGCATTAGCTTCATCATGACGGGAATTAAGAACGAGTTTCCAATGCTAGCGGGATATTAAAAACTGGGATAGAGGGGTTACTCAATTTTGAAAAGACAGCATTATAAATTAAGGATTACAATAGGCACAATTCTCGGGGCCAACTTTATCCTCTTTTTTAATACGCTGTTCATAAGGACATTTCACACATCCAAAAAGTTCTTCTTTTATCCATTCTGTTGGTGAGCCACACTCACTACATTCAAGACCTTTTAAAACACCCACCTTTCCCCACCCAGGCATTTTGCATTTTGGACATTTCACTTTTAGACGCTCACATAATTTTTGAGCTACTTCTCTAATAACGATCATCCTAGTAGGATTCATATGAGCTCTCATATCTGTTTCAAGCCGTACAGTTTTGCTCGATGATGATTTTTGACAAAATTTAAAGGCATGATAAAATTTTTCTAATGTCTTTATCCCTTTGAAGATAATAGATTTATCTTCCCATTCCAAAGGTCGCACGATAATTCCATGGGAAGGAAATTTTACAGCCTCTGCAAATTCGAAAAACTCATCTTCTTGATTTATATCTTTTGATCTATAGTTTGTTTTTTCAGAGACAATGGCTTCATAAACAAAAAAATCTTTTTCACTGTCCATGAATATAAGGGCTTCATAATCACAGGCTAAAAAGGGAATGCTGGGATGGGGCCCAAAACTTCCTTCACTCGCAATCCCAAGACTAAAGCGACTAAATTCAAGTCCCATTTCACACTTCTTCTTTAAAACCTCAAACATCGTACCAGGACGTTCCACTTCTCCTGAGAATGTTCCAAGTTGATCGGTGTCTACTTTTTGCTCAATCACTCTGATTCCTAACTCTTTTAAAAAAGGTTCAGAAATAGCTTCTGACTTGGAATGGAGTGTATTGAGTACGCAGTATTTATCTTTATAAATCATTTTAATACGGATCTAATTTAGAATGCGTTCTGCAATTAAAAAATAAAAAGGTATCCCAAATAATATATTAAAAGGAAATGTAATTCCTAAAGAAAGAGGAATATAGACCCCGGCTTTTGCGTTGGGAAGAGCTGTTCGCATTGCAGCAGGAACCGCAATATAGGAGGCGCTGGAACAAAGAACCATAAACAGCATACTTGTACCAATATCTAATCCCAATGTTTTGCTGACCCCTGCACCAAGTACCCCTCCAATCAAAGGCATGTAGATACCAAAGACAAATAAGCTAGGACTAAATTCTTTTAGGTGATGAGCTTGCCTCGATACTAAAAGCCCCATATCTAGAAGGAAAAGGCCTAAAAAGCCTTGAAAAGGATCAATAAGAAATCCTGTCATTTTTTCTAAACCTTCCTTTCCCGTTAAAATACCTATGAGAAATGATCCCATTAATAGCAATATAGCTCCATTTGTAAAAATTTCTCTCAAATTACTTTTCTTTCTTTCTAATTCCTTAGATAAGCGGTGATTAGCAATCATTAAGCCCGAAAAAATTGCTGGGGCTTCCATAAGAGCAAGAACCGCAACAATATAACCAGCATAGAGGATATGTGCCTCTTGTAAAAAACTTACAGCAGTAGCAAAAGTAACAACACTAATAGATCCATAGTGAGCAGAAACTGCTGCAGCTGTTGCGCGATCTAATTTTGTTGTTATTTTTAATAGTGTATATGCAACAAACGGTTGAAGAAACCCAATTCCAAAGCCAACCAAAAGCAGGGATATGACTTGAACATTTATTTCTGGTGTGCTCGTAAGGGCAACACCTCCTTTAAAACCAATAGCCATCATTAAATAAATGGAAAGGTACCGACCGATGCTATCGGGTATAACAAGGTCTGATTTTATAAATCCTGAAAAAATCCCTAATAAGAAAAAGAGAATTGTTGGAGATAACAGGTTTTGAGTAAATAATGTTAAAATTGTCATCAGCTTTTCTCAGAATATCATTTGCTCTAGACATTCTATGCATTTATCCTCATGATAAGGAAAGTTAATAATTTTAATTTTATAAATTAGAGATTCTTATGATGTTTGATCATCTTGCTCTTCAATGCTTTTTATCAGTAGCTGAAACTGGCAGTTTCACAAAAGCAGGAGAAAGAGTAGGGCGCACACAATCAGCAGTTAGTCAGCAAATTTCTAAGCTAGAGGAAACCCTCGGAGTTTCTCTTTTAAAAAGAGAAAAAACTGTTTCTTTAACAACCGAAGGAGAAATTTTTTTCAACTATGCACAACGAATCGTCTCCTTACACTACGAGGTCATTTCTCGTTTTAAAGAACATCACCTTAAAGGAGAAATCCGTTTTGGAGTTCCTGAAGATTTTGCCACCTTTTTTTTGGCAGATGTGCTTGCAGATTTTTCCCGAGTTCATCCTGGCATTTTGCTAAACGTAGAATGTGACCTAACTCTTACTCTTTTGGAACGATTCAAGAATGGTGAATTTGATATTGTTTTAACGAAAATGGCTTGCCCTAAAGATTTCCCCTATGGCGTTAATCTGTTTACAGAATCCTTAGAGTGGGTTTGTAACCAGAACTTAAAAGATACCCTTGATAAAGAACAGCCTCTTCCGCTCGTCCTCTCTCCCCAGCCCTGCATTTATCGAACACGTTCTCTTCAAGCTTTAGAAACTGCAGAGTTTAAGTGGCGTATTGTTTATACGAGCTCAAGTTATGCTGGCACCTTAGCTGCTGTTAAAGCTGGATTGGGGGTAACTGTGCTACCAAAAAATATGATTCCAAAAAATCTCACTTATATTAGTAATCTTCTTCCAAAACTTGAGAAAGTTCATATTTCTTTTTTAAAGAAATCAGAAAAAAATAATTCTATAAATAGCTTTGAGAAATTTGTTTTAAAGAAATTAGATGATTTCCATATAAGTTATTGAGTAGATATAAGAGTTTTTGCCAAAAAATCTCATTTATCCCCGTTGAAAAAACGACAAAACATACCTAATTCTTAAAAAGAGAGTTATTAAATTAAGAGATAAAAAATGAGGAAAGAAAATAAGCAAACTTTTGAAAGAAGCTCATCAAAAAATGAAATGCGTGGATTAGAATCTCTTCAAGAATCTATCGATAGTCATATTATTGGACAAAAAGACTTAATTGAAAATCTCTTGGTTTCTCTTCTAGCTGACGGACATGTCCTTATTGAAGGTATGCCAGGGCTTGCAAAAACAACCGCTGCAAAAGCAATTGCAAAGGGAATTCAAGCTGACTTTCATCGTATCCAATTTACGCCAGATTTGCTGCCTTCTGATCTTATTGGGACAGAAATATACGTTCATGAGAAAAGCAATTTTACTTTTCGCAAGGGGCCACTTTTTAACAATATCCTTTTAGCGGATGAAATTAACCGTGCACCGGCTAAAGTCCAGTCTTCTCTTTTAGAAGCAATGGAAGAAAAGCAAATCACTGTTGGTCACCAAACTTATAAACTTCCGGAGCTTTATATGGTGCTTGCGACCCAGAATCCGATTGAGCAAGAAGGGACTTACACTCTTCCTGAAGCCCAGTTGGATCGCTTTTTGATGCATATCGTTGTTGATTACCCAACCCCAGAAGAGGAACGACAAATTATTGATCTTATGGAAAAGGAACAGACAGCTTCATTTCCATCCGTAACAACACAGGAAGAAATCATAAGTGCCCGTAAGGAAGCTTCCGAGATACCCATGAACAATAAATTAAAGGATTACGTGGTTTCCCTTGTCACTGCCACACGCATGCCAACGCAGTATGATGAAAAACTCGCACAATGGATTGCCTATGGCGCTTCACCAAGAGCCACATTGGCCATAATCCGCTGCGCAAAGGCTCTGGCTTGGTTATGGGGGAATGAGTATGTGACCCCTCATCATGTACAGAAGATAGCACTGCCTGTTCTTCGCCATCGGATTATTCCCTCTACGGAAGCTGCTATGGAAGGCATTGGGCGCGAGAGAATTATCAAAAGATTGCTTGAGGCTGTAGCCATCCCCTAAGGTGATCCTATGTTATACCCCAGTTTTGCTGATTTAGTTGCGCTAAAATATAAGGTTTCCCAACTCTGTTATATGTCTGAACGGGCTGTCTCTTCAGTTGCTGCTGGAGGTTATTATTCCCCTTTTCGAGGTCAGGGGTTGGAATTTGAAGAGGTACGCACCTATGAACCTGGGGATGATATTCGAGCCATTGATTGGAGAGTCACGGCCAGAACAGGAAGACCTCATACAAAAATTTTTCGAGAAGAACGTGAGCGCAGTGTTATCTTATGTGTGGATGTAAATGTTTCCATGCGTTTTGGAACAAAAGGAACCTTCAAATCGATACAAGCTGCAAGAGTAGCTGCTTTGTTGGGATGGCAAGCCACCATCAATCACGACAGGCTTGGGGCTTGTCTTTTTGGTGATGTACCAGCGGGTATTCATTTTTTCTCCCCACAGCGTTCTTCTAAACCTTTGTTGAAAATGTTTAAACAACTCAGTCAAACAAATATAAATGATAATGCACCCTACATTCCATTAGAAGCAGCCCTCATCCATATGAATAAGGCAGCCCCTACTGGAGCCCTTGTTTATATTATCGGCAACTTTAATCTCGTAAATTCTGCGTTAGAAAAGCAGTTAAGTGCCCTTCGTAAACGTTGTGATATTATCCTCATCCCGATTGATGATCCTATAGATAAAGATATCCCTGCGGTTGGTCTTTTATTATTTTCTGCGAACAATTCAGAAAGATTTTTAGTTGATACAGAGAGTCAGGAAGGAAGAGAACACTACACAACGCTATGGCTAAAAGAGAGAGAAAGTCTCCACAAAATTGCTTCTAAGCTTAAAATTGGTATGATTCCAATTGGGACAGAAGTAGATGCGGGGAATGTGTTATTTTTAGGCTTAAAACATACCCAAGTAAGAAGGCCTAAGAAATGAATGATCCACTCAAAAAGCTCTATGATATTGAGGGGCTTGATCCCATCAGTTGCTGGCCGCTTGGCCCGGGGTGGTGGCTACTTCTCATTCTTATTATCATATTTGTTATAGGACTTTTCATCCTCTATTTTAAAAAACAAACTCTTAAGCGAAGCTGGCAATACTTAATTTTAAACCAACTCTCCGATTTTGAGAAAAATCTGTGTGAAGAAAATACTCAAGCAACCGTGGTTCAACTTTCTGAATTATTAAGACGTATTGCAATGCATCAATATTCTCGTGTTGAATGCGCTGGTCTTGAAGGAAAAGTTTGGCTTTCCTGGCTTAAGAAACATGATCCCAAACAATTTGATTGGGAAACGAAAGGAAAGATTCTGGTTGAAGCTCCCTACTCTCCTTCATCTCTAACCGTTTCTCTTGAGGAAGTTCTTGATTTTATAAAAGCCATAAGAAGGTGGGTGAAATAATGTTTATGTTTCATTGGCCCTGGCTTTGTCTCTTGCTTCCTCTTCCTCTGGTTGTGCGTTTGCTTTTACAAAAAAGTAAGAAGTCAGAAATGAAAACAACTCCTGAACTGCGCTTTCCAGACTTATCTCCTTTGCAAAAAGCATTTCCTGGGCATCAGCAAAAGGGGAGGCCTTCCGATTGGTTGTTTTTGGTAATCATCTCCTTATCCTGGCTTTTTTTAGTTCTTGCGGTCATGCGACCTCAGTTGGTGGATCAATACAGTCAAATTCAAAATGAGGGCTACGACTTAATGTTGGCCGTTGATATTTCTGGCTCGATGCAGGCCCTTGATTTTTCTACAAAAGCAAAAATAATAAGCCGCCTTGACGTTACGAAAGAGGTAGTAGGAAAATTTATACGTGAGAGACAAGGGGACCGCATAGGACTTATCTTGTTTGGAGAGAATGCGTTTCTCCAAGTCCCCCTTACATTAGATACCTTATCTGTTGATTACATGCTCAATCATGCTGTTCCGGGGTTAGCAGGCTTTGGCACCGCAATTGGTGATGCAATTGGCCTGGGGGTGAGAAACTTAAGAGAGCGTCCAGAAGGATCGCGTGTCATTATCCTTCTTACGGATGGGATGGATACGGCGAGTTCCATTCCTCCCCTAGAAGCTGCAAAGCTCGCCAAGCAATATGGGATCCGCATTTACGCTATAGGAGCAGGTAAAAATGGCCCCGTTCCTTTTCCCGATAATCATGGGGGGATTCAAATAGTTAAGGTTCCCATGGATGAAGATCTACTAAAAGAGATTGCCACCATAACGGATGGGAAGTACTTCCGAGCAAGGGATCAGTTTGCTTTACAAGATATTTATGACAAAATTAACCAACTTGAAAAAACAAAATCAAATGTGCGTACCTATTTGATTCAAAAGCCACTTTACCGCTATCCATTAGGCATTGCAGTTGTTCTGTTGCTCATTTTATCCTTATTCCCTTTCTATAGGAGAATCACCTATGGAATTTAATCATTTTCATTTTGAAAATGGCCTTTGGTTTTTGGGATTACTTTTTATTCCTCTAGTGTGGTTACTTCATTATTTTTTTAATAACCGCGGAGCAACAACATCACGTCTAGAATCATTTATCGATAAAGAACTTCTCCCTCATCTTCTTATCAATAAGGTTGAAAAGCGCTATTGGAAATCACTTCTTTTATGGTCTAGCTTATGGACTTTGTTGATAGTTGCTTTAGCTGGGCCTTTATGGAGGTATCGTGATTTGGATACTTTTATTCCTGATCAAAGTCTTTGCATTCTTTTAGATGTATCTAAATCCATGGACGCAGATGATGTAAAGCCTTCTCGCTTGATTCGGGCTCGTCAGAAAATTGAGGATATTTTAAATCTTTCACAAGGCGTGAAAATTGGGTTAATCGCCTTTGCGGCTGATCCTCATATGATTACTCCCTTAACAGATGACCGAGAAACAACTCGACATTTTCTATCATCTATTGGAACAGATTTAGTATACGTCCAAGGAAGCAGGCTTTCTCCGGCCCTGATAATGGCGTCTCATTTGCTGACCTCAGCTCCTGGACATAACAAATCTATTCTTGTTATTTCCGATGGTGGATTTGAAGATTCAGATGCCATTGCCACGACTCGAAAACTTGCTCAAGATGGCCTGAAGATTCACACCCTTGGTATGGGGACAGAAGAAGGGGCTCCCATGAAGGATTCCAATGGTAATTTTATTAAAAAAAATGGGGAGATCGTTTTATCGAAGTTAGAAAAAAACAAATTGAAAGAGATAAGCCAAGCCGGGAATGGACAGTATTTTGATACTCACTATTCTGATGAAGATATTCAAGCTTTACTCAACCAGATTAAAGAAAAGGTCAATTCAGAAGAAAAGACACAGCAAAAAATCCGTCATTGGGAAGATGATTTTTACTTGTTTGTTTTTCCCGCGATGGCTCTCCTCTTATTGTGGTTTAGAAGAGGATTTATTTTTCCTTTGTTCTTATTATGGATCTCATTCAATATCCAAGAAACACAAGCCACATCTTTTCACGACTTCTTTCAAAATGAGGATCAGCTCGGAAAGGAAGCTCTTGAGCGGGGTGATTATGAAATGGCTACAGAGAAATTCAAGGATTCCTACCGTCAAGGTGTTGCTCAATATAAAGCTGGGCATTTTTATGAAGCTGAAAAACTATTTCGTGGAACGCAACGCCCAGAAGTTGCAATGGATGCCTTATACAATCTTGGAAATGCCCTGGCTCAGCAACAAAAGGTTGAAGAAGCCATAGGGGCCTATGAGATGGTTCTTCAAAAAAACCCAAGTCATGCCAAAGCCAAGCATAACCTAGAAATTCTCAAAGCCATGTTAGAACAGCAGAAAAAACAAAAGGAAAAAGAACAAGAGAAAGAAGATCAAGATAAAAAAGCTGAAAACAAAGACCAGAAGGGGAAAGATGACTCTTCGTCAGATGAAAAGCAAAAGCAAGATAACAAAGAGAATCAGGGCAAGGATTCCTCTCAAAACAATGATTCCTCACAAAAGAAATCTAAAGAAAATAAAGATACGGGTCAGAATCAATCTTCTAAAGAAAATGAGCAAAAAACAGGTGATGAAAAAGAAAAGAAAGAAAGCAAGGAATTCAATGACGAATACAAAAACGATCAGAATCCTTCTGACACTCCAGGAAAAGAGAACCAAGGAGACTCTCAGCATAAAAAAGGAGATGAGAAGTTGGACAAACAACAAAAGCCACAGATTCAATCTTCTCAACAAAGGAATTTAAGTAAAAACCAAGAGGATGCGGATGCAGATCAATGGCTTG
>JAIEPE010000023.1 GCA_019749915.1 Alphaproteobacteria bacterium | reverse complement strand
TCTTGTTCCACTGTTCCATTCCCTAGAGAGTGGAACGGTGGAACAGAGGATGGAGAAGAAGGTAATGAAGAAGAATGGAATGGAGGAGGTGAGGATGTCATTTAACCTTGCCCTCCTCTTTGGCGCGTTTGATCCCACGGTTAACAGTGCCGAGACCAACTCCAAGTTCTTGAGCTATCTCCCTTTGTTTCAAGCCGTCTTTATGAAGATTTATGATGTTGTTTAATTGAACATCTTCTATTTCCTGGACCTGCCAGGTCATTGTTCCATGATCCCCCTTTAACCATGCTTCAAAGGGGCTTGCCTCATCCCCATAAAACCCACGTGCTTTTTCATAATGAACTTCAAAGCGTGCGCCTTCTCTTTGGTCATAATCATTTGGTTTACGAAGAACAATGACTGTATCTAAAATATCTTCTTTTTTAGATGTTCCGCGCTGATTTCCTCCCTTGCCGGCGTGGTGAACAAAAAGAACAGATATGCCTGCCTTCCGTAGCTTCAACAACCAGTCCTGTAAGGGATTCCAGCTTTCAGATTCATTCTCCCTGCCACTCCTGCATAAGGCTGAAAGATTATCTAAAATCAGCAGATTGATCCCTTTGAGGTGAGGTTCAAGCCATTCTTGTCCTGAAAGAGTGGAGAGATCAGGAATTCCTAGCTCTTGGGTGTCCGGCGTGATAATCTTTAAGTTATCAACGTCTTCTAATTCTTTTTCTGAGCTGGCAACGATACTGGATAATCTCTGTTGCAAGGTGCTGGCGGGCATTTCTCCATCTACGAACAAGACTTTGCGAGATTTCTCGCACTGCCATTTGTTGTTAAACATCGTCCCCCCACAAGCAATTGTATAGGCCATCCATAGGGCAACGTGGGTCTTACCGATCCCACGGGGAGCGTAGAGCATCGCCAAACCTTGTGCAGGTAGAATAGGGTTCAGGATCATCTCACGGGGAGGAATTTCTAATTCCAAGAGTTCTTTCACATTCAAAGAACGTAAGGGAGGCCGTGTTTGTTCCTTCTGTGGAACTACATATGGTTTCGCCCAATCAATTCTGCTCTTCACGGCTTCAATACTCATGCTTCTCCCCTTAAAATATCGTTGAAATCTTGATCTTGAGGAGAGGGTGCCATACGGACGCCATACCCAGCCCTATGCAATCTTGTCGCTAATTTATCTGCGGCATTTTGACCTGTATCATCCCCATCGGCACAGATGATGATTTCTTGGGTGATCTCCAGGGGAGGCACGACAATATCAATCATCCCTGATGCGGAAAGACAGGACCAACTTGGTAGATTGGTTGCATAGAAACAACTCAGTGCCGTTTCGATACCTTCAGCCAAAATCAGTTTTGTTCCTATAGGGGAAAGCCTTACGGCTCCCCCCTTTATAAGGCCCAAAATCATTTTGTTTGGTGAGTGAGTAGCTTTATTCATTCCATCCGCCGTAAGGTATGTCCTATGGACACCAGTGACAGTTTTGCTTGGCCATAACGCAACGGCAGCCACCATGGCAGGATGATATGTCCTGGAGCTATGAAAAAGCCTTGGATGAAACTTAAGAGTTGGGGGGATAGCCCCTTGAATCCCCCGTGATCTCAAGTATGTCTCAACGTACGTGCCCTCTGCGCGAACAGATTCGTGCCATATCCTCAAGGCCATCTTATTTGGCTCTTTCGGTGATTGAGGTGCTTGGAACACGTCTCTTCGTTCAGGAAAATTGCTCTTTTCCAACAATCCTCTACTGCGTAAGGCAGAGAGAATATCCAGAAAAGAACACCCCGCATAACAATGAGCTAACAATGTTCCCTCCTCACTTAAGGATAATGAGAGACTGGGCTTATGATCATCATGGGCAGGACAAAGGCATAACCAACCGCCTCGAATGCGAGTTGCTTTACCCAACTGGTTTGCGATCCAGTCAATAGGGGGAGACATCATTTGAACTCCTCCTTAGACCTAATACGGATACGCCTTTTTGAGCGACCACAAATGGGGCGACAAATCAGTTGATCAGTATGGGTAACAATGTTAGAAATAAAATACGAAAGCTTAATAAGCCCCTTCCCACCACGGAGGGGCTTTTCTTTTTTCCAGTTCATGGTTACTTCCCTTCTCCATTTTGGTCTTCAATCCAACAAGAAAAAGCGCTTTTAGAGATGAGAATCTTCCGCCCTATCCGACGGATACACCTATTAAAGCCGTTGTACTTAGCTCGGAAAATAAGGGCTCGAATTCCTCCTTCTGTGAAGGCTGGGTTACTTGTAGTGAGTTGTCTGATGGTGACGAAGTCGTCTACGCTTACGGAAGTTTGGTGGTGTTGATGATGAACATTCATATTGAGTTCTCCTTTGTATTTAAAAATGCAGCCCTATTGCTGCCTACTTGGAGTAAGAATCAATTTTGAGAGAAAACAAATGGGCGAAAGGGATCAAGGCAAAGGGGGGATCCCATTCTTGCCTTAAAAATACATTTAAATTCAATAGGATGTATGAAAGCGATTTCTGATGGGGTCACCCCTTACGTTTGGCTCGTCCTTGTTGCGATTCAGGCAAACGCACTAAGGTCGCCATCGCATCGGCAAGTTTTTGACTGGGGGGAGTGAGCTTATGATCAATGAGCTTTTTTGCAAACGAGGCAGCTACGGCCTCTTTCTTTACCTGATTTTCTCTTGAAATCCCCAATTCCCTTATAACCTCTAGCATCATCTCTAAGTAGGGAGTGGTATACCCCGAAGAAATTACAGGTGTTGTCTCTAAAGTGAGAAGATGCTCACCAAAGACAGGGTGATAATTAATACCTTTTTGGGTTGCCCATTCCAAGCCCTTATGAGGCTTTAGGGAGCTTTGTGCCCAATTATCACGATCAACATGAATAAACTCAAAGGCTCCTCCAAGAATAGCGGCTTTTACTAAGGCCAAGTTCTTTTCATAGAGGTCTGACCTGGAAAAGATGAGAGAAAGCCTCATAGGAAGCAGCTCTTTTGGGTTCTCTGACATGAAATTCAGGGCTTCTGGATCACAATGACTGATATACGCGCAGAGTTGATGACCGGTCCATGAATCAAATGCGGAGCAATTTTCATAAAATACTCTTACCTCAGAAAGGTCATTTAATACTAAAGTCTCCCCAGTGACCTCTTTATAGGCTTCATAAAGCACATCCGGAAAATATGACGTGTATTGATAAATAAGTTTTACAAACTTAAGACGAGATCTAATACAATGGTCCGATATATCAGGTTGGAAATCATGGTCTTCGATTGTGACAACGTTATCTACAGACACAACACCATATTCAGAGGTAATTAAGTTCCCTCCAAGCATTATATCCCCAATCAGCTTACTTTTCAGATGATTTATTTGGCCATCGTAGAGTGGCCCATATAGACTGTTAAGGGAAATTATATAACCTAACCCCTGTCTAACATTTATGGGTGTATTGTCACATAGCCATTCTTTGCAAGAATCGACGTCATTCTCATGCGCTACTCTTAAAGCCAATTTGCTCACACAAAAATCCTCTCATTCATACGTTGAACCACTTTGGCTGTGTGGGCTTCGCTAAGATGGGCGTAGCGTTTCACCATCTGCAATGTTTTGTGACCCAATACCTCGGCGATTTCAGCAAGGGAAGCGCCATTCATGGCTAAGTAACTCGCGCAACTATGACGAAGGTCGTGAAACCGAAAATTGTCGATATTTGCCTTTTGTGAAGCTGACAACCAGGCCGAGCGACTGTCCCAAGGCTTCATAGGACGAGCGAGAGAAGGAAAAACTAAATCAGAGGCTATATTCCTAACCTTGTTGTGCTCTTTCATCAGCTCCAGAGCATAATGAAGGAGCGGCAATAAACGCCTTTCATTGTTCTTTGTATCATGTAAAGTGATGACACTCCGCTGCCAATCAACATCACTCCAACGTAGATTGATAAGCTCCCCATGCCTTGCTCCCGTACTAAGAGCTAGCACAACAAGTGTGTGAAGTTGCGGATTAGCTGAATCTTTACAGGCTTCCAGGAGACGTTCACGTTCCTCATCGTCTAAGAAGCGCACCCGACCTCGAGGTTCTGATAATTTTGAGATCTTCTTCATAGGATTTTCTTCCACCCACTCCCACTCATTTGTGGCAACAGTGAAAGCATTCCCTAGAGCTGTCATATAACGATTAACAGTAGAGTTGCTGCGCCTTTCCACATTGCGGCCCTTTGTGTTGAGGAGCTTATCCCGTTGTTCAACGATAAGGGCTCGGGACGCATCTGAAAGAAGGTAGACACCGATTTCTCCTTTCCACCACCTCAACAATGGTTTGACATCTACAAAACGTTTCGGATTTTTCTTTTCAATCTCGTGAAGATACCGATCGATAAGCTCGCCAACCGTATGTTTCTTAGCCTCAGCAGTTTTAAAGTGTCTTCCTTGGCGCATATTCGTTTCAGTTTGTTTAGCCCATTCCTTCGCATCCGTTTTGCGTTCAAATGTGGCCGACTCAGAAGGGAAACCCTTCAGACGAACTTTCGCTCTATACCCTATTGTTCCATCAGCACTGCGTCGTGTTTCAATTGTTGCCATATAATCCCTGTAGTGAGTTAGGACAGTCTATAATGAAGCATACAAAACAGCAAGAGTCGGTGGAAGAACCGATGAATAATGTTTATTTTTTGATATGTATAATGATAAAAATGCATAAAATTTCTTGTTATGGGACAATAGAGGGACAGTTCATGAAAATTTTGGATCGAAAAAAGGAAATTTTTTAGGAAGGTTAAATTGTTAGAATTTATTCTCAGAATTTAGGGTTTGTTATTTTTAAGTGTCCCATGAGTGTCCCACAAAGAGGAAAAGTCATGTTGAAAATCCATGAAAAGTGGCGGATGGGGTGGGATTCGAACCCACGAAACGCTCTCACGTTTGCCGGTTTTCAAGACCGGTGCCTTCAACCACTCGGCCACCCATCCACGAGTCTTTCAAGTACAGAAATGTCATTCAGGCGTCAAGCTTCTTCTCACTGCAGGCAAAAAAAACTGTCGATAATATTTCAAAAACTTATCTTTTTGTGATGTTTTTAGGACTTCCATTTAATATTGCAGCCTGTACTTGGTTTTTGAATTTTAGAGATGGGTTTGCTTTCTAAAATAGAATCTAAAGCAGCTTTGAGATCTTTGCCTGTCACTGGAATTTGATTCCCAGGGCGGGAGTCATCAAACTGTCCGCGGTAAACACAATGAAGACGACTATCAAAGACAAAAAAATCTGGCGTACACTCTGCCCCATAGGCATGAGCAATTTCTTGCGTACTGTCATAAAAATAAGGAAAAGGAAATCTTAATTCTTCGGCTTGTTTCTTAAGGTTTTCAGGCGAGTCCGCAGGGTAAGACTCCGCATCATTTGAGCTTATGGCAATAAAGGTGATATCTTCCGGGATGTATTGGTTTGCGAGATTTACTAGATTTCTAATAATATGCCTGACAAAGGGACAATGGGCGCATATAAACACAACAACTGTTGCTTTTTCTGATTTTAATTGAGAGAAAGATAATGTTTTTCCAGAAATCACATCACGGAGCGTAAATTCTGGCGCTTTTGTTCCAAGGGGAATCATTTGAGACGGTCTGATGGTCATATGGATTCCTTTCAATTTTAGATAAGCATTTGTCTGGACATGTTCTATCCATCCTACATTTATTGTATACCTATTTTTGGAAAAATCGAGAACATGAATTGGAGATTTCTAATTTGTCATGAATTGAAACCCTTGCAAAAATAAAACAATGTTTATGATTTGCAAGGGTTTAAGAAGAATCTATAGAGACGCAAATGCATTAGATCAGGAGTCATTCAATGTATTCTGCATAGAAAAATACTTCTTGTATCTCATATCAAACCGCAGATAGTTAGGGTCCTGAAGATAGTCAGTGTTTGTACGTCTAATGCCAGCACTCTTTTCGGCCCACTCCATATATTTGTTTCTCAGGACAGCGTCTAAATAATTATGTACCTTTGTGGCTCTTTGATCATCTTCAGGATTTTTAAAATCAAATTCTCCCCAATTAACACTGTATCCATTGGCTATGGCCCGAAAGGCTACTCTTGCACCGTCTAGATCTAGCTGTTCACGCAAGTCATTCTGACGATCTGCCATCGCTGCTGAGCTAATTAGTGATGCTGTATCAATGAAAATGAAAATATTATATAGGTATTGATCCTGTCCGATACATTATAGTTTGTTGAACTATGCGGCCAGTTCAGCTTCACTCGGAGGAGTTGCGCCCATACCTAAAGCACTCAGATAAAGATCTAAAAGTTCTTCTTGCTCAAGTCGTTCTTGAGTTTCCATTTTACGAATTTTAATTACTTGTCTTATAATTTTGATGTCAAAACCCATACCCTTGGCTTCTCCAAAAACCTCTCGAATTTGCTCAGCAACAGCCGCTTTCTCTTCCTCAAGACGCTCAATTCTTTCAATAAATGACTTTAATTGTGCAGATGAAACGCCTCCAACTTGACTCATGATATTACTCCTTCATGTAAAAATTTATACTTATTTATAGAAGGAATTTTGATCATTTGGCAATTAGAGAATTAATATTTTTTCTTTTCGTTTAATTTCCCCGTTTGTTAATAATAAAATTTAACATGCCTACAATAACGATTACTTCAAGATATTTTTACATTTTAATAGTGCAGACGGAACACCAGATATTTTGAATTTTTCAAAATGGAAAGAAATTTTGCAATTTGCTCTACTTTAAAAGTTTCTTTAAAATATAAAGCTTTTCCAATGCCTCCTTCGGAGAATATTCATCAGGGTTCAAGGCTTCAACGGCTTTGGTTAAGGGAGAGGGAGCACTATAGGTTTCCATAAAAAGAGGAAGAGGTTTTGAAGCCAATTGGGGTTTGGGCTTTGTTTCCTCGAGGGTCAGAAGAACTTCTTCGGCTCGCTTAACAACGGTGGAGGGCAAACCAGCAAGCTTTCCCACGTGAATGCCGTAAGATTTATTAGCTGTTCCTTGAGCAATTTCATGAAGAAAAATGATCTGGTCTTCCCACTCTCGAATTTTGACGGTATAGCAACTGACCTCTCCCAAGGATTTCTCAAGAGCAGTGAGCTCATGATAATGGGTTGCAAAAAGAGCGCGCGATTGATTGACATGTACAAGATGCTCAACACAAGCCCAGGCAATGGAAAGGCCATCAAAGGTGGCCGTGCCTCGACCGATTTCATCCAAGATCACAAAACTGCGTGGGGTGGCTTGGTTTAAAATGGTGGCTGTCTCGGTCATCTCCACCATAAAGGTTGAGCGGCCGCGTGCTAAATCATCAGAGGCACCCACCCGACAAAAAATACGATCAATGATGCCCATATGGGCCTTTTGAGCGGGCACATACATGCCCATATGGGCCATGAGAGCGATAAGAGCATTTTGACGAAGGAAGGTGCTCTTGCCCGCCATGTTTGGCCCTGTAAGGAGCCAGAGTCCTTTCAAGTGACATTCATTAGCAATAAAGGGCGTGCCTTGAGGGAGAAGGGCCTCCACTACCGGATGGCGTCCCCCTTCAATCTCAAAGGCCAAGGTTTCATCCAGAAGGGGCCTTTTATAGTTTTTCTCTGTTGCGAGGAAAGCATGACTCGCAGCCACATCAAGGGCCGCAAGGCTGTGAGCCGTTTCAATAATATCAGCCGCCCTGGCAGTGACCTCCTCCACCAAATCTTGGAAAAGACGCAGTTCCATGGCAAGAGCTTGGTCTAAGGCGCTAATAATCTTCTTTTCAAGTTCAACAAGCTCGGGGGTGGAAAAGCGCATAGCATTGGCCATGGTTTGCCGGTGAATAAATCCAGGGCCTAATTTATCCTTATGAAGACTTGTGACCTCAACGTGATAGCCCACAATATTATTATGTTTAATTTTAAGGGATGTCACTCCTGTTTCAGAGACATATTTCTCCTGAAGGGCCATCAGAGCCCCTTGGCTGTCCGCCTTGAGGGCCAAAAGTTCATCCAGGGGAGGATGATATCCAAGTCGAATAAATCCCCCTTCACGGGTCAAATGCGGAAGTTCATCCTTGAGAGCACGCTTCAAGCGGTCTGTGAGCTCATCATAACGCCCCAAGCCTTTTAAAATTTTGGTGAGGCTATCCGGCACGTTTTGAGTCTCAAAAATCTTTTTGAGGTCGGGTAAAATGGACAGCCCTCGTTCGATAGCGGCTAGATCTCGCGGACCGCCCCGTCCCCAATTCAGGCGGGCCAAAGGGCGCTCCAAATCAGGGGTACAAGTTAAAACAGCGCGCAAGGCTTTGTTTAGGGAAGGGTTTTCATAGAAAAAATCCACGCAATTGAGGCGCCTTTGAATTTGCTTCAGATTTGTAAGGGGCGCTGCCAGATGCTGGGAGAGAAGGCGCGCGCCCATGGGAGTGACCGTGTGATTAATCACCTCTAAAAGACTGCCCCGTTTTTCTCCAGCCAATGAATAATGAAGCTCCAAATTCCGGCGGGTCGCTGCATCAAGTTCCAGGCGCCCGCTTTCCTTGAGACGCCGGGGTGGTTTTAAGGAGGGAATATCTTGTTTTTGGGTTAAACGAATGTAATCCACCAAAGCTCCGCAGGCCGCGATTTCTTGAGGTTTAAAGTCCCCATAGGCTTCTAAGGTGTCAACACCATAGAGCTCCTTCAAGCGCTCAAGGCCATTTTGCTCATCAAATCGGCTGGAAGGTAAAGGGGTGAGGCGCTTTTTAAGAGCTTGAAAGAGCTCATAAAGGTCGGGAGTTTTGAGAAAGGAGTCGGGAAGCAAAAGTTCGCTGGGCTGCAGGCGAGCAAGGACTGTTTCAAGGTGGGAGAGAGAAGTGGATTCCACCCAAAAATCGCCCGTAGAAATATCAAGGGATGCAAGACCTAGCGTTTCGGTTCTGCTGGGCACAAGGGCCGTTAAAAAGTTGTTTTGACTAGCCTCTAACAAGCCTTCTTCCGTCAGAGTTCCTGGGGTAATGATCCGAATAACCTCCCGCTTCAAGGGACCTTTCGTTGTGCGGGCCTCGGAGTTTTCCGTTTGCTCGCAAATAGCAACCCGAAATCCTTGACGAATCAAGCGGGCCAGATAATTGTCGCTCGCATGAAAGGGAACGCCACACATTGGAATGTCTTCGCCGTCCTGCCCTTTGCCACGCTTGGTTAGAGCAATGTCGAGAGCTTTTGAGGCTAAAATGGCATCTTCAAAAAAAAGTTCATAAAAATCACCCATGCGATAAAACAAAAGGGCGTCTTGATGTTGGGATTTAATGTCAAGATATTGGGCCATCATAGGAGTAAGAGAGGTTGCTGGGCTTTGTTTTTTAAGATTTGCTCGCGCCATTCATCATCTCCGAAGCATTATTAATTGAGTTACTTTATGGAAAGTAACAGGGAAAAGAGCAATAAAAAAGAAATAATATATGATAGATATGTTTCTCTTTGAATTTAACTTACTTCCTCTAAGGAAACCTCGGTGATGGAGTCCTCTTTTTTATATTCAGGAACAAGAGCTTGAAGAAGGCGAGTAAGGGAGGTCTTGTCTTGGCTTTTAGCAACGATTTCAAGTTCATGAAAGGCTCGCATCAAAAAGCCGTGGTCCATGATGCGGGGAGAGCTTAGAAGTAATTGCGGATGAGATGAAGGCGTGAAACGCTCTAGGGGTAAATCTTCAATGAGCTTTTCACCGGCCCTCAACCCTGTAAATTTAATTTTAATATTCTCATCAATAATAAGACCAGCACAGCTGATAAGCCACTTTGCCAGGTCTATAATCTTAATGGGGTTTCCCATGTTCAGGAGAAATACTTTTCCCGGCGCGATGTCTTGGTTTAAAGTTAAGCTAAGGGCTTGGAGAATAAGAGCCACTGCTTCATCAAGGGGGATAAAATGACGCACCATATCGACATGAGTTAGAGTAAGAGGTCCTCCTTGCTCAATTTGTTTCTTAAAAAGCGGGACGACAGATCCTTCAGCGCCCAAAATATTACCAAATTCTACGCAAGTATAACGCGTTCCATTTGGCTTTTTTCGTTCAAGGGTATCCAAAGATTGACAATAGCATTCGGCAAGACGTTTTGTCGCTCCCATTGTATTTGTAGGGTTAATCGCTTCATGGGTGGAAATCAATACCATGGCACGTACCTTAAAATCACGGCAGGCTTCAGCAACGTTTTGAGCCCCAATAACATTTGTCAGGACAGCTTGAGAAAGGTTTTCTTCAATAACAGGAACCTGTTTAAGAGCCGCAGCGTGAAGCACAATCTCTGGTTTAAAGTTTGAGATGACATGACGAATACGCTCCCGACAAACCACATCTCCTAACATGGAGTCACAAGGAATCTTGGGATAGGATTCCTTCAATTCAAGACCGATAGCATATAAAGGGGATTCACTATAATCCACCAAGCAAAGGTGTCCAGGAGAAAAGGCAGAAATTTTCTTAACTAAAGCCGCTCCTATGGTCCCCCCTGCTCCTGTGATAAGAATTCTCTTTCCTTTGATTAAGGCGCGTACAGCTGCCTCGTTGATAGCAAGAGGACCCCTTTCTAAAAAATTAGCTAAATCAACATATTCTATTTGAATGAGGGTAGGATCATCTCGTTCGACAGGGGTGAGACGACTTTGATATAAGCGGTATAAAAGACGGGGGGTCATAAGCAGGGCAATAGCAACAAACCAATTTATAAAGGGTGTGGATTCGGGGAGAGCGTAGGCCTTGGGCAACATAAACATAAAAGGAACGTAAAGAAGAGTTATAAAAGTTACAGATTTGACAATTGAGCTTCCCTCAATTTCTTCGGGGACAATCCAAAAAGTTTGATAAATATGTTTTCCTAAGAAAACCGATAGCCCCAACAAAACATAAAGGAAAGCATTTAGACTGATAGCTGCTGAAGAAAACTCAAAGGAATTCTCACCAAGCCTTAAAAAAAGAGAAATGTAAAGGCTTGCAACGAGGAGCAAAAGGTCTTGCCCTAAAATGGGAGCTTCTTCCTTTAGAAAGGATAACAAAGTGCCGTCCGGGCTTATTTTTTTTAGAAAATCTTGTATTAATAACTTCATGTGTTTCCAAGAAAATTTATCATTCAGGAGTGAGCACAATCTATAAGAAGGCATAGAACTTGTCACTTGAAAAAGGAAAGAAAGACTTCTTTATTTATTTCTTTTTTAAAATCTCAAAGGGAGAGGCAGAGGGCTTTTCTTCTTGATAATCTAGAGGGAGCGTGTTGGGGGCTACAGGGTAAGGATCTAAATTAAGAGAAATCAATTGAATGACAATCTCTCCAATATTTAGTGTTTCTTCCTCTAAAGGCTCCACCTCTTCCGGAAGAGGAGTTTCCGTATCCTCTATAGGGGACATAAAAGTTTCATCAACCTTAATTTTGAGGTGCTGTTGAAAAGCAACCAACGTTCGAACACACTCAACTGTTATATCAGCATGTATTGTTCCTTTTAGAAAGATGAGCCCTTTTTTTCTTAAGTGTAGTTTTGCTTCAACATTTTCAATGGAAATAATATTGAGCCTTTTTTGGATAGCCCTTCTTTCTTCAGGAGTTGCTTTAAGAAAAACATCAAAGGGATCCTTTGTAAGGATTTTGATATTAATTGTGGTCGTTAGTGGGGACATAGGTCTTTCTCCTTAGACCAGGGAATGGGGTGATCCTTGTTAAAATCATAGTTTGCCAAAAGGGTATCACAGGCTCTTATATAGGCAGCTATTTTAGGAAGAGAGGAAGGAAAATCTCCTCCGTAAAGATTTCGAGAAAGGGCTTTTTCTAAATTAGCTTTGCCGTCTAATCCCTCATGATAAGATTTGAGGGTTCCATAAAAGAATTTTGCACATTTTTTAACTTGTTTTCCTACGCTAAGGTCACTCACCCCTTCCTCCCGTAAGGTTAAATCTGTGTATTTAAAGAAAGCATCAAAAGTATTTTGAGCAAGGTTTCCTTTTAAGTGTTTTAAAAGAAGGATCATATGAAGGCTGGCGCAATCAAAGCGTCCTTCAAGGGTATCTGGAACTCCCCACGATTCATAAAAAATAGGAAGACGCGCTTGATGCAAGGCGGAAAAACATAAATGTTTTCCTTGGTTTTTTGTTGACCTTTTCCAGAAACCGTTGACAGCGGAGATAACGAAAGGCATGGTAAATTTTATTTTCTGAAACATAGATGACACGTACAAAAAAATGAAGTTGAAATCAAGATTTTTTAAACCTTTCCTTTTCCTAGTAGTCGCCCTTTCCGGATGCGCCACCATTGATAACCGAGGTCATGTGGTTGAGCCAAAGCAATTGGAAACTATTCAAGTAGGGAAAACAACGAAAGAACAAGTGGCTAAGATTTTAGGCACCCCCTCTTCTGTGTCCACTTTTGGAAATAAAACGTGGTTTTATATATCGGAGACAACGCAACAGCGAGCCTTTTTTTCACCCGTTGTCTTGAAAAGCAATATCACACGCATTGATTTTGATGATCAAGGAAAAGTGGTCGCTCTTGATTCCTTGTCAGAAAAAGACCGTCAAGTAGTTTCCCATATTAAACGGTCCACACCCACGGCAGGCCATACCTTTGGCGTTCTGGAGCAAATCTTTGGCAATGTGGGCCGCTTTAATGGAAAAGATCCTGACAAATGATAGACCAGGTTGTTAAGTTTTATCTTTCTGCCTTACCTCCAGGACAGTATCTTGTTAAATAAAGGGCCGCTAAAGTTTCCATGGCATTAAGATAAACCCCAAGTTCCTTAGCCGTGTGAGCTTTGGGAGAGACAACCGTATCTGACTTTAAAAGTTCGACCTGGTCTGGTGTAAGAGGTGGAGTTGGTAAAAATTGAGCAAATGTTGCCATAACTTTTGCCATGGGAAAAGGAAGAGGCAGTAAAAGGCGACGGCGATGGATTATTTTTAAAAGATACTCCATAAGCTGCTTAAATGAATAAATCTCTGGGCCCCCTAATTCATAAGTTTTTCCTTGAGCCTCTTTTTTAAAGGCAGCTTTTAAGAAGCATTCGGCCACATCCGCCACATAAATGGGTTGAAAACGAGTTTTACCTCCTCCAATAAGAGGAAGAAAAGGAGAAAGGCGCGCCATCTCTGCAAATCGATTGAAAAAGGTATCCTCTGGCCCAAAAATAACGCTCGGCCGAAATAAGGTTGCCGTTGGAAAAACTTTTAAAACAGCTTCCTCTCCGTGTGCTTTGCTGGAAGCGTATCGAGAAAGTGAGTCTTTATTTGCTCCTAAAGCGGACATATGAAGGAGGGTGGATACCTCTAATTTTTTAGCTTTTTCAGCTACGTTCTTTGCGCCTTCCACATGTATTTTTTCAAAGGTTTGAGAGCCTTTTTCATAAAGAATTCCAACAAGATTAATAACAATGTCCGCCCCTAAAATCGCTCTCTCAACCTCTTTTGAAGAAAGGATGGAAGCTTGAATCAAGGTGATTTGCCCAACTTCTCCCAGAGGTTTTAAGTAATTGGCGGCGAGGGGATTTCTAACAGCAACACGAATGAGATAGCCTTTGTCTGCAAATTTTTGGACAATATATCTTCCGACAAAACCTGAACCGCCAAATATGGTAACTGTGTCCATAATTTTCACCTTGATTTTTTGCCAGTATACCAAATTTTATCGAAGTGTGCTTCCGCTAAATCATTGACTTTTCCTTAGAATCTCAGTAACGAAAGTTAGGAGCCCAGGTGGCGGAATTGGTAGACGCGCTAGATTCAGGTTCTAGTGAGCGAAAGTTCGTGGAAGTTCGAGTCTTCTCCTGGGCACCAATCCAAGGTATACTTGCTTGATGCAAACTATAACGAAAGCAAAACATGAAAATTCATTATCATCGTGGAGATCTTCCGCCTAATCTTAAATTTAATCATTCTGTTGCTATAGATACGGAAGCAATGGGACTTTATATACCACGAGATCGCTTAACTCTCGTACAACTAACTTCGGCCGAGGGAGACTGTCATCTCGTTCATTTTCCTCTGAAATCATCCTATGAGGCTCCTCACTTAAGGGCTCTTCTTAATGATAAAAATGTTGAAAAGATCTTTCATTTCGCTCGTTTTGATTACGCGATCTTAAAATATTATTTGCAAGTTGATGCAACTCCTCTTTTTTGTACAAAAATAGCCTCTCGGCTTTCCCGCACCTATACAGATAAACATGGATTAAAAGACCTGTGCAAACAACTTTTGGGCGTTGAAATCTCAAAAACTGAGCAAACCTCTGACTGGGGGTCAGAACAACTTTCAGATAAACAAATGGAATATGCAGCCAATGATGTTATCTACCTTCATCGCTTAAAAGTAGCTTTACAAGAGCTTTTGAAGCGGGAAGGACGAGAGTCAATTGCAAAGGCATGTTTTAAATTTATTCCGGCAAGATGTGAATTAGACATTCAAGGATGGAATGAAGTTGATATTTTTCAGCATTAAGTATAAACAGAAACAATATATTAATTTTAAGGTGTAATATTTGATGAAACAAGCAAACTTAAATTCTATTTCTCTCCATGATGATCTCGAAGAAGCTTATCGTGTTTTACGTCTTGAAGCCGAAGCCCTTCTCACCCTCGCACAAGGTTTGGATGAGTCCTTTCAAAAGGCCTTAAACATTATCATGGAAACCGAAGGTCGCCTTATCCTTGCTGGCATTGGGAAAAGTGGTCATGTTGCCCATAAAATTGCGGCGACGTTTTCCTCCACAGGAACGCCTGCTTTTTTTATTCACCCTAGTGAGGCGAGCCATGGGGATCTAGGGATGATTACTCCTAAAGATACTCTACTAATCCTTTCCCTTTCAGGGGAAACGGCAGAGCTTTCGGATATAATTGCCTATGCAAAGCGGTTTAATATTCCTATCATTGCTATAACATGCAAAAAGAATAGCCTCCTTTCAAAAGCGGCTGAATGTACGCTTCTTTTGCCACCCTTTGTAGAAGCTTGCCCTTTGGGTCTTGCGCCAACGACGTCGACAACTCTTATGCTAAGCTTAGGAGATGCTATGGCGGTTTCTTTATTAAAGAGAAAAGGTTTCTCTGAAAATGATTTTAAAAACCTTCATCCCGGCGGACGCCTTGGAAAAAAATTACTCCATGTTGCGGATCTTATGCGTTCGTATGAAGAGTTACCCCTTGTCTCTCAAGAAACTTTAATGAGCGAGGCGCTCGTTACCATGACGGAAAAAGGTTTTGGATGTATTGGGGTTTTAAATGAGGATGGTCAGCTTATGGGAATTATTACCGATGGGGATCTTCGTCGTCATATGAGTTCTGACCTTTTAAACAAAAAAGTTGAAGATATTATGACCTCTGCACCGAAGACGATTTTTTCTTCATCTTTTGCAGGTGAAGCTGTTGGTTTTATGAACCGCAATGCAATTACGAATCTTTTCGTCTTAGAAGAAAGCACGGACAAGCTTGTTGGTCTCTTACAACTTCATGATTGCTTAAGGGAGGGGTTGGTGTAGATGGGACTATCTCTTCCAAAGAGTTATTCGCACTATGTTAGCTTAATGAAGATAATTCTTCCTATGGGTATTATTGCCACAATAGGATTTACTTTTGCTTGGCCATATATTACCTCTTATGATAAAGAAGAGCTTATTTTGATTGATTCCTCTCAACCAGAAATTCAAGAAAATAGAATGATTCGTCCTCACTATGTTTCAACCGATGGGAAGGGCCAACCTTTTCACGTAGATGCTGAGTGGGCCAAGCAAAATACACAAGCCTCCACAGATCTTATAAATCCTTCCGGGACTCTGGAAACCGAAGAGGGAGAAACGCTTAATCTTCAAGCAAAAGAAGGGCATTATAATAGTGAAAGCAAATACTTAGATTTAGAAGGAAAGGTCACGTTGACAAGCACGGATGGATACCGTGTACAGACAGAAAAAGCGCATGTCACCTTTGACAATAACGTTGTTGAAGGAGATTCTTTGGTTGAAGGAGAGGGGCCTGCTGGAAAATTAAGGGGGCAAAATGGGTTTAGAATCGAAAGTAAATCTGGAGGCAAAAAAATTCTCACCTTAAAAGGACCTTCTCGCATAGAGATTAATAAAACCTCTTTGAAAGCGAAGAAGAGAGACTCATGAGTTTCAACAAGCTTTTTTTTCTTATGTTAATAAATCCTGTCCTGTGCCATGCTCAAATTCTGGACCGTTTCAGTGAGAGCAAGGGAAACGATCCCATTATCATTGAAGCAGAAAATTCCGTTGTATGTGATGAAACAGTTAATAAGTGTATTGCCACTGGAAATGCTTCTGCAAAAAAAGGTACAAATACGGTTTATGGAGACATCTTAACGGTTTTTTTTACAGAAGGCAAGGAACGCGATATTACTGCCATGACAGCCGATGGTCATGTGCGCATGGAAACACCAACAGAGAAAGCTTATGGGGATCATGCTCATTATGATGTGGCTCTTGATCGTATTCTTCTGACCGGTGGAAATTTAAAAATTCTCACTCCTAAGGAAAGCATCACTGCTCGAGATTCAATTGAATATTGGCATACGGATAACAAAGGAATTGCCCGAGGTCAGGCCACAGCCCTATTTCCTGAGAAAGAAGAACTTATCCAAGCGGATACCCTTGTCGCCTACTTTAAGCCTTCTTCTGAAGGGACAGAAGGAAGCAAGGAAAAACTTTCTATTGATAAAGTGGAAGCAGAAGGTCACATGCTAGCGTCTAGCCCTAAAAGTGTCATTACGGGAGATCGAGGAATTTACTCTACAAAAGATCATCTCGTTGAAGTCTTTAATAACGTGAAGATAATGCAGGGAGAGAATGTTATTGAAGGCGGTTATGCGCGTCATAACCTTGAAACAGATGTAGCAGAAATGTTCACTGAGCCGCCACATGTCTCTCGATCTGGTTCTAAGAAGCGTATCTCTGGAATTATCATTCCAAAGGATGCAAAGAAAATGAAAAAAAAGGAGGAAGCTTCTTCTAAAGACGCTTCTTCAAACCATAATGATAGACAGCTCTTCCCTATCTCTGCTAAAAAGAGATCCGAAACACGCTCTCAATAAATATAAAGTTATTTAAATATGGCCGCACTTTCCAAAAAAACTCATGTCTCATTAGAAGGTCTTTCTGCAGTAAAGTTGCGAAAGTCATACGCACGGCGTATTGTCGTTGATGATGTCAATCTCAATGTTGTTCGAGGAGAAGCTGTTGGACTTTTGGGTCCTAATGGGGCTGGAAAAACAACCTGTTTTTCAATTGTTACAGGATTAATAAAAGCTGATGGAGGATCTGTTCTTCTAGACAATTATGATATCACCTATCTTCCTATGTATCGAAGGGCACGTCTTGGCATTGGATATCTTCCTCAAGAAACCTCGATTTTTCGAGGATTGACTGTTGAAAATAACATCAAAGCCGTTCTGGAGCTTGTAGAGCCTGATTATGATCAACGAGAGGAAAGATTAGAGAGTCTTTTGGATGAATTTTCGATCAAACATATTCGCAAATCATCCGCCCTGGCTTTATCAGGAGGGGAAAGACGCCGAACAGAAATTGCTCGTGCTCTGGCCAGTAACCCTCATTTTATGTTGCTGGATGAGCCATTAGCAGGCATTGATCCTATAGCTGTTGGAGAAATTCGAGATCTTATAGCGCACTTAAAGGATAAGAACATTGGTGTTTTGATTACAGACCATAATGTGCGCGATACCCTTGGGATCGTTGATCGAGCCTATATTATTAATGAAGGTCTTGTATTAAAAGAAGGCACGCCTGAGGAAATCGTTGCTGATAAGCGAGTACGCCAAGTTTATCTCGGAGAAAAATTTAAGCTTTAAGGAGAAATAAGAATGCGTTCCTCACTTTTTTTCTATCCCACCTTAAGAGAAACGCCACAAGAGGCTCAGATTGCCTCCCATCGGCTGATGCTACGCTCGGGCATGATTTCACAGGTGACTTCTGGTATTTACACATGGCTTCCCTTGGGACTAAAGGTTCTCCAAAAAATTTCTCAAATTGTCAGAGAAGAACAGGATAAGGCGGGTAGCCTTGAGATTTTGATGCCGACCATCCAGCCGGCCGAGCTTTGGGAAAGAAGTGGACGATATCATGATTATGGCAAAGAAATGTTACGTATTACCGATCGTCATGAGAGAGAAATGCTTTATGGTCCCACAGCGGAAGAAGTTATTACAGAAATTTTTGCTCGCTTTGTTAAAAGCTACCGTGATCTTCCGAAGCGGTTTTATAATATTCAATGGAAGTTTCGCGATGAAATTCGTCCCCGCTTTGGCGTGATGAGGGGTCGAGAGTTTTTGATGAAAGATAACTATTCTTTTGATTTGACTATGGAAGGAGCCAAAGCGTCCTATCAAGCTATGCTTGAGGCTTATGTTAAGACTTTTGCCCGTATGGATTTGACCGCTATTCCCGTGAGGGCTGATTCTGGTGCTATTGGAGGAAATCTAAGCCATGAGTTCCAAATCCTGGCAGAAACGGGGGAGAGCGAGATTTTTTATGATGCAGACTACGAGGGTCTGGATGTCAATTCTCTGACCCTTAAGCGCCTCCAAAGTCTTTATGCGATGGCGGATGAGCTTCATGATCCCAAGACCTGTCCCGTTCCTTCAGAACGCCTTAAGACGGCACGCGGCATCGAAGTGGGCCATGTGTTTTATTTTGGAACAAAATATTCCATTCCCTTAGGGGCTTATGTGATGGGGCCTGATGGCAAACAAATTCCTGCTGAAATGGGATCTTATGGCATCGGTATTTCTCGCCTTGTGGCGGCAATTATTGAAGCTCACCATGATGAGGAAGGCATAAAATGGCCAGAAAGTGTGGCGCCCTTTAAAGTTGGTCTTTTAAACCTCAAGATAAAAGATGAAGCCTGCACCCGCCTATGTGAGGATCTTTATGGGAAACTCCTTAATGCGGATGTTGAAGTCCTTTATGATGATCGGGATTTAGGAAGTGGCGCTAAATTTGCCGATATGGACCTGATTGGTCTTCCTTGGCAAATTATCATCGGCCCTCGGAGTACATCTTCCGACCAATGTGAGCTTAAAAACCGCAAGACGGGTGAAAAGTTTGAGCTTTCCTTTGAAGATGCTTTACGAATGGTTTCATGATGTATAAGAAAGCCACACTTTTATTTTCTCTTATCACTCTTACAATTGGATGCACACCCATGAAAGACTTGCCCGATTATGTTGTCATCAACAATCCAAAGTCCAGTGATACAGCTGTGTTACGTGAACCTGCCCAACCCTTTACCTTCCCTCTTTCAGAGAAAGATAAAGAACTGGTGCAAATCTTAATTGATAAATTTGATCAAGAGGAAAATTGTGCAGGCCTAGCAGCCCCTCAAATTGGGTTTGGGAAAAAAGTTATCGTGTTTGAGGTAGAAGGCGAAGAAGAGCTTAAAAAATGGCGTCCAGATCTCAATCAAACGATGCCAAAAACTGTGTGGTTGAATCCTTCTTATGAACCTGTTGGCGAGGAAAAAACAACAGATTATGAAGGGTGCTTTTCTGTTGATGATTTAGCCGGTCCTGTCGCCCGTTATACAACAGTTCGATATGTGGCCTTTACACCTGAAGGGAAAAAGGTTGAAGGGACAGCTCACGGATTTTTAGCTCGCGTGATTCAACATGAAGTTGACCATTTAAATGGGCGTTGCTTTGTCGATCTTGTTCCTGAATCTGAACTTTTTTCTATAGAAGAGTACCGTAAAAAACGCCAAGCTGCGATGAAAAGTGACTAGGGCGTTTTATTATCCTTCTCTACATTAAAGAATCGCAACAGAAGCACTTCTTTGTTAATCTTTACATCCGCAAGATGGCGGTCTTTGACATGTCCGTAGCCGCGAATATGCTCGGGGAGGCTGGCGAGCTCAACGACAATCTCATAATTTTCAGGTTTTAAATTCTTCAAGAGAGACTTTATCAGGACCTCATATTCTTTAATGAGAGCTCTCTCCTTTTTACGGTCCTTGGTATAGCCGAAAATATCAAACACGGTGCCACGCAGCCCTTTGAGTTTGGACAAAAGACGGAATCCATGCATCATCCAGGCGCCATATTCTTTCTTTTGAAGCTCACCCGTTGCTGGATTGCGGCGGGCAATTAGCGGTGGTGCTAGGTAATATTTAAGCTTCACTGGTCCTTCAAATTGAAGGGAGAGCTCCTTTATAAATGTTCCATCAGCAAAAAGCCGGCCCACTTCATATTCATCTTTAATGGCAAGAAGCTTGGCATAATATTTTGCCACCGCCTTGGAAAGCTCATCCCGCTTGAGTTTTCTGTCATGAGTGACGACCTGATTTACAAATTTTTCGTAGCGTTCTGCATAGGCTTTGTTTTGATAACCAGTTAAAAATTTTTTTTGGAAAGTAATGATCTCCTCAAGGGTTTTAGGAACGGCAAAGATTTTTTCTTCTTTATCAAGACCGGCTGCTTTTTCAACAGCTTTGAGGTCAATAGCTGCATAGCGCCCCCAACGAAAAGCTTGAATGTTCATGGGAACAGCAACCCCGTTCATTTCAATAGTTTTTTCAATAGACTCGTGGGACAGGGGGATTAGACCTTTCTGATAAGCATATCCTATCATGAACATGTTGGTCGCAATAGAATCCCCTAAAAGCCGCCTTGCAATATGAGCGGCATCAATAAAATCAACATGATCCTTCCCCAGCGTTGAGGTGATATTTTTTTTCAAAGTTTCATGGTGAAAATTATAGTCGGAATCATGAATGAAGTGGCCTGTAATGGTTTGATCCTCATTGACTAGAGCTTTCGTTTTTCCTGGCTGTGCTTTATTAAGGGTATCAGGATTTCCCGTTACTACAATATCGCATCCTAAAATGAGATTCGCCTCACCCATATAGACGCGGGTTGCATGAATATTCTCTGGCGCTTTGGCAATACAAACATGGGATACAACGGCTCCTCCCTTTTGAGCCAGCCCCGTCATATCCACAATGGAGCATCCTTTGCCTTCCAGGTGGGAGGCCATCCCCAAAATTGCCCCAATTGTAACCACCCCTGTACCGCCTACGCCTGTTATAAAGATACGGTAAGGTGTATTGAGGACAGGAATTTTAGGATCAGGAAAGTGCCCCAGGAGATCTTCAAGTTTAGCTGTAGGAGTGAGATTTCGCAGCTTGCCACCATGAACGCTTACAAAACTAGGGCAAAAGCCGTTGACACAGGAATAGTCCTTATTGCAGCTGGACTGATCAATTTTTCGTTTTCTTCCCAAAGGGGTTTCAATAGGCTGGACAGAAAGGCAATTTGACTTAATGCTGCAATCTCCACATCCTTCACAAACTCGCTCATTAATAAAGATCCGTTTGTCCGGCTCTTCCATAAGGCCTCTTTTTCGGCGGCGGCGCTTTTCAGCCGCACAGGTTTGATCATAGATCAGAACGGACACGCCAGGCCATTTTTTCAAGTCTTCTTGGACTTGTTGAAGTTCATCACGGTGGCCAATGTGAACACCTGGCGCAAAGCCAGAATTTACTGGATATTTATGGGGATCATCGCTGAGAACAACAATTTTTCGAACCCCTTCTGCGTAAACTTGATTTGAGACCATGGCCACATCGAGGGGCCCATCAACAGACTGTCCTCCCGTCATGGCCACTGCATCATTATAAAGGATTTTATAAGTAATATTGACTTTCGCCGCAATCGAAGCACGAATAGCAAGGATACCAGAGTGGTAATAAGTTCCATCCCCAATATTGGCAAAGATATGATTTTCGTCCGTAAAGGGCGATTGGCCGATCCATGGAACCCCTTCTCCCCCCATTTGGGTGAAAGTAGCCGTATCATTGGCAATCCAGGTGGCCATGTAATGGCACCCAATGCCCGCAACAGCTCTGCTTCCTTTCGGAAGTTGGGTTGTGGAGGTATTATGAGGGCAGCCAGAACAATAATAAGGAAGGCGTACGAGATCTGGCGCTTTCTGGAGTTGGTTTTGAAAGAGTTGATCCAAGCGCTTCAAGCCTTCTTTTATTTTGGAAGACTTATCAAAGCGCAGGATGCGCTGACCAATCGCATGGGCCACTTCTGGTACCAAGAGCTCATAAATTTCAGGGAGCAAAGGGTTTCCTTGCTCATCTTTCTTGCCCACAATCCGAGGACGCCTCCCTTCAGGAAGTTCATAAAGGATGTCTTTAACTTGTCCTTCAATCAAAGGTCGCTTTTCCTCAACAATAAGAATTTCTTCAAGCCCTGCTGCAAACTCCTTAAAACGAGAGGGCTCCAAAGGCCAACTCATAGCAACTTTATAAACAGCTACCCCTAAATCGGCGGTCTCCTTTTCACCGAGGCCCAAGTCTTCAAGGGCTTGGCGTACATCTTGGAAAGTTTTACCACAAGTGATAATTCCAAAGCGGGCTTTTTGCCCCTTAAAAAGGGTTTTATCGAGGTGATTGGATTTGACGAAAGCCTTTGCAGCTTCAAGTTTATAAAGACGTAGCCTTTTTTCTTGCTCAAGGGGTGCATCAGGCCAGCGAATATTGAGCCCACTCTCTGGCATAAAAAAGTCTTGGGGAAGTCCGATGGGCGTCCTTTGAGGTGAAACGGTGACAACTGCAGACGTATCTACCGTGTCAGCAATAACTTTAAAACACACCCAACACCCAGAATAGCGGGAAAGAGCCCATCCATAAAGCCCTAAGTCTAGGATATCTTGCACATTGGAAGGAACAAGTATAGGAATGGAGGCGTCCATAAACGCATATTCGCTTTGATGGGGCAGAGTTGAGGATTTGCAGGCGTGATCATCCCCAGTAAGAGCTAATACGCCTCCAAAGGCGCTAGAACCTGCCATATTAGCATGTTTGAAGGCATCCCCACTTCGGTCGACCCCTGGACCTTTGCCATACCACATGGAGAAGACTCCCTGAACGCGACCGCCTTTAAAAAGAGGCAACTGTTGGCTTCCCCAAACGGCTGTTACGCCTAAATCTTCATTAATGCTGGGTGTAAAAGTGATTCTATTGTCATCGAGAAATTTTTGGGCTTTCCAAAGAGTTTGATCAAATCCGCCTAGAGGGGAGCCTCTATAACCCGAGATAAAGCCGGCCGTATCTAGGCCTTGTGCCAGGTCCCGTTTTCTTTGCATCAAAGGCAGACGTGCCAGGGCTTGAACCCCGGTGATATAAATTTCCCCTTCTTCAAGGGTATATTTATCATCCAATTGAACATCTCTGAGAGTCACATGTGCCTCCTATTCTCTTGTTTTTATCTTACGTTCATTTAAAAAAAGTTAACATCATAAAATTATGCAAAATAAAAGTATAAACCCTCTTTAAATCTCATGAAAAAAGGCTTATATTTAAGTTGTCAGGGAAACTTGACTATAGTGATAAACGTCTTACGAAATAGGCGTTTCGGACCCGGGGGCGGAACCCGGCACCTCCACCATTAAGGTTTAATTATGGGGGTGAATTAGGATCGACGAGCGTAATAAAGGTTGGATTTTCACTCGGTATGGTACCACCGTTATCGGACTAAACATATAAATGCAAAAAATATGAATGCATTTGGTCGTATGCCTGCTAACTTAAATGCTAGCAACATAACTGGAATCAAAGTGGCTAACGCTGCTTAATTTTGGTTTGCGATCGCGGTTCGAGGGGCGCCGGGCAACAGAAGCCCCTCATTGATTAATGAGCAAGATTAGCGAGGGGTGATTCTGTGGACGGCTTTGATTACGAAGAGATGGTACAAGAAGGTCTGCGCGGCGTTGTTCGTGAGGCTTTGAAGACTACAGCTGTAGAAGGGCTCCCCGGAGCTCATCATTTCTATATTGCTTTTAAGACGGATTACCCTGGAGTTCAGCTGGCGGATTATTTAAGAGAACGTCATCCTGAGGAAATGACTATCGTCATTCAGCACCAATATTGGGGCCTTGAGGTAGATGATCAAGGATTTTATATCACCCTCAGTTTCAGTGATTCTCAAGAGAAGATCTATGTTCCGTTCCATGCTTTGATTAGTTTTATGGATCCTTATGCTAAGTTTGGCCTTCAATTTACACCGCCGCCCTTTATTGAAAAGGAAGAGCCCTTTACACAGGAAGACCACCCCTCCTCGAAGAGTAAGGATAACGTTGTTACCCTTGATAAATTCCGGAAGAAATAATTGATTTAAGACAAAATTCATAGTATACTATATAGTATAAAAGAAAAAATTTTAATTAATACGGTACAGGGGCATGAATTTTTTATTTAGGTGGCTTAATAAGCCTGCCTTTCATAAGGCTATTGTACAAGATAAAGGAGCTATAGCGATTATGGCAGCTCTTTTGCTTGTTGTCCTCATGGGTTTTGGCGCCTTAACTATGGATGTTGGCGTTTGGTATCATCAGAAACGTCAATTACAACTTGCAGCAGACGCAGGCGCTATGGGAGGGGCGATTGCTAAATCTAAAGGATTACCCGTGTCCACTTATGCGACTTATGATCTTACATTGAATCAATGTACGGGCTCCGCGAAATGCACTATTGTTGGTATTCATAATCCCCCCACAAGTGGTCCTAATACGGGTGATAATAACGCTGTTGAAGTCATTCTTTCAAAACCAGCCAATATTTTTTTATCAGGGATCACCATGGCTACTGCGCCAACTCTTCATGCTCGTTCTGTTGCAACACAGAATCCGGTAGTATATTGTAATATTAGTTTGCAAGGAACTGGCCAAGGTCTAACCATGCAAGGAAATCCAACAATTAATTCTCCTTCTTGCGGCTTTTATGTGGATTCAAGTAGCAGTAATGCGGTAAATTTGGGTGGGAATCCCTCAATTAATGTGAGTGCCTTAACTGTTGTGGGTAATACCAACCTTAGTGGTGCATCGAGTATCACGGGAAATGTGACAACGGGGGCTCCTGTACTTGCAGATCCTTACAGTTCACTTTCAGCGCCAGCTCCTACTTCATTAAACACATGCACCCAAACAAATTTTAATCTGGGGTCTAATAAAGCTCAAACAATTGGTCCTGGCACATATTGTGGTGGCATCACAACAAAAGGAAATCTTACGATGACTCCCGGGACCTACTACCTTGTAGGAAGTAGTGGAAAAACGGGTTCTGCTGGTAATTTTACTGTTAGTGGTGGAACCGTTACCGGCACAGGTGGTGTGACCATTGTTCTAACCACAAACACTGCGACGTCAAATACTTTTGGGGCTGTAAGCATTGGAGCTAACAGTAGTGTGAATTTAATCGCTCCAACCACGGGTACATATGCCGGAATATTATTCTATGGAGATAGAAACTCATCCTCGATTCTTAATGAAAGTTTTGGAGGGGGAGGGACAATGAACCTTCAAGGGGCAATCTATTTTCCAAAAGGAAACCTTAGTTTTAATGGAAACGCAGGGGGAACTGGGAATCCATGTACTCAAATCGTTGTTAATAGTCTTACGATGAAAGGAACAAGTTCATTTCAAAATGGTTGTGTAATTCCAGGAGCTGGAGGAGGCAAATTAAAGTTTATAGAATAAGGTAGGGAGATGATGTGGTTAAAGGAATTATATTTTAAGAATGTGCGAGGGAGCGTTGCTATTGAAATGGCTCTTCTAACGCCATTCTTTGTTCTACTTTTATCGGGAATTACGAATTTTGGGTTGATCCTTGCGAATCAAAATCAGCTTTATAGCGTTCTCAATGCGGGCATGCTTTATGCCGCAGGAGCAGGAGCTACGATGACACCTGCGAAGGTTCAGACAGTTATGCAAGGTGCCTCAAGCATGACACCATTAACCATTACAACTTCTTCATTTTGTCAGTGCGCAGGAGCTGGGGCAACGTGCACAAGTACTTGTTCAGATGGAAGTGTTCCTAGAACTTACATTACAATGACGGCACAGAGCAGTGTGACACTTATAGCGCCTGATTTCATTATTAATAACCCCTTTACCACAAGTGCGACCGGTACAGTCCGGACGAATTAGCGAGAAGTCAATATGAACCTTAACAGGTTAAAATATTATCTAAAAGATGGAATGGGGAATACCGCTATTGAATCGGCTATTGTTTTGCCTCTATTTCTTCTTTTTATTTTGGGTATTCTTCAATTAGGATACATCATGTGGGGCTATATTTCGCTTGAGTATGCTCTTTCTTATACAGCTCGATATGCTTTTGTACATCCCACAAGCACGAGCTCGCAGCTTAAAAACTATGCTGCATCGACGATTGATTTGGGATCTGCCATTACTTTTAGTGCGAGCATTAGTTCTGTGTCCGCTGATATTACGGGGACCTTTTCTTTTACTCCTTTTTATTTACCAATGAACCCAATTACAATTACAGCAAATGTTCATCAAGTGCTTCCCACTTCTTAATGCCCTACAACGCCTATGATGTGTATTATAGCAGGCCCTAAAATAAATATATAAATACAAGGAAAAATAAATATCATCATCGGGAGGGTTAAGAGGACAGGTAGTTTGGCGGCTCTTTCTTCAGCCATGACAAGTCGATCTTCTCGAAATTGTTCTGATAAGGCACGCATGGTTTGGGCAATAGGTGTTCCATATTGTTCAGACTGTTGGATATTTGAAATGATTGATTTAAAATAGGGAGAATCTAAACGGTCACTAAAATTTTGTAAGGCTTTTTGACGATCGGATAACATATTTAACTCAATGGATAAGAGGGCAAGTTCATAGGCTAAGTCGGGTGATATTTGAGCAAGTTCTTGAGCAACCCTTTGAACCGTTACGGGTAGGCTCAACCCTGATTCTGTACAAAGTACCATAAGGTCCAGGGCATCTGGAAAAGCTCTGCTGATCCGTGCTTGTCGTTGTTCTACAAGTTTTTGTAAAATGAAGTCGATGAGATAAGATCCCATCAAGGCGCCTCCCAATATACTTATGATTTTGTATAAAAGGTTCCACTGTGTATAGGTAAAAACAATGAATGTAGCTCCCCCTCCTAATATTAAAGTCAGCCCAAGCTTAGAAATTCCATAAATAAAAACAGCATTTTCCTTAGAAAATCCTGCTTTAAGAAATTGTTTGCGGATAGAGTTTTGTTCATTTTTTCCTGAACTTTGAATTTTATAAATAAAGTTTCTTAAAAACTGAAATCTACTTTTTTGAAAACCTTTGTAAATCTTTTTAACATCACTTTCTTCTTCATGAAGAAGAGTTTCTTTATAATTTATTAACTCTTTTAAACGCCTTTTAAAAATATTTCCTTCTCGTAATTTTATTAAAATTGAGAAGATGAAAGTTACTGCTATAAACGCAAGGAGAAAAGTAAGAAGATCTATTGTGCTGAGCATCTTAATATAAATCCTTGTGTGTCATTCGAATAATGGTGGCAACTCCTAGAGTTAGTAAAGTCCCACCGATAATAAGCAGATAATGTCCGGCTTCAGTTGTAAATAAAGGATCTAGATATGAAGGTGTCGTAAAATAAATAAGCCCTACAGTGACAATAGGAAGACAAGTTAAAATGGCAGCAGTTGCTCGGACCTCACCAGTTAAGGCCTTCACTTTTTTTCGAAGATTTTCTCGTGCACGAATAACTTTCGATAAATTTTCGGCGGAATCTGCCAAACTTCCTCCCGTTTCTCTTTGTAAAACAAAGACAATTGCTAGCAAACGAAATTCATTAATTCCGATACGATTAGACATATCCGCAAGAATTGCTTCTGTGTTTTCTCCAAGACGCATTCTATCACTTATAGCTTTAAAAGCTATTCCTATACGTCCTTTTTGCTGTTCTGCAACTATTTCAAGCGCTTTTTCAGTAGAAAATCCTGCACGTAGGGCACGACGAATAATATCTAAAGCGATGGGAAATTCCTGTAAAAAAAGCTCTTTATTACGGTTCTTAAGATAGGAAATTCCTCCCCAAGAAACTAAGAAAGTCAACACCGTACAAATTAAAAAAGAATTCAAAATTGTTAATTTAAAGTACACAAAAAAAATGAAAAAAATAGCTAGTCCAAGTCCTGTGCAGTATTCAAAAAATTGTCTCGAAGATAATTTTAAGCCTGCCTGTTGTAACCATATATTAAGCCCTTCTATTCTTTGAAGTTTACTTTGAAAATAAAATTCGGAGGAATCAACTTTCTTAATTAGGGAAACCGCCTCTCCTTTTTCCACTTCTACAGGTTTAAAAAGCTGATTTAATCGATTATTCCAATTCTCTTTTTCTGCTTTTTTTCTTTTATTGATGTACAAATAATATGAAAAACATATTAATATTAATATTATCGTTAATAATGGATAGAAATAAGAATCTAAAATCATTGATTTTTACTCACCAATTTTTTGATCTCATTATCAAGACCATAAAATTTAGCCTTGTCGATAAATCGAGGAGTTACGCCGCAAGACTTAAATTCACCACGAATAAAAGTTTGTTTCGTTTCAACATCCACAACATCTTCTTTATATTCAAATTTAAAGAGGTCGTGAGTCACAATTACATCTCCTTCAATTCCAGCAAGTTCAGTTATCTCAGTAACTCTGCGAATTCCGTCTCTCATCCTTTCAGTTTGAATAATAAGTTGAACTGCACCCGCTACAAGAGAACGAAGAACACGTAAAGATAGCTCATATCCCGCCATGGACATCATATTCTCAAGCCTTATGAGCGCTTCTCGAGGACGATTTGCATGGATCGTTGACATAGAGCCATCATGTCCCGTATTCATAGCTTGAAGCATGTCTATGGTTTCTTCTCCACGAACCTCACCTACAATAATCCGATCGGGACGCATACGTAAGGCATTTCGTACTAAGTCACGAATCTTGATTTCTCCTTCCCCTTCTATGTTAGGAGGACGACTTTCAAGACGAACGACATGAGGCTGTTGAAGGCGAAGTTCTGCTGAATCCTCAATAGTTACAATACGCTCTGCTGGATCAATAATTTGAGACATTGCATTTAAGAGTGTTGTTTTGCCTGAACCTGTTCCTCCAGAGATAAGAACATTTAGGCGACATTTTGAAATAATTTTTAATAAGTCAGCCATATCTTGAGAAATATTCGAAGTTTCCACCATTCTATCAAGAGTTATGTTGATGCGGGAAAACTTTCTAATAGAGATAGCTGTTCCATCGATGGCAAGCGGAGGCATGATAATATTAACGCGGCTACCATCAGCAAGACGGGCATCAACCATTGGACTTGACTCGTCTACACGCCTTCCAATTCTACTTGCGATACGTCTTGCAATTTGCTGAAGATGAGCTTCATCAAGAAATTTTACTTCGCTTGCTTTTTGTAGCTTCCCCTTACGTTCTACATAAATATTATAGGGACCGTTAATTAATATATCCGTAATTGTATCATCATGAACCAGGACTTCAAGCGGCCCAAGACCAATCATATCATCGACCAAGGAAGCCGCGAGTTGCTTTTGTTCTTTAAGATTTATTTGAAGATCATTACTAGCGGTGAATTCGCTTATAAAGCTCTCAATTTCTTTTAAAAGTCTCTCTGGTGCCATTTGATTAGCTGCAACCAAATCAATCCTCTCCATAAGAGATTCATAGGCTGCAAGTTTAAATTGTTTCAATAAATCTTCTTGTGAGGTTGGACTTTTGAAACTTCCAAGGGAAATTGACCCATCTTTAGCTGAACTTGTAACTAAAGGAGGCTTTTTTTCAATCTCATCCCCTGATTTTCGACCAAATCCAGCCATATCATGCTCATTTTTTGATTTCTTATGTAACTATAGGATATAAAAATTAAAATTCCTTAAAGATTTATCTCTTAAAGAAACTCCAAATAGAATGATTTGCTTTTTCTTCATTCTTAATACCTTGTATATTATTCGCAAGTTCTTGAATTGGTCTTGTCAAAGGTGTGTCTACCTCAAGGACTGTTTTGCCGGCATCAATTAATTCATTGCCTATTGAGGCCTCATAAGGAATGAGATGATCAACTTTACGTTTCAGAGTTTTTTCAAAATCTTCAGGAGACAGTTTTCCTTCTTTTACAAATTTATTGAGAACTAAAATAAGACGGTAGTCTAATTGATCCCCACCAAAATAACGAATAATACGTCCTGAGTCTCTAAGACCAGCAAGAGAAGCCTCTGTAACCAAAATACGAATGTTTGAACGTTGAAGAATAAATCCGGCAGCCTCATCGAAATTATGAGGAATATCAACAATAACATAGTGAAAGAGTTTTGAAAGATAACTTAAAAGTTGCTCTATGCTATTTTGACTATATTTCTTAACTTCATTTATAGGTACCTCTGAGCTTAAAACATTCAGGCGTTCATTAACCGCAATAAAAAGCCTTTCAAGAAATAATTGATCAACTCGTTCAGGATCTTCGAGAGCAGCATTCAAACCATCATTCGACTTTAAATTAAAATATAATGTTACTGTTCCAAAATGAATATCCATATCGACCACAATAACGCGACGAGACCTCTCGTTTGCAAGAATTGTTGCTAGGTTTGTGGTTAAAAAAGATGCACCTACCCCTCCTCGAGCTCCTTGTACTGTAATAATTTTTCCTGATTTAATCTTGCTTGCTTTGTCCCATTCATCTCCAAATATCATATTTTTTAGAGCTCGACTGATAATTTCTGGGAATAGAGGTTTAACGAGATATTCCATAATTCCTAATTTTATGAGATCACGATAAAGGCCTACGTCATTTCGTACTCCGATAGCAAGAACACTCACCCCGGGTTCACAAACTTCAGATAGTTTTGAAAGATCAGAAATAGGGAGATCTGATTTAGAAATATCAATAATAAGATACTCAGGTGACCTGCTATGAGAAAAAAATTCAATAGCTTCCTTGATGCCACCTTGAAGAAGTTCACCGCTTTCTATATTAATCTCTTTTAAACCCTCTTTTACAACATCCAAATCTTTTTGATCTTCAAGAAATGCGATGAGCTTTTTAGGTTTTTCTTTCTTCTTAGATGAGGCCATTAGTAACTTCCCATGCCACCGGTTGAGCTGGTTGAGGATGATGAAGAATTTGTTGAATTCAAACTCCCTGGATCAACAGTAGTTGAAGTATCTATGAGTTCTTTGACTTTATCTTTACGATAACGATCAACGCCAGCGGCCATAACAGTTCCATCAGACGCTCCCAAAGAACGGCCTTTAATAAGGTCGCGAGGATTGGCCACCATCATCCCTAAATTTGCCACCGTTGCACATCCGAAGTTACTAGGTGCATGAGCTTGTCTTGCATCCCCAATAGGTTGCGAAAAATCTGCACATGACGGAGGAATAACAAGATACTTCTCAAGAACAAGGTTTACTCCTGATGAACAGGAACTCATACTCTTGTGTCCTTTTTCTGCGGGTTCAACAGTGATCATATCATAGGAAACTCCATATTTAACGAGCACACGTTGGATATCCTTAATCCTCTTTTTTGAATGTCCATCACATTCTTCGAGTATAATAGAAACGGATGAAGGATTTTCAGCATTGGTTTTGAGAAATCTAATAAGTGAATTAGCTTCTGTTTCTGGAAAAGAATTGTTTTTTGAAGGGTAATGAATCATATGGTAAGATATGGTCCTCTCCACTTTATTTTCTTTGGGGCTTTCAGCGGGTGTCCAGTCTACTATTTCTGGAGCACATCCTGAAAGCATCGCAATAAATAATAGGGGGCTATATTTAATAAACTTCATTTGTCTTCTCTCTATTCGACACTAAAACCTGCTGGACCTATCAAGCGCACTCCACCTGGACCGAAGGCGGGAGCTTGACCTTTGTGTGGCGTTTGTTTAACAAGACGACGCTCAAAGATTTGTTCTACAAAAGTGGCATAATTCAAACCATCTGTTGGGAGGGCCATTTCTTTTCCTGAACTAGGTTCAACAAGGTAAGGGGTGACTAAAATGACGAGTTCCGTGTCTCCTCTATCGAAGGCATTAGATCTGAATAAAGCGCCTAAGACGGGAAGATCAGCCAAACCGGGTAGACCTTCAATTTGAGAGCGAACCGTATTCTTTAAAAGTCCGGCTATAGCAAAGGTTTGGCCACTTCCCAGTTGGATAGTTGTTTCAGCCCTCCGCGTTAGAATGCCAGGGATTTTTTGGCCAACTAAGGTAACACCTGAAAGAGGATCTAATTCACTGACTTCAGGACGAACGCGCATACTGATTAGATTTCCATCAAGAACAGTGGGAGTAAAAGCCAAGCTCACCCCATATTGCTTAAATTCGATGGTTATATTTCCAAAATTGCCTTGTGGAACAGGATAAGGAAATTCACCACCTGCAAGGAAACTTGCTGTTTCTCCAGATACAGCGACAAGATTGGGTTCAGCTAAAATGGTTATTAGGCCCTCATGAGCGAGCAAATCAATAGCACCATTAATATCAACGTTAGCATTTTGATAACCAAAACCTATGGCGCTGATATTATCAATACCTCGTGGAGTTGTTTTTTGAAATATGGAAGTTACATTGTTTGTTGCGATGGGAGTGGCTGTAAAAGGGGCTCTGTTTCCGAGAGCTCCAAATTTAAAATTTCCTGTATTTCCAATGACATCTTGCCAATTAAAACCGAGCTGATTAACAACATTTCGTTCAACTTCTGCAACTTTAACCCGAAGATTAACCTGAACCGGAGGTTTAATAGTAAGTCGATTAATCACGACTGCGGTATTTGTTGTTTGTGAGCTCCCTTGTGTGCCTCCTTGTGTATTTTCCTGTGGACCTCCTTGATAATTATTAAGGTAATTTTGAGCAAGAGACCTTATATCATCAGCGATTTTTGGCGAATCTACAGGTCCTTCTAAAAGAACACCTCCAGGTATCGCTGTAACTTCAATAAGTTCGCGAGGATCATAAGGTGCGATCAATCTTCTTAAGCTGGTAAGATTAGTGTTAACAATGATCTCTGCATTGAGAATTTCTTTTCCTTTACTATTCATAGCAAAAAGCTTTGTAGAACCCGCACTTTTTCCAAAAACGTAAGCTGTTGTTTTATTGCTTAGTTGAACATCAGCAATATCTGGATTAGCAATAAAAATCTCTGAAACTTCCGCATCAAACTTGATAAGCTCAGCTCCATCAACGTTAACGTCAATATTCTTAGCACTAAGAGATGATAAGAAAGCTATAGTGAAGATAATAGAAAAAAAAATATTTTTTTCTAGTATCTTTAAATTTTTCATAACTTCTTTTATCATTTATTGCTTGCCTTATTAATATAAATTCGCCGTTTTTATTTGTTTACTTGAATTTCAACTTTTTCTTTTCCCCGCATGAGAGTCACAATACCTGTGAAAATGTCTTCCGCCTCTGCAACTTTATTGTTTGCAATGCTATGTAAACTTAAGCTTAGAGACCCTTCCTTCGCTGCGGCTGTAATAAGTTGTGCCTGACCAGGAGTTACCTCAAGAGTGGTTACCTTTGGAATGGTGTTAGTATTTGCAGATTTTGGAGCAGACTCATTCATAACCGTATCGAGGGCAAGTACTTTTATATTGCTAACAACTGTTGTCGTTTGTCCATACGAATTTGAGGGTCCTGACGTGACAACTTTTGATAAAAGCACATCAACATAATCTCCAGGTTGAATTAACCCACTACTTATAGCTTGTGGCGTTACATCAATAGAGATAGCTCGCTTTCCCGGAGGGAGAAGAGCTGCCAAAACACTCTTTTCACCCGGCTGGACTAAATTTGTAATAACAACTGGCTCTCCCTTGTCAATACGCTCAAGAATAACGGATCCAGTTAAACTGTCTAGTTGAATAGATCCTTCTTGAATGTAACTGTCATTAAGTGAACTATTTGGCCAGGGTTGCCACACTAAGTCTCCGGGTTGAATTTTAACTCCCATATCTAGAGGTTTGCTGGCAACAAGAATTTTTAAAGTGTTAACTTCCTGGGCCACTGGCGCGCCTTTTGTACTTTCTTTTGCAACTAGAAAATATCTAGTTACAAAGGCAACAATAATCGCCAGAATTAAAGCAACCATTAACCCTATGACATCCTTAAATTTCATTTAACTATCTCTCCACCCACTATAAACCAGAGATCATCATAATGATTGCTCCAGTTGCAATCGCAACTCCATACGGAATTGTTTTAGGCTTTATATGTTCACGTTTTCCTTTTTCAGGTCCGGTGCCACTTCCTATCCAGATAAATTCTAAGAGAGGGAGATGAGCTTCAATTTTTTGAATAAACGTCCAGGTCAGATCAGAAAACCTTGAGAAAGGATATTGCGCAATAAGATATATAAGAGCCAGTCCTGCTCCTGCGATCGATGTATATAGGATAAACGGAATAACATCCGGGTAACCCATCCATAGGGCAATGGCAGCCAAGTATTTGGCATCTCCAGCCCCAAAAATCTTTGTTAGAAAGAGAATAAGGCACACAAAAAAAACGACTCCAAATATGATAAAAGAATTAATGATCTCATTTAACCCCAAGGTAAAAGGAGCTGTAAGACCAAAAAGTACCAATAGCGCCATTAAAAAGAGATTGGGTATGCGATAAAAACTAAAATCATAAATACCAATAAGCACATTTATAAAGATAAAAAGTATTTTTATGATTAAGATAATCATCTTTCTCCTCTAATTTCTTTCTTGCCACTTGCGGGTTTGATCTAAGGGAGGAGTGTTATTTTTAGGAATAATGCCCACATAATCCTTGGTTTCACGAATAGCATCTATATACGATAAATTGTTTGTGACCATATCGTCGGATAAATCAACACGCCCTATTTTTTTCGCCATAGCTCTATCTCCAGCAAGTCCATAAGCTAGAGAAAGATTTTGCCGTATGCGCGAGGTTGCATTGGGTGAACGAGTAAGCCTTTCGAGAATATGAATTGCCTCTCCCTCATTTCCTGCAAGAGCCATAGAAAGGGCAAGATTACTTTCATAAGAGATAGCTAAAGGATCTACTTCCATCGCTGCTCGATAATTTGCTTGTGCGTCTGTGTGATTTCCTAGCATATCTTGTGCAATACCATAACCATTCAGAGCTTTGGGGCAGCGTGGATTCAGGCAAAGAGCTTTTTCAAAAGCTTCCAAAGCATTTTCAGGTTGATCCATGACAAGAAAGACTAGGCCAAGTCCGGTATAAGGACCAGAAAACTTTGGAAACATAGTGATGGCTTTATCAAAAGTTTCCTTTGCTTCTGGTATAGCATTAGCATCTAAAAGAGAAAGTCCCAATCCCATGTAAGCCGCTTCACATGAAGGACTTCCCCTAACTTCACACACAGCGCTTTCTCTAATTATGTTTCTATAATCATGAATAGCCTGAGGGAGATCCCCCCGAGCCCTCGCCATTTGAGCGGCCGCTAAATCAGGACAATCCTCTTGAGGGGGCGAGATAAAATCTGTCGCACATCCCGATAAGAGCCCCAAAAAACCCATTGTAAATAATGCCCTTAGACATTTCACGTTAAAAAAACCCCTACTTAGATTAAAGTTAACAAAAAATTAACATAAATTTTTTTAAAACCCTAGGACTAAATTTTTTCAGGTTCCTGAATAGAGAGGTTAAGACTTAAGATAAATTACTGGACAGCGACTCATAATTTATGAGAAATACAAAAATGTTTCCAAAGATAACATCAAAGGCATCGAAGCCACCTCCCTCTATTCCGCCAAGCATTTGGGTCTTAGGATGCGTTTCTCATTTAATGAAAATTTCTGCCGTAATTATTTATATCCTCACTCCTTTATTTGTAACCCAAATTTTGGGAGCAAGTACCCTTGTTATAGGGTTTTTAGAAGGATTTGTGGAGGCAATTGCTCTTTCGAGCAAAATATTTTCAGGTATTTTGAGTGATTGGATTCATAAGAGAAAAGGAATAATTGCCTTTGGATACGTTCTCGCTTTTATTTCTCGACCCCTCCTTGCTCTAGCAACAACAATGGGGGGCGTTTTTCTGGGAAAAGCTTTTGATCGCGTGGGAAATGGGCTTGAAGCAACTCCCAGGGATGCCTTGGTAGGAGATCTTGCACCTTCTGAAATAAAAGGGGCTTGTTATGGTTTAAGAGAGTCTTTATCACGAGCGGGTGCATCTGTGGGGTCATTGGTTGCTGCTGGACTTCTGTTAGTAACGCAAAATAACTATCCTCTTATTTTTTGGATAGCCTCGATTCCTACGGTCCTTGCCCTTTTTCTTCTGATGGCTTTTGTCAAAGATCCTTTAAGTGAAACATTTCAAAAGAAAAAAACTAAAAAACATTTAAAATTAAATGATATCCTTGCTCTTCCCTTAAGATTCTGGCTGACAATTTGTTTGAGTGGGCTTTTTATGCTTTCAAATTTTTCTGGAGCATTTTTAATTTTAAAAGCCGAAAGTACCGGGCTGGATATTTATCTTATTCCCCTTGTGATGATGATTCAAAATATAGCTACAGCCTCGACAGCTTACCCTGTAGGATACCTTTCTGACAAAATTGGGCGCCGTTCCATGATGGCATTGGGTATCTCCCTTGTCGTGATCTCTGATCTTTTTTTAGGGACTGGGCAAACCATTTATTTTATTTTTTTTGGGGTGTTTCTTTGGGGAGCTCAAATGGGAATTACGCAAAGCCTTTTGGCTATATTTTTAGCTGATGCCTGTCCTCAAGATTTGAGAGGGACAGGATTTGGGCTTTTTCATCTTATCAATGGGTTGTGCCTTATTGTCGCAAACATTATCTCTGGGTGGATTTGGAGCGAAATGGGGTCTTCCATCATGTTTTATTTTAGTGCGGTTGCTGCTGTAGCCTCCTCTTTTATCTTACCCTTCATTCATAAAAAAACAGTTTAAAAATTACCTTTTTTGAAGAACGTCCCTTAATTTTTTCCAATAGGTAAGCCTTTTTTGCACTTCTCTCTCGAATCCTCTTTCTACGGGTTGATAAAAAATCTTACGAGAAATTTCTTCAGGAAAATAGTTTTGTCCTGAAAAGCCTTCCAGCGTATCGTGATCATAAACATACCCCTCCCCATATCCTTCTGTTTTCATCAATTTTGTAGGGGCATTGAGAATATATTTGGGAGGCATTAAAGAACCTGAAGAACGGGCTTCTTTAAGTGCTTTTGGAAAAGCGCGGTAGAGTGCATTTGATTTTGGTGCCGTGGCTAAATATACCAGCGATTGAACAAGAGCCAGTTCTCCCTCTGGGGATCCGAGGCGCTCAAAGGCTTCTACACCTGCCAAGGCTTGAGTCAAAGCTTGGGGATCAGCAAGGCCTATATCTTCTGAGGCAAAACGTATTAATCTACGACCAATGTAAAGAGGATCTTCTCCTCCTTCCAGCATGCGGGCAAACCAATAAAGAGCCGCATCTGGATCCGATCCTCGTAGGGATTTATGAAGGGCGCTAATGAGGTTATAATGGCCTTCTTGGGCCTTATCATAAAGGGGAGCCCGTTTGTTTACAATTTCAGAAATTTCTTGAGGATCAAAAGGATTTTTTGGATTTTCTTCGGAGATGATTTCCACAAGATTTAAAAGTGTACGTCCATCCCCATCAGCCATATCAATAAGAAGTTTTTTAGCCTCCATTGTAAGGGGAAGGGAATGGGCTAAATATTTTTCAGCGCGTCTTATGATTTCTTCTAGGTCCTCTTCTGATAAACGATGTAGGGTAAAGACTTGACATCGCGAGAGCAGAGCTCCATTCAATTCAAAGGAAGGATTTTCTGTTGTTGCACCGACGAGGGTTATGATTCCCTTTTCCACATACGGCAAAAAGCTGTCTTGCTGAGATTTATTAAAGCGGTGAATTTCATCCACAAAAAGAAGAGTTGATTGGCCCATGTCAAAAGTTTTTTGAGCTCCCTCAAAAATCTTTCTCAGATCGGCCACACCAGAAAAAATAGCCGAAAGCGAGACAAAAGGAAGATGACAAGATTGAGCAAGTATATGAGCAAGGGATGTTTTTCCCGAACCTGGTGGACCCCAAAAAATCATAGAATACAACTGCTTTTTTTCAAGCATCCGAGTCAAAGGTTTATTGGGTCCAATAAGGTGATGTTGCCCCACAACGTCTTCTAAGGTTTGAGGGCGCAGCCTCTCTGCAAGAGGAGTCGGTTTTTTAACCACTATTCTCTGACTCGAAAGGCGACAACCTCACGTCCACGAAGAAGGTGAACTGTCCATTCAGGCGCTGTTTCTTTTAGAATAGAAACAACTTCATCTTTGGTTCGAATTTTTGTTTTATTTATTGTGAGGAGAATGTCTCCAGGTTTAATTCCCAATTGAGCTGCAGGACTTTTCTCTGAGACACTTGTGATAATCACCCCCTGACTCATCGGACTCATACCGATTTCAAGAGCAAGCGCTGGAGAAAGGTCTATTATGCTTGCCCCTTGAAAGGGGCTTTTTCTATTAATGAGAAGAGGAGATGGATCTTTGGCTTCATAAGGTTCTTGTAAGGAGAGAGATAGTTTTTGCTCCATCCCCTTGCGAAATATGACAAGATCCGCTTTCTTTCCTAAAGAGGCCGTTGCTACGCGGTAATCTAAATCTGCATCATCCTCTACCTCTTTTCCATCAAAGGAGGAAATAAAATCGCCCATCTTAAGTCCTGCCTGATCAGCAGGACCATTAGGATAAACACCTTTAACAATAACACCATAAGGGTGAGATAAACCGAGTTTATGGGCGAGCTCATTATCTACAGGAACGACCTCAATACCCAACCATGGGCGTGTTATTTTCCCCCCCCTCTCAATACTCTTCATGATTGGAAGAGCGAGGCTTGTGGGGATCGCAAAACCGATACCCATAGAGCCACCTGTTTTAGAATAAATGGCCGTATTAATGCCAACAAGTTGTCCATCAGTCGTGACAAGTGGTCCCCCAGAATTTCCAGGATTAATAGCCGCATCGGTTTGAATAAAAGAGCGATAATCGTTAATACCTTCCTGACTACGGGAGAGAGCTGAAATGATGCCTGAGGTAACTGTCTGTCCAACCCCAAAAGGATTTCCAATGGCCAAAACAATATCACCAACTTCTAAGTCGTCTTGAGGACCCACCGTTAGAAAAGGAAACTCTTCTCCGTCCTCAATTTGGAGGAGGGCAAGATCTGTTTTTTTATCAGTGGCCACTAATTTTGCTACATATTCTTGTTTATTTGAAAGAACGATGCGGATGACGTCGGCATTTTCAATAACGTGGTAGTTTGTTAAAATAAGTCCATCTTTACTTACAATAACTCCTGAACCCAAAGAATTCTGCGCATTACTTTCGCTTGGATTAAGGTTGTCAAAAAATTGTTTAAAAAAAGGATCATCCATGAATGGTGAGTTGGGATAATGAGCTTTTGCTTCCTGGAAAGCATATATGTTAACAACAGCAGGGGCTACTTTTTTTACAACGGATGCATAGCTCAAAGTAACTTCTTTCCGGTCGTGTGGAATAGCTTTACTTTCCTCGTTACTTTTAGGGGCCGTTTCTTTGCATGCAGTTAATACAATGCAAAGAGAAAGAAGAAAAAATGATGATTTTAAAAAGTTCATTTGAGTTGTCGCCTGTTCATTTTTAAATAAGATCTAAAAATAAGTGTATCATTGAGTTGGGATAGACGAAAAGAAAAACTTTACAAAAGCTTTTGTTGACCGCTAAAAGATCAAAAAAATATGAAAGTATCTTTTTTCCATGATTAAATTTGAAAATATTACCATTCGAATGGCTGGGCGAACATTGATTGAGAGCCTTTCTTTAACACTTAATGAAGGCCATCGTTATGGACTTATTGGTCGCAATGGTACGGGAAAATCGACCTTTTTTAAAATTCTTCTTAAAATGCTCCATCCAGACACGGGTCATTTAGAAATTCCTGCAAGGGTTCGTTTAGGTCATATCGCTCAAGAAGCCCCTTCTGGATCGGCAACTCCCCTTGAAGTTGTCATGGCCACTGATCAGGAGCGATTAGAGTTGTTGGAGCAGCTGGAAGAAGGGAATTCTCCTGAAAATATGGCTGACATTTATGAGCGCCTGATTGCTATTGATGCCTTTACAGCCGAGAGTAGGGCTTCGGAAATTTTGGCGGGCCTAGGATTTTCTCAAGAAATGCAGAAAGAGCCTCTTTCTGCTTTCTCAGGGGGATGGCGTATGCGTGTATCTTTAGCATCTCTCCTTTTCTCAAAACCCGATTGGTTATTGCTTGACGAGCCCACAAACCATTTGGATCTTGAGGCCACCTTATGGCTTGAAGATTATCTCAAGCATTATCCTAAGAGTCTTTTGATTATCAGTCACGATCGCCATTTACTGAATGCAGTTTGTGACCGAATTCTTTTTTTGCAAGGAGAAAAAATTCAGTCCTATGGAGGTAATTTTGATACCTTTGAACGAACATGGAAAGCTCAACAAGAATCCTTAAAAGCCCAACATGCGAAACAAGAAGCCCAGCGTAAGCACATGATGGCTTTTGTCAATCGTTTCAAAGCAAAAGCAACCAAGGCCAAGCAAGCCCAAAGTCGTCTGAAGGCAATTGAAAAGATGGAGTCACTTCCTGATATCATGCATGATCCTGAGGTTCGCTTTGATTTCCCTCAGCCGGAAAAATTGGCACCTCCATTGATTGCTTTAGATCACGTTAACGTGGGATATTCTCCTGAAATTAGCATTCTCAAGGGTTTGTCCCAACGTATTGATGTAGAAGATCGCATTGCTCTTTTGGGAGCCAATGGAAATGGAAAATCAACTTTTGCAAAACTTATCTCTGGGAGGCTTTCTCCACAGCAAGGGGAGATCTCCCACTCGAAAAAATTAAAGGTGGGTTATTTTGCCCAACATCAAGTTGAGGAGTTTGATCTTGAAGCGACAGGCTTTGAACACGTGCTCCGTAAGTCACCAAGCCTATCACCAACGCAAGCGCGGTCTCTTTTGGCCGGCTTTGGACTTATGGGGCAAAAGGCAGACATTAAAGTGAGAAATCTTTCAGGGGGAGAAAAGGCCAGATTAAATCTCACCCTGATTTGTTTGGAAAAGCCAAATATTCTTGTTTTAGATGAACCCACAAACCACCTTGATATGGACTCTCGGCAAGCCCTCATGATGGCTCTCAATGAATTTCAAGGGGCGGTTATTTTAATTACCCATGATTGGGATTTGCTGGCTTCTACCATGGATCAATTATGGCTTGTAGCGGATCATAAAGTTACAACCTTTGAAGGAGATTTAGAGGATTATCGACGCATAATTTTAAAGGGGGATGCGGGAGCTTCCAAGCTTCAAAAGAAAAAACAAGCTCCTCAAATCAATGTTGATTTGAAAAAAAAGGCTTATGAAGCCAAACTTAAGGTGGAAGCTTTGACTGCTTCCCTTGAAAAAATCAAAGAAGAGTTAAATAATCCGGACCTTTACACTCATCACTCTGAATCCCTGGGTCAGCTCATGAAAACCCAGCATCAACTTGAACATGATTTATCCCTTGCCGAAGAAGCTTGGCTAAAGGCTGAGGAAGATTTAGAATCTGTTGGCTAAGATACATAGCCAAAATAGAGTAAAACTAAACCAATAAGTAGCGTTATAAGCATCATTGTGTTGTATGACGTTTTACTTTCTACGCACTTTGTTGCTTTTTTCATGACAAATTGAGGATAAAATAGCCGCACAACTCCTTTTAAGAGAGTAAGCCATCCCAATAATGTAATGATGACTCTCCAATCCATAACCCAGACATTGTGACTCACGACGATAAGTATCCCAAAAACGAGAGCTAGAATGCCGCTAAACGATACAAGACTTGGATTTTTAAGCATATCTAATATCATGAGTTTGAATTCGTCAGCTTTAAGCATAAATGCAGCACTGATGATGACAAGGTAAAGCCCGATTGTTTTGGCCAAAAAAATAGATAATATCATTTTTTTCTCCATTAATTATTTTTAATTAATTTTTTTATTATATTATAATTATACATCATTTTTTTTAAAAATGGAGTTTTTTGTTTTTATATTTTACTTAAAATGTCATTGCAAATCACTTCCCCTGAGCTTGCACCTTTTCAATAGCCTCTGTATAAAAAGAAGGGGTGCCCGTAGCTCAGCAGGATAGAGCACAAGATTCCTAATCTTGGGGTCGGAGGTTCGAATCCTCTCGGGCACGCCAAGAAAACGCTTGGATTTTTAAAAGCAGATGTCAAAAGAAAAAATTTGGGGGAGCACATGGGGAGCAAATTTGAAAAAGTCGAGCCTTTCTTTTCCCGAGCAGGCTATTTAAATATTTTCTCTGTTTTTTCTATTAAGCACAGCGACTTCCTTAGCCAGTGCACCGATTAAATGCAAGTCGTAGCATTGCACCAATGTCAGCAGCAGAGCTATGGACTGAAATCTTAAGATTATTTTCGCGAGTCTCTCCGGCCTACCCAAACTTCAAGTTCCTCATGATGGCTGGGGGGAAAAATAAGGACATCTTTATGATACTCAATAAGGCAGCTTTTCATATTCATGAATAACTCTTCTCTCGTTTTATAACCATAACGATTTATAACCCTTTGAATCCAGTCAAGGTAAAATTGACCTGCCTGTTGGGCTATAGTATGCGCCTCTTCATAAGATAACAGCCGGCATTGTTTAAAAGACTCAAGCACGGCTGTGCCCAGTACCTCATTTGAAACATCAGCTACAAAGAAATATTCGACGGTTGTAGGGTCCACCATAATAGAATCATAGCCTGAGTAAGCCTGAATACTGATAAAGTCACCATTGTTTTCAATGCCGACAGTTTTTAACCAAACGGAATCATTCATATTTTTTACCTCTTGTATCTATCTCAAATCTTGTTGCCTCCAGCTTAATTTAACAAGAAAAAACAACCTTTCTTTACAAAAAAGGAAAATTTTAATACGTTACTTATAAAAAATATTGAATTCAATCAATTTACAAGCTTTTACAAGCAGAGAACCTTAAAATAAGACATAAGGAAAGCGTGATTTATGCACGATCTTTCATTTTTACAAAACATGCATGTGGGACAATTAGCCGTTATTAACAACGTTAATTTTACTCCCAGAGAAATTGATATTATTTCCTGTCTCTTAAACATGAGAGGCACCAACAAGATTGCTTCTCTTTTGTCTATCGCTCCTAACACTGTATTAACACACATTCATAACATTATCATAAAGCTTGGATGTAATTCTCGTGAGGGAGTCATTGATTTTATTGAAAAATCGCATAAGTTTCCCTTTATAAAGCAACACTATGCAAATCTAACCATTTATGCAGCTTTTGAAAAAAGCTTAAAAGAAATCTCACAATTAAACCGCACAGGCAAACAAGTTTGTCTCTCCATTTATGGAGAAGATCAAAATGGCAAGGATATATTTATCAGCCATCTTAAAGATCATTTAAAACAAGTTGGTATTTCTGCTGAAATTTTAGGCGCAGAGGCAAATGATGAGATAGAGACTCTAAACCAAAAGAAGCCTAACCTCCGACTTTTCTTAAGTAAAAAAGATTCCAATGGTATCTTTAGGGAACATTTCGAGGTAGATTTTTTAGATATTTCTGAGCAATCAAGCTATTATTTATCCGTTTTTGAAATTCTTCAAAAACTTCTCCCCGCTGCTAATCTTAGTAAAATCATAACTAATTTTAAAGAACAGTATGAGGGGTTACACGGTTTTTTTGAGTTAAAGTTTCCAATAAATTCTGAAGAAGAGGTAGCCGCGCATAAAAAGAAGGTACCTCATAAAGCTATCACCTTCCTCAAAAATAAAAAGGGAATTTTTTTAATTTTTCTCGTAGGTATAGTTTATTTCATAACACACCAATTTATCTTGAGGCAGGAAATGTGGTTCACACTAGAAAAAAAGCAAGTGCAAGTACAAAATCTTAAACAGCGTCCCATTCGTTCAGCTTTTGTGATGCCAGCCAAATCTTCCTTTCTTGATCGCCCAGAGCTTATTGCTGATATTCGTCATAAATTTGAGAAACAACAAGATATTCCAATAATTGCTCTTGTAGGGCCAGGGGGCTCAGGAAAAACCACTCTTGCCCGACAATATGGAAGCCAACAAGTGGCTCCTGCCATCTGGGAAATTAACGCTGAGACGATAGAAAGTCTTATCTCTTCTTTTGAGACGCTCGCAGTTGCTTTAGCTAAGGCATGGAGTAAACAAAAGGTTTTAGAAGATATACAAGCGATTACAGATCCGGTTGAAAGAGAAATCAAGTTACTTCAATTTGTTCGAGATAAGCTTATATCTTATTCTGATTGGCTTCTTATTTATGATAACGTTGAAAATTTTGCGACCATAAAAAAATATTTTCCTTATGACATGAACAGCTGGGGAAAAGGACGGGTGCTTATAACAACAAGAGATAATCATATTAAAAATAGTTATTCAGTATCCCAAACGCTTCAAGTTGGAGAACTAACTCCTCAGGAGAGTCTGACTCTTTTTACAAAAATTATGAGCCATGAAAATTCTTTCCAATCTGATCCCCATCAAATTGATAAAACCATGGAATTTCTAAGTAAGCTTCCCTCTTTCCCTTTAGATATTTCCATAGCTGCCTACTACTTAAAATCAGTGAATATTTCCTACGATAAGTATTTAGAACGCCTTAAGGAAAGCGGCAAAGATTTTAACTCAATCCAAAAAGCTATTTTAACAGAAGTAGGAGGATATCCAAAAACACGATATAATATCATCACGTTTTCCCTAAAACATCTTATAGAGGCGCATAAAGACTTTGAAAGCTTATTATTTCTCATTAGTTTATTAGATTCCCAAAATATCCCTAGGAATCTTTTAGAAGCTTATAAAAATGGAGGAGTTGTTGATAACTTCGTTTATTATCTCAAGAAACATTCTCTTATTACCAATGAAGCACCCATTCCTTCTGATTCCATGGCAGCTTTTTCGATTCACCGTAGCACGCAAGAAATTATTTTAACTTACCTTATCTCGAGGTTAGATTTAGAGAAGAGAAATGAGCTTCTTACCTCAATCTCGCAAACTTTGACCGATTACATGACTTCTATCACCGATGAAGAGGATCTCTCATCAATAAAAGCCTTGCTTGTTCATTATGAAACATTCTTACACCATCACAACTTGCTTCCTAATGATATGAGAAGCCTCGTAGAAGGAAAGCTTGGAGCGATGTACTATTCTCTTCGGCATTACGCTAAAGGGCAGAAAATCCTCGAAAAGAGCTTCGAGGAGCTGGAAAAAAATCCTGCATCTAATCATCTCCATATTATTAATGCCTTAGCCTATCTCACGACTATTTACATGGAACTTGGGAATCATGAAGAAGCTCAAAATGTAATTGAGAACAGGATTATGCCTTATAAAGAGTATTTTGTTGAAGTTCACCCTCATATTGCAAGGGCTTTAACCTATTTAGGAGATGCCTGTACAGTCCTAGGAAATTATGAACAAGCTAAAAGTTTTCTCGAACAAAGCTATAAGCTCTATCAAGAACATTTTCCTACTCACTATTTTTGGCTTGCGCGAACGTCTGCTTTTCTGGGCAATACCTACGTTGAATTGGGAGAGTACGAAAAAGCGAAAAGCTTACAGGAAAAGGCTCTTCTCATTCATAAAACCCATGTTTTAAAAAATCGTCTCGATATTGCTTGGCAATCAACATTCCTTGCTAATACCTATGAAAAGTTAGGTTATTATGCAAAAGCTAAATTACTTCTTGAAGAAGCCATTCTCATCGCCAAACAATACCTACCTGAAAATCATATAGATATTGGCTGGATCACTGTATTTTTAGGTAATATTTACAGAGAACTTGGACAACTTGAAAAGGCTAAGATTACTCTTGAGGAAACTCTCATTGTCCATAAAGAAACCTGTGGAAAAGAAAATATAAGAACAGCTTCTGTTTTAGCTGCTTTAGGAAGCGTTAATAGAGATCTAGGTCAATATGAAAAAGCTAAAGATTTTCTAAACCAAGGTTTGGTCATCTATGAAAAAGAATTTGCTAAAGATCATATTGAAACAGCCCGAATTCTAAGAGACCTAGGGCAAACTTATATTTTAGAGAGTCATTTTGAGGTTGCAGAGACTCTTTTGAGTAAAGTTTTAAAAATTTTCCAAGAAACTCAACACCCAGAAAGCTATAAGACTCTCGAAATTTTGGCAGAATTATTCTTAAAGAGATCTACACAAGCAGCAAAAGAAGGAAATACTCAATTATCTCTAACATTTAAAGATAAATCTGTTCTTTATCTGTCCCAAGCTTTGGAAACAGTAAAAACTCATTTTCCAAAAGACTCCCCTCAAAGGAAGAAAATTGAAATAAAGCTTCAAGGAATTCAATTATGATCCCCAAAATTAAAAATTTTCTTTAGAAATTAATTAATTAGCCTAATTAGTCAGTTTTTGATGATATAGCTGCATCCATTTTTTTATCTAAGCTTTCAGCATTGCATACAGTTAGAAATGTGATTTTTAAAAATCATACCTCTCCGTCTGCAAGTAAGGCCTACGATTAACCATGATCTCGGCTTTTAAAAATGAGAACCTCGAATAACTGCTTTTTCAATGGGAGCGATTTTTAAAAGGATGATGAAAGAGAGTTAAAAGAAGAACTTCTAGGAATAAGGAGTCAATATCGTTCAATTTTAACAATTGCCTTAAATTGGGGTATCTTGGGGTGATTTAGAGATACCTAAGATGTAAAACCCTTCGGTTTTCCCAGAAGATGAGTCTTTTCATATTGTAGACGATATTGGCAAGACCGATTTTTACATGGGCTCTTTTGAGGTCAATAGTTCTGATAAACAAGGCCATTTTATCTTTCTGAACAGCAAAAATATGCTCCACCTTAGAACGGACTTTAGATTTTTTTCCATTCGCCCTTTGGATATGCTGAGGCATTGCCTTTCCCTTTGGTTTTTTCCGGTGAAGTTGAGAGGCAAAACCATTGTCTTTTAAAAGGGTTTCATTTTCCTCCGATCGATAAGCCGTATCTCCCCAAACATTACTGGCTGTATTCTCCTTATCCAAGAGGAGGGGTAAGACTTTACCATCGTAACGACTGGCATCACTTGTATGAAATTTACGTACAAACCCATACCGCTTATCCGTGGAAATGTGATTTTTATACCCAAAATAAGATGTTGCAAGGTCAATGGCTTTTTCTCCATTTTTAACCTTAGCCTTGCTGTATTTAACAACCCATCTGGCTTCTCTATCTTTTTGAGATAATTTTGAAGGATGTTCTTTCCACTCCTCAGGAATATCTCCTTTTTTAATGGTTTCCTTCTCTTTCTTCGTCATCCGCTGACGAGGCGCTGAAACAATTGTCGCATCAATAATCTGGCCACTCATGGCTAAATACCCTCGATCTTTTAAGGCCTGGTCAAAGGTTGCAAAGAGCTTTTCTAAGACCCTTTTGAGCCAATCTCTCTCGATAAAGCCAAATAGTCTTCGCATCAGGAACATTTTTCGAAAGACTCAAATGCAGAAATCTCATGAAACTCAACCGGTCCTTAATTTGGTATTCGGTCTGATCGTCCGATAGGGTATAAAGAGTCTGGAGCGTGAGGATCTTAAAAATAAGGATACTATCGTATGGAGGCCTGCCTCCCTTAGAGCGATCCTTAAACTCCAATGCGTCTTCAATCTCTGTTCGAAATATCTCGAAGTCCACAACTTCCTTCAACTTCTCCAAAGGATCACCAAACTTCGACAGACTCTCTAAGCGATTTTCCATATCAAATAAGCCTGGCTGTAGCATATATCCTCCAACTGTTTCTTTGGAAAACTATACCATTTCTCCTTAAAACCTATCTATGGGTTTTTCGAGGTTCTCAGCTTTTTGCCATTTTTACTCCACCCAACAATATCCTTAATCTTAAAACATCTATAGTAGTTTTACTTTGAATATGAATGTCCAAGATTTCAATTTACCGTTCAAGCTAACAGAAGGAATAAAAGGTTCAAAGGGCAAAAGGCCTCATGAAAAGCATTTTTTGCTATGGCCTTTTTGTCAATAAGTCTTTATAAACCCCTAAATATGATTTAGCCATTTTCTCTGCCGTAAAGTGAGTCCAATATCGCTTTTCTGCTTGTACTCCCATTTCAAGAGCAATATCTATTCTGTCTAAAAGAAATTGTAAAGCGAATCGCAGGGCCAAAGGATCTGCAGGAGGAACAACAATCCCTGTTTCCTTGTTAATGTTAATATATGTAGTGCCCGTCCCAATTTCGCAAGATATCATAGGCTTACCGAACATGGCTCCTTCAAGTAAAGAAACACCGAAAGCTTCTGAACGTAGGTGAGAAGGAAAAACTACAGCATAACAAAGCTGCAATAAAGCAATCTTGTCTTCCTCTGGGAGAGGGCCGATGAAATGGATATTGTTAATTCCTAGCTTTACAACCTGTTCTTTTAGCTCTTTTTCAATAGGGCCAGCTCCTACGATAACTATCTGACAGTCCAGTGTACTTGCTGCCTCAATAAGAATATGTAAGCCCTTATAATATCTAAAAACCCCAACAAATAGGAAAAACTTTTTGCCAAATCTTTGACGCCAGTAGTCCAAATTGTCATTTGGAGGGGATGGATATGCATTCTTATCAAGGCCAATGGGAATAACACTCGTCTTTTCTTTAAAAATGCCTAAGGCTTCACTCGTTTCTAAATAGTTAGGTGACGTTGCAACAATATGGCCAATATCTTGCAAGAAAAGACGTTTTAGAGGTCTATACAATTTAAGTAAAACTTTTTGTTTAATGATATCAGAATGGTATGTCAATATTGTAGGTTTTTCAATCCTTGAGGCAAAATGAAGGATATCTGCAAATGGATAGGGAAAATGATAATGAATAATGTCAGCTTGTCTTGCTAATTCACGAAAGCGATGAAATACAGAAATTGAAAAAGGAGTTGAGGCAACTTCAAATAACTGAGGAACACAATGAACTTTGTACCCATTCATTTCTGTCAAGGATTCTTTTTTCGCAGGGGTTAGGCACAGCACTTTGGAGTTAACACCTAGGGCAGCCGTACTTAATGATATTTGATCAATAACCTTTTCAACTCCCCCTCTAGTCTCACCAAAAAAAGTTTTATAAAAATGAAGGACTTTCATTAGGTTACAGATTTCCTATGGAGGATGGCTTCTTTAAATACAGTTAGTAACTGATTAGCGGAAAATTGCCAATTAAAACGACGAACATTTTCTTTAGCGTTCTGAGAAAGTACATTATAAAGCTTATCATCATTTATGAGTTGGATCAAACCTTGTTTTATGGATTCTTTATCCAAAGGATCAACTAAAACCCCAGCATTGCCAGCAATTTCAATCATAGCTGAGTTGTTTGAGGTCAGAACCGGAAGGCTATAAGTCATAGCTTCAACTAAAGGAAGACCAAAACCTTCATATAGAGACGGTAAAACAAGAAATCGGGCATAGGCATACAAAGTTGCCAGAGTTGGTTCGTCCACAAACCCAAGAAGCTTTACATAAGAACTCAAATTTAGGTTCTTAATCAGACTCTCGAGATTAACATCTCCCCAACCAGTGCCTCCTGCAATCAAAAGCATGATCTTTGATTTGGATGACTCTGGGAGTTTTGAATAAGCCATTAATAGATTTGCTAGATTCTTTCGAGGTTCAAGGGTTCCAACAAAAAGGCAATAGGGTTTTATAATATTCATATCCTTTAGGATTTGAAGATCTACCTTATGGCTTAAATGATTAGAACCAAGTGATATAATAGTTATTTTGTTTTTACATAGAGGAAACTCTTCTAAAAGGGAATTTGCTATGGCTTTTGAATCAACAACAATATGATCTGCTTTTTTAATAGCTAAAGGCATCTGATACTGTTCCAAAGTTTTGGAAAAAGGACGCATAGTCTCTCCCGCAAATTTCCAAACCAAATCATGGATTGTTAAGACGCGAGCTGTTCTAGAAGGAAGCCAATTAGGAATTCGATGGGTTGGCCCCCAAAATACATCCACTCTATCTTGCCTTGCCCAGAAAGGAAGGCAGACTTCTGACCAAATCTGTCTGAGTAATCGATTATTGAAATGAGCTGATCTGACAGTTGATGGTTCTAAACTGCTTATAAATTCAGGACTGATAGGAGAGGGAGCATAGAGATAGAGAGATATTTCTTTGATGTGAGATAAAGCGCGGCACATTTCCAAAGTATATCTCCCAATTCCGGTTATGGGTCGAGATAATAACCTTGCATCTACTCCGATTTTCAATTTTCACCTGTTCGACTCTCATTCAACATCCAGGTTAACGTTTCTTTTAGATGCGGTGCTTCACATTCTCCAATCAAGCTCTTCAAACGTGTGTTGTCTCCTTGGAGCGTACGCACTTCATTTTCTCTTACAAATTTAGGATTCACCAGTACCTTGATGGTGTTACCGGTAATTTCTTCGCAAAAAGAGATAACCTCTCTCAATGAATAAGTCTGATTTGTACATATATTTATAGTCTGTCCTGCAGGGCATAAATCTAATAATTTTCTATAAGCCTTTGTTACAAAACGGACATCTCCAAATTCGCGCCAAACATCTAAATTCCCCAACTCAATAACTGTTTTCTTGTTTTTAAAATGAGTCACTATTTTTGGAATAAGAAAATGTTCGGCTTGTCCAACACCAGTATAATTGAAGGGTCGAACGACAAATATAGGAAGCCGATCCATCCATAGTTTTGCCATTTTCTCCATCGCATACTTACTAACAGCATAATCATTCGTTGGCTCTGGGGTAACATCTTCGCTTAGGACTCCGCCAGTGCTATTCCCATATACATTTGCGCTACTTGCAAGAAGCACAGCACGCGGTTTATTTGATTGCACATTTCCTAAAGCTTCCAATAAATTAAAGCTTCCTAAGAAATTTGTTTCATAGATTTGTGAGATATTTTCTGTTGCTACAAACGAAATACCGGCAAGGTGCGCAACAACATCTGGCTTGATGTCTGCAATCACCCTTCTGACAGAACTTCGATCACAAAGATCTAAATCGAATATATTTTCTGCCTTAGTCGAAATATTATAAGCGGAACCAAATACTTCATATCCATCAGAAGACATTAGATCCGCAAGATACTGACCGGTAAAACCTTCTATGCCTGTAATGAGAACTCGAGGCTTTTTAGAAGCTGTTGCCATTTTCGTTCCGTTCTAGATCTGCCGTGATCATCATTTTGCAAAGGTCTTCCAGGGACGTTTTTGCTTTCCAGCCTAACTTTTCAAAGGCCATTGATGCATCACCTATCAATAAATCAACTTCAGCAGCTCTATAAAAGCGAGGATTGACACGGAAAATCGTTTTACCGCTCTTTATATCAATACCAACTTCGCTCTCATCCTTGCCCTCAAAATGGAGCTCAATATTAATCGCCTTGGCGGCCATCTTTATGAAATCTCTCACTGTTTCGGTACGGCCTGTTGCAAGAACAAAAGTATCTGGCTCATCAACTTGCAGCATACGCCACATGCCCTCAACGTAATCCTTTGCAAATCCCCAGTCTCTTTTTGCATCAATATTACCTAATTCTAGAACATCTAGCTTACCAAGCTTGATCTTAGCTAAGTTGTCGGTAATTTTACGCGTTACGAACTCGAGTCCGCGAAGAGGAGATTCGTGGTTAAACAAAATACCACTGGTTGCAAATATGTCATAAGACTCCCGGTAATTAATAGTCATCCAATGAGCATATAATTTTGCAACTCCATAGGGACTGCGAGGATAAAACGGGGTTAATTCCCGTTGGGGGATTTCTTGTACTTTTCCAAACATTTCAGAAGTTGATGCTTGATAAAAACGAATCTTTGGATTCACTATACGAATGGCTTCAAGCAAGTTTACTGCTCCAAGGCCCGTGATTTGACATGTAGTGATGGGTTGGTCAAAGGAAACTCCCACAAAACTCTGAGCGGCAAGGTTATATATCTCCTGAGGACGGGTATTTTCGATCAACCGAATGCTAGAGGCAAGGTCGGTTAAATCGTACTCCACCAGATGAAGAGAAGGATGTTGCTCAATTCCTAGCTCTTGAATTCTCCAAAAGTTGGTCGAGGCAACGCGCCTATAAGTTCCATAGACCGTATATCCTTTGTTGAGCAATAATTCGGCTAAATAAGCTCCGTCTTGCCCTGTAATTCCGGTTACAATTGCTGTTTTAGTCATGATTGATTCTCCTTAACACAGTTTATTTTAAACCCTAACTCGCTTTGAGGTTTTCTACGGTCGGTTCCCAATTTATCGTCCATTCATTTTCGAAAATACATTTTAATAAATCATCAGTGCTTTGTTGCCAAGTCAAATAAGGCATGTCATGACTTCGAGGGTACGTACCTTTAGCCAATAAATCAAACCATTTTAAAATGTCTGTTGCAAGTTGTGACCCTGTCTTACCCGAGAAGTAATAAGCATGATGGCCTGCTACTTCTTTAAAAACGGGCAAATCACGGGAGATGATCGGCAATCCATTTTGTGCGGCTTCGATAATTGGCAGCCCAAAACCTTCACCGCGTGAAGCCATTAGAAAAACAGTAGAAATTTTGTAAAGTTCACTGAGTAACTCATCACTTGCATTATCAAACCAAAAGAGTCTTTTATTCATTTGTTCGTGATTATTCAATTTTTGGGCCAAGTCATCAATCATCCAACCCTTCTTACCCACAATAAGTAAAGTTTTTTGCTCCCCTCTGCTCCACAGCTCATCCATTGCTTCTATTGCTTGGTCATGACCCTTTCGAGGTTCAACTGTACCAACCATAAGGATAATTTGATGATCTTTTAACTGCTGTAATTTCTCCTTCTCATCTACATTAATGCCGACAGTTGGTTTGCTATCGTTAATATCTGCACCTAAATGGGCATAACCTATATTTAAAGAACTAAATCTTTCGGGAGGATTACTATCAATCCATTCACCTATTTGATTAGCAGTCGATTGAGATATGCCAATGAGACCATCGGCATTCTTTGTTATTTTAGTTATCCAATCTTTGTAGACTAATACATTATATTCAGGAAACCATTGAGGATTTAATATGGGGAGCAAATCATATACAATGAAATATATTTTTAGTCCTCGTTGGGAATGGTGCTGTAAGAATTCTTGAACTTCTATGTCAGAAGCATTTTCTAGATCCAAATCTAACCCCAAAAAGATATCTTGAGGTCCAATATCTATGGGTTCATCAACTAATCCAAAATTATCAACCTCCAAAAATTTCATTGTAAAATCACGAGCGTAAAAATACTGACCATCTTTTCGATACACTGGCTCAATCTTATAGCCTGGTATATTAGAGGCCAATAATTTCAACAAAATACTTCGTGTTACACGTTCAATCCCGGTTTTGAGATCAAATTTTACAATATTTGAAATATCTGTAAAAATTTGCTTTAAATTTTTCTGTTCTAGTTTAACGAAGGGCGATTCCAAAATTGGTTGCCATGTTATTAACCAATCATTTTCAAAAATACATTTTAACAAATTAGTAGCGGTTTTTTCCCAAGTTAAATAAGGCATGTCATGATTTTGAGGGTGAGAGCCGCTCGCAAATAAATTAAACCAGTCTATAATAGCATTCGTGAGTTCTAACCCCGTAGTTCCCGAAAAATAATAGGCATGGTGTCCCGCTATTTCTCGAAAAACGGGTAAATCACGAGCAATAATTGGTATCCCATTTTGGGCAGCTTCAATAATTGGTAACCCAAAACCTTCACCACGTGAAGCCATTAGAAAAACAGTAGAAATTTTGTAAAGTTCACTCAGCAACTCATCGCTTGCATTATCAAACCAAAAGAGCCTTTTATTCATTTGTTCGTGATTGTTCAATTTTTGGGCCAAGTCATCAATCATCCAACCCTTCTTACCCACAATAACTAAGGTCTTTTTCTCATCTTTAGCCCACAATTCATCCATGGCTTCTATCGCCTGGTCGTAACCCTTTCGGGGTTCAACTGTGCCAACCATAAGAATGATTTGATGGTCTTTTAATTGCTGTAATTTCTCCTTCTCGTCTGCATTAATGCCGATGGTTGGCTTACTATTGTCAATATCTGCACCTAAATGGGCATAACCTATGTTTAGTGGACTTAATCTTGAATGGGGATTATTATTTAACCACTTATTCAATTGATTAGCAGTAGACTGAGATATGCCAATTAAACCATCAGCGACCAGAGACACTTTGTTTAACCAGTTATCAAACCATGCATAATATTCTTCGAAAAACCACTCCGGATTTAATATTGGCAATAAATCATATACAAGATAATATATTTTTAGTCCTCGTTGTGAATGGTGTTTTAAGAAATCTTGAGCTACAACATCATAAGATCTTCCCATGTCCAATTCTAGCACTAATAAAATATCCTTACACCCAATATCTATTGGCTCATCAACAAGTCCAAAATTATGAATTCCTAGAAAATCCACTGTAAACATTCTTGCATAATAATATTGACCATCTTTCCAATAAACGGGCTCAATTTTATATTCTGGAATTTTAGAAGATAATAAATTTAACAAAATACTTCGAGTTACTCTTTCGATGCCAGTTTTGGAGTCAAAGTTTACTAGAATAGAAATATCTATAAAAAAATTCTTAAAAACAGATGGGGTATTCTCACTCAGAGCTACAGCAATTTGTAAAATATCTTCATCAGAAAATGATAAATCATCACGTTGTTCTATCTCACGCAGAATATTATTATTATCTGTTATCAAAGCCCTTTTTATAGATTGGTTTATAGCAGAAGCATATTGCGGAGCTATCACTTTTGGGGTATGGAAATTCTTATAATACTTATAACCATCACACTGTAGTCTATTTCTTAAACGGGTATCATCATACAAAACTTCTATGGCTTCAATGAGTTGTTCTTGTGTAAAATCATCTGGCAACTTATAAACTGATTTGTCATCTATTTCATCAAATGAACCACATGCATTGACAATTGTTGCTAATTTATTAGCCAAACAATCTAAAACGCTGATTGAACTTTCTCCCCTTGAAAATTGTCTTAATTGAATTCCAATATCAGCAGCCGCAAGATAATGTTGATATGTTTCTGAGTCAACAAAATCAGTTAAAATCATTCTTTTATTATCAGGAAATGAATTAATATTTGTTTTCATTTCATCAAAGTAATCAGGAGGAGGATATGGACCGACAAAAAACAAATAGCAGTTTTTATTTGTTACCATTTTTGAATTAAGCCATGCCATTAATATTTTATTATTTTGTTTGGTTATGTCAACTCTACCAAAACTACAAACAACAAAGGCATCTGGATCGATTCCTAGTAATTTACGCGAATGTATTTTATCTTTATTTTTTGGTTCATGTCTTGGTAATTTAGTCTCAAACCAAGTTTGATTTACTGTTGAATTATACCAATAACTAGCTAAATCTTTAGCATGTTGAGAGTGAACAATAATACCTGCTGCATTAGAGATAAATTGGTGATTAGCGGGATAATGCCTTACTGCCTGATCTTCTCCATTCACCGTGTAAAATTTCAAAGCTTCATAACCGTGGGATTCATAAAGACTTCTTTGAAATATTTTTTGGTCGATCTTCTCGTCTGTAGGATATGTTTCAAGATAACGTAGCAATGCACTATAATAAAAATCATGCATCACTACGGTACCAGGATATTTGGCTAGTAAGGAGATCATATGAGAATGGAAGGGAGAATTGCCGAAATGATATAAGATATGGTCGTAGGACTTTGCAGATTCATAAAATTGATCTACGGTTTTTTTTGGGAAATCTTTTTCAAGATCTATATCATCAATTTTGTCTATTTTTACAAGATTTGTTATCAGCTCGATATCAAAGTATTTTGCTAATTCGGGTAATATTCCTGAGCTATATTCAGCAATACCGGATTGTTCTGGTGGAAAAGGGGAGAAATAAGCTAACTTCTTTAATTTCTTCTTATCAGATGTAATATTCTTAGATAATAACCTTTCTTTATACTGTGATTCGAAAGCGGAGAGAATTATATCAGCTTCTCTAGACATGGATAAATCATGACAGGATAATGGAGTTATTTTCTCCTTAGATATTTTTAAGGATTTTAATACTTTATCGTTAGTTTTATTATCAGTTGTAAATATTAAATCTGCAGTTTTAAGCTGAGATACTTTTTCTAAATACCATTTATGATTTTCTGGTATATCCTTATGATCCTTTGGATAATATATCACCGCAGAAATATAGATACCTTCAGAATTTAAAAGCCCCGTAGTCGCATCATCATCCCACCCTTGCCAAAGATTAGTCGTAAGCACCACATCTGGCAGTTGACTTTTAATATAGTTTTCATAAATTAATTGTGAAATTACAGAACGAGAATTATTTTCACTATTATTGTTTGATACATTACTTAACCCCTGCCACAATAATATCTTTTCTCTGGGTAAAATATCTGAAAAACTGTAAAAAATGCGATCTATTGTAGATGCTAAATTATGATTCAGGGCTATGTAAATGTCATGATTATTTGACTTTTGAATCAAAGATCGAGTTATCAAAAAGCTATTTTGGGCAATTTGATTATCCCACGGATTAGCTTGAAGTCCTTGTAGATCAATAACAATCTTCATCTTTAACTGACTTTTCTTCTTTTGCTTTTTATGGAATTATTAAGTTGTGAATAAATTTTCAAAACTTTAAGAGATAAATCCCTGTTTTTTAAATTGTTATTATCTTGAAGTACAACAGGAGCCTCATTTATAACATGAATCTCGTTTGTAACAGGAACCTCATTTATAACAGGAGCCTCATTTTCAAGAGTTAAGTTTTGTTTTAAACTATAGGCAGGAATATCAACCTTTCTTATAAAAGACTTTATTGAAGGAAACCTATTAATATACTTTGACCCTAAAGACCTAACTTTAGAATTTTGTATTAAGGGTTTTAAAATGACACTTAAACATTTTAGTAATTTATTGTTTTTATTCTCAGGATAAATTGGGTTGGTTTTAAAATTTATCAGCGCTCTATAAAAGGCTTGAGTAATTTTTTGGGCACTTGGTTGAATAGGTTGGCACTTTGCTGATAGAGCCTCAAAAGAATCAAGAGTTATGTTAGCTACTCTCTCCCAGGAAAAGTTTAGATGTTGCCTTGTTCCGTGATCTATCAATTTTTCCCTAAAGGGAATGTTCGTTAATGCCTCCACCATTTTTTCAGCGATTGACTGACTTGAGAGGGGGTCAAAGAGCGCTTGATCAAAGCCAATAACTTCGGGAATACTACTGCAGTTAGAACCAATAACAGCAGCACCACACCGCATTGCTTCTAGCAAAGGCAATCCAAAACCCTCATGTAAGGAAGGTAAAACTAATAAATCAGTCAGATTATATAGAACGATTAAATCATTATCTGGAATATGTCCAGCAATAATAATGTTTTCCTCTTGTATACTTAATTCTTTAGTTAAATTTTGAAGGCCTTCTCTACCTGCAGAATCACCATGCCCAACTACGACAAGTTGATATTCTTGCTGTAAGTTTTTTGGTAATAATGCAAATGCTTGAACCAATGTTTTTAAATTTTTTCTATTATCGTCTGGTGAGATTACCCCAACAGTTAGTATAAACTTGTGTTTAATTTGGTGTTTTGCTCTTATTGTAGAAGATGTCTCAGTAGAAATAGGAATTTTCTTAAAAATCTCGTTAGTGTCTGAGGATATGGTCACAACTTTGTTCGCTGGTACAAGTAAATTATCAATAATCTCCTGACTGGTTGATTGTGAGATTGCTAATAATAAATCACTTCGCTTCAGATTATTAATCTGCCTCATATATAAATGTTTTGATTGTGGAGTTTTTAAGTAGTCATCTGGCTTTAGATAAGGAATTAAATCATAAACAGTAACAGCCGTTGGCACGTTATCATATAAATTTTTAACAGAAACGCTTGCATCTTCGTGTAGTCCCTCAAACAAACTTGAAATGTGAATTATATCAGGTTGAAGAGTTTGTAAACTATATTCACGCATTATTTCTGATACTTCAGCTCTAGCATGACTTTCTACATTACACCAGGCTGTACTTGGAATTCCCTGCCAAATGAAAATATTCTTAGGATCTATTAAACCATCAAATTCCATCTTAACCTGATCAATAGATTCTGGATAAACACCATTCAGAGCAATAATAAATTCATGTTGGCGGGGATTACGTAGTAGGGCTTTGGCTAAACTAAGGCTATATCTTCCAATTCCTCGTGTCCCTGAAGACGTTTGAACCCCTTGTAAATCTAATACTATTCTCAGTTTTTTTCCAACGCCATGATCAAATACTTTCCGCCTTATATTAAGCTCTCTATTTTTTTTAATTTGGTTATTACACCAATTGTCTATATATTTAAGTTCTTCTTGGGTAAAATTCTTGTTTGCAAGAAAATCTTTAAGGATCCGTAGAAATGATCCCCACTCACCCTTAATTCTATAAATACCTTCTTTAACAATTCTATCAAATTCTCGTATGGGCCAGGTTAATTTCCACGATATGCTATTATAGACGGCTTGAACCTCACGAGTGAGTTGATCGGCAACTGTCCACCAGTGATATGAACAAGCATTGAGTTCAGCGATTTTTGTCTCTGCTGTTTGAACCTCACGAGTGAGTTGGTCGGCAACTGTCCACCAGTGATGTGAAGAAGCATTGAGTTCAGCGATTTTTGTTTCTGCTGTTTGAAGCTCGCGAGTGAGTTGGTCTGCAATTGTCCACCAGTGATGTGAAGAAGCATTGAGTTCAGCAATTTTTGTCTCTGCAGCTTCGTATTCATTTTGTAATTTTTGAGATTGTATTTGCTGTTCAACGAGTGCGGCTTCATTATCCGAAAGAGCTTGAACCTTTTTTTTGAATTGTTCATCCAGTGCTTCTGCATAGGATTTAGTGAGTGTTATCTGACCCACTAACTCGTCGATATGTCTGTTAGATACCTTAAGGGCAGTTTGCAAAGTATCTACATGAGCTTGTTGCTCTTTTATGGTCACTTCGTGAGAGGCAAGAGCTTGTGCTTTTTCATTGAGCAAAGCTTTGTGAGATTTTGCAGCTTCCTTAACAGCAGCTTGCAAAATATCTACATGAGTTTGTTTCTCTTTTATGATCGCTTTATGGGTGGCAAGAGCATGCACTTTTTCATTTAGAAGATTTTTCTGAGATTGAGCAGCTTCCTTGAGAGTAGTTTGTAATGTATCTACATGAGCTTGTTGCTCTTTTATGATCGCTTCGTGGGCAGCAAGAGCTTGTGCTTTTTCATTTAGAAGATTTTTCTGAGATTGAGCAGCTTCCTTAAGAGCAACTTGTAATGTATCTACGTGAGCTTGTTGTTCTTTTACAATTGCTTCATGAGTAGCAAGGTCTTGCACTTTTTCATTTAACAGAGTTTTCTGAGATTGAGCAGCTTCCTTGAGAGCAGCTCGTAATGTATCTACGTGAGCTTGCTGCTCTTTTATGATCGCTTCGTGGGCAGCAAGAGCTTGTGCTTTTTCATTGAGTAGAGTTTTCTGAGATTGAGCAGCTTCCTTGAGAGCAACTTGTAATGTATCTACATGAGCTTGTTGCTCTTTTACAATTGTTTCATGAGTAGCAAGGTCTTGCACTTTTTCATTTAGAAGATTTTTCTGAGATTGAGCAGCTTCCTTGAGAGCAGCTTGTAATGTATCTACGTGAGCTTGCTGCTCTTTTATGATCGCTTCGTGAGCAGCAAGAGCTTGTACTTTCTCGCTTAGCAGAGCGTTCTGAGATTGAGCAGTTTCCTTGAGAGCAGCTTGTAATGTATCTACGTGGGCTTGTTTCTCTTTTATGATCGCTTCGTGTGCGGCAAGAGCTTGTGCTTTTTCATTGAGTAGAGCGTTCTGAGATTGAGCAGCTTCATTAAGAGCAGCTTGCAATGTATCTATGTGAACTTGTTGTTCTTTTACAATTGTTTCATGAGCGGTAAGAGTTTGTGCTTTTTCATTTAGCAGAGCATTATGAGATTCTGTAGCTTCATTAAGAGCAGCTTGTAATGTATCTACGTGAACTTGTTGTTCTTTTACAATTGTTTCATGAGCGGCAAGAGCTTGCACTTTTTCATTTAGTAAAGTGTTCTGAGAATTTGTAAGTTCCTCTAATTGATGTTTCGCAGCTTCTGCGTCTTTAGCACGTTTATCAAACTTGATGAGTGTCTCATGTATAACAAAATCATCTTCAATTACATTAGGGGGATACTGAAAAAATGGCTTTAGTCTTAGGTGGTCTTTATGTAAATAAAAACGATTAAGACCATCAGCATAAACAAACTCGTAGCCTTTCGATAAAATCAAATGCTCCCATTCTTCATGGACTTCTATTCTTTTCCATTCTTTAGTATTACGAGGACCAGATATGGGGAAACAGCTTTCAATAAGCAAAACCCAAGGACGAACATCATTATTCCACCCTTTTAGGATTTGTTGTTCATATCCTTCCACATCAATCTTTAACCAATGGATATCTTTTGTTTTAGTTAAATTCCAAATATCTTGAAGGGTGATAGTTTTTATTTTGTCAATTGAATAATTAAATCCTAATTTTTTATGCTTTTCCGCTATTTTCAAATCAGCCGTCGATAGCCCCGTATCTGCAAAAACATAAAAATCTACTAGTTCTGATGTGTCGGAAACAAACGCTTTGATGATATCATCTTGGGGACGTTGTTGTTTAAAGCTATTGAAGTGTTGATCTGTAGGTTCAACACTAAGTCCCTTCCAATAATTTTGACTAAAGAGATAGCTTACAGAATAAGTAATAGGATCTTCAGAGCCAATATCTACATAATATCCATTTTTTACATCTTTCAGGGCACGCCATAAAATAATATCTTCAAAATTTTGAGCATAGGATATAATAGAAGTCATTTTGATTTAATCTCTATGATTGAATCTAACCAAGACATTCCAATAAAATAATCCTTAGCTAAATTTGCAATTTTAAAGACATAAGCTAAATCACGCCATTCGTAATTGTTTACTAAATGTGTATCAGTACTTACCAAGGCCAATTGTACAGAATATGATCCTTCACCAAAATTAGCCGGGAATTGCACATTAAATAACAACTCCGTACCACTCTTAACATCATACTGAATTTGTTTTGTATGGTACGTATTTGTTCCAAAAATAGCTTGTCCTAGGTGATTTTTGATGGAAAAACCTAATACGAGTTTTTCAATATCGAAATGTGTTTTTACATGAACTGCAAGAGTTACCTTGTGTCCAACAGCGGCAACTTCAATCAACTGTCCATCTTCATCCAACAACTCTACTTTTTCAATAGTTGCTTCGCCTGTACCAGAAATTGTTTGAACTTTTTGCTCACCACAGTCTATTTGACGCAGGGTTTGATTTTGATGTTCAGCAAGAGAAGCATTATAGTAATCTATTACAGTTTCAGGTGCACCCTCCATGAGAAGGCCACCATCTTGTAATAAAATAACTTTATCACATATAGCTTGGATGGAGCCTGCATCATGAGATACTATGAGAAGAGACGTCCCCTGATTTTTAAATTCTCGAATACGATCAAAGCTTTTATGCTGAAAATAAGCGTCTCCCACAGATAATGCTTCGTCGACGATTAAAATATCTGGCCTAAAAGCAGTTGCAACAGAAAATGCCACACGCACTTGCATGCCGCTTGAGTAGGTGCGCATGGGTTCATCAAAATATTCACCAATTTCGGCAAAAGCTTCAATTTCTGAGAGTATGCCTGTGATTTCATCATGTCCATACCCCATAAGGCCAAGAGACTGAAGTACATTTGCTCGAGCCGTTAAATCTGGACTAAAACCCATCCCTAATTCTAAGATAGCAGCAATTTTTCCATTAACATGGATAGAACCTTCTGTTGGTTGTAAAACACCTGTGATCATTTTTAACAGTGTGCTTTTTCCTGCTCCATTTTTACCGACAATTCCAAGGGATTCGCCTCTTCGGACGTCAAATGTAACATTTTGTAAAACCCAATGTTCTGCTGTTGGTTTGACAGGTAAATTAAACCATCTGCCAAAACGGTTGAATTCAGAGGCATACTGCCGATAGGATTTTCCTAAATTACTAACCCCTAAAACGGTCATAATACATCCACCATTTCAGGACTTGCTTTTCTGAACATAAAGAGACCAAATAACACAATTAAAAAACCGATAATATTTAACTGAACAATAGACGTCATATCTGGGGATTCTCCATATAATAAAACGGCATGATAAGCCTCAATAATTGGAAACAAGGGATTCATTTTTAAAAAACCTAAATATTCTGTGGGAACAATAGTCACTGGATAAACAATTGGTGTAAACCAAAAAAGGACTTGTAATACAATTGGCATTCCTTGGGCAACATCCCGAATAAAAACGTTAATCACTCCAAGAATCAAGCCAATACCAAAAGCAAAAAGAGTGACCGTTCCCATTAGTGGGATCAACCATAAAATGGTAAAATTAAAGGAATGACCCAAAAAGATAAAAACAACCAAAATTGAGCCTAATAAAATGAGATTATTCAACAAACATGAGCCTAACATAATACTGGCAAGGGCCATACGCGGGAAATTAATTTTTTTCATTAAATTTGCATTATCGACAAAGAGGTTAATAGAGCGAGAAATCACATCAAAAAACAAAGCCCACCCTAGTATACCTGCCATTAAATAAATAGAAAAAGCGTATTTATTTTCAATGCCTGGCAGTTTTGCAGCTAAAACATTTGATAAAATAAATGCATAAATCATCACTTGGGCTAGGGGGTTAAAAATCATCCATAACGCTCCAAGTTTAGAATGAATAAAACGTGTTCTCAGTTCGTTCCTGATGGAAGAAAAAATAAAATAGCGATAATTCCAAAGACTTTTAAACATGATTTAATCCTTAAAACACATCATGAAGAATCCATTCTTTTTTGTAAGAAAAATTACGTAATGGCTTTTACTGCTGTTAACAATATAATCCTTTGCTAGAAGAAATTTAGCTAAAGAGATCTCATCATTTCCAATAGATTCAGAAATCATATTACTTTTTTCTCTCACGTTTTTCCTTTAGGTTTTGATATCTAAACAAATATCATGCATTTGTACAGAACAATTTTAATTTATTGTATGAGTTCAGTGCTCAGGACTATTTTAAAAGAAGTAAAAATATACACGATGCCTGATAATATCTGGTTACTTCTGAGTTAACACCAAAAGTAATGAGAGCTTAAAGAATACAAAGACTTAAACAGTAAGATATGAAAAAATAGAATAAACTTCATAAATTTGATCTAAATCAATATCCACAATCCTTCATCTATGCCACTTTCTCCATCATCATATCTCGGAGTCCATTTATCACTCCTTCAATCTCAGCGACACGTTCAGTTAGTAACGCCTTATTCGCGCGGGTTTCAACATTAAGGCGCAAGAGTGGTTCTGTATTAGAGGATCTAAGGTTAAACCGCCAGTCTGAAAATTCAAGGCTTAGGCCATCTGTGTAATCAATTGATGGATTCAGAGGAGAAAAGTGTTTTAAGATGGCTTCAGTAACGAAAGTGGCATTACCGACTTTGTAATTAATTTCTCCACTGCAAGGATAGGCTTCAATTCTCTCTGTCACCATATGAGAAAGGGTTTTGCCTGTGCGACTCATAAGCTCGACAACCAATAACCAAGGGATCATCCCGCTATCACAATAGGCAAAATTTCGAAAATAGTGATGAGCACTCATCTCACCCCCATATATCGCATTTTCGAGTCTCATTCGTTCTTTGATAAATGCATGGCCTGTCTTACTTTGAATGGGTTCGCCGCCGGAATTCTTCACGATATCAACCGTATTCCAAAGCAACCTTGGATCATGAATGATTTTTTCGTGGGGATTTTTCTTTAAAAACGCTTCTGCGAGAAGCCCAACGATGTAGTATCCCTCGATAAATTCCCCATTTTCACAAAACAGAAAGCATCGATCAAAATCACCATCCCAGGCAATTCCCATGTCTGCTTTATGAAACTTGACAGCCTCTGAGGTCAATGAACGGTTTTCAGGCAGGAGAGGGTTTGGAACACCATTCGGAAAATTTCCATCAGGCTCTTCATTTACGTAAATAAATTCAAACGGCAGATGTTTCTCAAGTAATTTTATAATTAATCCCGCACCACCATTTCCAGGATTAACAACGATTTTTAAGGGCTTAAGAGAGTCAGTATTAATATATTTCAGAAGATGGGAAATGTAGTTTGTTTTATCAAGTTGCTCGGATACCCACCCAGAATTTAAAAGAAGGGAGGATGATTTTGAACTTTGCATTTCCTCAACTTGGTTACAAATCTCAAATAAACCTGAATCGCCCGAAATAGGTATACCCTGTTCGCGAACAAGCTTCATCCCATTATTACCCTTTGGATTGTGGCTTGCTGTAATCATAATGCCACCTCCAACATTCTGAGCTTGTCTGTCAAAGGTATGAAAGTAAACTTCTTCAGTCCCACATAGGCCAATATTAATAACGTTTACACCTGCATCATTCAGACCTTTTATTAAATAATTTGCAAGCTCTGGGCTCTCTAGACGGATGTCATATCCAACAACGACAGTGTGAGGATCAATTGTTTTTGAAAAAGCTCTGCCTATATTATAGGCCAATTCATTATTGAGCTCACTAGGGACCTTACCACGTATATCATAGGCTTTAAAACAGGGTATTTTAGGCTGCATCGGCGACTCTTCCGTATATGTCATCAAAACGGACGATATCATCTTCTCCCAAATAATCTCCCGTTTGAACTTCGATTAACACAAGAGTTGTATCACCTAGATTTGTCAAACGATGTTTGTTATTAATAGGAATATAAGTTGATTGATTAATCTCTAGGACGAACTCATCATCACCGTTAACAACCAAAGCTTTCCCGCTAACAACAACCCAGTGTTCTGCTCGACGATGATGCAGCTGTAAGCTCAAACTCGCTTTTGGATTGACTTCGATGCGTTTTACCTTAAAACCGGGCCCTTCCTCTAAAATAGTGTATGTCCCCCAAGGTCTTTGAACAGTTTTATGTAATTTATGCGCTTCGTGCCCATTATCTTTTAGTTGAGAATAAATATTTTTTACATCTTGTGTGTTTCTTTTGTTTGTAATTAACAGGGCATCAGGCGTATCAACAATAATTAGATTTTCCAAGCCAACAGCACCAATTATTCGATCATTACTTTCAATATAGCAGTTTTTTATATCATGAATAAAAGCGTCACCTTTTATACTGTTACCATTGGAATCTGAACTCGATAGTTCGCTAATGGCACTCCATGTGCCTATATCGCTCCAGCCAATATCACAGGGGACTATCGCTGCTTTCTTCGTTTTTTCCATAATAGCATAGTCAATGGAATTTGACGGAACTTCAGCAAAGGTAGTGGGATCAATTTCAAGAGTGCGGGAGTTTATATTTGTAGTTATTTTTGATTTTCGTATACACGCTTGCGTTGCCATTAAAATATCAGAGCAATGCGTCTCCATCTCATGAAGAAGAGTTTCTACAGAAAAACAAAACATTCCTGAATTCCAGAAGAAATTATTTTCTTTAAGATATATCTCAGCTTTTTCAAAAGAAGGTTTTTCAATAAAACGAATGACTTCATTGCCATTTGCTTCAATGTAACCATATCCTGTCTCGGGTGCACTTGGTTTAATACCAAAAGTAACAACCCTTCCCTCTTTTGCTAAATTTTTTGCCTCTCCAACTGCATTAAGAAAAGCACTTTCATCCAAAATAAGGTGATCAGAAGGAAGAACGAGTAAAATTGAATTCTTTCCATATAAATCCAATATTTCTTGAGCAGCTAAAGCAATCGCTGCTGCCGTGTTTCTTCCAAAAGGTTCTATAATATAGTTGTTGTCAATATTATTAGAATTTTTTTTAATTTCTTCGTATTCTTCTTTCGTTCTAAAAAAAAGCTCTTTTCCTGTTACTGTTGTAATGCTCTTCACAAACGGAATTACAGCGCTTCTTAAATACACCTTCTGTAAGAAACTTTCACCATCTGACAGTTTCATGAATGGTTTAGGATTAAGATCTCGAGAAACAGGCCATAGTCGACTGCCGACTCCACCTGATAAAATGACTACATGCATATCTATCCTTTATCCGTCAGTTGTTAATTATCAAAAAACAAGAATAATTAATATTCCTTAACAATTCCTTAACAAGGAAAATGAATCCTCTTTTAATAAGCAGCATCTTAAACCACCTTTTGATTCTCTCTTCAAGAGGAAAATCAAGAGAGTTTAAACAGATGACTTCATTTTATGAAAAAATTAAAGGTTAAATCCACACCACCCGTCACTTTTGTGTAGTTGATTGAGAAATAAGAAGAAATAGTTTATATTTTGCAATCAATGAATCAAGTATTTTTGTGATGTTGAGGAGCCAATGGCAAGTTTAGTCAAATCCTGAACCTCACACAAACCACTCCATATTTTTCCAATTTCCAGGATTTTTCTTCTTGGCTTGCACGCGTGTTTGCCAGCTTCCCACATGAATTTCAAGTTTATGCCCATCGGGATCAAGGAAATAAAGGGAGTCACCAGGTGAGCTGTTTTCTTTAAAAATGATAGTACCTGAGCTGATAATCCGCTTCGACATAGCTCTAAAATCTTCGGTTGAGACGGAAAAAGCGTAATGGGTATTGCAGCTCGTCTTCTCACGAGATACATCTCGATCAAGACAAAACCATAAACAGCCCAGCTGATTTGGATTTCCAACAAGGAAATAGGCACTCCCTTTCCATTTACAAAGGGGGGTAAAGCCCATTACCGTGCGGTAAAAAGAGAAAGAGACTTCAATGTCTTTGACTGCAAGGGTGATGTGATTCAGGCCAGTGATCATTTTAATTTCTTAACCATGATAATGCTTTCACTCCCAATAAAACCTCCCTTTTTAGCAACTGCTTTACCGATAGGTTTAAACCCAGCCTTTTCATAAACATGCTTTGCACGGGGATTATTTTCAGCAGGATCAATGAAAAAAGTATCGGCTTTTGGATCAATTTTTCCTTGGTAAAACTCAGTGAAGGCCATAAGCGTTGAAGCGGCCAGTCCTTTCCCTAAAAATGTTTTATTTCCTATACCAAAATCTAAAGAAATTGTTCTGCCCGTCTTTGATAAATAAGTTTTATGGAGTTTTGTGAGATCTTTTTGATCAGCAAGAAGTTCATCAGATAATAGAAAACAAAAGGGTTTAAGGTTAATAAACCCAATCCAGTATTTTGTAGTCCCATAAAAATAATGTTGCTTGCGACCATTAATGAAATTCAGAATGTCATCTTTATGCTCTTGGCTATTATCCCAGAACTCTTTCATATGAGGCTCTTCAAGCCATTTAAAAATGATGTCTTTGTGGGTAAGGGTGGCTTTTTCAAAGTGGATGTTCATAGCGACTCTTTCAACTTTTGAATGAAACGTTCCATATGAGGGTCGGATCTTTCAAAGGGAATCTCATCCCAGCCAAACCACTGGATAGCATTAAACTCCCCTCGATCAAATGAGTAGGAGACATCCTTATCACCTTTCAAAATATACCAAAGACTGACGTCTGTATGTCCGGGTGTAAAACCTACCGTCACCGTTGAAGTTAAAAAAAAGGGAGATTCACACCAGAAATCTGTGTCTATCCCCAGCTCTTCAAGGCATTCTCTTGAAACCGTATCCTGGGGATGCTCACCCGGTTCCACATGTCCACCTGCCGGCAACCAAAGCTGGGACTTTATATGATCGACGAGAAGAATTTTTTGAGCTCTTTCATCAAACAGAATAAAATAGGACACCAGATGCTTTGGCGGAATGTCTGGTTTCTTGAGGCGAAAGATCTGGGCTCCACTGCTGATCCACGCGAGGGTTTTCTGAATGTGTTGGGATTCAAGATCATCAAAAGGAATGATCGTTGAAATAATATCCACAATGCTTTTTTCAGAGACGAAATTTTTGACGAGAGCAAAAGTCATCAGAGTTCTTCCCCCTTTAAGCTACAAACCATCCATGGATAAGTGGTCCTACCAGGTGGTTTAAAAAAGAAAGGCTCGCAGTTGGAAGAACTTAAATTTTTATAGCCCATATGGTGAGTTAATGCCTTAAAAACACCCCCATGAGAAACAATGAGGGGAAATTTCTTCATAAGGAGTATGGAAGTAATCGTGTCAACCACACGCTTTTGAAAGGCGAAAAACGTTTCAGCTCCCTTTGGCTTACAGGTATCATCCAAGAGAGATAATATTGGATCACAAAGTGTTCCTTCTGCCTCTCCCCAGGTGATTTCGACAAGACCTTCTTCGAGTACGATTGGTTTATTTGTTCTTTGTGCAATGATCTCAGCTGTTTGCTGAGCTCTTAGCTTCGTGCTTGAAACAATAATATCAAAACTTTCATTCTCCAAAATCCGTGAAACTTCCTGGGCTTGTAAGAGCCCAAGTTCATTCAAAGGGATATCTTGGCTTCCCATAACGATGTTACGCCGATTCCACTCCGTCTCCCCATGACGAGTGAAATAAAAGGGATTGGGAGGGAGAGTTAAAGAGCTCACAACATTTTCCTCATAAAATAACAGTCATGACCGTTGATCCACTCGGAGACGGTTCCAATGTATTCATATCCCATCTTCTCATAAAAGATGGGTGATTGAAAATCAAGGGTATCCAACTGAATAACGCTGCATCCTTTGGAACGGCAATATTCCTCAAGTTTTTGAAATAATTTTCGTCCCAATCCCTGTTTACGATAAGACTCCTCAACCCATGTATACTCCACGCGGGCATGGTTATAAAAAGTAAATCCATAAATGCCCGCGATAATTTTTGAATTTTCATCACGAATTGAGAGAGCAAATGGCTGAGTTGTTATGTCCCCTGTATAAGGCTGGTTGAAGGCCTTAACCCCTTGCCAAAACACCTCTCGAATCTCTGAAGTATTCGTTTCATCAAGAATAATCTCGCCCAGTGAGTGTCTACCCTCATTTGCTGGAAAACTACTTTCAAGAGACTTAACAAAAGAAAGGATTTTCTCTGAAGCTTCTCCCGCACTTAAATCCGTCACATCGACTTCCATTAAATGGGGGTGATCAATTTTAATCATTTCCTTTTTCATGTGAACTTCAGCTGGGTTTGTCGTTTTAAAACGGGTTTTGCGGTCAGGATTTGCAATGCGCTTATTGTGCTCTTCAGGAGATAAGATAAGCTTTAGAGGAACAAATAATGAACCCCTTTTTTCAGCTGTTTCTTTAATGAGATTGTATATCTTCCAATCACCTTCTTCCTCTAAAAGCACATTGGTAAAAATGAAATTAGATTTTTGATCTTGCACAATAAAATCTAAAATAATGTGGCGAATTTTTCTTACAGAAATCCAAGCATTCTCCGCAATTAACGTTTTGCCATCTAAGTCGAGCAATGAGAAAATAGGATTGTTAATCAAATGGTTATCGACAACTTTATAACCCGACTTGGCAATTTCCTTCGCAATTGTGTATTTGCCACTTCCTGCAAATCCAATGAGATAAATAGTAATGGGACGAGTCAAATCCTTGTTTCTCATCATTCGGCCGCTCCATAAATCGCGTGTGATCGACCTGTTTGATAAGCCCAATAACGATCGCCATAGGACCAATGCCAGTATTCGGTGGGATAGTTAATAAACCCTACGGTTGATAAAGCCTTGCTCATGATATTTCTGTAGAGTTGTGCTTTGGCAAAAATGTGATGGGAATCGGTTTGAGAGAGGGATCCATCCGTATCCTCCATCCAATCTTTGATTTGAATTCCCATATCAACCAGCTTTCCCATTTCATTAATAAGATAAATATCAATTGCACCACCTGTAGCATGGGGAGGGATATTTTGTGACCCATCTCTATTTATTACAGGTGAAACAAGTTTCGTCGTTTCTTCAAAAATTTGATCGTGAGGCCATTCAGGGTGCAGATTTTGTACTTTCAAATAACGAGCTTTAAAGAGTTTCTCTTGCAAAGAGAGACTTCTGTAGCCTTCATAAAGGCAAAACTTAAGGCCCTCTGGCAATGACGACTGAGCTTTAATAAGCTTCTCATACACCGTTTGACGCACATTGGTGTAATCCGTATTATTGGGAACTTCTGGAGAAGGGCCATAAGCAATCACTGTTTGGTTTTTGAGATCAACTAATGGCTCATGATTTTCAACAATCGGAATAGAAATAACCTGTGGATCCGCAAGCAACATTACGTTTTGTTCCGTGTATCTCTGAAGCATGAGTCCCCCTTTAATAAAGGGCGATTTGCCTACAAATTGTCATCAACTTTTACCTTCTTCAACTTTCTTCCTAACATTTGTAATCCTTTAGAATGCTTTTTGTAAGCATGATGTGAAAAAATCTAACTCATATTACAAAGTTGGACTCTTAGTGATCTTTCAATAAATTAAGAAGTTTATGTATATCAGTTAAGGAATAAGATACGTTTCCAACAGGGACGGCATTATCAACTGCTTCAATGACTTTCTGAGTTCCTGATACTCCAAAGGCACCACATAACTCTATTAATTGAGCGCCTTTTTGAACCTCTTCTTTTGCAAATTGAATTGCTTGTTCTAATTCGTCCACAGCTATAGCAACAAAAAGCATTTTATCACTTTTTATTTCCGCTCGATTTTTCGCGGGATCTATACCCTTGCTTCGAAAAATATACACATAATGGTTTAGAGACATTCAATTGTCCTCTTATAAGAAAATTTAGCTCAACAGATCTAGCACTCCTTCATTGTTGGGGAAATAAGTTTGAAAGTAAGTTTTTAACTCTTCCATAAAAAGTGGATCAGCTTTTGCCTGTTCTATCATAGAGTCCCAAATACTTTTCGTGGGTTTATAAGTTTTCGTTGCATTTAGAAACTCTATTTGATTTTTAAGTGCCACACGTTTTTCAGCCTCTTGGTATTCCTTAAGAAAATCAACTCCTATTAAATTCAATAATGACATAAGATTTCCTCTTAGCGGCGGCAATTCATTATCTGGTGTTCTGCAAAAACTCTCTATAATAGAAAAACTTCCTTGCAACCTATCCATACCAAGAGGATTAAGCTTCAACTGAAGTTGTCCTTTAAGTTCTCCTTCTAAAAAGTTATATTTTATTCCATTTAAAGCTTCTATTTCAATATCAGACTCATGATTATCCTTACTATGATAACCTAACTTAGCAAGTTTAAGTAATTTATCCATATAAATAAACCGTTCATTAATACTAGCAGTTTTTCTGCATCCTAGAATCTTAAAGATTTTTGTTTGTGAATAGGTGTAAAGTTCAGGCCAATCTGGAAAATAGACCCAACGAAATGCATCCAATATCTTATTAGCGGTTTCGTCACTATAGTTAGCATCCGATAATATTTCCTTAAACAGCGTTATAGCGTGTTTTAACTCCTCAAGAGTATTTGAATAAAGAAAACCTCCAGAAAGCTCACATCTATCTGCAATAGAGAACGATTTATCCCTTGCTAGGGTTGTACGTAGTTCATAAGCGAGTTCTTTATTTCCGGGGAATTTAGTTGTTTCTAATTCCTTAAGGGCATCAATCCTTTCTTCTGAAGGAAATGTGGGATCGAGAGCAACAGCATGATTCAGTTTGTTTGAAGCCTCTATAGTTTCCTGAGTTGCACATAACTGCAGTACCGTGGCTAGCTGGGAGCGAATTACAAGAGGGGTAGTTTCTTGTTTCGAAGCCTCTATCAGAAGAGCAAAATCATCAGCATATTGCACAGGATCAAGTGGACCTCGTGTAGAAATAATTTTTTGAGCAGTTGGTGCCCAAGGTTGAGCCATAACAAGTTTGGTTATTTCTTCATCATCAGATGATGCATCACAGCTTGTATCTTTTGAGCTTTCATCAGAATCTGACTCTGAATCTAACTTATAAAGAGTAGCATGGAGAATTTGTTCATTCTCTTCATCCGAAAAACTCATAGCTGAATGAGTTACAGAGCTTACAAGAAAGATGAAAGTGATGAGTAAAAAGATAAATTTCATTAGAAAAGCCCCTGTTTTAAATTTTTCTATGCTAAACAAATGAATGATTTATATTACATGATTTTTTCAAAAAATAAACTGAAAAAGTTAAAATGTAAGTACCTATCACCTTTGTCAAGAAGGGAATGCGGAAAGCTCAGTAGAGATAAAAGTTATCCTGAGGTTTCTACTTATTTAGAACGAAAGCTTCGTAGACATTGGTTTTATGTATTCCTTAATCATGGTCCATATTTCCATAACATTATGTGCAATCGGAACGTTGTGGTTTTTAATGCGCTCTTTATACCATTCAAAGCCAGCATGGCCTCCTCCTAAGAAAGCGATAGCGTCTATCCCTGCTTCACAAGCTGCTTGAATACCAGCGACACTATCCTCAATGACAAGGCAGTCCTTGGGCGTGTATCCCATTTGATCAGCTGCAAATAAAAATAAGTCCGGCGCGGGCTTACCTCTTTGGACTTGAGCAGATGTAAAAATGTGCTCTTGTTTGAAAAATTGAATTTGTTCTGTTAATTCAAGAGCGTGGATAACGCGCTTTTTTAAGCTATTGCTCGCCACACATCTATCAATATTATGTTCAGAAACAGCGTGTAAAACAGGAAGCATAAGAGGGGTTAATTCATTTTCAAAAGCCTGTAAAATAGCATTCTCAGAAAAGTTTTCAGAAATCTCCAGGCCAGATTCTTCAAGGATCATTCGCTTAACAGATTGATCATTCATTCCCGTGAAACGTTTGATGCACTCTTCGGTTGTAAGGGGGTATCCATGTTGGGTTAAAAGTTCTGCATCAATACGATTAGCAATAATTTCACTGTCTACTAAAACGCCATCACAATCAAAAATAATCAATTTTTTCATAAGTTCTTTCTCAATCATCTTCTACTTATTATTTTTCACACTTTGTTCCCTGGTGAAAGACCATTTTCCATTTATTTTCATTAAACTTCCATAGGGAAGATCGTAAAGAAGAAACAGCCTCACTCGTAAGTTTATAGGTTGCTAGAATGATGTCTTCTGACAGAGTTAAAACAGAGAAATCTTCGACAATAAACTGCCGTGGAGATTCCAAGGGTAACCACTTAAAAATATCATTTTTATGATATATTTTCCCTGAGCTCCCAATTTCCATGAATTCATCAGCCAATAAATTCTCTAGCTTCTTCACAGAATGTCTCGTCTCTGGATTCAAATGTGACAATTCAAGTTCGTAGATTTTATTTCTCAAAGGATTTTCTTCTTTCTTCTCTGGGATTCTTCCCAACTCTTTTCAATGAGCTGTATGACCTGATAGGCCTCCTCTGCAAGAACAGGGGGCAGGGAGTTATTGTAAATAGCTTCCGCTAAGGATTTATAAAAGGTTGCGTAATTGCCTGGAATTGAGGGGAGTCGCATGTGCTGTTGATTTATATTCAAGATGCCTTCATCCTCTTCTCTACTTTGTCCCCAACTCTTATCAAGTGGATTTCTCCCTGCAATTAAATCTTGCTCTTGAGGATCCACTCCATTTTTTAAGAAGCTCCCTTGAGTCCCATGAATTTGGTAGCGCGGCCCTGGGCTACAAACGAGATTACTGGCCTTTAGAAGCACACGCTTTGTTCCATATTTTAAAGTTAAATGGAAGTAATCATCGGCAATGGCACCAGGTCTTTGGGCGAGGATATCAGCATCAACGGTATCCGGCAGACCAAAGAGCTGCAAAGCTTGATCGATCAAATGAGCTCCCAGATCGTATAAAATTCCTGATCCTAGGGCAGAGTCTTCTTTCCATCGTTTAGGGTTAGGAAGAGGCCTATACCTATGAAAGTGAGCCTCATATAAATAGACCTCTCCTAATGTTTTTTCGGAGAAAAGCTTTTTAAGGGTTAAGAAATCTCCATCCCATCGTCTATTGTGATAGACGGTTACAATTCGTCTCTGACGATTAGCTATTTCAATAAGATCTTGGGCTTCCCTCGAATGCAGTGTAAAAGGCTTATCAACAACGACGTGTTTCCCTGCTTTAAGAGAAGCTTTAGCCAATTCATAATGGGTCGTATTAGGAGTCGCAATTACAACCAAGTCTATGGTTGAATCTTTAAGAACCTTGGTGAGATCTGATTCAACCCGGACATTTGGGAGACTCTTGTGAACCTTTTCGGAATTTGAGGAAACAACGTACCTTAAATTATACTCTTCAAGTACATTTAAAAAAGGCGCATGAAAGGTACTCCCCGAAAATCCAAACCCCACAAAGGCAACATTTACTTGAGCTTTAAGAGTCATCGGCCTTTCCTAATCATCCAAGTGATTGCTCCCTCATTTATGGTTTTAACCGCTTTAAATCCGACTTTTTCATAGGCGCAAATGGCTTGAACATTTGCTGTATCCGGATCGACAAAGCATGTGTCGTAAAACGGGTCAATGTGCTCTTTCAGAAATTGCATCAAAAGCAAAGGTCCTAAACCTTTTCTTACCTCATCTTCTTCCCCAATAAAGACATCAAGAGAGGCCATATTTTTTGGAAGTTCTTCAATCACGTAGCCCTGCTCTCGTGGAAAATCATAGGCGTTGTAATATTGGATATATCCAATCTTTTTTCCATCCCTACAAATGATAAACGAATGCATGGGCTTTTTAATATTTTTCAGAACTTTGTAACCTTGAACATAGGTTTCAAATCTTTTTTTGATCAGCTCTGATGTCCAATGAATATCCTGATCCCACCATGCTTTCACATGGGGTGTTTCAAGCCATTTAAGAAGGAGTGGAAAATGGCTCTCTTCAAGGGGAATAAAAGTAAGTCTCATCAATCGCGCGTCTTCCTCCATTTTCTTAACATTTGTAATCCTTTAGAGGGCTTCTTGTAAGTAAAAGAGCTTATTTAAGCGCCCTCTCCCGCACAATCCAGCCACCACCTAAAACGCGGCTTTTATCATAAAAGACACAAGCCTGACCTGCCGCAACCCCGTATTCGGGATTCAGGAAAACAACCCGAGCTTTGTTATTTTCTTCAAGAAAGACTTCTGCAGGGATGGGGGGCCGTGTTGAGCGAACTTTGACATCACAGCGAATAGGATTTTGGGTTGTCTCGCCCAGCCAATTTACTTCCTTCACATAAATTTCATGGCAGGCCAAGGCTTCATAAGGGCCCACAATAACCCGATGAGTTTCGGGCTCTAAACGAATCACATAAAGGGGTTCCCCTCCCCCAATGCCAAGGCCTTTTCGCTGCCCTACCGTAAAGGTGATGATACCCTTATGGCGCCCCAAAACCTGACCATCTATATGGACAATATCTCCCTCTTCCAGAGCACCGGGGCGAAGTTTTTCCAGAACACTGACGTAAGAGCCATTAGGAACAAAACAGATATCTTGGCTGTCTGGTTTGTCAGCCACTTCAAGACCATGGCGCTCGGCATGTTTGCGGGTTTCTGCCTTTGGCATACCGCCTAAAGGAAAACGCAGAAAGTCCAGCTGGTCTTGGGTGGTAGTAAAAAGGAAATAACTTTGATCCCGTGTTGAGTCCACGGCTCGATGGAGCTCAGCGCCCTTTTCGCCAACGATGCGCTGCACATAATGTCCCGTAACAAGAGCTTTGGCTCCCAAGTCGCGGGCCGTTGAGAGCATGTCCTTGAATTTGACTTGCTGGTTGCAGCGCACGCAAGGAATAGGCGTTTCCCCTTTCATGTAACTGTCAGCAAAATCTTCAATGACCGCTTGGCTAAAGCGAGACTCATAATCCAAAACATAATGAGGAATATCCAGTTTATCACATACTTGGCGGGCATCATAAATGTCTTGGCCGGCACAACAGGCACCCTTTTTTCCTACAGCCATCCCATGGTCATAAAGCTGCAACGTCATGCCAATGACGTCAAAACCTTCTTCAACCATAAGGGCGGCTGCAACTGAGCTATCAACGCCGCCAGACATGGCAACAACGATGCGGATATCTTTAGGATTGCCTTCAAAACCAAGACTATTCATGGGAGGAAACTCTTTCTCATTTCGTGACTTTTATGTCACTCTTTAAAGGTTTGAGCAAGTGTTAACTTATTCAAGGGTAAATCCGCCCGGAAGGGCTCTGCGGGCAAGAATAATGGTTTCGGGACTAAGGGAGCAGAGGTTACAAAAGTTTAAAAGATCCTTATCATCACACAGAATTTCATCCAAAATTCCTCCTAAGAAAGCCGGCTCGCGCACGCGTTCCTTAAGTTCATCGGGCGTGAGGCCTGAGTTTACCAAAAAACGCTCCAATAAACCGTCATCTCTGACAATAAATGAGAGAGCCTGAAGAGCAATTGTTTCCGCCTTTTCCTTATCCATGATCATACTTCTTCCTTTTCCATGATGGCCTTGGAGGCCAACTCATGACACTTTTCATATTCCTGTTGAATACGATGCTCACTCATGTCAACCTTGGCCTCTTTCAAATGAATAATGATTGTCTCAAGAACAGTTTCCCCCTTCTTGTTTTGAAGATCAATAAGAATAATTTTATCAATGTAGTCGGCAGCTTTTTGACCTTCATGGCCTAAAAGAGCAGCTGCCCATGCGGCAAAAAGGCGGTTTCGCTTGATCTTAATTTTAAAGGCAAGCTCTTCATCGTGAAGGTATTTGGCCTCAAAGGCTTTTTCTCGATCATGAAAGCCATTCATGGATATCCCTGCTTATCATTGTCATTTTTTTCTTGTACATTCTACATGAGTTCAGGAGAGAAACAAAGGTAATGAAAGATAAGAAAGCAGAATTGCGAAAGTTTGATTTTGGGTTTGAGAAGGTCTCAGCCCAGGAAAAGACGGAAAAGGTAACCCATGTTTTTGAGAGCGTTGCCTCCCGTTATGATGTGATGAACGATGTGATGAGTCTGGGTATCCACCGCTTATGGAAGGCTTGGTTTGTTGACTCTTTACCCCTGCATCAACAGGGGGTGTATTTGGATATGGCGGGAGGCACGGGAGACATTGCTCATGCTATTGCCGTACGCCTGAAGCGCTTTCATATGAAAGCTGAAGTGATTGTCTCAGATATTAATCCTGCCATGATTGGAATGGGGCAAAAGCGTTATCCTGAGTTAAATTGGCTTTGCTCGAATGCAGAAGATCTCTCCCTAGAGGATAACTCTATTGATGTCTACACCATTGCCTTTGGCTTTAGAAATGTCACTCACCGCGAAAAGGCCCTTCGGGAAGCTTATCGGGTTTTAAAACCGGGAGGAAAGTTTTGTTGCCTTGAATTTTCCCAAGTTGCGCCTTCTCTCGAAAAATTTTATGATTTTTACACCTTTCGTATCATTCCAATTTTGGGAGAGTGGATTGCCCGGGACAAGGAAGCTTATCAATATCTTAGCGAAAGCATCAGAACCTTTCTCACCCGAGAAGCCTTTTTGGATATGTTAAAAAAAGCAGGGTTTTCAAGGGAAAAATGCGAAACTTATACGGGAGGAATTGTCGCTCTCCATACAGGATATAAACTTTAAGATAAATATATTTCTTTTTCATATCAAATGGTTAGAATATCATATTCATTAAATGATGGATGACTAAAGTTTTTTGTTTTTAATATCATAAGTAAGTATGGAGAGTATTAATGTTAAAGAAAAGTTGTTACATTCTTGTTTTTGTTTTGAGTTTTATAAAAATGGATCTCGTTTTTTCAATGGAAGACGAAGTCTCGTCATGTATTGATGAGGATTGGGAAAAAAAACATCCTAATCCCCCTGTCGTCAATAAAAATGCTGAAGAACGTCCATCAACGCCCCCTAAGCTAAAAATGAAACGAACCTTTAAAAAAAGAAGCTCATGTTGCTTTTGCTTAAAATAAACACAGATATTAAGTTTTTTGTAATTGTTATCTTCAAAGGACCAGCAAGGAGTAAAGCTATCTGATCAAAGCTGGATAACTGAAGGCAAGAATGTGAATAAGGTTCACAGAGAAATGAAGCAATATGGAAGATTCAATTCGTTGACTCTTTAGATAAACATAGCCATATCCTACCCCTGCAAGGGT
>JAIEPE010000044.1 GCA_019749915.1 Alphaproteobacteria bacterium | reverse complement strand
AGAGAGTGGTGTTTTGAAGAGTAATATTGGTGGTGTTGGTAAAGAGAGTGGTGTTTTGAAGAGTAATATTGGTGGTGTTGGTAAAGAGAGTGGTGTTTTGAAGAGTAATATTGGTGGTGCTGGTAAAGAGAGTGGTGTTTTGAAGAGTAATGGTGGTGGTGTTGGTAAAGAGAGTGGTGTTTTGATGGTCGTGTTAGGAGTTTCTGTCATTAAAAGCTATGGATTCCTAGAGAATCAAGCTCTTGAGATTTTTACCCCCGATCTTTTTCGAGGCCAGGATTAAGTCCTGGCCTCGCTCATTTTTCTTTTCACTCTAATAAAAGACTGCTGCATAATAGCTAGTCGTGCTAGTTTTTATGCAGCAATCTTTTTAACTCATTAGAGTGGTTTAGAATTGGGCGTTTCCCTATTTTTCTTTTTGCTGTGTTTCAGAATCAGGCCTGCGTTTGCGACGAAAGGGTCGGATATAACTCCTTGTTGTCATAAGACTTGATGTTTTTGCAAGTTTACTGGGGCGCATTGGCAAGACTATTCGGAATTTCCTGTAAAAATCTAAATCAATAATCTCAGCCATCTCTTCTCCTCTTCTCTTTAAATCGTTTGCCATAATTATATTATAGAGAAAGAGAGTTAATTTTCTTCTAGGGAAAGGTTGATAAAGTCTTTAAATGTTTATAACTTATTGTTTTTTAAGCATTTTTTTGTTTTTCCTTGATGAAGGCTGAAGTGTTTTCCGGCTGAGGTATGTATAGACCACTGGGATAACAAAAAGGGTAAAGAAGGTTCCAAAGGACATACCCCCTACGATCACAAGTCCAATTTGCTCGCGGGTTTCAGCACCTGCACCACTGGAATAAGCCAAAGGGACGGCGCCAAATACCATGGCAAATGTTGTCATGAGAATGGGACGCAGGCGCAAGCGAGAGGCCTCAATAACTGCTTCTAAAGTTGTTTTTCCTTGGATTTGAAGTTTATTGGCGAAATCTACAATCAAAATACCATGCTTTGTAATCAAGCCAATTAAAGTAACAAGACCGATTTGACTATAGATATTTAAGGTGCCAGAGGGGAAAATCCATAGGGTAAATAAGGCGCCTGCCAAAGAAAGAGGCACACTCAGAATGATGATAAAGGGATCAATAAAGCTTTCAAATTGAGCAGCCATAACCAAGAAAATAAAGGCAAGGGCGAGCCCAAAGATAAGATAGATAGTATAAGTTTCCTTAAGATAATCCCGTGTTTCTCCCGAAACAGTTGTTTGATACCCATCGGGAAGAATCTTTTCTGCCACTTTCTTAATGTCTTCTAAAACTTGCCCTAATCCATAACCATCTTTGAGGTTGGCATCTAAAGTGACTGAACGAAGGCCCTCAAAGTGACGAATTTCTGGCGTAGTTACAGTGGACATAACCTTAATGATATCCTTAAGAGGAACAAGCGTTTCTTTGTTATTTCGTTGCCCCTTCACTGTCATTTCTAAAACATTTTCAGGGGACCTTCGGAATTGTTCTCCTACCCAAACACGCACTGGATATTGTTTGCTTTCTCTCTCGAAAGTAGTAGAACGTCGTCCTCCAATCAGGGTATCTAATGTTTGTGCGACAACATCTGGTTCAATTCCTAAGGTAGCCGCTTTTTCCACATCAACTTGAACTTTGAAATCTTCACCCGCTTCTCCCATGTCAGGACGAATATTTCCGATCCCCGGATGTTGAAGCATCGCAGCCCAAACTTTTTGCATTTGGTCTGCAAGATCTTCATAAGAGCGTGTTGTTTGAATCACAAATGAAAGGTCAAAGCCGCTACCACCCCCAATAACCGAACGACTTTCACATCTTGGTCGCACGTCAAGACCAATGATTTTCTTAAGTTCTGGTGTGATTGCTTTTTCAACTTCACTGCAACTCCGTTTTCTTTCCTCCCAAGGAAGCATCGTGTTATTTGAGTAAGTGTAATCTCCAACTTGCACAACTGTCATGCGCTTGACCAGTTCAGGTACGGAAGAGAGGATTTTATCCATTTGATGGGCATATTTTTCAATATATTTTAAAGTAGCTCCATAGGGAGGATCAGCTGTTGTTCTCAAGACGCCTTGATCCTCGGCAGGAGTAAGCTCACGTTTTAGTTGGAAGACAGCAAGATAAAGACCAATAAGGGCAATAAAAAGTCCTCCTAACACCACCCAGAGGCGCTTTTGAAGAACAAGGGTTAAAAGAGCAGCATAGGCTTGATCGAGTTTATCCAGCCATAATCCGGTTTTTTCGTAAAAAGTTTGATAAACTTCAGCAAAACGATGCCCTTCAAGTGCCTGATGATCATGGTGAGTAAGAAGGTGTGCACACATCGTTGGGGTTAGCGTTAAAGCCACAAAACCTGAGATTATAACTGCTCCCGCAAGAGTAAGGGCAAATTCTGTGAAAAGCCTTCCAGTAATGCCGCTTGAAAGAGCGATAGGGGCGTAAACAGCAGCAAGCGTTAGGGTCATGGCGATTACAGCAAAACTAATCTCCTTGGCGCCCTTAATGGCGGCATCGAAAGGTTCTTCCCCTTCTTCTATGTAACGATAGATGTTTTCTAAGACTACGATCGCGTCATCTACCACCAGTCCAATTGCAAGCACGAGGGCCAATAAAGTGAGAATGTTAATGGTAAAACCAAACAGGAACATTAGGATAAAGGCTCCAACTAAGGAAACGGGAATGGTCACCAAAGGGATGATTGAGGCACGAATGGATCTTAAGAACATAAATACAACCACGACCACAAGGAAGGTAGCTTCCCAAATGGTGCGATAAACATGTTCAATGGACTTTTGTATGAAGACCGTTTTATCAGAAGAAATTTCGACTTCAGTTCCTAAAGGCAAGTGTTCGCGAATTTGATTAACCTTCTCAATAACACCTTTCTTAACTTCAAGAGGATTAGCAACAGATTTCTTGACAATACCTATGCTGACAGCATTTTTTCCATTAAAGCGAGATGAAAAACGCTTGTCTTCCGAATTAAGTTCTGCAAACCCGACATCCTTAAGGCGGATGATTCGTCCTTCTTTTTCCGCAATGACCATGTTATTAAACTGGTTAGGGGTAGTAAGAGAAGTGCTGGTTGTGACAGTAAATTCACGTTCTTCTCCTGTAAGGCGGCCAGCAGGTTTTTTAATATTCTGGCGTTTTAAAGCCGCCGCGACATCTGTGGCAGTAACCTTATATGCATTGAGGCGAATGGGGTCCAAAATCAGGTGCATTTCAAGATTTCCACCACCAAATATCTCAACACTGGCAACCCCTTTGATCGTTTGGAGCTCACTTTCTAAGAAGCGGTGGGCATAGTCAGCCAAGTCATTGACAGACTTTCTATCGCTAAAAAGAGAAAGATAAATAATCGGCACGGCATCTGCATCTGCCTTCTTGATCAGAGGATCGTCAGCCTCATCCGGGAGTTTATTACGCACTTTTTGGAGTCTATCCCGTACGTCTGCTGCGGCAAGATCAATGTCACGATCTACCTTAAAATTAAGTTTTATGAGGCTATTTTCTGTTTCGCTGCGTGAGGTCATATAATCAAGACCTTCAATGCCTCCCAGCGTTTCTTCTAAGGGGCGGGTGATTTGGCCCTCAATAATTTGAGGACTCGCTCCCTCCATGGATGTCGTTACGCTGATAATGGGTTTGTCAACTTCTGGGAACTGCCTTAAAGAAAGCCTTGTATAGGAGACGCCGCCAATCATGACAAGGATGATAGACATCACGGTGGCTAAAACAGGACGGCGAATAAGAAATTCTATGAAATTCATTTTTTCTCTGGGGTTGCTTTTTCTAGGTTAACAATGTTGACTTCGTCGCCATCTCTCAATTTAAATTGGCCAGCAACAACCACTAAATCATTGGTTTTGACGCCGTGGGTAATTTCAACATCGTTGCCGTCTTTCATTCCTGTACTAACAGTGGAACGTACGGCTACATTATCTACGACGAGCATGACATATTCTTCTTCTCCTTCGTGTTCGATGGCTGTTGCAGGGATAAGAACTGCATTTTCAATTTTTCCTGCAAGCACGAGGACTCGTGCGAATTCACCTGGGCGATAAGAAAGGTTTGCATTGGGCATTTCAGCACGAATGGTAATGGTACGTGTATTTTCCTCAATTTCGGGAGCAATGGCTTTAATAGTAGCTTCAATGGGGAGAATATCAAAATCTTCTATGGTAACGTCTACTATATCCCCTTCATGTACAAAAGGAAGGTAAGACTCAGGAATGCTGAAGTCCACATTGATAGGATCTAAATCCACGAGACTCGCAAGCTCAACGGATTCTGAAACAAGGGCACCGACGCTAACTTCGCTAAGTCCTATAACGCCTTCAAAAGGAGCTTTGATGAGAGTATTTTCAAGTTGAATTTTAGCTTCATCTAGGTGAGCTTGCGCAACCATCATTTCTGCATAGGCTTTATCTCTTTCCTGGAGCGAACCAAACTTTTTCTCTAAAAGTTTTGTGACACGGTTATAGTTTTCATGGCTCAGCATAAGTTGAGCATCCGCTTCAGCAACTTTGGCTTTGTATAATCCATCTTCAATTTTGAAGAGGGGATCTCCAGCCTTAACCCGGGCGCCTCCTTGAAAATAAATTTTTTCAATTTTTCCATTCACTTGAGGACGAAGATCTACGGATTGAATGGCTGTAAGAGTTCCAACCGTATTGACACGTCTGAGAATGGGGCCACTCTTTGCACGGATAGCCTCAACAGGGGTGGGCTCTTTAAAAGTAATTTCTGCAACTTCTTTTCCTCTTTTGAACCAAAGGATGACAGCGAGGCCTAGTCCGCAGATAACAAGAACAATTATTATTTTTTTATAGGTTTTCATGTGGCGTTCTCTATGTAAAATAAGCTTAAATTTTTAATCGTTTTTTCTTTATCCTGGCAGTTTACCAGAAAATTTGTTAACAAGTTATTAAAATATATATAGGGAAATTATAGATGACACCAGAATTTTCTCTTCGTTTAGCCGAACTTCTTTCTTCTCGTCTTTGTCATGATCTTGTAACGCCTATTGGCGCCATTAATACGGGGCTGGAACTTTTGCAAGAGAATATGGTTGATTTGTCTGAGGATTCTAAGGAAATTATTAGTCTTATTCAGCATAGTTCTCAAGTTGCCTCTTCTCGATTAAGTTTTTTTCGGACAGCCTTTGGATCAAGTGGAGAGCGCACATCTTTTGGAGAAGCGCGGGCACTCATCGAAAATTATTTTTCCCGAAGCAAAATCGAATTTGAGTGGAAAACCCCTTTTCAAGGAGACTTGATTCTTGAAAATTGGGGCCGATTACTTCTTAATTCTGTCTTGTGGGTCAGTGAATGTGCGCCAAAGGGAGGGATGATTCAGGTCACCCTTCCTGATGAGACATCCGCCAAACTCTTACTTCAACTGAATACGGATTCCGTCATTTTGCACCAAGGAACGGTTGAGACTTTAGAAGGAAGAATTCCTTTAAGTGAACTCACGCCTCGGACAATTCCTTGTTATTTGATTCATACCTTAGTTAGGAAAATTAATGGTGTTCTGGAATGTCGCAAGACAGAGTTACCTTCGGGATTGCTCTTAGAGATAAAAGGAAGAAAATAAGTGGAGGCTCAGGAAAAAGATAGAATGAGCCTTTGGTCTAAATTAAATGGCTATTCTATCAATGAAAAAGGACATTTAGCGCTTCACGGGATTGATTTAGTTCATCTTGCTGGTTTGAGCGATCGTCCACTTTATGTTTTTGACGAATTGGCTATTCGTGAGAATTTGCGCCTTTATAAAAATGCCTTAAAGCTCTTTTATCCAAAATCTACGTCTGTTTTCTATGCGTCAAAAGCTTTTTTAAATCTAGCTATGGGCTTGTTGCTCAAACAAGAAGAAGTTGGTATTGATGTTTGCTCAGAAGGGGAGCTTTTTATTGCGCAGAAGGCTAAGATTCTCCCTCAAAATATCATCATGCATGGAAATAATAAATCGGAAAGGGAGCTCACCGCTGCTGTTAAGTATGGTATTAAGCGGATCATTGTTGATAACTTTGATGAACTGACCTTACTTGAAAAAGTTACCTCAGAATTAAAGAGGGAATGTGGTATTTTATTGAGAATCAATCCTGAAGTTGAGGTTGAGACTCATAAATATATTGCAACCGCTGTTAAAGAATCAAAGTTTGGCTTTTATAGAGACCAAGATCGAATTCCTGAGTATCTTCAAAAAGTGTGTGCTAACGGTTATATTAAATTTAAAGGGATTCATTTTCATCTAGGGTCAAACATACATAAGGCTTCTTTTTATGAGGAAGCCCTCGATAAAGTGGGAGAGTACTTGGCTTTCTTAAAGAATAAGGGGCGTTGTGTTGAAGAGTTAAATATTGGTGGTGGTCTTGGGATTGCTTATGAAGATCATGATTCCGTGCCGGATATTCACCATTTTGTCAAAGTGCTTTGTGAAAAGCTGATTCTTACATGTAAAATGAAAAATATTGATTTACCTGACCTTATGCTTGAGCCCGGCCGTTCTATCGTCGGACAAGCAGGATGTACCCTTTATAACATAGGGACCATTAAAGAAGGAAGCGAGTCGGTTCATTATGCTGCCGTGAATGGAGGCATGACAGATAATTTAAGGGTTGCTCTTTATCAAGCTAAATATACAGGTGTTCTCGCCAATAAAATGACCTCTTCTGTAAAAAAACGGCCCTATAAAATTGTAGGGAAGTGTTGTGAGACAGGAGATATTTTAATAGAAAATATTTGCCTCCCTCCTTGCGCTGCTGGAGATGTATTCGTTGTTTTTTCAACGGGAGCTTATACCCACTCTTTAGCCAGTAACTATAATAAGCATCCCTTTCCGGGTATCGTATTTGTGAGAGAAGGCGCTTATGATTATGTTTCACGAGAACAAAGTTTAGAAGATCTTATCTCTCTTGATAAAATTCCGCCGCATCTGCTTGATAGACCCGAGATTCTTTTAGATAAAGACAAATAGTTCTTAAAAGGCTTGCTATTCAATAGAAATGTGGATATCGTTTTAAAAAGCCTTAATCAATAATTATAATAAATGGCTCGAAATAGATTATCACATCACGATAGATTTACGCGCTCCTTGATGACCAATCAGAAGGTTATTGAAGAGTTTTTTCATAAGAACTTGCCTGATCATGTACGTGAAAATATCGACTTTTCTTCCATTCAGTTACAAAGAGAAAGTCATATCGATGACAAGCTAAAATCTCAAATCATTGATCTTCTTTATAAAGTTAATTTTAATGGGAAGCCGGGTTTTTTATATCTTTTGATAGAACATGCCTCACAGTCCCACCCCCTCCTTTCTTTTCGTCTTTTAAAATATGTGATAGGCGTCATGGAAGATCATTTAAGATCTACAAAGACAAAGGAATTGCCCCTTGTTTATCCCCTTGTCCTTTATACGGGAAAAAGACCCTATACCCACACCTTAAATCTTTTTGATCTTTTTCCTGTGAAAGAGAGAGAAATTGCAAAACAAACCCTTTTCTCTCCTTATCACCTCATCGATTTAACGCAAAATTCTGATAAAGAGTTGAGGAAATATTTGTGGTATGGGACAATGGCTCGGATTTTAAAGCATATTCATGATGCAAATATTCTGCCCTCTTTTAAGGAGATAATTCAAGATTTGAAAATTCTTGAAGCTAATGGAGAAGAGAGTTATATTCGTACTGTACTCACCTATGTGGTGGCGCTTGGCGAGACACCCCATCAGGAAGATTTGTTTAAAACAATTAAAGAGCTGAAAACAGTTGATGAGGAGAAGCTAATGACACTGGCAGATTATCTTAAACCTGATGTTTATAAAAGAGGTGTTCAGCAAGGTTTAGAACAAGGTCTCGAGAAGGGACTTGCTGAGGGGGAGGAGAAAAGTAAAATAGAGATCGCACGAAATATGCGCGTTAAAGGAGTGGATATTGGTTTTATTGCTTCTGTAACAGGGATTTCTCACGATGATGTCATAAAGCTAATAAATTAAATTGTTAGAAATTGAGGTATCAATGATTCTCTCTAGGGATTATAGTTCTAGAGAAAGATGTACGCGATATCAAAACAAGGCTTTTATTTTATGCTTCCTCTCTCCTCAACCCTACCTGAATATACCGTCTCCGAGCTTTCTTTTGCACTGAAAAAAACCGTTGAAGCAGGATTTTCTCGCGTGCGTGTTCGGGGAGAGATTTCAGGCCTAAAACGTCACAGCTCAGGACATGTGTATTTTGCCTTAAAAGACAACGATGCTGTATTAGATGCCGTGTGTTGGCGCGGCAGTTTTGGAGGACTTTCTTTGAACCCTCAAGATGGTATGGAGGTTGTTGCTATTGGTAGGCTTACAACCTATCCAGGGCGCTCAAAGTATCAAATTATTGTTGAAGGAATGGAGCTTGCAGGGGAGGGAGCTCTTTTAAAACTTTTAGAAGAGCGAAAACGCAAACTTGCGGCAGAAGGCCTTTTTGATGAGACATTGAAAAAACGGCTTCCTTTTCTTCCGGAGAGAATCGGAGTTATTACATCTCCTACAGGTGCTGTCATTCAAGATATTTTGCATCGCCTTGCCGATCGTTTCCCTCTTCCTGTCATGCTATGGCCCGTGGCTGTCCAAGGAGAAGGAGCGTCCTCGCAAATTGCAGCCGCAGTTAAAGGCTTTAATGAGCTAGAAATTAAACCTGATGTTTTGATTATTGCGCGAGGAGGAGGAAGTTTAGAGGATCTTTGGGCTTTTAATGAGGAAAATGTCGTCAGGGCCGTTGCAGCAAGTCATATTCCTGTGATTTCAGCGGTTGGGCATGAAACCGATGTGACCCTTATTGATTTTGCCGCCGATAAAAGGGCTCCCACTCCAACAGCAGCTGCGGAATTTGCCGTTCCCGTCAAATCTCAGTTAACGCAAACTTTTTTGCAATATGGTCTTCAGCTTGCAACCCATTTGAATCACACTCTTTCTCTTTATGAGAGTCAGCTTGAAGCCTTACGGCGAGGGCTGCCTCCTTTGGGCGTTTGGCTTGAGGAGCGTACTCAAAAACTGGACGAGTTATTCGAGCGATTGGTCAATGGGGAAGTAAGGAGTATACAACACCAAACGACCGCTCTTGAACATTTATCTCATCGTCTTACTCCTCCCTTAATGCATATTTTACAGAAGGCTGGGCAACGTTTTATTGCTCTTGCTCAACTTTTAGAGAGCTATTCCTACACACGGGTTCTTGAGCGCGGATTTGCCTTTGTTACAAAGGGTGAGCAGACACTTGTTTCTTCCAAGTCTATGCTCTCATCCCATGAAACGGTTCAGATTCATTTTCATGATGGAAAGGTAGATGTGGAAATCTTATAGTTATTAATAGTTTATTTGAAGATTTTTAACTTTCCCCATTTGCGATGAAATAATGATGTAAATTATCTTAATTTTTTGGTATCATGACGGCGATAATATAAAAAAAGGGAAATTTTATGAAGACTTCGACTCTTACGCGCGCAGATATCGTTGATACTCTCGTTAGGGAAGTCGATTTGCCTCGTCAACAGGCAAGTGATCTTTTAGAGTTTGTTCTGGAGAATATGATTCAGTCCTTGGCCCAAAAGAAAAGTGTAAAGATTTCATCTTTTGGCTCTTTTTATGCTCGTCAAAAAGCAAAACGTGTTGGACGAAATCCAAAAACTGGGCGTGAGGCCATTATTACTCCTCGGCGTGTTGTTTCCTTCAAGCCTTCTCAATATATGAAAGAAAAAGTACAAAGGCGCAAAACTTCGGAATAAGATTAAAAGTTATAAGAGAAAAAATTCATTGGACTTAAACCTTAAAATTCCAGTACTTTGTCTAAAATTAAAACAAGGTTTTGTGAAGGCATGTTATTTCCTCTTTTGTTTTTTAAAGGTGCTTTGATAGGTTTTCTAATCGCAGCGCCTGTTGGGCCTATTGGTATTTTATGTATTCGCCGCACTCTTTCAGGGCGCTATTTATTGGGCTTGGCTACAGGACTAGGTGCAGGTGTTGCCGATACATTTTATGGGGCTGTTGCGGGATTCAGCTTGGCTGCCATTTCAGATTTTATTGATACCTATAACGTATTTTTGAGATTTTTTGGGGGTATTCTTTTGGCATGGCTTGGCGTTTATATTTACAGAGCCCCGCCGCGGCATGATGATTTAGACAGGGGGTCAAAGGAAACACTTTTTCACGGTTTTATGAGTGCTTTTTTCTTAACCATCTCCAATCCCATCACATTGCTTGTCTTTGCAGCAGCCTTTGCTGCTGTTGGTGTTTCAACAGAGAATGATTCCTTTGCGCAGAGTTTAACTCTGGTGACGGGCGTCTTTTTTGGGGCAACTGCCTGGTGGTTTTCATTAAGCACAGGAGTTCACCTCATGCATCATATGCTTTCAGATACCCAACTCCTGTGGATCAATCGTATATCAGGCATTTTGTTGGTTGGATTTTCAGTTTTTATGCTTTTAAGCCTTTATTTAGGTTGAAATTGGGTTGTCAATGAGGCCATTTCTGAGTAACCATGAGAGATAAAATTATAATAGGAAAGGGTATGTTTTGCCAAAGTCACTTACTCAAAAGGAAGCTTTAAAAGCTTACCGTGACATGCTTTTAATTCGGCGTTTTGAAGAGCGCGCTTCCCAGCTATATGGGATGGGGCTTATTGCAGGGTTTTGCCACCTTTATATTGGTCAAGAAGCCGTTGTTGTGGGGATCCAATCGGTTTTAAAGCCTCAAGATACGGTCATTACAGCCTATCGTGATCATGGACATATGTTGGCCTGTGATATGGATCCCAAGGGCGTGATGGCAGAGCTGACGGGTCGGAGTGGGGGCTATTCCAGAGGAAAAGGTGGCTCTATGCATATGTTTAGCCGAGAGAAAAATTTCTTTGGAGGCCACGGTATCGTCGGTGCTCAAATTCCTATTGGAACAGGTCTAGCCTTTGCCCACAAGTACAAGGAAGACAAGGGCATTTGTATTGCCTCCATGGGTGATGGTGCGGCTAATCAAGGTCAAGTCTATGAATCCTATAATATGGCGGCTCTTTGGAAGCTTCCTGTTGTTTATGTGATTGAAAATAATCACTATGGCATGGGCACCTCCGTTGAGAGATCTTCAGCCGGGCCTAACTATTACGGCCGCGGCCAGGGCTGGGGAATCCCTGGAGAAAAGGTTGATGGGATGATCTTAGGAGAGGTGAGAGAGGCAGCACAGCGGGCCACCGATCACGCACGCTCTGGAAAAGGACCTTATATCCTTGAGTTTGATACCTATCGTTATCGGGGTCATTCCATGTCTGATCCAGCAAAATATCGCTCAAAGGAAGAAGTGGAAGAAGTTAAAATCCATCGAGATCCCATCGATCATTTTAAAACTTATATGATTGAAACCTTGAAAATTAAAGAAGCTCAAATCAAAGCCATTGATGATGAGGTGAAAGAAACGGTTTTAGAGGTGGCTGAGTTCTCAAAAACTTCCCCTGAGCCGGATCCCTCAGAGCTTTATACTGATATTCTTAAAGAGGAAGCCCCCCTCCAATGACAGCAAACCAAAGAGAAGATATACCGATGACTGATTCATCCCTTGCCACACTGACCGTTAGAGAAGCTCTTCGTGATGGAATGGCTGAAGAAATGACCCGCGATGAGACCGTCTTTTTGATGGGTGAAGAGGTCGCTGAATACAATGGAGCTTACAAAGTTAGCCAAGGCCTTTTGGACCAGTTTGGAGCCAAGCGGGTTGTGGATACCCCCATCACTGAGCATGGTTTTGCAGGACTTGGGGTAGGGGCTGCTTTTGGCAACCTTCGCCCTATTGTGGAATTTATGACCTTTAACTTTTCTATGCAAGCCATCGATCAAATCATTAACTCGGCGGCAAAGACCCTTTATATGTCCGGTGGTCAAATGGGCTGTCCCATTGTTTTCCGTGGCCCCAATGGCGCGGCCTCGCGTGTGGGAGCCCAGCATTCTCAATGCTATGCCAGTTGGTATGCTCACTGCCCAGGATTGAAAGTCATTAGCCCCTATAGTGCTGGCGATGCCAAGGCTCTTTTAAAGGCCGCGATTCGTGATCCTAACCCGGTTGTTTTTTTAGAGAATGAACTTCTCTATGGGCGGAGCTTTGATGATGTCTCTCAAGACCCGGACTATGTTTTGCCGATTGGAAAAGCTCTGGTCAGACGGGAAGGAAAAGACGTCACTCTGACAGCTTTTTCCATTATGGTGGGTAAGGCGTTGGAGGCGGCTGACCGTTTGGCAGAAGAGGGAATTGAAGCTGAAGTCATTGATTTGCGCACCATTCGTCCCCTTGATGTGGAGACAATTGTTGAATCAGTCATGAAGACAAACCGCATTGTTTCCATTGAGGAAAGTTGGCCTTTCGCCGGCATTGGGTCAGAAATGGCAGCGCTGATGATGGAGCGTGCCTTTGATTATTTAGATGCCCCCGTTATGCGGGTGACAGGCGCGGATGTGCCAATGCCTTATGCGGCTAATTTGGAGCGTTTAGCTCTTCCACAAGTTGAATCTATAGTAGAAGCAGCGAAAGCTGTATGTTATCGTACTTAAAAAAAGGATTTGGGATGCCAATTGAAATTTTAATGCCAGCTCTTTCACCCACCATGACTGAGGGAAACTTGGTGAAATGGCACAAACGCGAAGGTGATACCGTTAAAGCGGGCGATGTTTTAGCTGAAATTGAAACTGATAAAGCTACCATGGAAGTGGAAGCGGTGGATGAAGGAAAAGTTGGGAAAATCATCATTCCTGAAGGCACAGAAAATGTGAAGGTGAATGAAGTGATCGGTCTTCTTCTTGAAGAAGGGGAAGAGGCTTCTGCCCTTACCAATATGAAAGTCGAAAAAGCCCCTGCACCCGTTGAAGTGGCAAAGGCTCCTGAAAAAAAGCCGGACTTAAAAGTAGTCACTCCTGAAGCGCCTGCAGGCTCTCGGATTTTCGCAACGCCTCTTGCTAGGCGTATTGCTGAAGAGAAAAATCTAAGTCTATTCTCCATTTCTGGATCAGGTCCACGAGGACGCATTGTTCGCGCGGACGTTGAATTCGCAAATGTTTCCAGTGTGATTGCAGCGCCAAGTGTTTCTCTATCCGGTTATGAGCCTGAATATGAGGTCATTGCCCCCTCCAGCATACGAAAAGTGATTGCAAAGCGTCTTGTGGAAGCCAAATCAACCATTCCTCATTTTTATGTCAGCATTGATTGTCAAATTGATGCGCTTTTAAAAGCACGGGAGCAAATCAATGCCCGTGCTGATGGGGCCTATAAACTCTCCGTGAATGACTTTATTATTAAAGCGTGTGGGCTCACCTTAAAAAGAATTCCTGAAGCCAATGCGTCCTGGGTTAATGACCAGATTTATCAATATACTTCTGCTGATGTAGCTGTGGCCGTTTCCATTGAAGGTGGCCTTATTACGCCCGTGGTGCGCCATGCGGAAGTTAAGGGACTTGCTGAAATTTCTAAGGAAATGAAAGACCTTGCAGCTCGTGCCCGTGAAGGAAAGCTGAAACCTGAGGAATTCCAAGGCGGAACCTTTAGCCTTTCCAATATGGGTATGTATGGAGTGAAGGATTTCTCAGCTATTATTAACCCACCTCAAGCTTGTATTCTTGCCATAGGTGCAGGAGAGAGGCGTCCTGTTGTTCAGAAGGATGGAACTCTTACCGCTGCAACAGTGATGACTTGCACTCTTTCCGTTGACCACCGGGTTGTGGATGGTGCCCTTGGGGCTCATTTCCTCAAGGCCTTTAAAGACCTGATTGAAAATCCCGTGATGATGATCTTGTAGGGGTTAAGGATATTTCTAAAAGCCTATCATATCAGAAAAATATGAAGTTAGAGGTGCAAGGCTATCTCATGAAAATTTTCAATCTTTTTTAATGACAGAGACTGATTTATCAGCTGAGATAAGATCACCTCTCCCACAAGGGGAGAGGTAAAAGACATTGATTTTACTCATAAATTTTCATGAGGTAGCTCTATTTAGTGGTGCGATTCAAGCTGTGTCTAAGAAAGTAAATTGGTACACTCAAAGGATTTCAAGTTTCCGGGTGTGTTGCCCGGAAATTTAAAAGACGAAGAGTATACTTAGCTTGCGGCCTTAACCAAATAATCAGCCACACTTTCTGTGGTTGTTTTAATGGCATCTTTGCCTTTTGACCAGTTGGCGGGACAAACTTCCCCGTGCTTTTCTGTATGTTGTAAAGCCAAAAGCATCCGTAAAGCTTCTTCCACGCTGCGCCCTAAGGGCAGGTCATTGACCACCTGATGACGGACAACCCCATCACAATCGATAAGGAAAAGACCGCGGTAGGCCACGCCTTCAGGGGATAAAACGTCATAGTCACGGGCAATATTGCCGCCCAAATCAGAAAGAAGGCCATAGGTAACGCCTTGAATGCCACCCTTTTCCTTAGGAGTGTTCAGCCAGGCCATATGGGAGAAATGGCTATCAACGCTGCAGCCCAAAACAACGCAGTTATTGTCGTTGAATTCTTTAAGGCAAGCTTGAAAAGCATGAAGCTCTGTGGGGCAAACAAAAGTAAAATCAAGAGGATAGAAGAAAAGAACAACATACTTTCCTTTGTAATCCTTAAGTTCTACCTCAGTGCATTGGTCCTTAACCACACACTTTGCTTTGAAATTGGGGGCTTGTTTTCCAACGAGTACGCTCATAGTTCTTTCTCCTTTAACAATTGCTATTATAACTTAGTGCCTTCAAACACATTTTACAAGTGCACTGTCTTACACTCGTTCGGAAAGCCAAATGGCAAGGCGTGAGGCAGTTTTAATTCCTTTGGAAAGAAGGGCATAGGCTGGAGCCTCTTCGGCTCCTTTTTCAAGGGCTAGGTCTCGATGCTCCTGTTCTTCTTTTTGGAACTTTTTAATAATCTTCCTCAAGGGTGGATTTTGCTTTTTCAAACGGTGCAGCTGTTTTTCATAGTGGTCATTAATAACTTCCTCGACAGCCGCGGTGCAAGCCATGGCAGCTTTTTCACCTAAAAGGGCTGTGCCGGCTCCGAGAGCATAGCCAGCGACATGCCAAAGCGGTTGCAATAGGGTAGGGCGCACGCGGTTTTTTACAACCCACTCTTCAAAGGCTTGTAAATGCACCTCTTCTTGGGCTTTCATGTGTTTTAAAAGGGGCGCAGAAGGGCTGTTTTTCAAAATATCTAATTGCCCCTCATAGATGCGCTTTGCCCCATATTCCCCTGCTAAATTGACGCGCAGCAGGGGGGCAATGTCTACTTTTTCCAAAACCATACCCCGCAGAAAAGAGCTAGGATAAGGGAAATAAGAGCATTATAAGCCGCAAGAGACAGGCCAAAAAGGCTCCAAGTAACTTGATCACAGCGTACAAAGGGGGTTTTTAAGAGTTGCTCCTTCAAGGATTCAATAGACTCAAAAGCGCTAAAATCGTTGGCAGCACAAAAAGAAGGCAGCTCAACCCATTGCTGTTGAATGGCCACGTGATAGCTCGCAAGTCCTGCACCAAAAAGAAAAATAAACCCGATAAACAAAACGGCATAAGGCTTAAAGCGCATTGGTACGATAAAAAAAGAAAGCAAGGAAAGGCCACCAGCTGTTAGAAAAACATCCCGCTCATAAAGACACATTTGACAGGGATGAATGTCAAAGTAGTTTTCCATGATGTAAGCAGCAATGAGGACACCTGCACAGATGAGGGCTAACACTCCCAGCATGATTCGAGGTGTAAGGCAATGAAGATATTTTAAGCACATAAGCCCCTCCCATTTACTTTATTTTTTTATTTTCATCCTAAAGCATAAATGATTCCAAAGCCGCCGACAAGGGCTGCGAGGGCTGTGAGGGTGACAAAAGTTAAATTTTTGTCGATGTACTCTTTAATGCTGGGCCCAAAATACCAAAATAAAGCGGCCAGTGTGAAAAAGCGGAAGCCGCGTGCAATAATAGATGCAATCGTAAAGGAGGTAAAATCAAGCCTCGTCACGCCACAAGCAATCGTCACAACTTTATAGGGAATGGGGGTGAGGCCCTTTAAAGCTACAATCCAAAAACCCCACTCATTGAAACTGTGCTGAAAACGGTCAAAGGCTCCTTGAAGGCCGTATGCTTGGAGGATAAATTCGCCTAGGGTCTCATAAAGTCCGTAGCCAATGGCATAACCAAGCCAGCCACCAATAACGGAAGAGAGGGTGCAAATAATGGCCAACTCCCAAATCCGATCGCGACGTGCGAAAAGCATCGCAATATAAAGGGGATCAGGTGGAATAGGAAAAAAAGAACTTTCAGCAAAAGCAACAGCAGCAAGAATCCAGATGGCATAAGGATGATTTGCAAAACTTAAGATCCAATTATAACTTCTTTGCAGCATGCCTACTCCTTCATTAACTGTAACTCTTGGAGAGGTAGCATGTCCTGTGGATAAGTTCAATTAAAATAGGGGTAAACATCACTTTCCCTAACTTTACAAACTGACCTGAGCGTGTGTTGCTGTAACCGGGGCTTTTAAGGAGCGAATCCCCCACAGAGTCAGACTTGCAGAGATCAAGGCCGCAAAAGCACCGATGGCCATGTTAATAGAAAAACCATATACAAAGGCTTCATCAATAGAATGAAGGAGAAAAGGAATTTGCTCTGCAGAAAAGCTGGACAGCTGGTTTGCCGAATGTTCAACTTTGGAAATGATTTCGGCTAGTTGTTGGTGTTGCCCTGGAACAAGAATCATTCCTTTCTCTTGAGTAACGTTCCAAAGGTAGTTCCGTCCGAACATCACCACAAAGCTTGTGGAAAGAATAATGCTTAAGGTATTGCCCACCATCATGAACATCATGAATACACCGGAAGCCACATTCAAATCTTCCTGTGGCACAGAGCGCATCATGGCTGTGTTGCAAGCGGTAAAGTATATACCTAACCCTGTTCCCACAAAAAAGAGACTTGTCACAACATAGGAAAGGGAAGAATTAATATTTAAAAAGGCCATCATCGCCATGGCGAAGGAGGTGAGAAGAGCCCCTAATACCATGGGACCTCGGATGCCAAAGGTATCGATCATTTTTCCGCCAATAGGGGAGAGAAAGCCCATGCTGATAGTCATTGAGATAAAAACAGGGCCTGCCTGATAGCTGCTGTAATGCAGCGTATTTTGGAGGTAGAGACCCATCAGTACCAATACCATGGAAAAATTGATGGCCATGAAGAATTCACCCACAGTAGCAGCCATATAGGCCTTGTTGCGGAAAAGATGAGGTGGCACCATACGGAACGTTTGTACACGATCTCGCAGATAGTAAGCGCCCAAAAGACAGAATCCCAAAGCACCAATCCCCCAAAGTAAAGGACTTTGTAGACCCCAGACTTCAATTTGGTTTAAGGCATATACGCAAAGGCAAAGTCCCGCGCTTAAAAGAAGTGTTCCAAAAATATCAACTTTTTGCTTATTGGAGGCTACTTCGTCCTTTTGAGAATAGAGTAAAAGAATGGCAATGACCAAGAAGCCTAAAGGAATATTAACATAAAAAATCCAACGCCAATTGAGCTCTTGAATGATAAGGCCGGCAAGGGTGGGACCTGTGGCAAGGCCAAAGCCACCAAAAGAAAGGATGATCCCCATGACAAAACCTTGCCTTTCAGGAGAGGCGGTTGTGAATACAAAGGCCCAGGCAGGAGCTGAAAAAATCGCAGCGCCAACACCTTGAAGAGCACGTCCAAGAATCAAGACCTCAAGGGATTGTCCGAGGCCAGCGAGGCAAGAGCCCGCCATAAAGATAATAAGGCCCGCAACAAGGGCATTCCGCTTCCCATAGATATCGGCTAGACGCCCCGCAGGAATCACAAAGGCAGCCCACACCAGAACATAAGCGCTGAGAAGCCACTGAAGATTATTCAGATCCGTTTGAATCTCTTCCGCAATAGGAACCAAAGTCAGGTTTACAGCTGTGTAGTCAATATTAAGGATGAAAATCAAAACGCCCACAGCAAGGAGGACGATCCAAGATCTTAAGGAAATGGGCTGAGAATGAGAAGTCATTTCGCTATCCTATCTAAAATTAAGAAAGGCACAGTATATCAAATTTTAGCTTATGGAAACCCCATTTTTTTCGGCTTGAAGTTTTGTAAAACGGGTTTGACGCCAGGCCCAGGTGGTGATGTTGAGAAGAGTCAAACCAATTAACAAGGGGTAGAGATAGGACAAGATGGGTGCAAGAAAGCTTACGATGCCACTGAAGCCAAGATTAGACATGAAAAAAGTAACAATGCAGGTCAGGATAAGACAATAAAGGCGGGGCAGGCGCTTTTTAAAAATGTGTTCAAATAGATAATCAGAGAAAACGGTTGTGAGAGCGACAACAGTTGTTAAGCAAGAGAGGATGATGGCTACAGAAACCAAGTTTCCTCCGAAATTTCCCAGAGTAAGGTAAGCAATGATGCTCAAAAATTGCTCGGGGGCATTTTGACCAAGATCATTGGAAAAGGTGGCTCCTAAATAAATTAAGGCAAAATAGATTGCAAAAAGAAGGCCTGAACCAATCAGAATGGCATAAAGAGAAAGCCAAAAAGGAGAGCCATTTGTCTCGACATTAAAGTTAACTTGGAAATGGCGAACAATGACTGTTGCGAAAAAGAAAGATGCTAAAAGATCCATCATTTGATAGCCTTTTGAAACACCATCTTCAAAGGCTGCGGTAGTGGGCATGGTTCCTGTTTCTGGTGTGGTTGCAAAGAGAAGGCCAAAAAAAAGGATTAACCCTACGGAAAGTATTTTTGCAGGGGCAAGGACGGCACCCATAAGAGGCACTACTTGATTTTCATTGAGGCACAAAAGAAACACAACCCCTGTCATAATAAAACTAAATCCCATTAAGGGGAATGTAGGAAACAGCATGGAAAAGCTGCCAAAGGCAACGGTCAGGCAGCGAGGCAGGGCGCCAAAAGGACCCATCAACAGGAGAAGGAAAAGAATCAAAAGAAAAGCAGGAATTTTTCCAAAACGATCAAAAAAATCTTGGTAATTCCCATTGTAGATAAGGGTTGCGATCAAACCTAAAAGGGGAACGAGAATTCCTGTTAACGCAAGGCCAGAAAAAGAAGGTAGAAAAGAACTGGTGGCGAGCTTTCCCGCCTCGAGGGGAAAAATCAGATTCCCTGCACCAAAAAACATAGCAAAAATGGCAAATCCTCCTGTTAGAACAGCCATGACCTTTTTCAAACCTGCACCAGACAATTTAATAATAACCCTTTAAAATTCTTTAAGAATATCTAGTATGTAGTGTCATAAATGTCTAATTGCAAGATTTTTTCTCAGAGTTTACAGAGGAGAGGGCATCTCCTTAAAGGATAAGAAATATTATGACACTCAATACGCGCAATACAGCAGAGTTGGAGCACTTCAAAGCCCACAGTGGAACCTGGTGGGATGAGGAGGGGCCTTTCCAGGCGCTCCATGACATCACGCCCTTACGTATGGCCTTTATTAAGGAAAAAGTTGATATTCATTTCAATCTTAAGGACAACGTCATCCATTCCTTGAAAGGCTTGCGTATTTTAGATGTGGGCTGTGGAGGCGGACTTTTATGTGAGCCGCTGGCGCGCCTTGGGGCTCAGGTGACGGGCATTGATCCTGTGGAAGAAAATATCAAAGTTGCCAAAATGCATGCCAAGGAGATGGGCCTCAAGATCACCTATATCGACTGCGCTGTGGAAGATTTGCCCTCAGATACGCCTCCTTTTGATGTTGTTGTGGCCTCTGAAATCATTGAACACGTGGATCATCCTGATGCTTTTCTTAAGGTCTGTGCGGCACGGCTTGCGCCCCAAGGGGGCATGGTTGTAACCACTCTGAATCAAACCCTTAAATCTTACGTTTTGGGAATTGTGGCTGCCGAATACCTATTAAGATGGGCTCCACGTGGCACCCATGACTGGGGGAAGTTTATCAAACCTGAGGAGTTATCGAAGAAACTTGCAAGCTTAGGCCTGGGGAATCAGGAGGTGATAGGGCTCCAATTTCTCCCCTTTAAGAGGTGTTGGGAATTTACGTCCTCGGTGGATGTGAACTATTTCCTGTGGGCTGGACGTCGCTAAGCTTGTTTTTATCTTCTTTTTTTGCTTTAATAGAAAAAAGGAAAAAGGGGGAGGGGAGATCATGAATAAATATTTTTTAATTTTAATGAGCCTTTCATTGCCGCTGTTGGTGGCTTGTGAAAAAAAAGGTGCAGAGACTGGCCCTTACTCAGGGGAAGTCTGTGATCCAAAAGAAGAAACAAAGGTTCCTCGGGTCCTTAATTAATTGAAGGGGAAAAAGGTATGCCCATTCTTGATGAAAACGGTTTGCTATCAGAAGCAGAAAAGCAGGCTTATTCTGAGATTTTGGCGGCCCATGGTCATGAGCTCCATCATTTTCTTTTGGAAATTATTGAAGATCAAGAGGCAATGGACATGAATGACCTTAGCTATGTAATTATTGTTAAAACAACAGCAACTCATTTGGAACACCAAAAATCAAAATCCTATCGCAGCCCGGCAAATGCGGGTACATGGCTTGCAGAGTTTGAAAAGGATTTGAAGAATGGGGTTTTTCAAGCGGATTAAAGTTTTGTCTTGCCCTAGCAATAGGTTTACAAAAAAACTCTTTAAAAGAATTTGAAACTCTTTCAAAATCTCCTCAAGTTTTGGTTTTCAAGAGGGCGCTTTCGTTGTAAGACTATACTCAAAGAATTTCAAGTTGCCGGGCAACGCACCCGGAGTTTGAAAGGCGAAGAGCATAAACAAATAAAACGATAGGGCACACCTCGTGGATTTTTCTTCTAGCCATTTGATGACCACCCCTTTAAAGGGGAATTTTGAGGACTATTTTAACATACTTGTGTTTATGGGAATTGCTTTTGGTCTTTCGATCTTTCTGATCTTTTTGGCCTATTTACGTGGGCCGCGTAAGCCGGATGCAGCAAAACTTTCGCCCTATGAATGTGGATTTGAGGCCTTTACGGATGCGCGGTTAAAGTTTGACGTGCGATTTTATTTGATAGCGATCCTTTTCATTATTTTTGATCTTGAAATTGCGTTCCTTTTTCCATGGGCGATTACCCTCCATGACATTGGCCTTTATGGCTATTTCTCTATGATGCTTTTCATTCTCCTTCTGACTGTTGGGTTTATTTATGAATGGCGTAAAGGGGCTTTAGAATGGGAGTAAAAAAACCATTTCTCACGAAGGAAGCTCTCGAAGCCGGCTATGGTATAGAGGCCATTCCCGAAGGGATCAATCCTGATGTTCTCCTGGAGACTTTAAATCAAGAAATCACTCAGCAAGGCTTTGTGGTCACTCAATTGGATAAGCTAGCCGCTTGGGCACAATCGGGATCCTTGTGGCCCATGACCTTTGGACTTGCTTGCTGTGCGATTGAAATGATGCAAACAGCAGCAGCCCGCTATGATTTGGATCGTTTTGGTGTGGTATTTCGTCCCAGCCCCCGTCAAGCGGATTTGATGATTGTGGCGGGAACACTAACCAATAAAATGGCGCCGGCCTTGCGTAAAGTGTATGACCAAATGGCTGAGCCCCGCTACGTGATTTCCATGGGATCCTGTGCCAATGGGGGCGGGTATTATCATTACTCCTATTCGGTGACCCGCGGGTGTGATCGAATTGTACCCGTGGATGTGTATGTGCCGGGATGTCCGCCAACGGCGGAAGCCTTGCTTTACGGTATTTTGCAGTTGCAGCGAAAAATTCAACGCGAAAAACATTTTGCACGAGGGTAAAGGATGGCCATTCCACGTACTCTTGACGATTTAGGGCGCCTTATTGAAGAGGAAATTGAAACGGATTTGGTGTCTTGGTCCGTTGAGAAAGGGGAGCTTTCTATTATCGTAGAGCGAGCTGCCATTGCGCGGGTTTTGACCTATTTACGAGATTCGGAAACCTTTCAATTTTCCCAATTGATGGATGTGTGTGGAGTAGACTATCTGGGGCGTTCTCCGCGTTTTGATGTAGTTTATCATCTTTTAAGTCTTGTTCGTAACTGGCGCCTTCGCATCAAAGTTCAGGTGGAAGAAGGTATGCCGGTCCCCTCAGTAACATCGGTTTATAATTGCGCCAATTGGTGGGAGCGGGAGGTCTTTGATCTTTATGGAATTCCCTTTGAAGATCATCCCGATTTACGTCGTATTCTGACTGACTATGGTTTTGAAGGCCATCCTCTGCGCAAGGACTTTCCGCTTACGGGCTATGTAGAAGTGCGCTACGATGAAGAACAAAAGCGAGTTGTTTATGAGCCAGTAAAACTGCCCCAAGCTTTTCGGACCTTTGATTTCGAAAGTCCTTGGGAAGGTATGGAGACGGCCGTTAAAGCCAGTGCCGCCAAGGAGGAGAACTGATGAAAAAGGACGCTCCTCAAAAGCAAAGCTTTACCATGAACTTTGGGCCTCAGCATCCCGCCGCTCACGGAGTTTTGCGCCTTATCCTTGAGATGGACGGTGAGGTGGTTGAGCGGGCTGATCCCCACATTGGCCTTTTGCATCGTGGGACAGAAAAACTTATCGAGTATAAAACCTATCTTCAAGCCATTCCTTATTTTGACCGTTTGGATTATGTCTCCCCCATGGCTCAAGAGCATGTGTTTGCGCTGGCCGTTGAGAAATTACTGAATCTTGAAATTCCCACGCGCGCCAAGTATATCCGCGTTTTGTTTTGTGAAATCACCCGCATTTTAAACCATCTTTTGAATATCACCACCATGGCTATCGATGTGGGAGCCATGACACCGCTTTTGTGGGGGTTTGAAGAGCGAGAAGTTTTGATGGGTTTTTATGAGCGAGTTTCCGGGGCACGTCTTCATGCCAACTATTTCCGTCCCGGAGGTGTACATAAGGATTTACCGCCAGGCTTAGCAGAAGACATTATGGCTTTTGCAAACCGTTTCCCCAAGGTGATTGATGACTTGGAAGGTCTGTTGACGGATAACCGCATTTTCAAGCAACGTACTGTGAATATAGGTGCTGTCACTGCTGAGCAAGCTCTAGATTGGGGTTTTACGGGACCCATGTTACGCGCCTCCAATGTGGCTTGGGATTTACGCCGAAATCAACCCTATGAAATTTATGATCAATTAGAGTTCTTTATTCCTGTGGGGCAAAATGGCGATTGCTATGACCGTTATTTGGTGCGGATGGAAGAAATGCGTCAGAGTGTTCGAATTATAAAGCAGTGCCTTGAGAAGATGCCCAAAGGTCCCGTGAAGGTGGATGACTATAAGGTGACACCACCACCACGGGCAAAAATGAAGACGTCCATGGAAGCACTGATCCATCACTTTAAGCTCTATACGGAAGGCTATCATGTGCCCAAAGGCGAAACCTATACGGTTGTGGAGGCGCCTAAAGGAGAATTCGGTGTTTACCTTGTGTCTGATGGAAGCAATAGGCCCTATCGCTGTAAAATAAGGCCACCCAGCTTTGCCTTTATGCAAGCCTTTGATTTTATGACAAAAGGACATATGCTGGCGGACGTACCAAGTATTATTGGGTCCTTGGATATTGTTTTTGGGGAGATTGATCGGTGACGGCTTTTAAGTTCTCAAAGGAAAATGCAGAGCGCGTCAAGGAAATCTTGACTCACTATCCGCCTGATCGAAAAGCTAGCGCAATTTTACCGCTATTTGAGTTGGCTCAGCGTCAATGTGGTGGCTGGCTTCCCAAAGAAGCCATTGAGGCTATTACGGAAATGCTGGAAGTCTCCTTGATTCGCGGCTATGAGGTGGCTACCTTTTATACTATGTTTAATTTGAAACCTATGGGCAAGTATCACCTTCAAGTGTGCGGAACAACACCTTGCATGTTGCGAGGCAGTGAAGATTTAAAAGGCGTCTGTAAGCGTCACTTAGGTATAGAAAATAAGGAAACGACGAAAGATGGTCTCTTCACTCTTACAGAAGTTGAGTGCATTGGAGCCTGTGCTAATGCACCTGTGGTGCAAATTAATGACGATTATTTTGAAGATCTAGATGAGAAAAGTTTCCTCAAGATTTTGGAAGATTTAAAAGCTGACCGCAAGGTAAAACCCGGCTCAGCTATTGGACGACAGGGCTCGGCTCCTGAAAAACGGAGGGCCCATGCTAAAGGTAAGTGATCGCATTTTCACCAACCTCTATGGGACCCACGATTGGCGCTTGAAAGGGGCTGAAGCACGAGGTGACTGGGATAAAACAAAGACGCTCATTTCAAAGGGGAAAGACTGGATTATTCAAGAAATCACGGCATCTGGCCTGCGGGGCAGGGGAGGGGCTGGTTTTCCAACAGGACGTAAGTGGGGATTTATGCCCCCCGATGATGGTAAAACGCCGCGGTATTTGGTTATCAATGCGGATGAGAGCGAACCTGGGACTTGTAAAGATCGGGACATTCTGCGCTTTGAACCCCATAAGTTGATCGAGGGGGCTCTTATTGCTGCCGTCGCCATAGGCGCTCATGTGGGCTACATTTACATCCGTGGAGAATTCTATGCGGAAGCCAATCACTTGGAAGAGGCCATTGTCGAAGCTTATAAGGCCGGTCTTTTGGGAAAAAATGCTGCCAAATCGGGCTGGGACTTTGATCTTTATGTTCATCGCGGCGCCGGCGCTTATATCTGTGGAGAAGAAACGGCGCTTTTAGAGAGTCTCGAAGGCCGCAAAGGCATGCCGCGCCTGAAGCCGCCCTTCCCAGCTATTGTAGGACTTTACGGGTGTCCTACCATTGTCAATAACGTTGAAACTCTTGCCGTTGTTCCCACTATTTTGCGTCGGGGGGCGTCTTGGTTTGGGGGCATTGGAACTCCCAATAATGCGGGAACAAAAATTTATTGTCTTTCCGGCCATGTAAACACGCCCTGCAATGTGGAAGAGGCTATGGGGATTCCCCTTAAAGAGCTGATTGAAAAATATGGCGGTGGCGTGCGGGGAGGATGGGATAATCTTTTGGCCGTGATCCCTGGGGGCTCCTCCGTTCCTCTGATTCCAAAGGATGTATGTGAGAAGGTTTTAATGGATTTTACGTCCCTTGCGGAGGTGAAAAGCGGCCTTGGTACGGGAGGCGTGATCGTCATGGATAAATCAACGGATATTGTTCGCGCGATTGCGCGCCTGTCTAAATTTTATATGCATGAAAGCTGTGGGCAATGCACTCCTTGCCGGGAAGGCACAGGCTGGCTATGGCGTATGCTCATCCGTCTTGCTGACGGCATAGGGAGCCCTAAAGATATTGATGTCTTAGAAGAAGTCACCTATGAAATTGAAGGACATACCATTTGCGCTTTGGGAGATGCCGCTGCATGGCCTGTCCAAGGCCTTATCCGTCACTTTCGCCCTGAACTTGAACGACGCCTTAAAATGAACCATGTAGCTTAGAGAAAAAAATGCCAAAGCTTGTGATTGATGATAAAGAAATTGAAGTCCCTGATGATATGACAGTCCTTCAGGCGGCAGCGGAAGCGGGCATTGAAATCCCAGTGTTTTGTTATCATCCCAAGCTTTCCATTGCGGGCAATTGCCGTATGTGTCTTGTAGAGGTCAAAAATACGCCAAAGCCCGTGGCCAGTTGTGCCATGCCCGTTTGCGAAGGCATGGTTGTTCATACCAACTCAGCCATGGTGAAAAAGGCCCGCAAAGGCGTTTTAGAATTTCTTTTGATTAACCACCCTCTCGATTGCCCTATTTGTGATCAGGGAGGAGAGTGTGATTTGCAAGACATCACCATGGCTTATGGTAGAAGCTCCAGTCGCTTTGATCTTAATAAGCGGGCAGTTCCCGATAAGGAATTTGGTCCCCTGATTGAGACGGCGATGAACCGGTGTATTCAATGTACCCGCTGTGTGCGCTTTTCCAGTGAAATTGTGGGTATTCCTGAATTAGGTGCTATGGGTCGGGGCGAGGATATGGAAATTGGGACCTACGTCCAAAAGACCGTTACCTCAGAGCTTTCCGGCAACATGATTGATATTTGTCCTGTAGGTGCCTTGACCTCCAAACCCTATAGTTTTAAAGGACGCTCTTGGGAACTAGCTCACACGCCTTCTATTGATGTATTTGATGCGGTGGGATCAGCCATTCGTGTAGATACGCGAGGTCGTGAAGTCATGCGAATTTTGCCGCGGCAAAATGACGAAATCAATGAAACATGGATTTCTGATAAAACTCGCTTTGCTTATGATGGCCTGAAATATCAACGCCTTGATCAACCTTATGCACGTAGAGAGGATGGATTGCTTCATCCTGTGGGATGGAATGAAGCTTTTTCTTTGATTGCTGATCGTTTGCAACATGTTCCCGGAGATCATATCGCGGCCCTTGCCGGCGATATGGTGGATGCAGAAGCCATGGTTGCCCTTAAAGATTTAATGACGTCTCTGGGATCGCCTCACGTTGATTGCCGCCAAGAAGGCAGTTCTGTGGGCATGGGGCCGCGATGTAGTTATCTTTTTAACACGACAATTGCGGGTATTGAGCAGGCCGATTTTTGCCTCTTAATTGGCACCAACCCGCGGTGGGAAGCACCCCTGATTAATGCACGGATTCGGAAAAATTACCTGTTCAATAATTTGCCTGTGGCTTCCATTGGTCCTACCTATCCCTTGGGATACCCTGTAAGTGATCTCGGAAATGACCCATTGATTCTTGAAAAGATTTTGAAGGGAAAACACCCTATCTGTTCTGCTTTGAAAACAGCAAAAAAGCCAATATTGATTCTTGGGCAAGGCGCTTTAAGGCGTGATGATGGGGACGTCATTTTACGGCTGACTCAAGAAATTGCAGATAAATACGGTTTTGTCCAAAAAGTTTGGAATGGGTTTAATGTCTTGCAAATAGCGGCAAGTCGAGTGGCTGGACTGGATTTGAGCTTTGTTCCGGGAGCCAAGGGTTATGGAGCTCAGAAAATATTAGAGGGAGCTAAAAAGAAAAAAATTGAAGTAGTTTATTTATTAGCTGCCGATGAAATCGATGTAAGGCTCCTTGAGTCAGCCTTTGTGATTTATCAAGGTCATCATGGCGACCGTGGGGCTACGGTGGCTGATGTAATCCTTCCTGGCTGTGCTTATACGGAAAAAGAAGGGACCTATGTTAATACGGAAGGGCGGGTTCAGAAAACCTTGAAAGCGACTCCTCCTCCCGGTGAGGCTAAGGAAGATTGGAAGATTATTAAAGCATTGTCCGACAAGCTGGGGTTGTCCTTACCCTATGCAACTCCTAAGGAAATTCAAGCAAGGCTTGTGGAGGTAAATCCTCTTTTTGATGAGGTGGATCGTATTCAACCTTCGTTCTGGAAACCTTTTGGTCGTGAGGGAGATGTAAATCCTATTCCCTTTGAATTTGCCATCCAAAACTTTTATATGACCGATTCTATTTCGCGCCATTCCAGGACCATGGCTAAATGTGTTCAACAAATTCTAGGATGGGAGAAAGCTCATGTTTGATGCTCTTTTATCTCTTCTGCCTCTTATTGGTACTATCCTTTTAATAGTGGTTCCTTTGTTATTAGCCGTTGCCTATTTGACCCTTGTGGAGCGAAAAGTCATTGCTGCCATGCAGTTAAGGGTGGGGCCTAATGTTGTAGGATGGTTTGGCCTTTTGCAACCTTTTGCCGATGGATTAAAATTGCTCCATAAAGAAACCATCATTCCGGCTCCAGCAAATCCGTTGATTTTTCTTATGGCTCCCCTGATTACCTTTGGATTAAGTCTGTCTGCGTGGGCTGTTATTCCTTTTAGTCCTGGGTGGGTTGTCGCTAACATCAATGTGGGCGTTCTGTACCTCTTTGCTATTTCTTCCCTTGGTGTTTATGGAATCATCATTGCCGGTTGGGCAAGTAACTCCAAATATGCCTTTCTGGGAGCTTTAAGGTCAGCCGCCCAAATGGTGTCCTATGAAGTTTCCATTGGTCTTGTGATTATTGCGGTTTTACTCTCGGCGGGATCCATGAATCTCACGAGCATTGTGGAAAGCCAAAAAGGCCTTTGGTACGTGATTCCTCATTTACCCATGGCCGTTATTTTTATCATTTCTGCCCTCGCAGAAACAAACCGTGCACCCTTTGATTTGCCAGAAGCTGAAGCAGAACTTGTGTCTGGCTATAACGTTGAGTATTCCTCCATGACCTTTGCCCTCTTTTTCCTTGGTGAGTATGCCAACATGATTTTGATGAGTACCATGGGGACAATTCTCTTTCTTGGGGGATGGCTGCCTCCTCTTGATATAGCTCCTTTGACTTGGATTCCGGGTGTCGTCTGGTTTTTCTTAAAAGTATCCTTTCTTCTCTTTATATTTTTATGGGTGAGAGCTACGTTCCCTCGCTATCGTTATGATCAACTGATGCATTTAGGGTGGAAGGTTTTCCTTCCTTTCTCTCTTGTGTGGGTTATAATCACGGCCTCTGTCATTGTTATGTTAGGAGCGATCAAGGCATGAAGATGACCTCACATCCTCTCCTTAAGGTTTTTAAAACCTTCTTTCTGGTAGATCTTCTCTCCGGCATGTATTTAACCTTAAAGTACATGTTTAGGAAAAAAGTGACTTTAATGTATCCTTATGAAAAAGGTAGCTTGTCAGTCCGCTTTCGCGGTGAGCATGCTCTTAGGCGCTATCCCAATGGAGAGGAACGTTGTATTGCCTGCAAACTTTGCGAGGCCGTTTGTCCTTCTCAAGCCATTACTATTGAAGCCGAGGAACGAGAAGACGGGAGCCGCCGCACAACCCGCTATGACATTGATATGACCAAATGTATTTATTGTGGATTATGTGAGGAAGCGTGTCCCGTGGATGCCATTGTAGAAGGGCCTAATTTTGAGTTTTCAACGGAAACGCGGGAAGAGCTTTATTATGATAAGGATAAGCTTCTCTCCAATGGGGATCGTTGGGAAGTTGAAATTGCCGAGCGTCTTGAACGAGAAGCCATAGGGAGGTAGAGATGAATAAAGAAAAATTGACGCCCCACGACTTGATCGCGGGACGTCAAAGTAAAGATAGAAAGGGGAGGTAGGAAAATAATGCTCAACATAACTGCCCTTCTTTTTTATGTTTTCTCAGGCGTACTTCTGACAGCTGCCCTTATGGTGGTGACCTCACGGAATACGGTTCATGGGGTTCTCTTTTTGATTGTCGCCTTTTTCAATGCGGCGGGCCTTTTTATCCTCGCTGGCGCCGAATTTCTTGCTATGATTTTGGTTGTGGTGTATGTGGGGGCTGTTGCGGTTCTGTTCCTCTTTGTTGTGATGATGCTGAATATCGATTTAGGGGAGATTCGACAAAATATTAGAAACTATTCTCTCATTGCTGCCCTTGTTGGCGGTGTTTTGTTGGCAGAGCTACTTCTCATGGGGATAGGGTGGCACACCTCTCCGGAGGCCTTTGATTTAACCACAGCGCCGATGACGGCCCTCAATGTTTCGAATACACAAGCTTTAGGAAATCTGTTATATACCCATTATGCTCTTGCTTTTCAGGGAGCAGGGCTCATTTTACTTGTGGCGATGATCGGCGCCATTGTTTTAACCTTGCGTCATCGAGAAGGCGTTCGGAAACAAAAAGTTGGAGATCAGCAGGCCCGGCAAGCTAAAGACAGTTTGCGACTTGTGGACATACCAAGTGGATCAGGAATTTGAGGGAAGAATAAGTGGAAAAATAAGTGATTATAAGCCTCGATCATTATCTCATTGTAGCAGCACTCCTTTTTGTGATTGGGAGTATTGGAATCTTTTTGAATCGTCGCAATGTGATCGTCATTTTAATGTCCATTGAACTTCTTCTTCTGGCAGTAAACATAAACTTTGTGGCCTTTTCTCAATACCTTGGTGATTTGACAGGACAAGTATTTTCTCTTTTTGTGTTGACGGTGGCGGCGGCTGAAGCAGCCATAGGCCTTGCCATACTTGTTGTTTATTTTCGCAATCGCGGTGATATTTCTGTAGGGGAAGCCCCCCTGATGAAGGGTTAAAAGATGACGACACTTGCCCTTCTCATTGTGTGTTTGCCGCTTCTGGGATTTGTCCTTGCAGGTGGCCTTGGTGAAAAACTGGGAGATCCTTTTTCTCAAATTTCTACCTCTGCTTTGATGGGCGTCTCGACTTGTCTTGCCCTTTATCTCTTCTTTAAAATGGGATTAAAGGAGGAAACCCTTGTTGTCTCACTTTTTACGTGGATTCATGTGGAATTATTTGATGTGGCTTGGGGGCTTCAAATTGACAGTTTAAGTCTTGTCATGATGGCTGTTGTTACCTTGGTTTCTTTTATGGTTCATCTTTATTCTATTGGTTATATGAAGGGCGACCCTGGTATACCGCGTTTTATGGGGTATTTAAGCCTCTTTACTTTTTTCATGCTGACCTTAGTGACGGCGCCTAATTTCCTTCAAATGTTTTTTGGATGGGAAGGGGTGGGGTTGTGCTCTTATCTTTTGATCGGATATTGGTATGATCGGGAGCGCGCCAATGCGGCAGCGATTAAGGCCTTTTTGGTTAATAGAATTGGAGATATTGGGTTTGTTCTTGGTATTATCATCATCTTTAGTCTTTTTGGAACCCTCGATTTTCTTGCGGTTTTTGAAATTGTGGAAGAACATCAACAGGAGACATTCACCTTTTTAAATTGGCAGGTTCCAGCACTAACCTTGGCGTCATTTTTATTCTTTTTTGGCGCTATGGGTAAGTCAGCGCAAATTGGCCTCCATACGTGGCTTCCTGATGCTATGGAAGGTCCAACGCCGGTTTCAGCCCTAATCCATGCAGCCACTATGGTGACGGCAGGTGTGTTCTTAGTTGTTCGCATCTCGCCTATCTTAGAGTATGCCCCCTTGGCGCGAGAGTTTATTACCCTCATCGGCACTTTTACAGCCATCATGGCCGCCACCATTGCTTGCGTGCAAAATGATATTAAGCGCATCATTGCCTATTCCACCTGTAGCCAGCTAGGATATATGTTTATGGCGGCTGGCCTTTCTGCCTATAGCGCATCCATGTTTCATTTGACGACCCATGCTTTTTTCAAAGCTCTCCTTTTCTTAGGAGCAGGCTCGGTGATTCATGCTATGTCTGATGAGCATAACATTCAAAAAATGGGCGCTATTTGGCGCTTTATTCCTGTCACCTATGCGGTGATGTGGGTGGGAAGTTTAGCTCTTGCTGGCCTTCCTTTTTTTGCCGGGTTTTATTCAAAGGACATGATTTTAGAAGCGGATTGGGTGTCTCAATTACCCGTAGGCCAGTTTGCTTTTTGGGGAGGCATTTTTGCGGCTATTTTGACTGCTTTTTATGCTTGGCGCCTTCTTCTGTTAACTTTTAATGGTAAACCAAAAGCAGATGATGTGGTTATGGGACATATTCATGAATCGCCCCTTATTATGTTGATCCCCATTATTATCCTTGCTATAGGGGCTGTTTTTTCTGGAAGCCTTCTAGAGCTTCTCTTCGTTGGAGAGAAGACCACATTTTGGGGGATGGCTATTTTCGTTTTGCCGCAAGATGAGGTGATCAAAGCTGCCCATCACGTGGGGGGGTGGGTTCATTGGGCCCCGACGATCGCCGCCCTTTTTGGCGTAGCTATTGCATACTTTCTTTATCAATTCACAAGCTCACTCCCAGAAAAGCTCTCTCAAACTTTTAAATACCTCTATAGCTTTTTGTATCATCAATGGTATTTTGATAAGCTTTATAACTGGATGTTTGTCACGCCAACTCTTAAGACAAGTCAGGTTCTTTGGAAAGAAGGGGATCGAGAGATTATTGATGGACTTGGCCCAAATGGCCTTGGGTTTTTGAGCCTGGCAAGCGGAGGCCTTTTGTGTCGCCTGCAAACGGGATATGTGTATCACTATGCTTTTGCCATGATTATTGGGGTTACCCTCATGATGGCTTGGTATTTTTGGGGATAAAGGGACAGAATGCTAACATCACTTCCTCTGCTGAGTATCGCCATTTTCCTCCCACTTCTAGGAGCTTTTGCTATTCTCTTGAACTGGGGAAACAAGCAAACTTCCCTTGCTATGAATGCCCGCTGGGTGGCTTTGTGGACCTCCCTTGTGACCCTGGGACTTGCCGTGACCTTATGGTGGAATTTTGATGTTACCTCTTCTGAGTTTCAGCTTCAGGATAAATTCCAATGGATGCCCCTCTTAAACATGAGCTATCATGTGGGTCTGGATGGGATTTCTTTACCTTTGTTTATTCTCTCTGCCTTTCTCATCCCCCTTTGTGTGCTGGTGAGCTGGACGTCTATTCAAGACAAGGTTCCCGAGTATATGGTGGCCTTTTTGGTCTTGGAAACCTTTTTGCTGGGGATGTTTTCAGCCCTTGATTTTATCCTCTTTTATCTTTTCTTTGAAAGTGTGTTGATTCCCATGTTTTTGATCATTGGCATTTGGGGAGGACCCAATCGCATTTATGCGGCCTTTAAATTTTTTCTCTATACCCTTTTGGGGTCGGTTCTAAGCTTGCTGGCCATCATTTATATCTATTTTGAGGTGGGGAGCAGCTCGATTCCTGCGGCCCTTGTGACACCGTTTGATCCTCAAATTCAAACGTGGTTATGGCTCGCTTTTTTTGCTTCTTTTGCGGTCAAAATTCCTATGTGGCCTGTTCACACCTGGCTGCCTGATGCGCATGTGGAGGCCCCAACGGCAGGGTCAGTTATTTTAGCGGGAGTTCTTTTGAAAATGGGCGGATATGGATTTATTCGCTTTTCACTGCCCATATTCCCAGAGGCTTCTGCCTATTTCACGCCCATGATTTTTACTCTTAGTATTATCGCAATTATCTATACTTCTCTTGTCGCTCTGGCGCAGAAAGACATGAAAAAGTTGATTGCCTACGCCTCTGTGGCTCACATGGGATTTGTGACCTTAGGGATTTTCACGGCCGATCCTCAAGGCATTCAAGGGGCCATTATGCAAATGGTGAGTCACGGCCTTGTATCTGCTGCTCTTTTTATTTGCGTAGGCGTTGTCTATGATCGGCTCCATAGTCGAGAGATTGCTGATTATGGAGGGATTGTTCACACCATGCCCCGCTATGCGACATTCTTTATGTTTTTTATCTTGGCCTCAATAGGTCTTCCTGGTACCAGCGGATTTGTGGGTGAATTTCTTGTTCTCTTAGGTGCTTTCCAAGCCAATACATGGGCGACTCTTCTGGCCACGACTGGTATGGTTTTGGGAGCCGCTTACGCTCTTTGGCTTTATCGGAGGGTTGTTTTTGGACAGCTTTCTCATCCCAAGCTTAAAGGGCTCACAGATCTTGATTGGCGTGAGAAGATAGTGTTTGCGCCGCTTGTGGCGAGTGTTCTTTTTTTTGGACTTTACCCCTCACCGGTTTTGATCCTGGCGGAGGCTTCTGTATCAAAGGTGATTGATCAATTTAATTTGGCCCTTGAAGTAGATGGGAATCTTTTGATTAATCCAAAGAAATCCCTTGAAGTGGCTTTTCTCACCACCGGACGGATTTTTACACACCAAGGAAAGCAACGATTTTTCGTCATTGCGAGAAGGGTCGAAGACCCGACGAAGCAATCCATCTTTCAAATGAATCCATGGATTGCCGCGCCCACTGCGTGGGCTCGCAATGACGACGAGAAAAATTTGTCCGGTGTTAAAGTGGCTTTGTTAAGAAATGGGCAGTAAATAGATGACCAGTTTTTATATGCCAGATTTTAATTTAATCTTTCCTGAAATGCTGCTCGCTTTTTCAGCTCTTCTTATTTTGATGGAAGGCTCTTTTGTTAAAAAAAGATCTTTTCGCCGTTCCGTTCATTATGGGTTGGTAGCATTAGGGCTCGCCTTATTCTTTTTGATTTTTCAAAATGAAGTAGGACAATCTTGGGTGACTTTTGAGGGACAAATTAAGCAAGATGATTTTATCTTTTTTGCAAAAGCGTTGATTCTTTTGGGCTCCTTAGGAACTCTAGCTATGTCGTTGCCTTCTATGATGAGGGAAAACTTGACTTCCTTTGAATACCCGCCTCTTATTTTATTAGCGACTCTCGGCATGCTTTTGATGGTGGAGGCCAATGATTTTATTATTTTGTTCATAGGGATGGAGATGCAAGGATTGTCACTTTATGTGCTTGCCGCCTTTCATCGCGATCATCCTCGCGTTTCTGAAGCGGCGTTGAAGTACTTTATCTTAGGCGCTTTTGCAACCGGATTTTTTCTTTATGGTGTCAGCCTTATGTATGGCTTTACGGGGGCAACAAATTTTGACATTGTCGCCTCTGTTATTCGAGCAGAAAGTGTGAATGACCTCTCTTTAAGTCTTTTTGTGGGCCTTATTTTTATTATGGCTGCCCTTGCCTTTAAAGTGTCGGCTGTTCCCTTTCATATGTGGACACCCGATGTTTATCAGGGATGTCCCACACCCATTACCGCATTTATTGGGGGGGTGCCTAAAGTTGCGGCCATGATTGTTTCCTTGCGCCTTATGATGTCCCCTTTCCTTGTGCTGTATGGAGAATGGCAATCTTTGATGGTTTTTATATCAGCTGCCTCCATGATTGTAGGGGCGTTTGCAGCCCTACAGCAGACTGACCTAAAGCGGCTTTTGGCCTATAGTGCGATTGGTCAAATGGGTTACGTTTTGATGGGAATTGCCTCTGGAAATGATGAGGGAATTCAATCCGTTTTTGTGTACCTTTCGATTTATCTTGTCATGTTTATTGGTACTTTTGCCTGTCTATTGTCCTTAAAAGGGAAAACCCCAGAAGGTGTGCAAGAGGTTGATGATTTAAAGGGGATTTCCATGCTTCACCCAAGGCTAAGCTTTGTTTTGGCAGTCTTTATGTTTTCCATGGCCGGGATTCCTCCCCTTGCTGGTTTTTTTGCAAAATTATACGTTTTTAAAGCAGCGATTTCGGCGGGTCTTTTTTACCTGGCGATTATTGGAGGGCTGACATCGGTTGTGGCGGCTTATTATTATCTGAAAATTGTCAAAGTGATGTATTTTGATAAACTTCCGGAAACACCTTCAGCGTCCCATGGACAACTTCTTGTTTTATCACCAGAAATTATGGTTGTATTGAATGTCTGTGCTGCTATTATTTTAGTATTCTTTTTGTTTCCCAACGGGATGCTTGAACTTGCTCAGCGAGCGGCTCTCGCTCTTCCAATTTAAAAGGAGTTTATGACATCTTTTTATTTTTTTGACGTTCTGAATAGTACGATGGATGAGGCCCGTTCACGGGTATTGCTGGGAGCGGAAGAAGGTACAGTTATTGTAGCCTCTCGACAGACAGGAGGGCGTGGTCGACGTGGTCGAGTGTGGGGATCAGCCGTAGGTAATGTACATCTTACCTATGCTACCTATTCGACTCTTCCTTTTTCAGAGGCCGCTCAACTTTCTTTTGTGGCCTGTGTTGCCATTGGTGAGGAACTCTGTGCTCTTATGCCTCCGACAGAAAGCCTCACTTATAAATGGCCCAATGACATTCTTCTCAACGGAAAAAAAGTGGGAGGGCTTTTACTTGAAGCACTAGACCTTCCTGAAAAAGGAAAAACGGCCTATTTGATTGGGTGTGGATTGAATTTGAAATCCTACCCTGAAGAGACACGCTTTCCAGCAACTTCCTTTGAAAATGAGGGGATTTATTTGTCCCTTCAAGATACGGTGCACTCCGTGGCATCCTCTCTGGATCGTTACATTTCTCTTTGGAAAAAAGAAGGATTTATCCCTATTCATGGGTTGTGGATGAAACGCGCTGCTCGTCTAGGCCAAACCATTGCCTTTGATTGTGGTGAGAAAACCTTTACCGGCACTTTTGAAGGCATTACGGAAGAGGGGCTTCTCATCCTTAAGTCTCCCCAAGGGCGTTTTGAGCTGATTGCAGGGGATGTTTTGGATAAGATTGACTCCTCCAGTGCGGCTTAATTAAGACTTTTAAAACTTATATCTGTCATACTTAATTCACGAAGAGATATGAATCATGGCTGATGAAACACTTGTAAAAATACAAATTGGTAAACTTAATCTTGAAGGAGAGTTGACGATTCCACAAGGTGCGCAGGGACTTGTGTTGTTTGCTCATGGGAGTGGAAGTAGTCGCAAAAGCCCTCGAAATCGATATGTGGCAGAAGTTTTGAACCAGGCGGGGATTGCAACGTTGCTCTTTGATTTGTTAACTGCAGAAGAAGAAGTGGTTGACGAAAGAACGCGAGAGCTTCGTTTTAATATAGAACTTCTTGCAGAACGTTTAGAAAAAGCTACCGATTGGGCCATAAAAAATCCGACAACAAAACACCTGAGCCTCGGATATTTCGGTGCGAGCACGGGGGCGGCTGCGGCCTTAATTGCTGAAACGCGCACATCCAATCTTATTAAAGCCATTGTTTCTCGTGGAGGGCGCCCTGATTTAGCTCATTCCCATCTTCCCAAAGTGAAGGCGCCAACTCTTTTGCTTGTGGGTGGGCTTGATGAGGTTGTGATTGAGTTAAATGAAAAAGCTCTCTCCCAACTCAGATGTCCAAAAGAACTTGTGATTATAAAAGGGGCAACCCATTTGTTTGAGGAGTCGGGGACTCTTGAAAAGGTGGCCGGTATCGCAAGGGACTGGTTTTTAAAGTATTTCTCCCAATGACCCATTCTTTAAATATTTTTTGAATTTACGCTTGACAAAGCGCTTAAATCTATTTCACAAGTTAAATATTATCGCTGTATATAGCGTCTGTTAAAAATTATTTATTAAATATTGGTGAAAGTAATGAAAAAAATCAATCTGCTTTTAAAATCATTTATATTAATCTCTTTTTTAATATCAACTTTAAAAACACAAGCAGACCCTATTGATGATTATTTGTTAACTGTGGAAAAAGATTTTGATTCAGCCCCTCTTGCAAAGCGATATGGTATTGTTTCCAAGTATTTAAATTTAAACTATTTATGCAGTTTAAAAAGTAGAGATGAATTAGATAATAACCAACTAACGTCAAAGGTGGGGCCAGCTTCCCTTAAATATAAAGATGAGAAGATTACATGGGTTTATTATAATCAGACGAATCCTTTAGCGTTAGCCATCTCTCTTGGTAAACGAGATTTAGTAAGCAAATTTTTATCAGTAGTAGAGGATGTGAATGATAAAGCGCTAGTAGTTTGGGGATATCGCCAGATTTATACATTGGCGCATGTGGCTTTAGATCCTCGATACTCTGTAGTTTCTCAAAATGTGCCCCTTGAGAATCGACTTGAAATTATTGACAAACTTGCAAAAAAAGGAGCTGACTTTAATAAAATTATTAAGTGGGGAGGGTATAAAAATCCACCCTTAGCAGCAGGAGATTCATCGAGTTTCCACTTAGAAGATGTTTTTGATCCTTTAAGGGCTCGGGCTTTACTTCATGGAGCGAATCCAAGTCTGAGGGGGTCTTGTTTTGGAGGAATTAATCTTAAGGAAGAACTTAATTTATTAAGCCTTACTATAAGTTATTATATTGAAAAAGAGAAAGAAAGTGCAAGTTTAAATCCTACAGAAGAAGTCATGGCCCCTCTAAAGATGTTTATGTTAAGAAGAAAAGATTTTAATCTTGATAAGTTATTAGAGAAAATAGCTAAAGGAAGATTAAAAAGGGAAAAACTTGAGGATAAAATTCAAGTCCTTGATTCTCGGATAGATATTTTGAGAAGCAAAAAAACAAAGAAATCTAAAATAAAAAAACAACTCCTTAAAATGAATATGTATATGCTAAAGAAAAATGTTAAAATTCTTAATCGTAAACTTAATCCTCATTATAAGTATTTACGTGATATAGTGTTTGAATCCTCTCCTAAAGAAGTGACTAAAACTGCAAAGGAATAGTTTTTAAGATCTTATCTCCAAATTACGCTTTTTTTGAAATTTTCTTGTACTTTCAAGAACGCCCTGATATAAATGCTTTCACATCTAGCCAGGCAGGGGATTTTTTCCCGGGCATGCCGACCTAGAGCGCTCCCAAAAGGAGCTTAATTTATACAACTTTAGAGAGTGAGAAAATGCCCAAGTTAAAGACAAAGAGTAGCGTTAAAAAGCGCTTTCGCTTAACAGCGACAGGTAAAGTCATAACAGCTCAAGCCGGTAAACGACATGGTATGCGGAAACGTTCAAATGAAATGAACCGCACTGCCCGTGGCACCACAATCATGAGAGAATGTGATGCTAAAATTGTACGTCGTTTTATGCCTTATGGTATATAGGAGGATTGAGATATGGCACATGTAAAACGTGGAACAACCGCCCACGCTCGTCATAAAAAGATTTTAAAGCTTGCAAAAGGGTATCGTGGCCGCTCAAAGAGCTGCTACCGTATTGCTTTGCAACGTGTTGAGAAGGCCTTACAGTACGCTTATCGCGATCGTCGTAATCGTAAGCGTGATTTCCGTGGTTTGTGGATCCAGCGTATTAACGCAGGCGCTCGCGAGCATGGTTTGACCTATTCAAAGTTCATCAATGGACTTATCAAAGCGGGGATTGAGATTGATCGTAAGGTTTTAGCGGATCTTGCTATTCATGAGCCCGCAGCTTTTAAAACCATTGTGGATCAAGCGCAGAAGGCTTTAGTGGCTTAAAAGAATCACCTCTCCCCATTGTGGGAGAGGTGTCAAAAATCACTGTGCGCAAATCAAATGGACGCTGAGAGGTAATTCAGCTTAACGTCCACCTCTATATAAAACATGTGAAAATATAAGTCTATACTCGAAGGATTTCAAATTGTCGGGTAGGCGCCCAAGGGTAAGCCCGATGAGCGTATTCTGATACGTGATAGAGGGCGAATCCCGAAGGGCAACGCACCCGAAACTTGAAAGACAAAGAGTATATTGAAGAAGAACTTTCTACCGTAAGGTTGGCGGTGCGCTTTTAAGGGACTTTATGAACTTAAAACGCGGCACTTGTTTTCCTTTCAGCTCCACCGTACTTTGAAAAATTTCAAGCGGCCTGATCCACAGACCATAATCTCCATAAAGCGCTTGGTAAGCCACTAAAATATCAAGGGATTCAGAGTGCCTGCAAAGGCCAATGACTTGGTAAAAATTGCCCTTATAATGTTGATAGAGGCCTGGTTCTAAGTCCGCCATGTTAGAAATCTTTCGGACAAGGAACAGCAATTTCTGGAAGAGGAGATGGTGTGGCAGAAAAAGTGGCCCTGTCCCCATACATGAGTTGCTGTAGTATTTTTTGAACCTGAGGTTTTTTCCCCTTTTTATACCTCAGAAGATAGACTTGATCGAAAATATTATCATCCCAAGTGCCGGGATCATCTCCTCCCAATGCAACAATCAGAGGAGGGATATGGTTATGCTCCCAGCACAATAAAACGGAGGCATCATCATATTTTTGATTTGTAAGGATTTCTTTGGCTACCTCTGTAAGTTGATCGGGTGCATAGTTGATGTTCATGGAAATTTTTAAATAATCTGCCAGAGGTTTACAGGTTTGCTCGCATCTTATGTAAGGTTTCTTTCCTTTCCTAGAGGCTGCAAAGATATGGGTTATGGGCGATGCTTGGTAAGTATTTAAATCTGAGAAGTAATGAACAAAGGCAGAAGCCCGTTCAAGTCCTTGAAGAGATAGACAAAACCCTCCAGGAACTTTATTCCCATGACGTGTAATAATGACTTTCCGTGGGGTTGCGTTAAGAGAGGAGAAATTGCTTATCAAGAGGCAGCCAATAAAAATAAGTGTAGCAAATTTCAAAATCTTCCCAATAATGTCATCCCCGCGAAGGCGGGGATCCAGGAAATGACTGGATCCCGCGGTAAATCCGCGGGACGTCAAAGGTGGTTTAAAAGCCACACTCACCATTGACGCCCCACTGCTTGACAGCGGGGTCCATGGGTAAGCAAAGCTGGATCCCCGCCTTCGCGGGGATGACAAACTCTGAGGTTTTGAAGTACTCTTAAAAACGTTTTTCTCATGACAGATGAACTCCTAAGCTTGCTTTAAGCGTTTTTTTTTGCTTTTGTTTTTCGCATTTGTCATGGGAGCCTTTTTATTTTTTTCTTTAAGTTTTTGCGTGGATGTAACTTTTACTTTGGATTTTGTCGTTTTTGGAGTTTTTTTTGTAGAAGAAGACTTTGCTTTAACGAGTTTAGGTTTATCATCTTCAATGACATTCAAAATCTCATCAACGGAGTTGTATTTTGTTTTTAAGGTTTTCACAGCTCCTTTCTTTGTAAGAAAGGTCGCATGGGTGATATGATTTTTGGGGGATGGAGTGACTGGCCCTAAGGTTTGAATTAAATGCTCAATGGAGTTAGAGTTGCTTTCATTATGAAGAGAGGGCCTTTTTCCTTTTATTTTTATGAAGGTTGCCTCAACCAGTTTTAGCATTTTCTTATCTCGGAGGTGTGCTGATTCTCCTCCCATTACAACAGCAATAATCCGTTTGTTATTTCGAACAACGGAGGCCGCTAAATTAAAGCCAGAGGCATTAATGAAACCAGTCTTAATTCCCTCAAAGTCTGGGTATCGCAAAAGCTTATTGTGATTATTGTGAACCACACCTTTATGAACAAACTTGGGTGTTTTAAAGAGATGAAAAAAATCCGGGAAATGTTTATAGAGAGAACGAGAGAGAGTAGCCATATCGCGCGCTGTTGTGACTTGTTGCATGTTAGGGAGGCCCGATGCGTTTTTAAAAACGGTTTTTGTCATGCCCAGTTTTTGAGCTTGGCGCGTCATAATTTGAGCAAACTTGACCTCTGTATCGGCAAGAGCTTCGGCCAGAACAACAGCGGCATCATTGGCCGACTTTGTAATGAGAGCAAGAATGGCTTCCCGTACGGTGATTGTTGCCCCTGGCTTGAGCCAAAGCTTACAAGGGGCTTGTTTTGAGGCATGATGAGAGACGGGGAGAGTTTGATGAGGAGAGAGTTTTTTTTCTCTTAATGCCTTAAAAGTCATGTAAAGAGTCATCATTTTTGTGAGCGATGCCGGATGGGTTACCACATCGGCTTGGTGTTCATGGTGGATTTTTCCAGTTTCAGCACAGATGACAATGGAAGCATCTTTTCGTGCTAAGACATCATGGACGAGGAGAAAACAAAACGTCAAACAAAGGAAAATAACCTTAAGTCCTTCTTGTTTGATATGTCGCACGCTTCTTATCCATTTTAAATTTTATGATAACTTTATCCATTTATAACACATGATTTTGAGTGATTTGTCTATAGTGTGAACTAAATTTTCATTGCTCCCATACCCGTTCGTTGATACTTTGGACTCGAAACTAAGGAAATTGCAGAGTTCCCCTGGTTGTCATCCCCATGAGGGTGGGGATTGACAGAATGAAAGGAGAAAATTTGTTATTCCTTTAATTGTCCACCTTTAGCCCCTTTAGGGAGGTAGAAGCCTATGATTGTTGTCTTTGGTTCTCTGAATATGGATATGGTTATGCAGCTCGAAAAACTCCCGCGGCCAGGGGATACGGTCCTTTGTCCTAGCTATCAATTAATTCCAGGAGGTAAAGGAGGTAACCAAGCGGTCGCTGCTGCGAAGGCGGGAGCGCAAGTCAAATTATTCAGTAAAGTAGGAAATGATGAGTTTGGACGCATGATTCTAGACTCCTTAAAGACAACCGGCATTGAGTTGATGGGAATTGGGCAAAGCCTCAGCTTGCCAACAGGGTGCGCGACTGTTTCTGTAGATGGCCATGGAGAAAATCAAGTGACCGTTGCAACGGGCGCGAATTTGGAAAATCAAGAATCGGAAATTCCAAATTTTCTATTGGCCAAGGGGAATACTCTGGTGCTCCAGATGGAAACTTCTGTTGAGGAAAACTGGAAACTCATCCGTCGTGCTAAAAAATATGGGACGCGTATTATCTTGAACCTGGCTCCTGCTCATTCGATTCCTCATGACATTCTTGATTCCTTGGATGTTTTGGTTATGAACCAAAGTGAGGCTGCTTATTTAGGACTTCATTTAGGGTTTGATGTGATCTCGCCCACCATTGTTGCCAAGCGTGTGGCTGCTAATTATGACCTCATATGTATTGTGACTCTTGGGAAAGAAGGCGCGGTTGCTTGCACACCCGAAGGCACGTGGGAAGTTGGAGCCTTACAAGTTGATGCGATTGATACCACTGCAGCCGGGGATGCTTTTGTTGGCGTCTTTGCGGCCAATTTGGATGAGGGAGTTGAGCTGCAACTTGCTCTTAAAAAAGCCGTTGTTGCCGGGGGACTTGCGTGTTTGACCAAAGGGGCTCAGGTGAGTCTTCCTTCCCAAAAGGACATTGAAGATAATCTCAAAAATATCTCTATTCCTCGTCGTAGTGCCTAAATTAAAATCAAAAAACAGAAGGACCTTTTACCGATGATGTGGAGTGAGTCTCCCCTTTCTTATCCGGATTTAGAAAATCTTTTGTCCCAAGATGAGGGGGCATTGATCAAAGCTCTATCGAAAGATTTAAAGGGTCTAGAAACTTCCTCATCTTCTATTGCCCATCAAGCCAAAGTATGGATTAAGGCCGTGCGGGCCCTGCCTATGGGGACTTTTAATATTCAACGCTTTATGCAAGCCTTCCCCTTAAGTGAGCCAGAGGGGCGTTCCTTAATGGCTCTCGCAGAAGCTTTCTTGCGCATTCCTGACTCCTATACGGCCGGTCTTCTTTTGGAAGATAAACTCTTCCAGTTTGATTGGCGTAAGGGAGGATTTAAGGAAGATGCTTTACTCAAGCTTTCTCGCTGGGGACTTCAAATCATCAGTACTTTGCAAGCCTCAGTCTTGGAGCCGATGGCTCAGCCCGTCAATTTGGCCCTCTTTCGTGCTTTTATGTACTTTTTGGGGCGGGAATTTATCTTGGGACGAACCATTGAAACGGCATCAAAGCGCCGCCTTAAAACGCCTCAAGATCGTTTTTCCTTTGATATGTTGGGGGAGGGGGCGCGTACCCCCTCTATGGCTAAGGCCTATAAGCAATCTTATGCTCATGCTATTGAGGTTCTAGCGCGGCAAAAGGGAACGGGGAATTCACCCTATGAGAGGGACAGCATTTCTGTAAAGCTCTCCGCTCTTCACCCTCATTACGCCCTTTCCCATTACGATGAGGTCATGAAAGAACTTCTTCCGGATTTGATTGAGCTGTGTCAACGCGCACAAACAGCAGGGATTGCCCTGACCATTGATGCGGAGGAAGCTGCCCGTCTTGAGTTGTCCCTTGATTTGATTAAAGCTGTTTCGGAGACGAAAGAGCTCGCAAACTGGGATGGGTTTGGTCTTGCGGTTCAAGCCTATCAAACCCGTGCACCTGCCGTGATTGGATGGGTGCAAGAATTAGCTGAGATAACAAAAAAGCCTTTCATGGTGCGTCTTGTAAAAGGAGCCTATTGGGATACGGAAATTAAGATCGCCCAAGTTGGGGGATACTCTGAATATCCGGTCTTTACGCGAAAGGCTGCCACAGACCTTTCTTATCTTGCATGCACTCAGCAGCTTTTAAAAGCCAAAGGTATCCTTTACCCTCAATTTGCAACCCATAATGCCTATACGGTGGCGGCCGTCCTTGAGATGGCAGGGAATCGAACGGACATTGAATTCCAGCGTTTACAGGGTATGGGAGAAGAGCTATATACGGTTGTTCGTAACAGCCACCCCATCGCCGTTAGAGTGTATGCTCCCGTGGGAGATAATCGAGATCTGCTGCCTTATCTTGTCCGTCGTCTTTTAGAGAATGGAGCCAATTCCTCTTTTGTTCATAAGATCTATGATTCTAAGGTGTCTCCAGAGAAGATTGTTGAGGATCCTCTGATGTTCTTTGAAACCCATTCTCCTGGCAAGCATCCCATGATTCCCTTTCCCAAAGATATCTATGGCCCTCACCGAGAAAACTCTCGAGGGTATGATCTGAATGACAGGAAAACCTTAGAAACCTTAAAAGCTGAGATTGAGAAGGCTAAAGGAGAGTATGGCACTCATAAAGAAAATACCCTTAAAGATCTTAATGACGCTTTGAACCAAGCCACAACTCATCAGGTAGCGTGGGATGAAGTGCCAGCTTCTCAGCGGGCTGAAATTTTCAAAAGAGCGGCCGATATAATTGAAAAGCGGAGGGGGCTTTTCTTGGGCCTTTTGATTGAAGAAGCGGGGAAGACGCTCCCTGATGCGGTGGCCGAGCTTCGAGAAGCCATGGATTTTTGTCGGTACTATGCTATCGAGGCCTTGAAACATTTTGAGGTGCCTCAGACCCTTCCGGGCCCTACGGGAGAGCTGAATCAGTTGGTCCTTAGGGGGCGGGGTGTCTTTGCTTGTATCAGTCCGTGGAACTTTCCTTTGGCTATTTTTATGGGTCAAGTGACGGCGGCTCTTGTGGCAGGCAATGGAGTGATCGCAAAGCCTGCATCAGCAACACCTTTGATTGCTTGGCATGCCATAAAGGTTCTCCATGAGGCAGGTGTACCCAAGGAAGTTCTTCATTTTCTCCACGGTCCTAGCAAGGTTTTTGGAACACCTTTAATTGAAGATCAGCGTATCAGTGGTGTGGTATTTACCGGCTCCACCTCCACAGCTCAAAGCATTCAGAAAATCCTCGCAGAACGGGGAGGGCCCATCGTGCCGTTCATTGCAGAGACGGGTGGTCTTAATGTTATGATCGTGGACTCTTCGGCCTTGATTGAGCAAGTGGTGGATGATGTCATTGTATCTGCCTTTCAAAGTGCAGGACAGCGGTGCTCTGCTTTAAGAATTCTCTATCTTCAAGACGACATTTATGATCAAACCCTTGCGATGCTGCGAGAGGCGATGGAAAACCTGACGGTGGGCGATCCTGCACTCCTTTCAACGGATGTAGGGCCCGTGATCAATAAGGAGGCGCAAGAGCAAATAGAGGCTTATGTAAAACGTCATAAACCTTTGGCCCGCACTCCTCTTCCGAATTTGGAAGGGAACTTTGTTGCCCCCTCTATTATTGAGATACAAGGCATTGAGGCTCTTTCACAGGAAGTTTTTGGCCCTATCCTTCATGTAGCGCGCTTTAAGGCCAGAGATCTTGATAAAGTCATCACTGCCATCAATCACAAAGGCTATGGTCTGACCATGGGTCTTGAGAGCCGCATTGAAAGCACTATTGAAAAGGTGCGTACCAAAGCCCGTGTGGGGAACCTTTATGTGAATCGCACCATGATTGGCGCTGTCGTAGGGGTTCAGCCTTTTGGCGGAGAAGGTCTTTCCGGCACCGGCCCCAAGGCCGGCGGTCCCCATTATCTTCCGCGTTTTGCTGTGGAGCGGACCTTCAGCTATAACACCATGGCCAGTGGCGGCAATGTGGCGCTATTTAATTTAGAGGAAGAGTAGAGCATCAGTATAACTCTATGCTACTCCACAATGCTACTCCACAAGCTTTCCATTTCTGTTGTTTGATTGTAGAATAGGTTTCAAATAATAAAAAACGAGGGAAAAATGACAAAACCAAGTGTTGCTATTGTTTATCATTCAGGATACGGACATACAAAAAAATTAGCCGAATCTGTTTTGGAAGGCGTTCAAGAGAGTAAAAAGGCTACAGGTATACTCATTTCCGTAGAGGATGTTGATTCCCACTGGGATGATCTTGATCATGCTACGGCCATCATTTTTGGAGCGCCTACCTATATGGGATCTGTCTCGGCCGGGTTTTGGATTTTCGCTGAAAAAACCTCAAAAAGATGGATGGAAATGAAGTGGAAAGATAAGCTTGCCGCTGCATTTATTAATTCCGGCTCCCAAAATGGTGACAAGCTTCAGAGCCTCCATGCCATGTTTAATTTGTCTCAGCAGCATGGGATGATTTGGGTTGGTCTTGGATTAATGCCAGGCAATAATAGCTCCACAGCTTCAATAGAGGATCTTAACAGGTTGGGTTCCTTTGGGGGTGCTTTTGCGCAATCCAATGCAGATGAAGGTCCGGAGACAGCTCCCCCAAAATCAGATAGACTCACAGCCAAACATTTAGGTCAAAGGGTTGCTGAAATCTCTGCCAGATGGGAAGCTGGGAAGCCATAGGCTTTTAAATGACTCAGGAGAAGACAGCTGTTTCTTCAGCAATATCCTTTTAGCTAAGGAATAAAAAGAGGAACGCCAGCTTCATTAGCGGCTTTTATGAGTTTTTTATCGAATGTTGCTAAAGGAACTTGTTCACGCGTTGCCAGATCAAGGTAAACTGCATCATAAGCGCTAAGACCATAGGTCTTTGAAAGAAGATGTACATCTTTAAAATTTTGCGGTGTTTCATCAACGATAATGGGAAGCTCTAAAAGAAAATCAAGAAAAACAAGAGACCGTGCCGTTGAGATCCTTTCTTGTCTTTCAGCAACGTTCAGAACATTTACGATCTCAAGACGCCATAAGGAAGGAACAATTGCCTCTTGGTCTTCAAGAGTCAATTTATCAAGGATTTGATCTCCTATCGGACTTTTTTCATCCTCGAAACACCAGCTCATTGTGAGTGAACAATCAAGAACGAAACGTGTCACCGGCGCCCCTCTTCTATCATATTTTTAAGTTTAAGGCCCTTAAGAGTATTTTCTTTTCTAAAAAGTTTCATGGCTGCAATGGTTTCTTCCACGGATCTCTTCCTTTGCGACAAAGCAGGGGTCATCATGGCAATAGGAATATGGTGTTTTGTAATCAGAACTCTTTCTCCATTTTTAACTTTTTGTAAAAGTTCAGATAAGTGGGTCTTGGCCTCATAAGTGCTAACTTCAATCATGGAAAATCTCCTAGCTTATATTGACTAGTCTAAGACTAGATTTATAAATTGTCAAGGTGTTTATTATATGGGTTAAAAAACTCTTTGTCTTTAACGGCAAATCTCGTTATATAGTTTACACTAGTCAATAAATAGATTTTGGAATTATGGCAGATCCGCGATTTTTTAAGAAAAAAGGTCCCTTTACGCTTGAGCAGTTGGCAAAGATTGGTCAATGTGAGATCCACAGAGGGGATCCCGCGCTCCTTATTCATGATGTGGCGCCTTTAAATGAGGCAGATGCGACGTGTATTGGGGTTTTGCATAACACGAAATACCAGGCTCTTTTACAAGACACGAAGGCATTGGCTTGTGTTCTTGGGGAAGAAATGGCCGAGCGCGCCCCTGAAAACATGGCTCTTCTTGTTGCCAAGTATCCCCACCGTTCTTTTGCAATGATAGCCACTGCTTTCTACTCTCAAGAGAAGAAAGTCGGCAGGATTGATCCTACAGCCATTATTGATTCCTCTGCCAAGCTGGGCAAAGATGTGGTCATTGGTCCCTTGGCTATCATCGGCGAGAATGCTGAGATTGGTGATGGCGTCATTGTGGGGCCCTATACGGTTATTGAAGACGGCGTTTCTATTGGCGAAAATACAACCATTGGAAGTCACGTTTCCATCTCCCATGCGGTCATTGGAAAATGTGTGAACATAAAGCCAGGCGCGCGCATTGGTCAAAGTGGCTTTGGGTTCTTTATGGACCCAGGGGATATGGGAGGACACGTTCCTGTGCCACAATTAGGGCGCGTCCTTATCCATGACTATGTAGAAATTGGGGCCAACACAACCGTTGACAGAGGCAGTGGAGCAGATACAATCATTGGCCTTGGAACCCGTATCGACAATTTGGTCATGGTGGCTCATAACGTCCAATTTGGTAAGGGATGTGTCATGGTGGCTCAAACAGGGATTGCAGGAAGTACAAAACTCGGCGATTATGTAGCCGCCGGAGGGCAAGTTGGCATTGCTGATAATCTTAAAATTGGCTCTGGGGCCCGCCTTGCCGCTAAATGTGGCATTATGAGAGATGTGGATCCTCAAGAAGTGATGATGGGAAGTCCTGCACTGCCGTTCAAGGCGTTTTTTCGCCAAGTCGCTGTTTTGAAGAAACTTGTTGAAGATACTCGGAAAAAAGTAAGTTAAAGGTTAGAGAATATGACGACACAAGAAGCACACGTAGACCCCGTGGAAAGTAAAGAACTTCCTGAAATCAATTTGGAACAAATTATGCGTATTTTGCCTCATCGGCCACCGATGCTTATGGTGGATCGCTTAACAGAAGTTATTCCTGGAGAAAGTGCCGTAGGCATTAAAAAAACATCCGCAGATGATTGGTATTTTAAGGGGCATTTTCCTAAGAAAGCTGTGATGCCTGGGGTCATGATTATTGAAGCTCTTGCTCAAACGGCAGCGACCCTTGCTATGCACTCATTAAATCTTTATGACGAAGATAAGCTTGTTTATTTTTTGGGAATTGATGAAGCGCGTTTTCGCAAAATGGTCTTTCCGGGTGATGTGCTTCATTTGGAAGTTTTCCGAACCCATCGACGTGGTAATGTCTGGCGTTTTAAAGGCATTGCAAAGGTTAATGGCGAGGTTGTTGCTGAGGCTCTTAAAACAGCAATGATCGCTGATAATTAATTTTTTATAAAGGTTTTTTCATGTATAATCAAATTCACCCGACGGCCATCGTTGATAAGAAGGCTAAGCTTTCAGACGGCGTTTCTATAGGCCCTTATTGCCTTATTGGTCCTGATGTGGTGCTAAAAGAGAACGTTAAACTTCACTCTCACGTTGTTGTTGAAGGTCATACGACTATTGGTGCGGGTACGGAAGTTTTCCCCTTTGTAACCTTAGGACTTGCGCCTCAAAGTATTCATTATAAGGGAGAAGACTCTACCCTTGAAATTGGGGAAAAGTGTATTCTTCGCGAACATGTCACCATCCACCGGGGAACGGCTAATGGCCGTATGAAAACAATCGTTGGTAACAATTGTTATATTATGATTGGGTCTCATATTGGTCATGATTGTATTCTAGGAAACAATGTTATTATGGCCAATAATGCTACCCTTGGTGGCGAGGTAACTGTTGGAGATTTTGTGAATATTGGGGGGTTGGCGGCGATTCATCAATTTGTGCGTATTGGAGCTTATGCCATGATTTCTGGCACCGCAGGTGTGAATGAAGACGTGATTCCTTTTGGCATGATTATGGCCAAGCGTTCAGCCCTTGAGGGATTGAACCTTATCGGAATGAAACGGCGTGGTTTTGAGCGTGCGGAAATTCATGCTCTACGTCATGCTTTTAAGCTTTTGTCCCGTAGATACCCAGGAACACTTGAAAGTAAAATTGCCCAGATTCGTGAAACTCTTGGGGAAGCTCAAACCGTAAAAGAACTTCTTACTTTTATTTCTGAAGACCCTGAACGGCGTTTGAGCCTGCCCGATGAAGAATGGGAGTCGGAAGCAATTGAGGCCAAGGAGCCTGCGCGTGCAGATAACGGCTAGTCAGCTTCCTATTGCGCTCTTAGCCGGAAGGGGAGAGCTTCCTCACGTTCTGGTTGAAGTTTTCAAAAGTCAGAAAAGACCTTACATTGTCCTTGCTTTTAAAGGTCAGACCGACGAAGAATTTGTTCAAGATTTACCCCATGTTTGGTTAAATTTTGGAGAGGTGGGAAAAGCCTTAAAATGCTTTAAAGACCATCATATCAAAGAAATTGTTGCGGCGGGATCAATGAGCCGTCCTGCTTTAAGTGAAATTCGCCCCGATTGGGAAGGGATAAAATGGCTTGGTAAGCTTGGAAAAAAAGCGCTTGGTGATGATAATCTTTTAAAATTTCTTATCGAAATGGTTGAAGCTCAAGGCTACCATGTTGTAGGGCCAACGGATATCTTGACGGAACTTTTAGCACCCGAAGGTCTATTAACTTCAGAAAAACTCGATGACCAGGCGTGGCAAGATATAGGTCGGGGTATTGAAGTTTTGTCTGCTTTAAGCCCGGCAGATGTGGGGCAAGCCGTTGTGGTTCAGGAAGGCCTTGTCTTGGGTATTGAAGCTATTGAAGGGACCGATGGTCTGATTGAGCGTGTGGCACCGTTAAAACGTTCGGCTAAGGGAGGTGTCTTAGTGAAAGTTGCGAAACGCCAGCAAGAAAATAGGGTGGATCTTCCAACAATAGGATTAAAAACAGTTCAAAACGCTTTAAAGTCGGGGTTGCGGGGCATTGCCATTGAGGCAGGGAGAACGCTGATGTTAAATCGTGAAGAGATGATAAAGCTGGCGCAAGACAAGGGGATTTTTATCGTGGCTCTTGCGAGTGCCCAATGTCATCCGGAACGCTAATTTTTCTAATTGCGGGAGAACCTTCTGGTGATAGGCTAGGGGCGGATCTGATAATTTCCCTGAAGAGAAACCAGGGTGTCCGTTTTATGGGAATCGGTGGAGATGCTATGAAAGCGGAGGGATTAGAAAGCCTTTTCCCTATGGAGGAGCTGTCCTTAATGGGAATTTTTAGTATTCTCCGTGATCTTCCTAACCTTCTTAGGCGTTTGCGCTATACCGTCAAAACCATTCAGGAGGTTAAACCTGATATGGTGATCACCATTGATTCCCCTGACTTTTCTTTTCGTGTGATGAAGCGTCTTCATAAACTTCCTTCAAGACCAAAGTTAGTTCATTACGTGGCCCCCACGGTGTGGGCTTGGCGTCCAGGAAGAGCGCGTAAAATCGCACAGTTTTTAGACCATCTTTTATGTCTTTATCCCTTTGAACCTCCACTTTTTGAAAAGTATGGACTTAAATCAACTTTTGTGGGCCATCCTATTGCAAGGATGACCTTTAAGACCCCCAAGAGGGATCCTAACCTTTTATGTGTGCTTCCAGGAAGCCGGCGCTCAGAACTTAAAATGCTTCTACCTATTTTTGGGGAAACGATCTCTCTTGTGAAGAAGGAAATTCCTGGCCTTAAGGTTATCATTCCCACCCTTCCTGCCCTTAAGGAGTCCATTGAAAAGCAAGTTAAAACATGGCCTGTGGAGGTTAGTGTTGTTGAGGGCGAAGATAAGCGAAATGAGGCTTTTGAGCGGGCTTACGTTGGCCTTGCGGCTTCAGGGACTGTTGCGCTTCAATTGGCGGCGGCTCGTCTTCCCTTTGTGGTTGCCTATTCCCTTGGAGTGTTAAGTGGGAAAATCGCCCACATTCTCATTAAAATTCCTTATGTTTGTATGGTGAATATTCTCCTTGGGTTTGAGAAAGGGGTCTTAACTTCTGACTTATTGACGCCCCGCGGCATGACCGCGGGGTCCAGAGAAAGTAATATGGATCCCGCGATCAAGTCGCGGGACGTCAAAGTGGGTTGGATCCCGGAATACATCCAGGAAAACTGCCAGGCAGATAAAATCGCGCGAGGCCTCCTCCAATTGTTTAAGGACGAAAAAGCCCGCGAGGGAGAAATAAAAGCCATGGCCCAGGCTGTCGATCTTTTGAAAGCTCCCATCTCTGAGATAAAAATTAGTGAGCTAGCCTCCAAGTGAGGAAATTTACTAAAACAAAAGGCACTTTTACAAGTGAAACTGTGCTTTTTAAATTGGTTTATTGTGCTTTCCAGAAAATAGCTGAAAAATGGACGGCGCCTTTACAAGATTGAGCTTTGACCATTTTTCAGCTTAATATATATTTCTTCTTTAAAAATCGGTCCTTGAACGTCCATTAACATTACTTCTATTAAAAAATTCCCAGAAATCACGAGTTTCTGTATTAGTGAATACAATCCTCGTTCTTGTAGAGGATGTATAACAATTTTTCATGCAATTGACCATATGTTCACCCCCATTCAGAGCATCAACTACCTCATTCAAGGACAGAAAATCCTTGAGGGGGGGAAGCTCGAGTCCTTGCCCCAGACGGACAAGATGAAGGGCTCTCCAATGATAGACATAAAGCTTGGGAGTATTTAGGCAGTGTTGATTGATGCCAGGGCAATGAAGCCTCGGCGAAGGTGGGCGCGGCAATTCATTTCACCATTCAAGTCTATGGAAACAGTGAAGGTGGATGGCCACGGAGCGAAGCTCCTCGCCATGACGATTGGGGAGGACGTCATTGCGAGGCCCTTTATGGGCCGCGGCAATCCACCTAAATAAGACTTGTATATAAATCCTTCCAATCAGGATTCATGGTCTTAATAAGCTCAATTTTCTTTTTTCGTGATCCTGCTTTAATTTGTTTTTCGCGTATAATTGCCGTTTCCATTGTGTCGTGTAGTTCATAAAAGACAAGATTTTTACAACTATATTTATGAGTAAATCCTTTCATGATCCCTGCTTTGTGTTCATAAACTCTCTTGATGAGATTTGATGTCACTCCTGTATAAAGTGTCCCATTCTTTGTGTTTGCCATAATGTAAACCATTGGTATTTTCATGGCGTTATATTTATCACCTCATGGATTGCCGCGCCTTGCTTTCGCAAGGCTCGCAATGACGAGTATATATGATAAGTTGTTTTTTTCATTTCTTATTATTATTGATTAAGTTTTTATAAAACAATAAGGGGAGTTTTCGAGCCAATCAAGAAGAAAGTTGAAAAATGATACTCAACCCTCTCCACAAATTTAAATCTCTGTGCTAGGGTCAGGGCAAGATGAATTCATGAAATGAGACTGGTATGCAGATTGCTGTTTTAAAAGAAAAAAGACCTTATGAAACCCGTGTTGCGGCCACGCCTGAGACGGTAAAAAAGCTGATCGCTCTTGGCTTTTCTGTGACCGTTGAAAAGGGAGCAGGAGACAGTTCCCAGTATCCTGATAGTCACTATGAAGCCGCAGGAGCCAAGGTTGCTGCGAGCCCTGAAAAAACCCTGGATAAGGCGAAAATCGTTCTCAAAGTTTTACCGCCTATGACCAAAAAAGATGGGGGTGAGGATGAGGTCAAACTTTTGCCTGAGGGCGTGCTGCTTATTGGCATGCTTCAACCCTATGCCAAGGCAGAGCTGATTGAAGAATACAACAAACGCAAAATCACGGCCTTTTCTCTTGAGCTTGCGCCGCGCATTACTCGTGCTCAAGCCATTGATGTCTTGTCTTCCCAAAGTAACCTTGCGGGATATCGAGCGGTAATTGAAGCAGCCAATGCCCTCCATCGGGCTTTTCCTATGATGATGACAGCCGCGGGTACCATTGCTCCAGCGCGAGTTTTGATTTTAGGAGCAGGCGTTGCTGGTCTTCAAGCGATCGCCACGGCCAAGCGTCTTGGAGCCATTGTGAGCGTCTTTGATGTGCGCGCTGCTGCAAAAGAACAAGTAGAAAGCCTTGGCGGCACTTTTGTTGAAGTGGAGTCGGAAGAATCAGGTGATGCAGCTGGCGGCTATGCCAAAGAAATGAGCAAGGACTACAAAGCTCGCCAAGCGGCAAAAATCAAGGAAGTGATTGGAAAGTCAGATGTGGTCATTACAACGGCCTTGATTCCGGGAAAGCCAGCGCCGCGCCTTATTACAGTTGATATGGTGAAGGGAATGAAGCCCGGATCCGTTATTGTGGATTTAGCCGTTGAATCTGGTGGAAACTGTGAAGGCAGCGTCATTGGGGAAGTGGTTGAAAAGGATGGCGTAAAAATTCTAGGGTATGCGAATATGCCAGGACGCATTCCAACCGATGCCAGCGCCGTTTATGCCCGCAATCTCTTGAATCTTTTAACCCTTTGCATGGATAAGGATTCAAAAACATTAAAAATTAATTGGGATGATGAGATCATCCAAGCCATTGCGTTAACCCATGAGGGCAAAACGCGAAATGAGAAAAAAGGAGCTGAATAATGGAAATGATTTCCCCCTTTCTTTTAGGTCTGACCGTTTTTGTTTTAGCGGTATTTGTGGGGTATTATGTAGTTTGGAAAGTAACTCCTGCGCTTCACTCTCCCTTGATGTCCGTAACCAACGCCATCTCGAGCGTGATTATTGTAGGAGCTGTGCTTGCAGCAGGATCGGCTCAAGATACTCTGACTCAAGTTTTTGCCTTTGGGGCTGTTGTCATGGCTTCCATTAATATCTTTGGCGGTTTTGTTGTGACCCGCCGTATGCTTGAAATGTTTAATAAAAAGAAATAGGAATGTGATCGTGAGTGCAAATTTATCAGCCTTATCCTACCTTATCTCCTCTGTTTGTTTTATCCTAGCGCTCCAAGGTCTTTCCTCGGCCAAGACATCACAGCGAGGTCTGACCTTTGGAATTGTAGGAATGCTCCTTGCCGTTGGGACAACCCTCGCATCTCCCATCGTCTCCAGTTATGGCTGGATCCTCTCCGGCCTTATCGTGGGCGGCGTGATAGGAACCGTAATTGCCAAGAAAATTCAAATGACTGCATTGCCTCAGTTGGTCGCTGCCTTCCATAGTCTTGTGGGCCTTGCTGCTGTGTGCGTAGCGGCTGCAGCCCTTCTTGAACCCTATGCCTTTAACATTGGGAATATCGGCTCCATTGCGGTGGGTTCTCTTGTGGAAATGGGCCTCGGCGTTTCTATTGGTGCCATTACCTTCACAGGATCTGTCGTAGCTTTTGCTAAACTTCAGGGCCTTGTCTCTGGTAATCCATTGACTTTTACAGGCCAACATCCTCTCAATGCGCTCTTAGGCATTGCTCTTGTGGTGTTGATTGGTCTCTTTGCGGCCTCTGAATCCCATACTCTTTTTTGGGCGGTGACTTTTGTTTCCCTGCTTTTGGGTTTCCTTTTAATTCTTCCTATTGGCGGAGCGGACATGCCCGTTGTGATTTCTATGTTAAACTCCTATTCCGGATGGGCTGCTGCTGGCATTGGATTTACCTTGGGTAACAGTCTTTTGATTATCACAGGGGCCTTGGTGGGTGCCTCCGGTGCTATCCTCAGCTATATTATGTGCAAAGGAATGAACCGCTCTATATTCAATATTATTTTGGGGGGCTTTGGCGGCGATCAAGTGGCTGCTTCTGCAGGTGGCGGCAAGGAACAACGTCCCTATAAGGCGGGCAGTTCTGAGGACGCTGGCTTTATCATGAAAAATGCGAAGTCTGTCATTATCGTGCCTGGCTATGGGATGGCTGTGGCTCAAGCTCAGCATGCTTTGCGTGAGATGGGGGATATCCTTAAAAGTGAAGGCGTTCAAGTAAGATATGCTATCCACCCCGTGGCGGGCCGTATGCCGGGGCATATGAATGTCCTCCTTGCAGAGGCTAACGTTCCTTATGATGATGTGGTGGAGCTTGAAGATATTAACCGTGATTTTGCCCAGACGGATGTAGCCTTTGTCATTGGTGCCAATGATGTGACCAACCCATCGGCAAAAACTGATCCCAAAAGCCCTATTTACGGGATGCCTATTTTGGATGTGGATAAGGCCAAAACCGTGTTGTTTGTGAAGCGCTCCATGGCTCCTGGCTATGCAGGCGTGGATAATGATCTTTTCTATCAGGATCATACCTTGATGCTCTTTGGCGATGCCAAAAAGATGTGTGAAGAGATCATTAAGACGCTGGAGGAGTGATTAGAAATTTTAAACTTAAAGGAATTTGTTGTGTTTTTATCAAAGGTATTTGCTACAGTAACCCTTCTTTTTACCCTCAATATGAACTTCTTGCCGCTCCATGCAGACCCTATACCTATTGAATCAATTGATGACGTCGTAACCCACGTTCGTATTCTTCGGGAAACAGGAATAAAAGCTGAGGATATCGGTATCATTCTTGATTGTCATGGCGTTGTAACAAGGGAAACACAACACGCCACGCCGCATACATTAAAAGATAATATTTTAGGCGCTCTTGATTATTTTAAAAAAGAAGGAATTTCTGTTGTCATTGCCACAGCTTGGGATAGCCTTGATGATGTTGTCCAAAATGCTATTGTAGAATTAGGATTAGGTCATTTTTTTGATGTCATACCTTATCAGAAATCCGAGTTAGAAGACTTCTCTGTAGGTTGTGAAGGAGCAATTAAGCTTCGAGGATATAAAAATGGGAGAGTTGTTGCTTTAAAATCCGTAACTCATTTTGATAGAATTCGTTATTTTCGTAGGAAAGTCTTTGCCCTCGAGATTGTTTATCCTGGAAAGGTCTTTTCGCATATATATGGAATTGATGATGATAGTTATAATTTAGGTATAATTGAAAAAGATTTTCCATCTACGCGCCACAGTTCTGAGGGATGCTCTCTTACGCTCTTCCATCTAAAAACGCCCGCAGCTGATCTTCTTCCTTCTTCGAGTGTATCTGGGCTTTCTTCGTCTGCAAGCCAACATCCCTCGACTCAAATCCCTTCCACTCAAGTTCCTTCGAGTCATCCCCACCCAGATTTACCTCCGATTGCCTTCGAACACCATTCGGATAATGGATCTTCTACTGATTATGAAACTGATTGTGAACGAGAGCAATTTTATGATGGTTATGGGGTTGATGATGAATAACATGATCCAAAAAATGACTGGATCCCGCGGTAAATCCGCGGGACGTCAAAACCGGTTTAAAGCCATGCTCCACATTGACGCCCCGCGGCCCAGACCGTGGGGTTGAGAGATAAGCAATTTTTTTCTATCAATCATGGTTCTTTTTCATTGTAGTACTTGTAAAAACTTTAATATTTTTATTTAAGGAACTCACTTTTAACACTTTTTTTATTATAAAAAGGGCTTGCAACTGAAAAAAGACTTCCTATATATCATTTATAATACTATATTTAATCAAATTATTTTTTTAGAAAGGTGACATCATGAAACGTTATTTAACTCTTTTAACAGTATCTTTTCTCTCAACCACTACGCTTGCGGAAGCCGTGAAGTTAAATATACATGAACTGCCCGCAGATCATGAAGAAAGAACCAAATCTCTTACAGCAAAAGCTGAAAAGTTAGAGAAAAATATTAATTATACAGAAAACGAAGGTCTTAAAGAGGCATTCACTACAAAGTATAGGATTGTGAGAACTCTTATAGATAACCCGTTGTTGTCTGAGCAAGATGCTGAAGCTTATAAGGCTGCAAATGAACAAAGGAATATGATCGCGGCTAATTTTTATCATAATGAATATCAAAGAGGGGCTTATGAAAAATTAGAGAATATTAAAGGATATTCAGAATCAGGCATCTATCCAGAAGACTCGCAAGAAGGCCGAGATCTTAAGGAAATTGCTGAGAGTATAAAGAAGATATGGGCTTGGCGTGCAACCGAGGAAGATAAGCTTAAGGGGATTGCCGGTTATCTAAAAAGAGAGAAACGAGCCAATCAGCTCTCGGAAAACATTGATGAAATAAAAAGAGAGATCTTCGCCGAAGCCGAGAGTATAAAAGCAGGTCCTTTGCTATCTGAGTTACGTGAAATAGAAAAAACACTACCTAAAGACGTTTACAGTAATGATGTTAATAAAATAAATGATGCATTGCACTGTATCCAGAGTATATGTGAAAGTGAAGATGAGCCTCAGATAATAAAGTATGTTATTAGGTATAGAAAGATCAAAGAAGGGCTTCTCTCTCTGGAAGAATACCGCGAGTTAATAAAAGATAGCCCTCTCTTAGTATTCAACGTGCTTTCAGGCGAGTACCTAGAGCTTGAAGAGAAGATCGCAACTCATCTCTACAACTATAACCACCCTGTAAGAGAGGAGATGAATGAAGTCTTCAGAATTATGGAGCAGGTTAAGATGCTTCCTCTTTTACTTAAGAGACTTAATGAGTTAGCACCAAAAGTAGAGGGTGCATTAGCGAGAACTGAAAGGTTAGAGGAAGCTCAAAGATTAGAGGAAGAAAGAGAGCTGCTCAGCTCATTTGCGGCGCCTAGTAGTGGCTTTTCATTTGGAGTGGAAGGAGATTTTCCTCTTGATCCATTTCCATCATCTTCAAGCTCATCTTCAACTCCTGCTGTTGAGCCTGATTTGAAAGTAGAGAATCCCGTATTTTCTATGGGAGAACCTAGTCCCTACCTATCAATAAGTGGATTTTCTGTCCCTGAGGGTGACCATATATGGACTAACGCAAAGATAGCTAAAATAACTCTTCCTTTAGCACGTATGTATCCCCGTCCCTCCAGCATTACTTTTTTTGATACTACTGGCCTTATAACTGCTAATCATACACAAGTCCTAAGCGTAAAGGTGAATGGTGAGCAAGCTGCTCAGTATGAGTATGCACCCGGCAATAATGATCACACAATTGAAATCCGTCTGCCTCAAGCTGACCAAGCAGAAATCGAATTGGAAATCCCCAATGCGAAAAGTCCTTTTGATTTAGGGATGAGTGCTGATAAAAGAGAACTTGGCATATCATTTAAAGCGGTCTTGCTGAATCTTGACCCCGTCGCAAATGCTGATCATGATGATTACTGAACACTGGGTGTTTCTATAATGAACCTCTAATTTCTACTGCTGTCATCCCCGCGAAGGCGGGGATGGTACTTTTATAAATTGATCTCGCAAAATTTTGTTCATTGAGCTTAATAATTAGAAAATCATTTAAAAACAAAAAGCTACGTCATTGCGAAGAGCTTTGCTCCGTGACAATCCACTTTTTTGACTTCTTGACTCAATAATTAATCATTATAGTGTATATACCTCGTTTCTTATAGATTGCTTCGCTTCGCTCGCAATGACGATAACTTTTTGTTTCTAAACATAAAAATAGAGTTTTTATCCAAAATTCAGTTTAATTATTTTAAATCCTCAATAAGTGTCTTCTTCGGCGTACCGTCAAGGCTACGATAAAGGGTCACGTTTTCCAAAACTCTCATGACGTAATCGCGAGTTTGTGAATAGGGGATAAGTTCGACCCAATCCACAACATCAACGGGACCTGTGTGAGGGTTGCCACGTTCTTCAACCCAGCGATAGACAGGTGTCGTGCCTGCATTATAGGCCGCTGCGGCAAGGATGTAGGAGTTATCAAACTTGCCTAAAAGATAGGAAAGGTGAGAGGACCCTAAAGTTACATTATGCTGGGGGTCAGTGAGTTTTTTATCCGCATGTTTGATACCAATGCGTTTGGCTTCCTCAGATGCAGTCGAGGGCATAAATTGCATCAATCCTGTCGCTCCCGCAGAGCTGACAGCCGTAGGGTTGAAACGACTTTCTTGATAGGTGATCGCCATGACGAATGCTTTCTCAGGAATCTGCTGACCTCTTTTGGGGATGGTAAGGGTGGGATAGGCCTTGGCAAGGGTGACGGGCTCTGCATAGCCAGCTTTTTTCGCCGTCCACACCACATCATAAGGAGAATAGGCGTGAGCTAACATGACTGAAAGTTCACGCTCTGTCTTATTATCCGCCTTGTCAGCGATGTGGAGGAGAAATTTACTCAACTCATGGGATGCGCTGCTGCCGAGGCCCTTTAAAATCTGGGCTGCTTGTACAATATCCTTTTTCTCAAAACGCTTTTTCTCTTCTGCTGTTGCAGAAGGAGCTTTTGCAAGAGAAGGGTAGGGGGCATCGTGTATCTTTGCCGCGGCCAGCTGTCCGTAATAGGTTGTTTTATACTTAGCGGCTTTTCTATACCAGTTGGCGGCGAGCTTGTTTTTATTCTGAGCTTCATAAGTGCGTCCCATCCAATAAGCTCCTCGGGCTTTACTGATGGCTCCTTTGACGTTGGCCAGCATAGTTTCAAAATGCTGTTTAGCTTCATTAGGGCGGTTTAAAAAGCGCAAAGAGAGCCAGCCCATAAGCCATTCTGCAGTGGCAAAATCTTCGCAGCCTGCTTCAAGACGATGATTTTTAAGAAGTTTGTAGGCTCCTTGGTAATCCTGAAGCGCGATAAGTTCGCGGGTAAAGTAGTTCCGCTCTTTCCACCATTGAGATGCATGGGCGGGACTTACGGAGGTTTTTATGAGAATTTGAACTGCTGGTTGGACCTCATCCTGTTTTCGATAGTATTTTACCTTTTCATATAAGAGACCTTCATTGTTCCGCAGTTGGACAGGAAGGGTCTGCATCTTTTTTAACGCCTCTGTCGTTTTTCCTTCTAAAAAAGCAAGACGTATTTCAGCGACTTTACGCGTTGCAATGGGAATATGCGGCAGTAAACGTTTTGCTGTTGGAATATCCCCATTCCATAAAAGCATATTCAACCGTGCCAGGTGTTCCTTTTCTTGGAGCAAATGACCAAAGCTGGTGACATACTTGCTTTCCTCTGCTTTTGTCATATCCATGGTACGCCAAGCCGTGAGGATTACCTTAGCCGCTTTCGTTTTCTCTTTCAGGCGCATGTGGACTTTGGCATAGGCCAGGGCACCCAAAGGAGTTTGGGGAGGATGGTTTTCAAACCACACAAATATTTCTTCGGGAGAGCCTTTCTTTGTAATCGTTTCTTCCGCAAGGCGGCAAAGCTTTTCATGGTGGGGCCAATGGCTATTAGCATTCAGAAAAACTGTCAGCTCTTTTGGTGTAAATTGATCCGCATCTCTTATAATTCCAAGCCAGGTAATCAACTTTTGTGAAACGGGACAGCCCTCAGCTTTGATTCGCTTTTGCTGATTGAGCTGAGCTAAAAGAGCCGGTTTACACTTTTGAAGTTCCATTTGAGGAGAAAGGGCATAAAGAGGGGAGGAAAGACATAAAATGATGCTTACCACCCGACGGATTTCTATATAGCAAGGAAAACCAGTTTTTTTCGTCATTGCGAGAAGGATCGAAGACCCGACGAAGCAATCCATCTTTCCAATGAATCCATGGATTGCCGCGCCCCCTTTGGGGGCTCGCAATGACGACGAGAAAAATTTGTCAGGTGTTGAGAAAATAATGGAGAGTGACTTGTGGAGATTTTGAAAGAGGGGTAATATTAAGCAAGCAATTCTCTTCATTTAAAAGGGTCTCCATGTTTCAAGATGTTTATACCGCTATCATTACACCATTCCAAAATGGGAAGGTAGATGAAAAAAAATTAGAAGAGCTCGTCTCGTGTCAAATTGAGGCTGGCGTTAAGGGTGTGGTTCCCTGTGGGAGCACAGGTGAGTATTTATTTTTAACACCTGAAGAAAAAATACGCATCATTGAAATTTGTGCAAATCTTTGTAAGGGAAAGGCACAAGTGATTGCGGGCACAGGGGCTGTCTCAACAGAAGAGACAATTTTTCAAACTCAACGGGCTCAAAAGGCTGGTGCCACCGCTGCTCTTATCATAACTCCCTGGTATGTGAGACCGTCTCAAGAGGGACTTTATCTCCATTATAAAAAGATCAGTCAGAACGTTGAACTTCCTATTATTATTTATAACAATCCTGCTCGGACAGCCGTTGATATGTCTCTAGAGACCCTTCTGCGCCTTATGGAGTGTCCCGCTATTCAAGGGTATAAGGATTCTTCTTCAAATTTTGTCATGATTTCAGAGCTTAAACAGCAACTGGGAGATCGCTTAAGTTTACTCGCAGGCAATGATGAGCCGCTTGCCGCCTTTTTAGCCATGGGGGGCGATGGCGGTATTTTACCTGTAGCTAACGTAGCGCCTACACATTTTGTTGAGTTGATGGATAGTTGGCGGATGGGTGATCTTTCTGCTTTTAAGGCTCAATGGAAAAAAGTGTTTCCTTTGCTGATTGCTTTAACGTTGGAGAGAAATCCTGCTCCCCTTAAATATGCCATGACTCTTGTGTATGGCGTGTCCCCTGAAAATCGTCTTCCCTATGCCCCTCTTCAAGAATCTACGAAAAAGGCTATTGAAGATGCCTTAGAAAATCTGGGTTTATGGATGCCCCCGGCTTCAGAGAGGCTGCGATGACATCGGAAAGAAAGGTGGTGGCCCTGAATAAACGGGCCCGCTTTGATTATTATATTGAAGAGACTCTTGAGGCAGGGATTATCCTCCAAGGGAGTGAGGTTAAATCCTTGCGCCAAGGGCAGGGGAGTATTACAGAATCCTATGCCACGGAGGAAGAAGGGGCCCTTTATCTGGTGAATTCCTTTATCCCTGAATACAATGAGGCTAGTCGCTTTAATCACAATCCCAAGCGTCGTCGTAAACTTTTGGTGCATAAACGAGAGCTTAACCGCATTTGGATCGCAATTCGTCGTAAGGGAATGACCTTAGTGCCCCTCTCTCTTTATTTTAATGAACGTGGCATTGCAAAGTTAGAGTTGGGCCTTGCGTCGGGAAAGAAAAAAGCGGATAAACGCACCGTTGAAAAGGAGCGGGATTGGCAGCGAGAAAAGGGCCGTCTGATGCGTTCCAAGGGGTAGTCTACCTTTTTATTTGCTGTTCATTTCCAGTATATTTAAAAAAATATATTACATAAAATAAAAAGTATCTTGAATTTTTTTAAATATTATAATCTTATGTACGTTGGAAATTATAGTAAATGGTGTGAACATGTTAAAGAAATTGAGATTAACCCTATTGATGTCTGGAATTATATTCTTTCCTAAGGGAATCTATGCAGCAGATCAAGAGAAAGATGAACTTAAAACGATAGCCTATAGGCCATCTTCATTAAGATAAAGATCTGCTCCTTCTTTAGTGTCTGCGCTTGCGGGGAATACTGATGCGGATCCTTTTGCAGGATCTAGTCGTTCTCAGGTAAGTATGAGCAGCAGTAATTCTGGGGTTGCTCTAGACCAATTTTATGAAAAACTTAGAGAGAAGGGGACCACTTTACTTGCTGAAATGTTGGAAAATCTTAATGATCAAGAAAACGAAGAGGTAAGAGAGACAATATTAGCCATATCAAAACTATTATGCACGGACGTGGAGGTTTCACTTAAGGATATAGAGGAAAATCTGCAAAAACTGATCCAGTTTATTATCAAATTAGATGATCAAGAAGAAATGATCCTTCTTATACTTATTAACAACATTTAAAAAACTAAATCAAAAATAAATTAAGAAAGTTAATTTGACTGCAATTTCATTTTCATAAAATTTAATAATATTTTTAAATTCATAATCACAATTATTCAAATAATAATGATTTTAATAATCTTCTTATTTGATCGTTTGTTATTTTTTTGTTCTTGTCAAAGATGATGAAATTAAGTAAAGCTAAATAGCTGTAAGATAGAGTTATGTTATTATTTACGTTTGATGTGCTCTAAGGAGTGGTTGACATTTCGGTGGCGCCTCGACTGCGAGATTTCCTCGATAAGACGAGAAAAGTATCTTTAAATTGTTAAAGTATAAAATAGGACAATTTAATTGTTGAATTATTGTTTTTATTTATGTTAAAAGGAGCTAATTATTTTGTGGAATTGCATTAAAAGGTAAAAGTGATGTCTTGTATGAATTTTTTGAGTAAAGTACTTCTTTTCAGCTGCCTAACCTCAATGAACTTATTGTTACCCCTCGTAAGTGCTGTTCATGGAGCTCGTAGTGTCATCGATATAGAGCTTGAAAATGATGCTTATATAAGAGTAGGGAGGAAGGGGATTTTTGCTCACGAAATCTCTACTTCTGTTCAGATAGATGAAGAGGGGAAGATGTATCATATCAAAATAGGGAGTATTTCTATAGATATAGATTGTTCTCAACCCTTTGATCATCTTATTCAAGAATTAATAACAAAGCCAGGAATTAAGAGTGCGAACATAGTTACTTTTTCCCCAAATGAAAGGTGTCAAAATAAGATTGATAAATTTAATGAGACTCACTTACCGTTAGAAGAAAAAATCCCGCTTTGCCGTCGCCTTTGTTCTTCTCTTCAAAAATATAAAGAAGAGGGCTCGGATTTAGCTATACAAAATATTCCTTGGTGTCAATAGCACTTTAAAATGTCCGAACTAAATAGCACAAGGATTGTCCGAATTAGAGGTCTCATGAGGGCGTCGT
>JAIEPE010000039.1 GCA_019749915.1 Alphaproteobacteria bacterium | reverse complement strand
CACCTCCTTCTGGAGATAGTCGCTTATCGGACAATTGAAGTGCTATTTAGTTCGGACATATCATGTGCTAACGACACTGCAATTGGAAGTTGTTGCAAAAAATCTTTTTTAATGTCAAGCTTAATAACGTTTGTAAAGCTATTGATTGTTATTGTCATTACCCATGAATGCAATTTTAATGAGGTCTTTGAATGAAGTATATTTCATTCCCTTTGATGGGATTCTTACTTTTGGCAGATTATACATCTGCAGATTCATATAAAAAATACATCCCTGATTCCGTTAAACAGTATATCCCTGAATTTATAAATGAAGAAGAATCAATGCAGGATTCGTTTTGGAGTGATAATTGGGACGATGAGATACCTTCTTCATCGGTGAATTCCTCTTTAAAAGATAAGGTTCTTTATGGTCCTTCCTCTTTATCAAATGTCTCTTATCATAATTTGACAGGGAATGGTCCCCTTAAGTTAACTCATGTAAACGTTAAGCATAGTTTGAAGGTAAATGGTCCCTTAACCGGTTCTAAAATTCAGGCTGCATTTATGGAAGTTAATGGTCCTGTTAAAATCTTGAACCTCGATGTTGAAAAGGCTGTTGTTAGGGGTGCTGCCAACCTTAAAGAAGCTCATGTCAAAAATGGATTAACTATCTATGGTTTTCTTTCTGCGCAAGGATCTATTTTCAAAAAACCTATCCATGCATTCTCTTCAGAAATTCGTTTTAAAGATAGCCAAGTCCAAGCCATTATTCTAGAAAAAGACAAATTCTTTCCTGATGAATCACCTAAAATTCATCTGTTGGGCACCACACAAGTGCTTGGAGACATTGAATTTAAAGGTAAAAAAGGGACTGTTGAAGTTGGCCCCAATGCGAAAGTAGATGGGAAAGTTATCAATGGCATTCTTCAGAATGCGGACAACAAAAGAGAGTGACATACGTATTCTAAAATTTGCAAAGAGGACAAATGCTAATTTGTATGCTCTTCAGTTATTCCAGAAAAAGTAGCCCCTTCCCGATTTGCATGTCTAAAATTGACACCCTTAAGAGAGCTTCCATCGAAAGAGGCATTTTTTAAATTTGCATTTTCAAAGTTTGTAGATGCAATCTTTGCATCGATAAAACTAGCACCTTCTAAATTAGCATTAGAGAAAGAAGAATTTTCAATTGTCGTCTCTGAAAAATCAGCTGCTCTTAAATTGGACTTTTCAAAGTTAATACCGCGTATATCCATCCCCATCAAAGTACATCCCTGAAGATTGGCTCCCTCTAAGTTTATACCTTTCAGGTCATAGGCACGTAAATCAGCATAAGAAAGATCCAAAGGTTTTCTTTGGTCATTTTTTTGTAGAGATTGAAGTTGTGCAAGATCTTCAGGAGAAGCCGCAGACAAAGGGTGAAAAAGAATTGTCAAAGGAGAGAGAAAAACAAGAGCGCTTATAAAAAAATTCATTTAAAAATCCTTACGTTTTAATTATCATAATTAAATATTTTAATTAATTTTGTTTAATTTTTAGTTAATTCACCTTTGTTTCACCTTTTCATCACCGCTAAACATTTGAAAAATAATATTTGTATTTCTTTTTAGAATTTGCTTACCTCCAAAAGTAATTTGAAAAGAAAGAAAATATCTATGTCCCCTCACCTTCTGATGATGTGGCTCCAACAGTTTTCTGCTGAAGGTTTGACCCTTGCATTGTTTCTGTTTTGCGGGATTCTTATCTTATTTATGATGCGAGTTTTTGGCGCCACCGGTTTAATGGTTTACAGCTCTCTTGCCGTCGTTGTTGCCAATATCCAGGTGCAGAAGGCATCAACTTTTGAGTTTTTCCATGAACCTATTGCTCTTGGAACCGTTGTCTTTTCTTCAATTTTCTATGTTAGTAGCATTTTGACTGAATATTATGGAAAGGTAGAGGCAAAAAAAGCCGTGTGGCTCAGCTTTTCAAGTATGCTCCTTATCACGCTATTCATGTTTTTTACCCTGGGTTTTAAGCCAGCTGTGGGTTATCAAGAGAGCCACAACGCCATGTGTGTCTTGTTTTTGCCTGCTCCTGCTTTATTGATCTCCAGTTTAATCGCTTATGTCATTGGTCAACAAAACGATATCTGGCTTTTCTCTCTCCTTTCAAAACTCACGGATAGAAAAGCTTTATGGCTTCGCACCTTTGTTTCGACATTAATTGCTGCGTTCCTCGATAATATGACCTTCAGTGTACTTGCCTGGATGGTTTTTGCTTCCTACCCCTTGCCATGGAAGACTGTCTTCTTTACCTATATCCTAGGAACCTATATTATAAGGCTCTTTATGGCCCTTATGGGAATTCCTTTTCTTTATATTGCAAGATTTATGGTTCGCTAATGGAATATTCTAAGTTTAACTTTGAGGTAACTTTTCGGGCACCTTCTTCTAAGGCCCGCCTGGGAAAACTTTCTACGCCTCACGGCATTGTGGAAACGCCAGCCTTTATCTTTTGTGCTACAAAAGCGGCCATTAAAGGCGCAACTCCTGAGGAAATGTGGCGAGAGAAGACCCAAATTATTCTCTCCAACACCTATCACCTGATGCTTCAACCAGGAGCCGAGTTGGTGGCAAAAATGGGAGGACTTCATAAATTTATGGGCTGGCATGGCCCCATGCTGACGGATTCAGGCGGCTTTCAAATTTTTAGCCTCGGCCACGGATCCGTTGCCGAGGAAGTCAAGGGCAGACGCCAGTCAACCCGTCCCAAAAGCCTTCTGAGCATTACTGAAGAAGGCGCCACCTTTAAATCCTACCTGGATGGAAAAACTCATGTGTTGAGTCCTGAAAAATCTATTCAGGTTCAGCGCGACTTGGGAGCTGATCTCATCGTTGTACTCGATGAGTGCACGCCTTTTCATGTGGATAAATCCTACACGGAAAAATCCATGCATATGAGCCACCGCTGGGCGGAGCGCAGTTTAAAAGAATTTCAGCGCGGTGATACGAGCATCCAAGCCCTTTACGGCATTACCCAAGGGGGGGTTTACCCTGACTTAAGGCGGATGAGCGCTGATTTCGTCAACAGCCAGCCCTTCTTTGGCCATGCGGTTGGAGGCTCCCTCGGTGCCGATAAAACTCAAATGGCGGAAGTTGTCGAGATGGCCATGGAGCCATTAGATCCAAGCCGTCCCGTCCATTTGCTGGGGATTGGCGGCATAAGCGATATTTTCTATGGTGTAACCCAAGGCATTGATACCTTTGATTGTGTGCACCCAACTCGCCTTGCTCGCCATGGCGGCGCCCTAACTCCCCCTTCCGTGTGGGAGCAGTTAGAAGAAAACCCCAAAGGCAGGGAACACATGAATTTGCGCAATGCCCGCTTTCGCGATGATCCTCGCCCCATTGACGAAACCTGTAGCTGTCACACCTGTCAAACACTCTCCAGGGCCTATCTCCATCACCTTTTAAAAGCCGGAGAGCTTCTCGCCATGAAGGCTCTCACCATCCATAACGTACACTTCATGAACCGACTTTTAACCCACATTAGAAAGGCTATTGCCTCCGATTCCCTCAGAGAAGAAAAAATAAAGTGGATCGCTTAAGGGTTTATTAACTTATAAATTAGAGAATAAAAAAAATTAAATCAGATAGGGAGAGAACCTCATGGAAAGATTTTTAAGCAGTGTCATTATCGTTTGTGCCTTAGGATTCACAGAGGTTCAAGCTCAAGAGGCAGCCACATCACCAAGTACAGCTTCTCCTCCATCATCTTGTGAGTCTCTTACGAAAGAATGCCGCAGTCATTCTCTTGGCGCTGATACAAAGCCAGACCTATGTTCATCATGTGAATCCTCTTGTGCTTCTGCACGAGATGCCTGTCTCCAAGCAACTGATACTGACAATTTAGACACTGCATCTCTCTATTCTCTCTATTGCAAAAAAACTTGCAAAAAATACAGGAAGCAGAAAGAAAAGCCTTCTTCATCAAAGAACCAATAAAACTGAGTACTTCTAAAAACCCTTTAAGGTGTCATGCTGAAACAAGTTCAGCATGACAACTGAATTTTTAGAGGTGATCAACTTTAATAAAATTTGGATACTTTTGTCATCAACGATGCTGTTGAAAAGATCCTGAGTTCGCCTTAAAAGGCTCCTCAGGATGACAATGCTTTGTTTTGTTAGAAAAATAAGTCATCCTGAGACCTTGAGCGTAGCGAGAGGGACTCAGGATCTAATTTACGACTGTACTATGCTCCATTTCCTTCTGCATTCTTCGAACTCTTCTTACCATAGATGAAGAGCGGCTCCGCATTATTGAGAATAACTTCCTCATTAATGACAACCTCTTCCGCATTTTCAATGGTTGGCAACTCGAACATAGTATCCAAAAGGGTTGCCTCTAAAATAGATCTCAAACCCCGAGCACCTGTTTTCCTCTCAACTGCTTTCTGAGCAATGGCTTTCAAAGCGCCGTCCGTAAAGTTTAACTCGACACCTTCCATATTAAAAAGACGCTTATATTGCTTTGTCAGCGCGTTTTTTGGCTCAGTTAGGATTTGAATAAGCGCTTCTTCATTAAGGTCATTAAGGGTCGCAATCACAGGAAGACGACCAATAAATTCTGGGATAAGGCCAAATTTCAAAAGATCTTCCGTTTCAAGATTTTTTAAAAGTTCTCCTGTTTTACGATCTTCAGGACCTCTTACATCCGCACCGAAACCAATGGAGGTTCCCCTACCTCGCGTTGCGATAAGTTTTTCAATGCCCGCAAAAGCACCTCCACAGATGAAGAGAATGTTCGTCGTGTCCACTTGCAAAAATTCCTGTTGAGGATGCTTACGTCCTCCTTGAGGAGGAACAGATGCCACTGTACCTTCCATAATTTTGAGAAGAGCTTGTTGCACCCCCTCACCCGAGACATCACGAGTAATGGAGGGATTATCTGACTTGCGGGAAATTTTATCGACTTCATCGATGTAAACAATACCGCGTTGGGCCTTTTCCACGTTATAGTCAGCCGCTTGCAGCAACTTGAGGATAATGTTTTCCACATCCTCTCCCACATAACCAGCTTCCGTCAATGTGGTAGCGTCCGCCATGGTAAAAGGGACATCAATAATGCGCGCCAGAGTTTGCGCAAGGAGTGTTTTACCACAGCCCGTTGGTCCCACAAGAAGAATATTGGATTTAGAAAGCTCAACGTCATCTGAATGACTGCCATGCTCAAGGCGCTTGTAGTGGTTATGGACAGCAACCGATAACACCTTTTTCGCACTTTCTTGGCCGATCACATAATCATTCAGAACATCATAAATTTGCTTTGGTGTTGGCACGCCTTCGGGTGAGCGAAGCAACGGCCCTTTGTTTTCTTCCTTGATAATGTCAGTACAAAGATCAACGCATTCATCGCAAATAAAGACGGAAGGTCCTGCAATAAGTTTGCGTACTTCATGTTGACTTTTGCCGCAAAAAGAGCAGTAGAGAGGGTTTTTTATATCGTCGTCTTTTGATTTTGTCATAGCACCCTCCTTTAAATTGTTCCAAACTGATAAGAGGCCCTGTTAAGGTATGTTTCCTCTCTTATCTCAGGATCGCATGGAACTACCAATAAATCGTTAATAAATAAAATTATTTGCTCTGATTTTTCCTCGTTATGCACTTTTTTTCACTTCAGGGGAAAAAGGGCGATTGGTGATAACTTCATCAACAAGACCAAATTTTTTTGCTGTTTCTGCAGGCATAAAGTTATCTCGGTCCATAGCTTTTTCTATCACATCCAAAGGTTGGCCTGTGCAATCTGCATAAAGCTTGTTCATACGAGCACGAATTTCTAAAATCTCGCGCGCATGAATTTCAATATCAGCAGCTTGCCCCTGAAAACCACCCAAAGGTTGGTGAAGCATAACCCGAGAATTTGGTAAACAATAGCGCTTTCCTTTAGTTCCTGCGGTAAGCAGGAAAGAGCCCATGGAGGCTGCTTGCCCAAAACAGAGAGTAGAAATATCACAGCGGATGTAATTCATCGTATCATAAATGGCAAACCCTGACGTTACGACTCCTCCAGGAGAATTAATATACATAGAAATGTCTTTATTTGGATTTTCTGATTCCAAAAAAAGAAGCTGAGCACAAACAAGGCTTGAGACCACATCATCAATAGGACCATTCAAGAAAATAATTCTTTCCTTGAGAAGACGAGAAAAAATATCGAAAGAGCGCTCACCACGAGCCGTCTGTTCGACAACGACGGGAACTAAATTATTCATGCTGATGTCCATATTCATTTCTCCTTACTTTCCCTATTTCTTCGTTGACTTTTTAGTTGGTTTTTTCTCAGACTTCACTTGAGCTAAAATCTGCTTTTCAGCATCTTCCTCATCTTTAGCCAGTAACTTTTCCAAATCTTCTGGTGTGATGGATTTTTCCGAAACCTTGGCTTCGCTTAGAATAAAGTCAACGACCTTATTTTCAAAAATCGGCGCCCTTAAGGAGGCCATGGCTGATTCATTGTTACGGTAAAAATCAAAAACTTGTTTCTCTTGTCCTGGAAACTCTCGCGCCCTCGCTGTCAACGCATTAATAAATTCTTGTTGGGTGACCGTAACATTGTTCCGGTTACCAATTTCAGCAAGGAGGAGACCTAAACGAACACGACGTTCCGCAATAAGCTTATACTCAGCCCGAAGGACTTCTTCACTCTGACCCGCCGCTTCTTCAAAGGTTTTTGAGCCCTTCTTACCTTTGGCGTTGGCATTCGCTGCATCTCCTTGATCAATCCCCAGCTCTTGACAGAGTTGATTCCAAATGTTTTCAAATTCTATTTCAACCATGTTTTGAGGCACATCAAAGATAAACCGTTCTGCTAGGGCATCTAATACATGACGCTTTGTAGAAATAAAAGCTTGAGCGTTATAATCCTTTGCAAGACTTGCTTTTACCCCTTCCTCCATCTCTTTAACCGTTTTAAAACCAAGTTTTTTAGAAAGTTTCTCATCTATAGCTGCAGGTTCCACCTCATGAATATCTTTTAAATGAACTTCAAAATGAGCAGGCTTGTTCGCATAATGCTTTTCATGATAATCCTTAGGGAAGGTAACTTTAACATCCAGACGCGCGCCTTTTTCTTGATCAATCAGTTGATCTTCAAAACCGGGGATAAAAGAGCCTGATCCCAATTCAAGGGCATGATCTTGACCTTTACCGCCTTCAATAGGTTCATCTTCAATAAATCCTTCGAAATCAATAATGGCTACATCCCCTTTTTTGGTTTTGCGAAGTTTTTCAAGAGGACGCGTTTCTCGTGTGCGGTTAGCAAAGTTATCTAAGACCTGTTTAATAGTCTTTTCCGGAACATCAACCACATACTTTTCAAAAGCAAGATCTTTAAATTTTACTTCACCAATGGTGGGAAGAACTTCAAGACTGATGCTAAAAACAAGATCTTTTCCTTGATCAAAGGAATCAAGTTCCACCTTTGGCTTTAGAGCAGGTTTTAAATCATTCTCTTTGACAACTTGCTTTACAGCCACGTCAACACAGGCATCAAGCGTTTTTGAGATAGCCTCATTATGATAACGTTGTTTTAGGATAGGAAGAGGCACTTTACCGGGGCGGAAACCAGGAATTTTAGCCTTTTGTCCAATTTTTTCAAGTTGGGCATTAACTTTTGATTCAATATCCTTTGCGGGAAAAGTGATCTGAAATGACCGCTTGAGACCTTCTGAAAGAGTTTGTTTAACTTGCATGTCCTATGCCTCGCTTACTTTACAAAATATCCTATGAGAGAAAACCTAAAATTTCATTCCTCTCACTACAAAGTTGGTACGGGCGAAGGGACTTGAACCCCCACGGCTTGCGCCACCAGATCCTAAGTCTGGCGTGTCTACCAATTCCACCACGCCCGCATGGAGCAATCTCATAGCACACACAATCGCATTTGAAAACGTGGTTTAACAAGAAAACGCCAGTTCTCTGAGATTATTCACATATTTTGTTAATTTTACCTTAATTTAGAGGAAAAAATAAAATTCTCTTAATCTCTGTTTATTCAAAAAAGGGGAGCCGAAGCTCCCTGATCTTTTTAGAATGGAATCTTTTTTTATCGAATAAAGCTAAGCTTATGGTGCGTAATGGCAGCTTAGGCGAACAAGCTCATTAGAGGGAGAGATCTGAAAAGGACTCAACGCATGGCCATAAGTATAAGCAAGTCCTACAAATATAGCGGTAATCATAATGAATGGTATAGTTTGTCTTGCAATATCAATTGCATTTAAAAATTGTATTTTTGACATTTTTAATCCTCCTGTATGTTATGCTCATTTGAATTGGCGTGAGCAGTCTCGCTTCAATTAGTTACTAAACTATTAACAAACCGGATAATAATTTTATTTTTTTCAACACAAGGGCGACAGAAAAAACGTTCTTATTGAAAACAAAAGAAAAAAACTAAAAATGAAAACTAAAAACTTATTAAAGAGGCTGTGGATAACTTTGTGAGCTATTCTTGTATAAGCTCTATTATGTTGGAGAATAGCGCCTTTTATCTCCTTTGTAAATATTATTTATTATTATTTATTTCCTTCAAAATCAAATAGATGGAAATGATTAAACCATTAATGAAATTGCAAAACTCTTCCTATCGCACATATTCCAACCCTCTGTCCTCTAAAAACCGTGTTTTTAGGGAGCATATTCCTTGAAAACAGTGTTTTTAGGGAACATACTCCTTATAAACACAGATAAAAGGAGCCTTTTCTTATGGAAAAGATTAAACGATATCTAGATTTAACCCTCCCTGAATCTTATTCTACATTTCTATGGGGAGCTCGCAAAACGGGCAAATCAACCTACCTACGTCAGAAATTTCCCGACTCTCTTTATGTGGATCTTTTAAAGACGGACATTTTTCAAAAATATGTCAACCAGCCCTTCCTATTGCGTGAAGAAATTCTTGCGGCTTCAAAGGAAACTTTAGACAAACCAATTATCCTCGATGAAGTTCAAAAAATTCCTCAACTTCTCGATGAAGTCCATTGGATGATGGAGAACATTGAAGATAGCCAAATTTATCCTCTGTGGGTCGAGCATTCGAAAACTCAAGCAAAGTGGTTCTAATCTTTTAGGCGGACGGGCCTTTAGAACAATGTTTATGCCTCTTTGTTTCCCCGAGCTTAAGACTCTCAATTGGGGAAAAATTATGAATCGTGGGCTTCTTCCAAGCCACTACCTTTCTTCTTATTCTCACAAATTGCTGTCGTCCTATGTTATTGATTACCTCTTACAAGAGGTTCACTTAGAAGCAAGCCTTCGTTCCTTCCAAGGCTTCACACGCTTTTTAGATACGTTAGGTTTTTGCCAAGGAGAGCTTCTCAACTACTCAAATATTTCACGAGATTGCGGCGTGGATGCAAAAACTGTCAAAGCTTATTTCGAAATCCTGGTAGAAATGTATATTGGTTATTTTTTAACCCCTTTTCAAAAGCAAGGGAGACGCAGGAATATAAGAGAGACTCCCAAATTTTATCTGATGGACACGGGACTTGCGAATTATCTTAAAAAATATAACTTTGTGGAATTCAAAGGAGCGGATGCAGGAAAAGCCTTTGAGCATTACGTTTTTCTTGAACTCATCGCTCATAAGTACCTAAATGATCTTGAACATTCTCTTAACTTTTGGCGAACACAAAACGGGACTCACGAGGTAGATTTCATTTTGCAAAATGGGCAAATTGCCATTGAGTGCAAAATATCAACCCCCATCGAACGTAAAAATTTAAAGGGACTCATCGCTTTTGGAGAGGAATACAAGGCAAAACTTCACCTCGTCACGCTTGAACAAAGGAAGCGCCTCATGCGCATTGATTCCCAAGAAATCCTTGTTTGGCCGATTGAAGAATTTTTAACGGCTCTCTGGGCAGGGGAAATTCTCTAAAAGGACCATATTGTTCTTGTCCTCTGGCTTAAGACAAGCTATATAAAGACTCATTGCTCTCAGGGTGAGTGCAAAATACACACGCAGAGAAATCCTCCGGTGGCAAAAGCCCCCATTCTCTGCGGCGGATTAACTGGAGAAAGGAAACCTTTATTATGATGCCGACTTTTACTATGCGCCAGCTTTTGGAAGCTGGAGTTCATTTTGGACACCAAACCCGTCGTTGGAACCCTAAAATGGCTCCCTATTTGTTTGGATCTCGCGGGGGAATCCATATTATCGATTTACAACAATCTGTGCCAATGTTGCACCATGCCCTTGAAGCGATTCGAGGAACGGTTGCTAATGGTGGACGAGTTCTTTTTGTGGGAACAAAGCGTCAAGCGTCTCAAACGGTCAAGGAAGCGGCTTCCCTTTGTGGACAATATTATGTGAACCATCGCTGGCTCGGTGGCATGTTGACTAACTGGAAGACCATTTCTCAGTCCATTAAGCGCCTGCGTGAACTGCAAGAACAATTAGATGAAGGCACCCAAGGTTACACAAAGAAAGAACTTTTAACACTGGAAAGAGAAAGAGACAAACTTGAACTTTCCTTGGGCGGTATTAAAGATATGGGCGGTGTTCCTGATATTCTTTTTATCATCGATACAAATAAAGAAGATATCTCTATTCAGGAAGCCAACAAGCTGGGGATTCCCATTGTCGCTATTGTCGACAGTAATTCTAATCCTGATGGCATTGATTATCTCATCCCTGGAAATGATGATGCTCAACGCGCTATTGAGCTTTACTGCACCCTCGTGTCCGCTGCTGTTTTGGACGGCTTGCAAGCTGAAATAAAAGCAACAGGTAAAGATATTGGGGCAGCAGAAGACGTTACAGTGATTATTGAAGAAGAAGCTTTTACTGAAGCTGAACCAAAACCTGAAGCTGAAGAGATAATCGAAGCAAAAGCAACTGCTACGCCAAAGGCTGCTGCGGTGAAGAAGAAAAAAGCGGATTCAACAACGGCTCAAGAAAACGCTTAAATTCAATCGAACTATTTAAACAAAAGGAGTAAGTCATGGCGGATATTTCCCCTAAACTTGTCAAGGACCTGCGCGAGAAGACGGGTGCGGGAATGATGGATTGTAAAAAGGCCCTTACTGAAACCAGCGGTGATTTAGAGGCTGCTGTAGATTGGCTTCGCAAAAAAGGCCTTGCGGCAGCAGCGAAAAAGTCAGGACGCGTTGCGGCTGAAGGCTTGGTGGCTGTTTCTTGTCAAGACAATCATGGCGCTATCATTGAAGTGAATGCAGAAACCGACTTTGTTGGCCGCAATGAACACTTTCAAAAGTTTACAATGAAGGTTGCAGAGCTCAGCAATGACGTCAAAGGCGATCTCGAAGCTCTGAAAAAGCAATCTTATCCTGGGGCTAACAAAACAGTTGAAGAAGAGCTTACCCATCTTGTGGCCACCATTGGTGAAAATATGGGGTTGCGCCGAGCAGCTTATCTCGAAGTTTCTCAGGGTACCGTGGTTCCTTACGTTCATAGCGCAACAGCACCCGGTCTTGGGCGCCTCGGCGTTTTGGTGGCTCTCGAATCTTCTGCTCCAAAGGACAAACTTGAAACCTTGGGCAAGCAAATCGCTATGCATATCGCCGCTTCTCAACCCATTGCCCTCTCTATTGATGCTGTAGATCCAAAGGAAGTTGAGCGAGAGCGCGCTATTTTCCGCGATCAAGCTTTGGCCTCTGGCAAACCCGAAGAATTTATCGATAAAATGGTAGAAGGCCGCTTGCGCAAGTTCTACGAAGAGTCTGTCTTGGAAGAGCAAGTGTTTGTCATTGATGGAAAAACCCGCATTAAGGATGTGGTTGCTAATGCATCAAAGGAGCTTAACGCTCCTATTAAGCTTGCTGCTTTTATTCGTTTCGGCTTAGGCGAAGGGATTGAGAAGGAACAAACCGACTTCGCTGCAGAAGTTGCTGCACAGCTTGGAAAATAAGAATGGAAGCCTCTTCAAAACCTCTTTATAAACGCGTTCTTCTGAAACTTTCAGGAGAAGCCCTAATGGGTGAACAATCCTATGGACTTGACCTTGACACCGTTGAGCGCATTTGTTCTGAAGTTAAAGAGGCTCATCATTTTGGTGTCGAGCAAGCGATTGTTGTAGGAGGCGGGAATATTTTCCGTGGCCTGAATGGAGAAGCGCAAGGGATTGAGCGCACGACTTCGGACCATATGGGAATGCTCGCCACCGTCATCAATGCCTTAGCTTTACAAAGCAAACTTGAGCAAATGGGCCTGGAAACGCGCGTCATGTCTGCCATCCCCATGCAGTCTATTTGCGAACCTTATATCCGCCGCAGAGCTGCCCATCATATGGAAAAGGGCCGCATTATTATTTGTGCTGCTGGCACAGGAAACCCCTATTTTACAACTGACTCGGCTGCAGCTTTAAGAGCCTCTGAGTTAAACTGTGAAGTCTTGATGAAGGCTACCAAAGTGGATGGGGTTTATGACAGTGATCCTATGAAAAATAAGGATGCAGTCTTTTATTCCGAACTTTCTTATCATAAAGTGATTGCCGAAGATTTAAGAGTGATGGACACCTCCGCTATTGCTCTCGCCCGCGAAAGCCAAATTCCCATTATGGTTTTTTCAATCCATAATCCCCATGGCATCATGGATGCTCTTCAGGCCAAAGGGCGATTTACACTGATAAAGTGATTAGCAATCCAACCTCAGCTGCTAGTGATTCATAATGGGGAGTGAGTTTTTTTATTCACTCATAAGAAAACAAAATGCTCTTTAGAGTATTCATATTTAGCATATTGCAATTTCATCATCAGACTTTGAATTTACAATATCCTTTCTTAGGGGCAAGAATAAGATAAATCTGAGCAAGAGTAAATTAGCTCTTATTGATATAAGATTACCTCCTCTTTAATATAATTGAGATAATCTCCATCCAGCCCTTTGTCTAAATCTTTATATAATCTTTCCTTATCAATAAATGCGCGTAAGGTACGAACAAGCTTAAAAGAGCCATCCTGAGATAAGAAAACATCTGTATCGCCGCACTCAGCACAGCTTTCAGGCGTACCACGAGAGTGAATCTTTAGAAAGGGAGCCTCATACTCAACTTTATCACACATGAGTGACCAAGGTTTATATCCCTTTTCTTTCTTGGTAAAGTCAAACTGAAGCGGAATCCAATCACTTTTACCGTTGTGAATCAAAAAGAAGTACAATTCATTCTGCTTTGGCCCTATGTCGATTGCTGAGACCGTTAGCAAAAGATACCCATTTTCAAGGCGTATTATATCCACATCATCTTTTGATACATTTTCACCTTCGTCTGTGCCAAACATTAACTCCTTGGCAAAGACTTCATTTTTTTTTGCATAGTCTTTCAACTTTTGATATGTAAAATCCTTAATCAAAATTAAAGTTGATAAATCGCGCCAACTTTTTTCTTTTATGCCTTCAACTAAAATGGACTCCATAATCTGTGATTCTTCGGGAACTTTGTTGAGAGAAGCATGGCAAATTTTGAAAAAGAAAAAACTCAGCAATGAAAGAAGGAGTCCCCTTCTTATTGGCGCAACATTAAATGTAAAAATCCTTTGGGTCATGAATTTTAAGAACCTTAATAATTTTCAGGAAACCTTACCAGCGGCTTCTAGCTTTATCCACCTTAACTTATGCAACAAATTCCTATACAAAAAAACTTCATGGACCTTCCTAAAATTGGATCAACTATGTTATTGAATAGATCCTGAGCTCGCCCTAAAGGGCTCCTCAGGATGACATTCGTCTAATAAATACAAAGAGATGTTATCCTGAGACCCCGAGTTACACGAGGGGGACTCAACAACTCGTGGTTTAATCGCGAATCTAAGGTGCTGTTCTCCTAGATCCCGCTGTCAAGCCACGGGGTCCAGGAATACAGCCATATAAAAAAATGCAGAAACAGGACGTTATAAAAATAAGAATGGACAAGAAGACTACGATCCAGAACTCTCTTGTTTCTCCTTCATCTTGAGTTCCTGCTGACGAAGAGTTTCTTTTTCAAGGAAACTAAGGTCATCCGCCCTATTCACCCGCATACGAAGAGAGCGTTGCTGATGCCGACTTTCTTGTCTTGCCAGACACTTATCAAATTCCTGTGTGCCTTGGACGTACCCATAGTCTATACAGCGAGAGTGAAAAAGAGCTAATTGCTCCTCACGACTTAGTGGAGTGCACGCTGAAATAATACTCATCAAAGGCAATAAAAAAACAAGTTTTTTCATACTAAAAAACTCCACAAGGCTGGAGCGGGTGAAGGGAATCGAACCCTCGTCTGGAGCTTGGGAAGCTTCTGCTCTACCATTGAGCTACACCCGCCTTATACAGGTTTATACGAAAGATTCCATAACGCTGCAAGCCCCCACTTTACAGAAGGAATTCTATTCGATAGGCTTAAAACATATTAAACAACACTATTGAGTAAAACCATGATTCCCTCCTTAGCCCGTAGTTGGATTGTTTGGGCGTGTGCTGCCCTCTTTTTTTGTTATCAGTTCCTCCTCCGTGTCTCACCAAGTGTAATGACACACGAATTAATGACTGACCTGCATGTAGATGCTTGTACGTTAGGACTTTTAAGTTCCTTTTACTTCTATGGATATGCAGGATTTCAACTTCCTGTAGGAAGTCTCTTGGACAAATTTGGGCCTCGACGCCTATTAGTATGTGCCGCCCTAACTTGCACAGGAGGAAGTTTTCTCTTTGCCTCAGCCGATACAGTTCTTATGGCTTCAATCAGCCGATTTCTTATTGGTGCTGGCTCTGCCTTTGGATTTTTAAGTTGTATGAAGTTGGGAACCCTTTGGTTTCCTCCCCAACATATCTCTATTATTGTAGGCTTTACCCTCCTTTTAGGAACTGCAGGCGGCATGTCTGGAAGCTACCCCATGTCTTTTTTGGTGGATGCCTTTGGTTGGCGAGAAGCCATTTGGTTAACGGCTCTTGGAGGTACTTTCATCGCTCTCCTCGCAGCTTTCATCGTGCGTGATCACCCTCCAAAGATTTTGGAAAATTATATCAACCAACATCATGCTATTGGAAGCCCCAAGTTGAGCCTTTGGAAAGGCTTAATCATTATTATACAAAAACCCCAAACCTGGCTTCTTGCCATCTATGGCTTCATGATGTACGTGCCTATCGCAGGTTTTGCGGATATGTGGGGAGTCCCTTTTTTAACCCAAGTTCATCATATGGATAAACAATCCGCTTCTCTCGCGACAACTCTACTTTATTTGGGTGTTGGACTCGGAACACCTCTTTTTGCTTTTCTCTCTGATTACTTAAAACGATTTAAAGTAGCTCTGTTTTGCGCTTCCCTAGGCGCCCTTTGTGCCTTCGCAATTATCATTTATAGCCCTATTTTGACGCCTTCTTTTGCCATAGTAGTTCTTTTTTTCTCAGGGCTCATGATGGGAGGGCAATTCATGGCTTTTTCTGTGGTCTGCGAGATCAACCCTCTTTCTGTCAGCGGTATGGCCTCAGGTTTTCAGAACCTTGTTTCCATGACAAGTGGCATTCTTTTACAACCTCTTATTGGATGGCTTTTGGATCTTTTCTGGGAGAGCGCTACTGAAAATGGTATTCGCCTTTATTCACCAGCAGCTTATCAAATGGCCTTGACAAGCCTCATTATCGCTTTAGTTTTGGCCACTTTAGCAGTCATTTTCATTAAGGAAGCCTACCCGGAACGGGAGTGACGTTCAAAAACAGGGACACCTCATGAAAATTTATAAGAAAAATAAAGTTTTTTTACCTCTCCCCGTTGTGGGAGAGGTGATCCTATCACAACTGATAAATCAGCTTCTGTCATTAAAAAAGATTGAAAATTTTCATGAGGTCATCTGCGTTCAAAAAAATTTCCCGATTGACCCCTCAAAAAAGGACCGCTAATCTTAACTCTGTTTTTAAATAGAAAATTGATAGGTGTTATGACAAATTCCACTTCAATCACAACAAAGTCTGTTCCTCTCTTTCTTTCAAAAAGTTGGATTATTTGGGGATGTGCCGCTTTTTTTTACTGCTATCAATTTATGCTACGTGTTTCTCCAGGTGTCATGGCAGAAGACCTGATGGCATCCTTTCAGGTGGATGGGTGTGCCTTAGGAACCTTAACTGGATTTTACTATTATACCTATTCGGCCCTTCAAATCCCTGTCGGTACCCTCATGGATCGCTTTAAACCGCGGCGTCTCCTCACTTTTGCTGCCATTTTATGTAGTTTGGGTGCCCTTGTTTTTTCTACCGCCGATACTCTTTATGTCGCCGCATTTGGACGCGGCATGATTGGTGCTGGTTCTGCCTTTGCCTTTTTAAGCTGCCTTAAGCTCGGCACCCTGTGGTTTCCTTCTCATAAGCTTCCCTTTGTCGTAGGGCTCACTCTCCTTTTAGGAACTGTGGGAGGCGTCTCGGCAGGATATCCTATGGGATGGCTTGTGCAGGTTTCTGGATGGCGAGAAGCCATGTGGTTTATTGCTTTTGCGGGATTTGGTCTTGCCTTTGCCGCCTGGAGCATTGTTCGAGATAAAGCGCCCGATCACTTAGAAGAAATTATCTTAAAAAGTCATGGAGACAAGGAACACCACCTTCCCTCTTCAAGCATTTTGAAAAGTATTGCTGTGGTAATCAACAAACCCCAAAGTTGGCTTATTGCCTTATATGGGGGATTTATGTACCTCCCTCTTTCCGGATTTGCTGACCTTTGGGGTCCCCCTTTCCTGATGTCTGCTTATCAGTTAGATAAATCAACTGCAGGCGGCATTGTTTCCGCCATGTATGTGGGAGTAGGCCTCGGGGCGCCGCTCTTTCCCTTTCTCTGTCAACGCTTAAATGCTTATAAAACTCCTGTTTTTATTTCAGCTTTCGGTGCTTTAATTTGTCTGGCGACTATTTTTTATGTTCCCAACTTGCCCCTTTGGCTTTTAACATCCTTCTTGTTTTTGGGAGGTTTTTTCTTAGGGGGACAGTTTCTCGCTTTCTCCATGACCTGTGCACTTAACCCCTTATCTGCCAGCGGAACTGCTGGGGGATTCCATAATATGATGTGCATGTTAAGTGGGGTTATCTTTCAACCTTTCATTGGATGGCTTTTGGATCATAGTTCGGGTGGAAAAATGCTCAATGGCGTCCGCGTCTATGATTCTATGGATTTTGCTTTCGCTCTCAGCTCTGTTAGCATTTCTTTACTTTTGGCTTGTTTTGTGGTTTTTCTTATAAAAGAACAATACACAAAATGAAGGTAAAAAAATGAAAAAATATTTCACGTTCCTTCTTGCGACCAGCCTGATAAGTACGGCAGCTCTTGCTGAAATTCAAGTCCAAGACCTTTGGGTTCGGGCTTCAACCGGCTCTAACACGGCTGCCTATATGAAACTCAGCAATACTTCAGACTCGAATGTCTCCCTCATTAATGTTTCTTCCCCTGTTTCTGCAAGGGCTGAATTACATGAAATTGCTGATGTGGAGGGAAGAAAGCAAATGCAAGAAATTTCCACCATACACATCCCTGCAAAAGGGAACGTCTCTTTAGAGCCAGGAGGAACTCATATCATGCTTATGGCCCTTCAGACTCCCCTCACAGAGGGACAAAAAGATGTTCCTCTTACCCTTGTGTTTAGTGATGGGAAAGAACTTCAACTCATGGCTCCTGTAAAGGCCCAATAAAGAACAACTCACTTAGAAAAGGTTTACATTGCTAGCTCGCGATAAATTCTTAGATACATTGCGCTCGCGCCTTTCCCTATCGGAAATTATTGGCGAAAGAGTCAAATTGACGCGTAAAGGGCGCGAATATCATGGACTCTGTCCCTTTCATCATGAAAAAACACCTTCCTTTACGGTAAATAATGAAAAGGAATTCTACCATTGCTTTGGTTGCGGCGCCCATGGAGATGTCATTCGCTTTCTCACTGAAATCCACAAACTCACTTTTATGGAAGCTGTCAAAGAGCTGGCCGCTCGTGCAGGGTTGACAGTACCTGCTGAGATGATAGGTCGTAGTGAAGAACCAAAAGAAAATCTCACCCCTCTTTTAGAAGCTCTTCAAGAAGCTAATCTGTGGTATCAAAAAAATTTAGTTCAAGGAAAATTCATTGAGGCTTTACGCTATACCGAATCCCGAAGAATACGACCAGAAACGCTTCAAAAATTTCAGCTGGGCTATGCTCCTGAGGGATATCATACCCTGGAAGAACACTTAAAAGCTAAAGGCTTTGCTGAAAGCGTGCTTTTAGAGACGGGCCTTTCGGCTCAAGGGGAAGAGAAGAAGGCTCCCTATGACCGTTTCCGTGGACGCTTGATGTTTCCTATCCACAATACAAAAAAGCAAATAGTCGCTTTTGGTGGCCGCCTTTTAAATAAAGGAGAGCCTAAATATCTCAATTCTCCTGAAACTTCGCTTTTTTCCAAAGGAAAGTTACTCTATGGCTATGGTTTTGCTAAAGAAAAAGCAACCTCCGAGCCCCTCCTCATCGTGGAAGGGTATATGGATGTTATTTCGCTTCACCAAGCAGGCTATAAAGGCGCTGTTGCGCCCTTAGGAACAGCACTTACAGAAGATCAAATTCTTTTGGCTTGGCGCTTAGACCCTGAGCCTATTCTTTGCTTTGACGGAGATTCAGCAGGTTTAAAAGCTGCTGCACGGGCTGCTGAAAGGGTATTACCTCTTTTAAAACCTGGATATTCCTTAAGATTTGTTTTTCTCCCCCAAGGAGAAGACCCCGATAGCTTAGTTCGTAAAAATACTGAATTTCAAAAGCTTCTTTTAGGTGCGCAATCTCTTCTCGATACCCTATGGATGTTTCTAACCCAAGGCAAACTCTTTGACACCCCTGAAAAGAAAACAGCTCTGCAGCAACAATATACATTTTGGGCCCAGGCCATAAAGCATGGCGACGTTGGCAAAAATTATCTTTTTGCTTTTAAGGATCTTTTTTATAAAAAAATTGTTAGAAAAAATGAGGGAAATACTCATTTTACTTCCTTAAAACGAAAAAATGTGAATTTATTATCAATTCATGAACATCTTCTTCTTGCAATTCTTATAAATCATCCCAATTTATTAGATGAGACGAGTGATGATTTAGCTTTTTTAGAATTTAAAGAAGCTCAACTTCACGAAATGCGAGAAGTTATTTTGCAGTTTTATGCAAACAACACCTCTCAAGAAGAGTCATTAAAGGATTTTCTTCTTAAGTGTGGCTTTGAAGACGAGATAGAGAGGCTCCTCTCTCCTCAAGTTCTCCTTCATGGAGCTTTTGCGAAAGCTTCTGCTTCTTTTGAAGAAGCGCGAGAGGGGTGGAAGGAGATTTTTAGTCGGCTTGAAAGGCACTCAGCAAAGGATGATCTCCGTTCAGCACGAGATTCCTTGGCGGAGGAAATGTCTCCTGAGGCATGGCAACGCTTTAAAATGTTGAAAAAAAGCACTATGTTACACGATTAGGTTGTATATAGAGCACAATTTATGATTTAGTATTGAGTAAATTTAAAGGATGGATTGAATGGCAAATATGGCAAGTTCAACTGCAGAGACCACAAATCATGATGACAAAAATCCCAAGGATATTGCCTTAGGAGAGAAAGCGATTAAGCAACTTCTCGCCCAAGGGAAACAGCGGGGATATGTCACTTATGAAGAGCTTAATGAAATTCTGCCCGAAGACAAACTAAGTTCAGAACAAATTGAAGACATTATGTCCATGATTTCCGATATGGGCATCAATATTATTGAAGACGACGAGGCCGACCAAGAAGAAAAGCCTAGAAGTGCCCTGCAAGGGGACGAGGATGAAACTGAAGGCGCAGCTGAAGCTAGTGAAGCAGGAAGAACGGATGATCCGGTTCGCCTTTATCTCCGCGAAATGGGAACTGTTGAGCTTCTCTCCCGTGAAGGGGAAATTGAAATTGCGAAACGCATTGAATCCGGCCGTGAAATGATGATTGGGGCTATTTGTGAAAGCCCTTTAACCATCCGTGCCATCGTCACCTGGCGTGATGCTCTTAATAAAGATCAAATGCTTTTAAGGGATATTATCGACATTGAATCAACCTATACCAAGGATCCTTCTGATGAGGATCCCGATGTAGAAAATTTTGTAGAAAGTGCTCTTCTAGCAGACCCTGCGATTGAAGAGGAATCTTTAGAGGATGAAAATAGCTTTGGGGATGAAGATGCTGCCAGTCTCTCCATCTCCGCTATGGAAGATTCTCTGCGTCCCAAGGTTGTTGATACCTTTGATCAAATCGCTAAAACTTATACACAACTTCGAAAACTTCAAGAACAACGTTTAAAGACACTTCAAGAAGGAAAAGCAGCCTCTTCTTCAACTGAAAAAAAATATGAAGATTTCCGCAATAAGCTCATCGATTTGATGGAGGGTATTCACCTTAACTCCTCTCGTATTGAGCAGCTTGTAGAGCAACTCTACACCTTTAACCGCAAACTTGTTGGTCTTGAGGGCCGTCTATTACGACTTGCTGAAGCTTCAGGTGTAAGAAGAGAAGTTTTCCTCGAAAATTATTACGGAAGCGAACTTGCCCCAGAATGGTTTGAGAAAGTTGAAGACCTTTCTGGAAAGGGCTGGCAAAAGTTTTTAGAAAAACATAAGGATGAAGCCATCGAAATTCGTAAAACTATTGGTGAAGTTGCTGATGAGGCAGGCCTTCCTATTTCCGAATTAAGGCGCATTGTGAGTATGGTTCAAAAAGGTGAACGCGATTCAAGTCGCGCGAAAAAAGAAATGATTGAAGCCAATCTTCGGCTTGTGATTTCTATTGCAAAAAAATATACCAACCGCGGCCTTCAATTCTTGGACCTCATCCAAGAAGGAAATATTGGCCTTATGAAAGCCGTTGATAAGTTTGAATATAGGCGTGGCTATAAGTTTTCAACTTATGCCACTTGGTGGATTCGTCAAGCTATTACCCGCTCCATTGCGGACCAAGCACGCACTATCCGTATTCCAGTTCATATGATTGAAACTATCAATAAACTTGTACGGACTTCTCGCCAAATGCTCCATGAAATTGGGCGAGAACCCACGCCAGAGGAACTTGCTAATAAGTTAAAGATGCCTCTTGATAAGGTGCGCAAGGTCATGAAAATCGCAAAAGAGCCGATCAGCCTTGAAACTCCTATTGGAGACGAGGAAGACGGTCATTTGGGTGACTTTATTGAAGATAAGAATGCTGTCGTGCCTGTGGATGCAGCCGTGCTTTCCAATTTGCGAGAAACCACAACGCGCGTCCTTGCGAGCCTTACTCCCCGTGAAGAACGCGTCTTACGCATGCGATTTGGTATCGGTATGAATACGGACCACACCTTAGAAGAGGTGGGCCAACAGTTTGCCGTCACTCGCGAACGTATCCGTCAAATTGAAGCCAAGGCCTTGCGTAAACTTAAGCACCCTAGCCGTTCTCGCAAGCTTCGCAGCTTTTTGGATACTTAAAAAAAGTCATTTGTAAGCCGTATCGAACCATCTATAAAAAAAAACTTCAATAACTCTTACAAAGTGGATCCCGCGATCAAGTCGCGGGTCACTAGCACCACACACGACGCCCCGCTGCTAGACAGCGGGGTCCAGAGTAACAGTAATGAAATTAAAAAAGCATTATGATACAAGGCAAATCTAAGGAGACAACAAATACCCATGCATGTTCAGGCGATCAAAACCCATCTCATTCAATCAGGTGAGTTACTAGAGAATATTCTTGATCGTCACCTCTTTTCGATCTCGGAGAAAACTATTCTCGTCATTACATCGAAAATTATCAGTATCTGCCAGGGACATATTCTTCCAAAGGCAAGTATTTCTAAAGAAGCCTTGATTAAGCAGGAAGCAGATGCCATTGCCCAAATGAGAGAAAACCCTTACGGCATTTATTTAACTCTTAAGAATAACATTCTGATTCCCTCAGCGGGTATTGATGAATCAAATGGAGATGATGTCTATATTTTATATCCTAAGGATATCCAGAATACTGCTATAGCTCTTTGGAATTATGTACGTCAAAAGCATTCCATTGAGCATTTAGGGATTATGATCACTGATAGCCACACCACCCCCCTGCGGCGCGGCGTTACAGGAATTGCTCTTGGGTGGTGTGGATTTGAGCCTCTTTATTCCTACGTGGGAAAACCTGACCTTTATAACAAGTCCATGCGTATAACTCAAATCAACCTTCTTGATGCACTAGCGACATCTGCAGTGCTGGTCATGGGAGAAGGAAATGAGCAAACACCTCTTGCTGTTATCAGTGATGCACCCAAGATTTCCTTCCTTACGCGTCCTCCTACCTCTGCAGAAGAACAAAGCATTCTTATTCCCATGGAAGAAGATCTTTACGCCCCCCTTCTTATGGGCGCAACGTGGCTGAAACCTTGAACTTCATTTAGCATAAGCTCCGCAAAGCAAAAAGCTTTTACTCCTTTAAAATAACACTTTCTATTAACTTTCTAGAAATACTTGAGCTGGGGGGAAGTGGGGGTAATTTACTTAAATGAAACCAACGGGCATCCTCTATCTCGTTACCATCGATGTTAATTTCACCTCGTAAATATTCTGCCTTAAAAGCAATCATAAAACTGTTTGGAAAGGGCCAGCTCTGGCTCCCAAAATATTTCAATTCTGTTATTTCCACGCCAACTTCTTCTTTAACTTCTCGATGCACCGCTTGTTCAGCTGTTTCACCAATATCAATAAAACCTGCAAGAGCGCTGTATACTCCAGGTTTAAAATACGCTGATCTGGCTAATAAGAGTTCATTTTCTCGTTGAATTAATACCATTACGGCTGGAAAAGGATTAGGAAAAAATGAAAGCTCGCATGAACTACATTTCTTTTCAGTGGTCTCCAAAACTTTTTGAATTTTTCCGCCACACTTGCTGCAGTATTGAAACTTTGCATCCCAAGTTAACCAATGCACTGCTCGCAAAATGCGCTGCCCTAGAACTGTGTCATTTGTTGTAGCTAAGAAAGACTTTACATTGTTTATATAGGCTCTCTCTGTAAGCATTTGATCAGGGGTTAAAGCACTGTGGCAGTTGATGATGAGACTTGAATCATCTAAATAGGCCTCATTTACGACAAGCTTTAACTGTTTTACAGTTTTTGCAAATTGCAGGATGGGGGAGGATGTTTGAGGGTTAACGATAATTCCATCATCCGTAAAAAACAGCGCAAAATGTTCCGCATAGTTTTTGCTTAAAAGATCTTTTGTTAGGAGTTTCATTAAGCCCTGGTTTCTTTTTGTCTAAAGCTTTGAGGATTTGGGTTTTCGTCAATAAACTTTAGAATGGCTTTCCCACAATCAAAAGCAGAGATGCAGGTTGTATCAACGGTCATATCATAAGACCTTTCGGGCGTGTGAACGCGCCCAATTTGATCACGGCCCAGGCCAAGGGCGCGATCTCCGCGAAGAATCTCTCGTTCTTGAAGAACCTTCAAATCACACATAACACCAATAAAATAGACCGTATGATCTTTGAGAGCCTCTACATAACGATTCAAACTCTCCTCCCCAAAAAAAACCTCATCAAGGATGATGTCATGTCCATCATCCGCAAGAGTTTTAATGACCTTAGGAATTGTATTGCCAATAGCTTTTCCATAGGGTCCATTTTCAATCCGCATCAAAGGCCCCAAATCATCATGCTCAGGGATAAAGTGGAATCCTTGGTCTGCCTTGTCCCCAAAGCCCACATAAGCTGCAGGCATCATGTGAAAGAAGGTATCGATACCAATCAAAAGATAGGGTTTTTCGGAAAGGAATTGAAGGGCTCGTGCAAGGGTCGATTTCCCTGCCGAGGAACAACCGTTTAGAAGAATGATCATTAGTGGACCTCTTGATTTTTTAGTGAGGGTTTGAATTTGATGTAACTCTTCCAGTCTACATTTATAGTTTGCCACACGAATGAAAGATGTCAATTTTTTTGTATAGGGTTAATTGGCCATCTTCTTAACACCTGACAAATTTTTTTCGTCGTCATTGCGAGCCCACGTAGTGGGCGCGGCAATCCATGAATTCATTTGAAGAATGGATTGCTTCGTCGGGTCTTCGACCCTTCTCGCAATGACGAAAAAACGTGATTTTCCTTAGTGTATAAAAATCCGTCAGGTGGTGAGGGCCATTTTAAAAATGGGGTTGACAAAATAATAAACATGCATAATATATAAATAGTTACAATTAAGGAGGTAATCATGTGGGTACGCACCTACAGCAATGTTTTTAAAGACATCAAAAAGGAAAAAATCTGGCAAATTTGGACCGATGTTAATAATTGGTCGAAATGGCATGGAGATTTAGAATATTGTAAGCTGGAAGGTGCCTTTACTGTCGGCAATTATTTCATGTTAAAGCCTAAAGGCGTCAAAACCTTTAAAATTGTGTTGACGCGCATTGAGGAAGGTCGAAAATTCACCGATTGCACGTCCTTCTTTGGAGCGAAGATGTATGATACCCATGAGTTGGAAGAAACTCCAGATGGCTTGCGGCTCATCAACACTTTGGTAGTGACAGGTCCTCTTAAATTTTTATGGGTTAAGCTTGTCGCCCAAAATGTTGCAGATAGCGTTCCAAAAGAAATGGAAGCCCTCGTTGACCTCGCAAAATCCTAAAAAATCCGCTTTTGGATTCGAAACCCCTGAAGACAGCCCAGGCTTCCTGCTCTGGCAAACAACGGTCACATGGCAAAGGCTAATTAAAAAAGCCCTTGATAGTTATGATATTTCCCATCCTCAATTTGTTATTATGGCTGTCACCTTATGGCTTGAAGAACATCATCAAGATCCCACCCAAGTGGCCATTGTGCGTCTTTCCAAACTTGATAAAATGACCGTCTCAAAATCTCTGAAAAAACTTGTCGCCCAAGGATATATCAGCCGTAAGGAAAGTCAAAAAGACACCCGCGCCAAGTGGGTGCAGTTAACACCTCAAGGGAAAAAATTTGTCTCAAGGCTAATCCCTGTGGTTGAGAGAATTGATGCTGATTTTTTTGGAAAAATTCCCCAAAGTGAGCAACAAAACCTTATTCAAATTTTAGGAAAATTAATGGCAGAGATTGATCCCTGTGTAAAAGAGACTGATTTTTTGACAAAATGAAGCATATAATATATACTTATAATATTATATAATTATATGTGGCAAAGGAGAATGTTATGGATATGTATAAATTTAATTTTTCAAAAATTTTAAACTCAGCAGTGCTTACCCTTTTTCTTCTTTCTTCTACCGCAGCTTTTGCCATGGAAGGATCAGAGAAGGAAAAACCTAACACTCCTGCTATTCAAATGAAAGCACCATCGAGTCTCCCCTCCCCCGAACTTGAAGTAGCTCCTGCTCCTTCAGCACATGCAGCTCTTTCTTCACCTGATGAACTACAACTTCAGGAGCTTCAGAGAAAAGCCGAAATAGCGCGCTTACAACGGCAGATAGCAGAGGATGAAGCCGCTACCGCAGTACTGCTGGGACAGCAACAAGCAGCGCCGCAACCCGATCTATTAGGACAAGCACTACTTGGAGCCTTTAGAGGTGGCCGTTCTGATGCACGTGTTCAACGTAACCTTGACAAGTTAGGGCTAGGAGGATTTGGATCATTTTTAGGCCTCCCTCCTCGCAAATAAAACTGATGACATAAGTTAAAAAGGATATCTTCTCATCAGACGATCAGGTATAAATTATCATTTCCAGGTAAGTTGTGTCTGTTCATGATGAAGGAGGTATAAAGTGTCCCCAGAGAAGCCTTTTTATATCAAAGGGTCAAAAAGTAAGAGACCCGAATCCCAATGCGCAATTTATGTGGATGGAACTGCTGGAGAAGAATTTCGCGAAGACTTTGATATTGAACTAAGCCACTGGGTTCCCAATCGTACGGAAAGTCAATATAAGGCAGGTACGTCAACGGAAATCTGTTTTAAATATCTCGAGACCAATAAGAATCCTTCTTATGACTTAGTCATCAATAACCATTTGGATGTTGATGGAATTCTTTCTACTTTCGTCCTGTGCTATCCCAAAATTGCCTTCGCACATCGAGATGTTCTGGTGGAAGCTTCTAAAACGGGAGATTTTTGGACGTGGTCAGAAGGACGTTCTCTCAAACTCTTTCAGGAACTCACCCTCTTTTATAGACACCTTGATGGATCATCCCTTGACCTTCAAAAAGCCTATGAACTTTGTTTTGATTTTATTTTAAAGCTCTTAAAATCTTCGGAAGCCACCTCTCCAGCTCAAGACATTCTTGAGAGACAGTTTTCCTTAATTGAACAAGGGAAAATTGAGCGCAGCGAGATATCATATCACCTCACGGCTTATTTCATTCCCCAGGCTCTCTCTAAAGGCAAAGTAAAAGAATTTTTACAAATCCCAAGATTTAATGAGCCTCTTTCAGAGGAGCTTCCTTTTTGGCCACAGGTTCGTAATCGGTTAGATGAAGAAAAAATGCACCTGGTTGCGATCGAAACAGAGAGCGGAATCCATTATGACCTATGGTATCCAGGATATGTTTGGGCAGACACTCAAGGATTGTGGAGACCCCATGGGCTTATTCTTCCTGGCTCAATGGAGGCCCCTCTTCAAATCCAGTGGCCTGCTTTATCGCAGGTTATTCAAAAGCTGAATGAAATTGAAGCCGGAGCTTGCTCATGGCAATTGTTTCCGGAGATTAATCTTTTTCGGCAAAAAAATCCAAGAAAATTCCCCGTTGTTGCAACAACCGTGGATCAAAACAATGAGGCAAAAGAAAGCGACCTATTGTTAGAGGCTGTTACTGATGTCTTTCGTGAGGCTGCCCATCTAGTCTAAAGGGAACTTCAATGTTGACCGTAACACAAAAGTGTGCTGATACTTATTCACACAGTAAAAATGTTTTTTTATCCTTCATGGAGCTTTTAAATGAAAAGATTACTTCTTGCCCTCATCCTAAACATGTTCCTTTTTTCTGCAAATTTTGCATGTGCAATGGGAGAAGAAGCTTCTTCTAGTCAAGATCCGAAGACAGTTTCCAAAGCTCTTACATGGGAATTTTTAGAAGAAGGTGATGTTGTAGAAATTATTGCTCCCTCTGGAGCCCCCCTCAAACCTGGACATATAGAGGCTATCAAATCTCTTATAGCTAGTCATGGTTTACAACCATTTTTACCTGAAGGAGCTATAGATAAAGAGGCTTCCCGTCATAGTTATTTTGCAAACTCTGATGAAGAACGTACGAGGTGTTTTAGAGAGGCTCTTCAAGGACCCTCAAAAGCCTTATGGGCTTTGCGAGGAGGGTTTGGAGCTATAGAAGTTGTGGAATATTTTAAACGTTCTGCCGTTCCACTGCCAATACACCCCAAACTTATTATTGGGTTTAGCGACATAACAGCCCTCCATCTACTCGCAGCGACTTGGGGATGGCCTTCGCTTCATGGCCCTGTGATTGGACTGGGGGAAGAGCTTTACCCAGTAACTCAATCGAATGTTAACAAAAATGCTAAACTTAGTTCTGTCTTTTCAATCCTCAAAGGAGAAGTAGGTGAGTTAGAACATACGTTTAGTGTCATCCATCCCGGCCCCGTAACTTTAGAAATGCCGATTTCAGGAAGTGTTATGGGCGGAAATCTTTCTATTATTGAAAACCATAAAGGGACACCTACCACGCTTCAAGGAAAAGGTCGTTTTGTTTTCCTTGAAGATACTCCTGAAGATGCAAAAAGATTTTCTCGCCGCCTCGTAGGCCTACTTTGTGCGGGTATTTTTGACGAAGCCAAAGGAATTATTTTTGGGAATAATCCTATAACGGGTTTCGAAGGTTCTTCACAAACAATAGATGAAATCAATCATTTCATTCAAACATTTCTTTTACCAAGAAACATAAACATCCCTGTCGTATATTCTCCTCGTTTCGGACACGGGGAATATAATGACATCATGCCTTTGGGAACAACAGCCTCCCTAGTCATTAATGGAGAACACGCAACTTTAAAAGTTAGTGTGAATGAGTCAGCTTATGAATAGCTGACCGTTTCCACTACCTTTCATAAGGCTGCTATTTGACTCCAATATAAATATCTAGAATGGTATTTGGGGGGTTAGAAGCTCGTTCATCATAGATTTCAAAATCTGTATGATATCTACGCTCCCCACCTAAGCTTTCAGGAGACATTTTCCAAATATTCTGCCAAGCGTTGATAAGAACCATTGGCATAGGTCCAGACTGGGTTGTAAACTTGACATAGATTTGAGGCGGTATGATATGGCTTTCTAAACCTTCAGGAATACCCTCAAGAGAACTGACCTCCTCTCCGATATAGAACGTATAATCCCCCATATAATCGCTTTCATAGTTTGTATACGCACAAAGAGTTTTTCCTGGATGTGTACGGTGAGGAATTTTTTCTGCCCACTGCCCTTGAAAATACTGTTGTACACAGGGTGAAATCTTGGCGGTTAAGGGGTCCATTTCTGCTTTATTATTTGTGCGCAGATGAAACCCGACTAATTTTATCTCGGGCAATTGGGATGTTGTTTTTTCCATAATTTGTCTTTCCTCTATTGTTTCTGAGAAAACTCCATAAGTTCACGATTTTTGATGACAAAAAACAAGGTCATGACCGTAAGGAGAATGAAGATGGTAATAATAATCCCGATATTTTGAAAGGATCCTTGGTAAAAATGGCCAGCGATTTGAAGGCAAAGTGCAGAGAAAACAAGGCGACCTCCTTGCAGAATGGCTGACACCCGTCCCTTTGCTTGTGGCATAAAATTCAGACACAGGGGCTGAAGTATCACACTTGGGATAATCCCGCCCACAATAAAGGGAAGAAAGGCGAGTGTAATAACCAGGGGATTTTGGCTATTCAGGAAAGACACCAAAGAAATCATTATTAAGCCAATGATCCGGATGAAACTCGAAAGATAGAGCATTTTTTTCTGGTCATATTTGCCGACAATAAAGCCGAAGGATAGGCTTCCGATGGCAAATATAAAGGCAAGCGCTCCTTGATAATAACCAAAATGAGTGAGGCTCACGCCTAAATCTTCCATATAGAGTAAAGGAGACATTCCAACAAAGACCCAATAAGGCACAAAACCAAAGACAATATGCATAATCAAAAGCATCAATGGCTTTGATTTGAATAGTGGGATATATCCACGAAAGGATAGGGTTGTCTTATGCTCCGGCAGTTTGTGAGCAGGAATAAAAAGCATGGACATCACAAATGCAACCAGTCCTAAAAATAAAAGCGTCATAAAGTTACCCTGCCAATGGAAATACAAAGTGATATAGCTCCCCAGAACAGGCGCAGCACCTGCAGCGAAGTTGAATAACCCATCCAGTGTGGCAAATAAGGACTGCTGCTTCTTAAGAGGATAGGCATCAGCAATAATTAAAAAGCTGAGGATCGCAGGGGCGGCTATACCTACGCCCTGAAGAAAACGGCCACTTAACATGACTCCATAAGAGGGCGCCCATAAGCAAGCAATACTCCCAATGATAAATATCGCAAGGCCAAGCAATATGATAGGCCTTCGGCCATAATGATCCGCAAGTCCCCCAACAAAGAAAAGGCTCAGACAATATCCTGCAAAATTGACCGACAACAAGGCTTCAACCCAAAAGGCCGAAAGGCTAAAGTGATCTTGCAATTCAGGAAAACTCGGGACAAAGAGATCAAACTCCATACCCGATAGTATATCCATAAGAATGATGGTAACTAAAACCATCCCCTTTGAAAGTGCTTGTTTCATGTTCGTAAACTTAAACTTCTTCTAATGTTGTAGGTTTTGACGGGGAAGGCAGCTCTTCTTTTGCCATTTCTTCTTTTGAAGCTTCTTTTTTAGCGTCAGCCTTTATCCGTTCAACTTTTTCTTTAAAAACCTTATATTCCTGCAAGGCCTTCCCAAGCAACTTGGTTTTTGGCAATTGTGTGACCTTTGTCGGATTGACGTGCTTCCCATTTTGAATCAATTCAAAGTGAAGGTGGGGGCCTGTTGTATTCCCCGTCGTCCCCACATAACCAATGACTTTCCCCTGATGAACTTTGGCTCCTTTTTTTATCCCTTTTGCAAAGCGACTCAGGTGGGCATAGGCCGTTTTTGTACTGCCATTGTGACGAATACAGATATAATTTCCATAGCCTCCAAACTTATCACAGCGTTCAACAACCCCATCACCGGCGGCCATAATAGGCGTACCGTTTGGCGCTCCAAAATCGACACCCGTATGCATTTTTGTGTATTCTTTAATGGGGTGTTTGCGATTTCCAAATCCAGAATTAATGCGCGCCCCATCAATGGGCGTCTTTAAAAGAGCCTTTTGAACCGCTTCACCAAGGGGTGTATAAAATCCAGGCACACTCCCTGGGGGTTGAAAACGATAGATTTCATAAGGCTTATTATCGATCACAAGCGTGGCTGCTAAAAGCTCTCCAGGCCTTTCGTTACCCGATTCTTCATCCTTATAGGTATCATACAAAAGAGAAAAGGTCGTGCCGGGCTGAATATCTCGCTGGAAGTCAACATCGAAACTAAAAGCTTTAATCATATCATAGAGCATTTTTGGAGATGCCCCCGCCCGCAAAGCATCAGCGTAAAGACTAACTTTAATATCTCCTTCAATCGCTACATAACTGTGTTTGAGCTTCTTTTTATATTTTGTGGCTTGAAAAAAACCCTCCCCTGTACGTACCAATTCTATGTCATTTTCAAAGTCAGCTCGCAAGCGAAGAAACTTGAGATCATACGCCTCTCCCTCTTTTTGATCATCATAAACAACATAAATTTCTTGACCAACTTTTAAATCCTTGGGGCTATAAACAGAAGAAAGCGCCTCTACAATCTCGTGAACCTGATTTATAGGAATACCTAAACGGTTGAGAATACTGGCAAGGGTATCGCCAGTCGCGATGGTAAGGGTTTCGTCATAAGGCCCTTCTTTCACTTCTTCAACAGTTTCTACTTGATCTATCTTGTTTTGAGGAGAGAAAAGGAGCTCATTTTCCGGACGTGGCACATCATCTATAGATAAGTAGAATACAAGACCATAAGCAGCCGCAAGACATAAAAAAATAGTGATGTATCTTGCTAATTTCTGCCGCATTGACCCTAACTAAATTGTTTGAAATTTGTGGATAACTTTGCGTCATTAAAGAGCAAAGTCAAGTCCTTTATTGCTTTTTTATGGGTTTACGCATGTGGCAGATTTCTCTGTCCCTCATACACTTGACGCTCCGCGGCTTGACCACAGGGTCAAGGGAAATCACAAGATGGATCCCGCGGTCAGGCCGCGGGACGTCACTAGTTTGTCTTAGCTTCCTACAATTTGCCAAGAACCATCAGGTTGACGGCAGGCTGTACCATAAGCTTGTTGTGTTCTTCCACCGATATTTACCGTTTGATTAAACTCTCGGCAGTAGCGTCCATTATTTTCATAGGTCCGAGTTGGGGTAATAGAGCCAGAGTTTCCACTATCAGGGTTTCTCCATTGGGAAGTTTTACCAACAGGACTGCTCTCAAGAGCCCCTTGATAGGTACGCTCAGCCCGTTCTCTATCCGCTTTATCAAGTTGGCCACCAATATAACCACCCGCAAGAGCCCCAGCAACCGCTCCAACGGCTGTTGCAACTGTGTTACCACGACCTTTTCCAATTGTAGAGCCAGCCCACGCTCCGAGAGCGCCCCCGCCCACAGTTCCAATAGCTTGTTTTGGATTTTCGCATCCTGTTGTTAAAGTAGCAACAGCGAGAGAAAGAGCAATAATCTTTGTTTTCATGTCCTAGATATCCTTTACTAAAAATAAATCAAATATATCTTATGATAGTGAGGTTATATGAAATATGCCTCTTGATCAATGGGAAGAATCATGTACCTTAACTATAAAAGAGATTTCAGGACTTATGCACGCAATAGGCCAACATAATATAAGGATTATAAGACTCGCCACCTATGCTTCTGTCGCAACAGCAGCTCTTTTAATTGTTATTAAATTTTTTGGGTGGTGGATCACCCATTCCATCAGTTTACAAGCCTCCCTCATTGACTCCCTTCTTGATGCCTTTGCTTCCTTCATCAACATGGTAGCTGTTTATCACGCCTTAAAGCCAGCGGATAAAGAACATAGATTTGGTCATGGAAAAGCTGAATCTTTGGCAGGACTTGGACAAGCCGTTTTTATTGGCGCCTCTTCCCTTTGGCTTTTACATGAAGCTGTAGAACGCTTTTCAAATCCTGAACCTATTGAGTCAACAGGGATCGGTCTTTTAATTATTGGCATTGCTATTGTTATCACTCTTTTCCTTGTTTCTTTCCAAAAACATGTAGTGAAGAAGACCGGCTCAACGGCCATCGCAGCGGATATGATCCACTATCAATCCGACCTTCTTATCAATGGCGCCGTCATCATCTCCTTAAGTGCGGCTCAGTTTTTTGATATGGGTGAAATTGATCCTCTTTTTGGTATTCTCATTGGGGCTTATATTCTTTGGAGCGCCTGGAGAATTATGCTCCAAGCTTTTAATATTCTCATGGACCGGGAGTTGGATGATAAGGAGCGCACTATCATCCTTAAGATTATCCAGACCCATCCAAAGGTTATAGAGGTAAGAGACCTCAGAACCCGCACCTCGGGGCTTCAACAGTTCATTCAACTTCACCTGATTATGGATCCTAAACTTTCCTTACATGAAGCAGATCTCATTGCAGCTGAAGTTGAAAAGGAAGTCACCAAAGCCTTTCCTAAAAGCCAGGTCATGATTCGTCTTGTACCGGAAGAGCCTTCCTCCTCTTCCCCTTCTGCCAAAAAAACTGATTTTTAAAATCTATTCACAAGTCAAATATCTTCCTTTAAGTTTTTTTCTGGCATGTTATACTTTTTTCAAACAACGTAAGGGAGAAAGTATGGAGCGAAGACGACGTAACCTCTGGACCATTGGAGCCATTGGGATTAGTATTTTGCTCTTTGGAATTCTGGGTATTATTCAAACACAAAAAATGTCGCGTGCGGTCGCTTTTTCAAAAGATATTCAAACACTCTCCGAAGGTCTTCCCTCCATTGGAGGCCCCTTCAACCTTGTTGACCAAAATGGTGTCCTTCGCACCGATGCAGATTTTAAGGGCAAACCCATGTTGGTTTACTTTGGATATACCTATTGTCCTGACATCTGTCCTACTGCACTCTATCATATGACGAATGCTTTGAATCAGATCGGAGGCGCTCTGAAAATTCAGCCCCTCTTCATCACCTTTGATCCTCAACGAGATACGGTTGATCACCTTAAAGTGTATGCTCAAAATTTTCATAAGGATTTTGTTTGGTTAACCGGCTCGAAACAACAAGTTGATGAAGTTGTAAAAGCCTATCGCGTCTATGCTGCCCGGACGGCTGAAGACCGGGGGCAAGAAGACTATCTGATGGACCATTCTTCTTTGATTTACCTTATGGATAAAAACGGCCAGTATGTAGCGAACTTTAACCATAACACCTCACCTGAAGAGATAGTGAAGCAGGTAAAGCTCCAACTTGAATCGGGAAAGCTTTAATAATGTAACCTCAAGATCCTGAATTCCCCTCGTTTTACTCGGGGCCTCAGGATGACATATTTCTTAATAAAAACAGAAGATTGTCATCCTGAGGAGCCACAACGTGGCGAGCTCAGCAACTCTACCCCAACTTTTCCTTCAAGAGCTTATTCACCACTTCAGGGCTGGCCTTGCCTTCAGTGACCTTCATGACTTGGCCGACGAAAAAGCCAAATAGCTTGTCTTTTCCAGATTTATAGTCTTCAACCATCTTGGGATTTTCATCCAGGATTTTATCCACGATAGAAAGAATGGCACCCTCATCAGAGAGTTGTTTCAAGCCATGCTCTTCAATCAAAGAAGCAGCATCCTTGCCTGTCTCCCACATGCGTACAAAAACATCCTTGGCAATCTTACCAGAAATCACGCCTTCCACAATTTGGTCAACCAACCCCGCAAGATGGATCTCAGAAATGGGACAGGTCTCCAAGGTCTTGTCTTCGCGATTCAAAGCGCCGAAAAGATCACCAATCAACCAGTTTGCCAAAAGCTTAACAGCCTTAGGATCTTTAGATTTTAAAGTCTTGACGGCCGCTTCAAAATAGACTGCTGTTTCTGTCTCTGCTACAATAATGGAAGCGTCATAAGCAGGGAGCTCGTAATCCTTCATCAGACGTGCTTTTTTTGCATCGGGCAGCTCAGGCATGGTTTTGCGAATTTCCTCAACCCATGCCGCATCTAAAACCAAGGGCGGCAGATCAGGATCGGGGAAGTAGCGGTAATCATGGGCATGCTCCTTGGACCGCATGGGGCGCGTTGTCCCTTTGGCGGAATCAAACAGGCGGGTTTCCTGAAGAATCTCGCCTCCCTCCTCAAGAATGGCGACTTGGCGCTCGGCCTCATAATCAATGGCTTGAGCCAAGAATTTAATAGAGTTCACATTCTTAATTTCCGCCCGCGTGCCTAAAGGACTGCCTGGTTTGCGCACAGACACATTCACATCCACCCGCATACTGCCCTGATCCATGTTGCCATCACAGGTCCCAAGACAACGCACAATCGACCGCAACTTGCGCACATAAGCAGCTGCCTCTTCAGAGCTGCGGATGTCTGGCTCGGAGACAATCTCCATCAAGGCCACACCACAACGATTCAAATCGATATAAGATTTCTCAGGATGTTGATCATGAATACTTTTGCCCGCATCCTGCTCGAGATGAAGGCGCGTAATACCAATGCGCCGGGTTGTACCATCTTCAAGCTCAATGTCCAAATGCCCCTTTCCGACAATGGGGCGATCATTTTGGGAAATCTGATAACCAGAGGGAAGATCTGCATAAAAGTAATTCTTCCGATCAAAGACAGAAGTAAGATTAATTTCAGCATTGATTCCGAACCCGGTACGGACCGCTTCCTCAACACAAATCTTATTAATTACTGGGAGCATGCCAGGCATGGCCGCATCCACAAAAGAAACTTGCGTGTTGGGCTCAGCCCCAAAGTCAGTGGCTGCTCCTGAAAAAAGCTTTGATTGAGAGATAACCTGTGCATGCACCTCAAGACCGATAACAAGTTCCCATGGGCCTGTTGTTCCCTCATAAAAATAACGATTCGTCATGATGCGTGTCCTCTCAAAAAGGATTTAAATTGGGCGGCGTCTTCAAGAACGCGTGCTGTACGGAAAAGAACGTTTTCATCAAAGGCAGGGCCAATCAATTGCAACCCCAAAGGAAGATTATCCTTTGAAAAACCAGCCGGTACAGAAATGGCAGGAAGGCCTGCAAGGTTTGCAGGCACCGTTAATACATCATTGAGATACATCACAACCGGATCGGTGGGTTTTTCATCCAGTGCAAATGCCGCCGATGGAGTTGTAGGCGTTAAGATGACATCCACCTTTTGATAGGCCAACTCAAAATCTTGGGCGATAAGGCGCCGCACCTTTTGCGCCTTCAGGTAATAAGCGTCATAATACCCGGCTGAAAGAACGTAGGTTCCAATCAAAATGCGGCGCTGGACTTCTTCTCCAAAGCCTTCGCTGCGCGTATTTTCATAAAGCTCATCCAACGTTTTCCCTGGCACCCGTAAACCATAACGCACTCCATCATAGCGGGCAAGGTTGGCGGAAGCTTCCGCAGGGGCCAACACATAATAGGTAGGAAGGCTGTATTTGGTATGGGGCAAACTGATGTCAACAAGCTCAGCTCCAGCCTCGACAAGCCACTTTTTCCCCTGTTCCCATAAATTCAAAATGTCTTCCGGCATCCCTTCAAGGTGATATTCTTTCGGAATTCCTACTTTGAGGCCTTTCACACCTAATTCAAGAGCTTTAGCAAAATCGGGCACCTCAACATGCGCCGACGTCGCATCCTTTGGGTCATAACCTGCCATAACTTTAAGCATTAGAGCAGAATCGCGGACATCCCGGGTGATGGTACCGGCTTGGTCAAGAGAGGAGGCAAAGGCCACCATTCCCCAACGGGAACAGCGCCCATAGGTGGGTTTCAACCCCACAAGGCCAGTAAAGGCGGCGGGCTGACGAATAGATCCCCCCGTATCCGTTGCCGTCCCTGCCACCGCAAGGCCGCCAGCGACTGCTGCTGCCGTCCCTCCTGAAGAACCGCCAGGCGTCAAGTCTTTTCCATCAGCACGTTTCCAAGGGTTAATCACATTACCAAAGTAACTGGTAATGTTGGCTGAGCCCATGGCAAATTCATCCATGTTGGTTTTACCAAGGGTAACCGTTCCTGCCTTTTTCAGATTATCACTGACGGTGGATTCATAGGGAGGGATAAAGCCTTCTAGGATATGAGAAGCCGCCGTCGTTTGAATACCTTTGGTACAAAAAAGGTCCTTCATCGCCAACGGGATCCCTTCAAGAGACCTGCCCTCCCCTTTGGCAAGACGCATGTCACACTCTTTCGCCTGCTCCAGAGCCTGCTCTAGGGTCTCTAGGATATAAGCATTTAAATGGCGATGCTCTCCCATGGAATCAAGATAAGCTTTTGTCAATTCAACGGCAGAAAATTTCTTTTCCTCAAGGCCGCGTCTTGCCTCAGCAAGAGTTAAGTGAATCAGATCATTCTTGAGAGACGGTTTTACAGCTAAATTTGTCATTTTAATTATTCCACAACTTTTGGGACAACGAACATGTTACAGGCAACTTCGGGAGCATTTTGAAGGATATCTTGCACCTTATCCCCATCAGTCACCCTATCCTCACGCATGGGCATAGCAGGTGTATTCACACCAGCAATAGCTTCCACGCTTCCCGTTTCAACCTCATTCAACTGATCAATAAAATGAAGGATGCGATTCAGATCCTCTTGCATAGACTTTATGCGATCTTCACTTAATTTAAGGCGGGCAAGGTGAGCAATTCGTTTGACCGTATCTTGATCCAATGACATAGTCATCTCCTGATAATTGTTTGCACTTAGTATTAGTAGGTTTTTATAGAAAGGTTAAGGGGAAAAATCATCGTGATTGAAGATCCCGTTCTTTTATGGTCTCTTGTAGGAACAGCTGCAGGAACCTTTTTAGGTCTTACTGGCACGGGCGGTGGCGTTATTGCTATCCCCATTTTGATGACCTTTGGCGGCTATGATATTAAGGAAGCCTCGGCTTACAGTTTACTTGTTCTGACCATTGGGGCTACCATCTCATGGCTTTTTCAACGTAAAAACACCCTTTATCCAGTGGCAGCTATTTTAATTCTTTGCGCCAGCATTTTTGCCTTTATTTCAGTACCCTTGAAAGACATCTCTCCCAATTGGCTTGTCAATGTTCTTTTGAACCTCACCTGTCTTTTTAGTCTTTATAGCCTCTGGATTTTGCGAAAGCCAGAAGACCTGGGCAAAAACCGCCCCATGACTTTTCGCCTTAAATCCGCTTCCATTGGAGGCGCCATTATGGGCTTTTTTAGTACCATGACTGGCCTTGGGGGTGGAGTTGTGGTTATTCCTTGGTTGACAGGCATCACGCGACTTACTTTTGACCAAGCCATAGCGTGCAGCCTTTTAACCATTGCGATCACGGCCCCTCTTTCCGCGTGGCGACAAGGCAACATTAACATCAGCACTGAGTCTTGGATAAGTCTTATCGTACCCCTTATTATCACCTCCTTTATCGTTAAAAAATTAACCTCCTCCGTCCCCCACCTTCAGATGATCCTTATTCGAAAATTGACTTTGACAGGAATCATCATTGTTTCAATGATGCGGACGTTAGCCATACTTTTTTAAGAAGATTTATGCAAGAAATTACCCCCCAAGAAATCTATAAACACAAAGACAGATTTGTTCTCGTTGATGTGCGAGAGCCTTATGAGCTCACAGGACCGGAAGGTAAAATTGAAGGAGCGATTTTAGCAACTCTGGGCCACGAACTAATCGCATTTTTAGAAGCGGCCGATCCTTCGAAAGAATACGTTTTTATTTGCAGAAGTGGGCATCGTTCAGCCCAAGCCTGCGATTTGACGCTGACATTTTATGGCTATGAAAAAATTTTTAACCTGCAAGGCGGCATAAGGGCTTGGAATGAGATGCTTTATCATTTAAAATAAGTGTATGAACAAAAACAATAATTATCCTCTTTGGACACCCACACCACAGCAAATCGAAAAAGCCACCCTGACGGCTTTTTTGAAGAAAATGAACCTTCAGAGTTACAAAGAACTCCATCAATGGTCTGTGACGCACATAGAAGACTTTTGGCGTGAAATTTGGGATTTCTGCAACGTAATTTTTTCTCAAGAAGGAGAACGTCTTCTGAATCTATCCCAGGGAATTTTTAAGCCCCGCTTTTTTGAAGATGCGCACCTTAATTATGCAGAAAATTTGTTGCGCCCGCGCCCCGCAGAGCAAGAGGCCTTGGTCTTTTGGGGAGAGGATAAGGTGAAGCGAAAACTCTCCTATAGCGAACTGTATACCCAAGTTGCCGCTCTTGCAGCGGCCCTGAAGTCTATGGGAGTTCAACAAGGAGACCATGTAGCGGGCTATATACCGAATACGCCAGAGGCCGTCATTGCCATGCTAGCGACCACATCCCTTGGCGCACTGTGGTCTTCCTGCTCTCCCGACTTTGGGGTGAATGGTGTTGTAGATCGTTTTGGTCAAACAAGACCTAAAGTTCTTTTCATGGCCGATGGATATTTTTACAAAGGAAAGTGGTTTGACTGTCTTGAAAAAATCCCTGCCCTTTTCAAGGGACTTCCTGCCCTTGAACAAGTCATTGTGTTTTCATATGAAAATAAACCATTAACTTTTCCCTCTCAGGAAAGCGTAAAAACGTGGGATGAAGCTCTTAAGCCTTTCGGGCAGACCAAGGAAATTGATTTTGCCCAAGTCCCCTTTAACCACCCCCTCTTTATCCTCTATACTTCTGGCACCACGGGCGTGCCTAAATGCATCGTTCACAGAACGGGTGGAGTTCTCCTTCAACACTTGAAGGAACATCAACTTCATTCAAATATCAAGCCTGAAGATCGGGTGTTTTATTTTACCAGTTGCGGCTGGATGATGTGGAATTGGCTGATCTCAAGTCTTGCCTCTGGGGCCACCCTCATGCTCTATGATGGTTGCCCTGAGGGTGAGATTTTATGGCAGTTTGCCGAGGCAGAAAAAATCACCCATTTTGGCACCTCTGCCAAGTACATTGATAACCTTCAAAAGACAGTCTGCCGTCCTAAGGATTCCTATGATCTAACAGCCCTTCGCATGATTTTGTCTACAGGCTCTCCCCTTGCCTCCGAAGGGTTTGATTATGTTTATGAGGCCATTAAAGCCGATCTCTGCCTTGCTTCGATTTCGGGCGGGGCGGATATCGTCTCATGCTTTGCTTTGGGCTGTCCGATCCTCCCCGTATGGCGGGGGGAACTCCAAGTCCCCGGCCTTGGCATGAACGTCCAAGTTTTCGATGAAACTGGAAAATCTGTTATAGGTCAAAAGGGTGAGCTGGTATGCACCACTCCCTTCCCCACCATGCCCCTATACTTCTGGGGTGATGAAGGAGATCGAAAATACCACGCCACCTATTTTGAAACCTATCCTAACACCTGGTGCCATGGGGACTATGCGGAAGCCACGCCTCATGGAGGCTTTATCATTCATGGACGCTCTGATGCGGTCCTCAATCCCGGAGGCGTGCGCATTGGCACAGCAGAAATCTATCGCCAGGTGGAGAAAATCCCTGAAGTCCTGGAAAGCCTTGCCGTAGGACAAGAATGGCAGGGCGATGTACGGGTTATTTTGTTCGTCGTGCTTCGAAAAGATGCTGAGTTGACTGATTCCCTTAAGGATCAGATCAAAAAGCAAATCCGCCTGAATGCCAGCCCGCGTCACGTTCCTGCTAAGATTATTGCCATTATTGATATTCCCCGCACCTTAAGTGGAAAAATAGTGGAACTGGCCGTGCGGGAAACCATCCATGGACGGGAAGTAAAAAACAAAGCTTCCCTCTCCAATCCCGAGGCCTTAGAACAATTTAAAAACCTTAAGGAGCTTCAGGAGTAATTTTTTCCTCGTCAGTGAAGGGTTCTTTTACCGTAAAATCTTTATATTTCTCTATTTTTATATTTGTTTCTGCAATTAGGTCCATATGAAAGTGAGGAAGTTTATGCTCGACTTTTTCTCTTACATTTTCGTTAAACAAAGTTATTTCTTGTAAAGTCACTTGACTATCGACACAATATTTTATGTGACAGAAATATGCACGCCCTGCTCTTCTTAATTTAATATATTCTATGTCTATATTTATTTGAAGATCTTCAGTACTTTGTTTCACTATTTTTAAGACCATATCTTCGATAAATGGTTCTTCTGGTTTTCTATCAAGAATATCTCCTAGATTTTCACGAAACAGTAAAAAAGGTTTTGTGATGATTAATAGAATAACGAAAATAGACATTATAGGATCAACAAAGGCAGAAAGATGTTGTAAATGAGCCTCTGAACTTTTTTCTAAGGTATAAGAAACTATAAATCCAATTAATAAAGTAAGTGTACATAATAAATCATAGTACCATCCTACAAATTCTATTTTAAGTAAAGGCGTGGATTTTATTTTTATACAGATATGAATATAAATACTTATTAAAATGTCTGAAATTAATACAAATACAACATAATATAAGCCTAAATCATAATTAACAATAAATGATGAGTGATGATAAAGTTCTTTTAAAGCATGTATAAAACTAATCATACATGTTGCTATTATAACTATTGTTTCAACAACAATTAGCAATGGCTCGAATTTAGAATAACCAAAGTGATACGTTTTAGAGGGGGATTTTGAAATAAGCTTAAAAATAGCGAGGGATATAAAGGACGTAAAAGCATCAAATATGTATATCACGCCTAATAAAATAAGAGCCATTGAATGAGTCAGTATCCCTATAACAAGGGCAAAAGGAGCAGTTATAAGACAAAAAATGAATACAACTTGTAGGCATGTCTTTTCATTAAAAATTTTGTTCTCCTCTATTAATTATCGTAACTTTTTTTTCATTGTATCACTAAATGCAGCTTGAAAAAAGTGTTTGATTTCTGTGACATAAGCTATTTCCATTATGAAAGCAACCTTAAGAGCGAGGCTAAAACTCTCTTTAGACAAATGACTGATTTGATTGAAATTGGTAGCGGAGGAGGGACTTGAACCCCCGACACGCGGATTATGATTCCGCTGCTCTAACCAGCTGAGCTACTCCGCCAGAAGTGGTAATGGATGGTGCCCAGAGGCGGATTTGAACCACCGACACGAGGATTTTCAGTCCTCTGCTCTACCAACTGAGCTATCTGGGCCCATCAGCATAGGTCATAAAGAAAAAAAGGCCTTTTGTCCAGCCCTGTTAGGGAGAATAAATTAGAAATTTAATAGTATGTGTGTGGGGTTCTTTTTGCTTTGCTTTTCGGATTGACAAAATAAGAACAGGAGATCCTATAATAGTTGATTTTAAACTTACTCGAGATTATCGAGCTTTAAATCAATAAATAACCCCTCTTAGGAGTTTAGTGAATGTTTAAAAAAAATGTGTATGCTATTTCTGCCCTTCTTACCTTATCGTGCAGCGTTTATGCAATGGAAGGGAGAGATGATTTGTCCTCTTCAGAGACAAATGCCCCCAGATCTTCGAGTGCTTCATGGCACGCTCCTGAGCCAGAAACTGCTATTGAAGAGGACGCTTTTGAGCCATTTCCCAAAGATACTTTTCCCACACCTTTTCCCATAGAATTCGATTTTTCTGCGGATTCCGAAGGTTTTTCACCGAAGATCACTGCCTCTCCAGCAAGCTCAACCCAAAGCTCATTATCTAACGCTGAAATAGCCGCCCAGGAAGAGATAGAAAAACAGCTTACTTCTCGACTTACAGAACTTGAGGATGAACTCAAAGCATCTAAGGCTGAAGCTGCAGTGTTAAGAACATCTCTTGAAGAGGAACGTGCTGTACGTTTGTTTAAAGAACGCTGTCAATCCCGTAAATGAGGGAGACATTCTTTATCTGTTTCCGCCATCTCATCCATCAGAACAATTTATGAATTCGTGAGTTGTTGAATCGTCTTTAATCTTAGCCTCTTTCTCTTCGCGGAAAGAGGTTTTGTCGAGATGGCCCCCGCTGTCAAGCCACGGGGTCTAGAGAAGCACAAAGAATAGATCTCGCGATCAAGTCACGGGACGTCAAAATTACTTTATCCGCCATACACATCATTGACGCCCCGCGAATTTACCACGGGGTCCATAAAAATATTAATTACTTCTTCTTATTTTTATCTTTTTCTAAGGTATTTCTATCGTGAAGAGCCTGTTTACGCATGAGCTCGCGCACCTTACGTTCTTCCCACTCATGACTAAAAAGGGACGAGCGATGAAATATAAGAGGCAAAACACCTTTGCGAGAGGCTTTGTAAATTAGAATAATACCCCAAATCACGATAAGATACTTGGGCCAAAAGGTGCCCGTCTGATCGAAAACAAGCCAAATTAAAACAATGATGCTATTGACGAGAATAAAAGTAAAAACGTCCATATAAAACTGCTTCAAGGTTTTAACGCGTTTGCGGATTGCTTCTTCATGTGTCATAACGAGCCTCCCCACTTTATGAGAATCATCTATACTTTAATAGTAATTGAAATTAATTTAGAAATTATTAATATTTAAATATATGCTCTTCTAAAATTTCCAAAATCTCGGGCAATCCCTGACGACTAAGAGAGGAAAGTGGAAGAATTTTTTTTCCTGTTTTCTTTTTGAATTGGGTTTGTTTTTCTTTAATAAGTTCTGGGGTTAAGACATCGCATTTATTTAAGGCAATAATTTCAGGCTTTTTGCTTAAGTCTTGCCCATAAAGTTCTAATTCTTTTCGAATAGTTTTATAGGCTCCCGAGATATCTTCTTGCGTGCCATCAATCAGGTGTAGAATCACTTTACAGCGCTCTACATGGCCCAAAAAGCGCGTTCCTAGGCCAACCCCCTCATGAGCACCTTCAATTAATCCTGGCACATCTGCAACGACAAATTCACGGTCATGAGAATAGACAACCCCCAGGTTCGGGACGAGAGTTGTGAAAGGATAATCGGCAATTTTAGGTTTGGCACGAGAGACAACTGATAAAAAGGTAGATTTTCCAGCATTGGGAAGTCCCACAAGCCCTACATCTGCAATCAATTTCAGGCGGAGCCATACCCACATTTCTTCTCCAGGCCAGCCGGGGGAAGATTGACGCGGAGCACGATTCGTTGAGGTTTTATAATGTTCATTTCCAAAACCGCCATCGCCCCCTTTTAACAAGGTTATGGTTTGTCCCTCTTCCGTAAAGTCGGCTAAAAGAGTTTCCTTATCTTCCGCAAAAATCTGTGTTCCTACAGGAACTTTAATCAGAAAGGATTTGCCTGCAGCTCCTGAACGGGAGCTGCCCATACCATGATGGCCTTTTTCAGCCTTGAAATGTTGCTGGTAGCGGAAATCAATGAGGGTGTTCAGATTTGAAACGGCTTCAAAAGTAATATCGCCTCCACGGCCACCATTACCACCATCCGGACCACCAAACTCAATGAATTTTTCCCGACGAAAACTAACAGCGCCAGCGCCGCCATCTCCGCTTTTTAGGAATACTTTGGCTTCGTCGAGGAATTTCATAATGGCTTTTCTTTGTAAGATTTCAAACAGTAATTAGATTTTGGTCTCGCCACTGGACAGATTTTTATATACCAAGGGAAACCACGTTTTTTCGTCACTGCGAGAAGGGTCGAAGACCCGACGAAGCAATCCATCTTTCCAATGAATCAATGGATTGCCGCGCCCACTACGTGGGCTCGCAATGACCTCTAATAACTAATTACTCGTCTCGACAGAAACAAACATCCGCCCATTTGACTTGCAAGCAAACTTGACATGGCCTTCAGCAAGAGCAAAAAGCGTGTGATCGCGCCCCATACCAACAAGCTTACCAGGGTAGTACTGGGTGCCCCGCTGGCGAATAATGATATTCCCTGGAATAACAGCTTCTCCGCCAAATTTCTTAACGCCAAGGCGACGTCCTGCTGAATCGCGACCGTTACGGGAACTTCCTCCAGCTTTCTTTTGTGCCATCTCTGAGGTCTCCTTATTCCTTTGAAGGTTTTGATGAAGGCTTTGCAGCCTTAGGCGCAGCTTTCTTCGCTACAGCAGGTTTTTTTTCAACTGATTTTGCAGCCACTGGCTTTTCCTTAACTGTATTAGCTTCGGCTTTTGGAGCAAGAGCTTTTGCCTTCGCTGGGGATTGGCCTTCAGCTAAAATGTCCGTAATACGCACAACCGTTAAATATTGGCGATGGCCATTCTTACGACGATAATTATGGCGACGATTCTTTTTAAAGATAATCACCTTATCGTCACGAATTTGATCTAAAACTGTACCACAAACCCGCGCGTTAGAGACTAAAGGTTCTCCAACCTTAACGGAACTTCCCTCACCCATCATTAGGACGTCTGAAAACTCAATGGTGTCACCCGAAGCACCGATGAGCTTCTCAACTTTAATAACGTCATTTGCGGCTACTTTATATTGTTTTCCGCCGGTTTTAATGATTGCAAACATGCGCATCTCTCACTTATTCAAAAGGCCAACACTGGCAATATCTCCTGGAAACTCTGCCCAGATATGCCTCTTCACTACCCTGTCCCTCAAAAACTGTCAAGAAATTTTGTAGTTTTTCTCTAACAAAGTTAAAATAGTTTCTGCCGCCTTTAAGAGGGGGGTACCTGGTCCAAAAATGGCGGCCACCCCTTGGGCATAAAGCTTTTCATAATCTTGAGGAGGAATGACACCCCCGCACACCACAAGGATATCTTGACCTCCTGCCTCTCTAAGGGCTTTGAGAACTTGAGGGACTAAAACATGATGTCCCGCTGCTTGGCTGGAAAGACCGAGGACATGGACTTTCTTTTGGACAGCCGCCTTTGCGGCTTCCTCAGGAGTTTGAAATAAAGGCCCTACATCTACTTGAAACCCTAAATCCTCAAAGGCACTTGCGATAACTTTAGCTCCCCGCTCGTGGCCATCTTGCCCTAATTTGGCCACCATCATGTGCGGTTTTTCACCGACCCTCTTTTCAAAACCCTCCATACGCTTATGAAAAGCAGCGACTTCTTCTGGCCGTTCGGCCTCATAAAGAGCTCCATAGACTCCATGGATGGTACGCGTCGGCGCTTCATAACGGGTAAATATTTTCTCAAGAGCGTTTGACACCTCCCCTACTGTTGCCCGTGCTCTCATAGCTTCTATGGCCAGGGGCATAACATTGGTACCCGCCTCGGCTGCTTGGGTCAGCTGTTCTAAAAGTTGCTCCACAAGCTTGCCATCTCGCCTCTTTTTGGTATGCTCCAAACGCTTGATTTGACCTTCTCGAACCTTGGAAGCATCAATCTCCAGAATCTCAAGGGGCGGCTCTTCAAGAGTATATTTGTTTACACCCACAATGGTTTCCTGCCCCAAATCAATGCGGGCCTGACGTTTTGCCGCTGATTCTTCGATACGCAATTTGGGTATTCCTTCAAGGATAGCTTTTGTCATGCCTCCTAAGGCCTCCACCTCATCAATCAGGGCCTTTGCATGGGTTTTAAGGCTATGGGTTAGGGCCTCCACATAATAGCTTCCCCCTAGAGGATCAATCACATGAGGGATACCCGTTTCCTCCGCCAAAATTAGCTGGGTGTTACGGGCCACCCGCGCCGATTTGGGGGTGGGCAGCCCCACTGCTTCATCATAGGAGTCCGTATGAAGGGATTGAGTTCCACCTAAAACAGCGGATAAGGCTTCAAGAGTTGTGCGGACTATATTATTCAGGGGATCTTGAGCGGCAAGGCTCACGCCCGAAGTCTGGCAGTGAGTACGCAACATCAGACTCTGAGGATTTTGCGGCTTAAAGGGCGTCATCATTTCAGCCCATAAAACTCGGGCGGCACGCAGTTTGGCAATTTCCATGAAAAAGTTCATGCCAATGCCAAAAAAGAAGGACAAGCGCGGCGCAAAAGCATCAATAGGCAAACCGCGCTTAAGGGCTGTCCGGACATACTCCAGCCCATCGGCCAAGGTAAAAGCTAACTCCTCAACTGCCGTCGCTCCCGCCTCATGCATATGATACCCAGAAACAGAAATGGAATTAAAGTCGGGCATGTGCTGGCTTGTATATTCCATAATGTCCGCCACAAGGTACATGCTGGGCTCAGGCGGATAGATATAGGTGTTACGCACCATGAACTCTTTGAGAATATCATTTTGCATGGTCCCCTTTAGTTGGACAGGAGAAACCCCTTGCTCTTCTGCTGCCACAATAAAGGCAGCCATAATAGGAATCACGGCTCCATTCATGGTCATGGAAACACTGACCTTATCTAAGGGAATGCCCTCAAAGAGGACTTTCATATCCTCAACCGTATCGATGGCAACTCCTGCTTTGCCTACATCTCCCACAACTCGAGGATGGTCGGAATCATAACCTCTATGAGTAGGCAGATCAAAAGCAACAGATAGACCATGTTGGCCAGCTCTTAGATTATCTCGATAAAACTTGTTGCTGTCTTCAGCTGTGGAAAAGCCTGCATATTGACGCAAGGTCCACGGGCGGTTGGTATACATAGTCGCCCGAGGACCACGGAGATAGGGAAAACAACCAGGATAGGAGGAAATCTCAGCAATATCTTTGAGATCTTCAAGGGTGTAGAGAGGTTTGATGTCAATTCCTTCAGGGGTTTTCCAGAGAAGCCTTTGAGGATCCTTGTCTTTAAGCTCAGCCCTTACCTTTTTCTCCCATTCTTCCTTTGACATGGGTGGCACCCCCTCCCCCACTTTATTTATTTGTAAGGGTCAACCCAAAATATTTTTGCACAAGGACTGCCGCTTCTGGACTATCCCAGTCAAAACCACCACGAATGCGCCCCATTTCTTGACCGGAAGAGCCAATAAAAATGGTCGTCGGAAGCCCCGTGCCATTAAAGGCATCCAAGAGTTGCCCCGTAGTATCTAGATAAAGGGGAAAATGAAAGCCATTGCGTGCATAATAAGCGCGCACGGGCCCCACACTTTTATCTTGGGAAATGTTCAGAACTTGACCACCGGCCGCTTCAAATTTTTCTGTAAAACGATGGAAACTTCCCATCTTTTTAACGCAACTGGGGCACCAGGTAGCCCACATATTAACAACTAAAGGCTTTCCTTGAAAACTGCTAAGTGTCAGGGCATTTTCATCCTTATCAATAAAGGGAACCTGAGATGGACTAACCGTGTTTGAAGAATAAAAGGCCGCATTGACATTGCATAGATTGAGCCAAACCGTTAGGCCTGTAAAAAACACAACCACAAAACCTGTGATAATGAGATTATCTTTCTTTTTCCAAAAGGACATGCTATTTCTCCGAAATAAGTATTTATAATAAAATCATATGCTAAACTCGAATGAGATTCAACATGAACACGCACAAACCTGCAAGAAAATGGATTTATAAGATATTACTGAAAAAGATCCTGAGCTCGCCCTACGGGTTCCTCAGGATGACCGTAAGGAGAGATGGGCTAATTATTGCCCTTCTTTGTCTCCTCCCTCTTTGCAGTTTTTTAACGGGCTGTGGACTCAAATTACCCCCGCAACCTCCTGAAGATGCCGTTATCACCTATCCTCGCCCCTACCCTAATCCAAAACTTGAGGAATGGTCTATAGCAGAGGAATGTCCTCCTGTAATGGAGGTGTGTTCTCCCGCAGAGGTTTGTGGGGAATAATTTACTAATTTCTATTTTGCTCTTATCCTTAAAAGAAATTGAATAGCCCGAAATTGTCTTCTGAAAAACTATTAAACTCCTACATATGTCACTTTATAACACTTTTTCGTGTTATCTAGAATAGCCACTAAAGTTATATGGATTATAGGTAGAACAATGCACTACCCCTACAGCAAGATCTCGCAAACCCTTCAAAAATAATCCTGTGAAATGCGCTGTTTTATTATTATTTTTATTTAATTTTTTTTGTTCTTTTATATCACCAGAGAGAGATGATCTATTAGTATTATCATCTTCCAATAATGAACATACAAAAGGTTCTAATGAAATATTTTTAAGTTTTTTCTTTTGCGAAGGAGCGAAAGAAAACTTACTTTTACAAATGGGTTTTGAAGTATTTTCTTCCTCTCTTTCTGCAAAAGTAGAATTGTTCATACATAAAGAGAACAAAAGTAAGAAAGTAGGCAAGCATAATTTAAAATTTTTACTTGTTTTCATGTGTAGATTTCCTTTTGTATTTTTTTAAATTAACACATAAAAAACATATAAACTTTTTTTATAATATCCGTAAATTATACGGAATCCTTCAAAGGTCGAGCAAAAAGATTATTGACTTTCTCGAGTGTTTAATTTTTCTTCCAATCTCCTAATTTCTAAAGAATTTTTAGGGAAGTAAGTTTTTAGATTTTTCAATGATTCTCTTAAATATTCTAAGCTCTTACTTTTCAGATATTCATTAATTTGTGAACTTTTCTTGCTTTCTAATAGATTGAAATTTTTAAAGTATAATTCTGAAAATTCTTCAAGAATTCTATAAAATTCAATGTCTAAATTTTTTTGATATGAATATAAACTTTTTAAAAAATAGCTATCTGCTTTTTCGAATTGATTATAAAAAAGATAAATTTCTCCTAAAGTTTTTAAAACATTAGCTGCCTCAATACATCCCTTACCATCACGACATTTTTTGTTAAGTATTGAGCTTTGTTCCAAGAAAGCTTTTGCCTTATTATAATCTCCCATATCTTTATATGCATATCCTAAGTACATAGAAATTTGAGCAATCCTAACATGGTTACTCGGAAGAAATTTTTTACAAAGAAGAAGGCCTTTCGTAAGAAGTTCCTCGGCTTTCTCATAATTACCCATTTTCCTGTAAACATTTCCTAAATGTACCATAACCCAAGCCACCCCCATATGCTCTTGAGGAAAATAGTTCATACAGAGATCGAGGCTTTTCTCAAGTAAATATTTAGCTTTCTCATAATCCCCTAATTCTCTATGCACATTACCAAGATTTGCCAAAGCATAAGCGGTATGAGCATAGTTTTTTTGGAGATGTTGCTGACATATTAAAAGGCTTTCCTGAAATAATTCTTTTGCTGTTTTATAGTCACCTAAACTTCTATAAACATTTCCTAAAGATCCTAAAGCTCTTACAGCTATTCCATAATGCTTTACAAATTGTTCTTTATAGATTTTTAAACTTTCCTCTAATAAATATTTAGCTTTCTCATAATTGCCTAACTCTCTGTAGACATTTCCTAAATTAATTAAGCCATTAATCATGCTTACATTATAAATTTTAGGATTTTCATTCTCAAAAATTTTCTCTAGTATTTCTTTTGATTTATTATAATTTCCAAGAAAAAAGTGAATACTTCCCAAAGAAGAACCGATGGAATTTCTTGTAGCCTCTTTAAGTACTTTCCTATGATCTAAGAAGGCTTCACAATGATTCACTGAAATTTTCATTTTTGCGTAGTCTTCCATTGCAATTATGTCATTAATATACTTCTCTAAAGAATTAGATGCTTTTTTTATTAAAAGAGAATTATCATCCAGAGGATTAGTCTGTTTAAAGTAGGATAAAATTATCGGTTGGATACTTCTATGAATACTAAAAGTTACATCATCATTAAAAAAATGACCATTTATGATAAGTGAATATTTTTTCAGGTTATATATAAAATTATTAATGACATCTTCTTTTACATAACTTTTTAAAAGTTTTTTTGGAATGTTTTGAGAATGGATGAGGCTAACAAATAGTAAAAGGTTTTTAAAATCTCTATGTGTACTAACAAGACGCTGTAAGGATAAGGCCACAATACTATACCGAGTTTTTGTATAATCCCCAGCTTCCTTTAAAAGCTCTAATTGAATGTTTGTAAAGTCTTTATTATATTTTGACAATTTTTCTAAATAATCTCTATATGAGCTATTTGTAGCGTTTAAATAACATACTGCAATCATAATATCTAAAGGAAATGGAGGAATTATTTTGAGAAACTCTATTAAGTCTTCATTATTCTGCAATTTATAAGAGAGAGCTCTCTTACTGTTCATAAGCTTAGTAAAAAAATTTAATTTTTCTACTTCATTTAATTCTTTAACGAAAACAAAACGATTTACATGCTTATTGTTTTGAATATTACTATCTTGCGTTGTAATAAGAACTTTTCCTTGCCCCCAAGTTTCTCCATCTAAAGGAAAATATTTTTGAACATCCTTAAATCTTTCTAGATTGTCATAAATAATAAACCAATTAGAACGTGCCCTGAGTCGTATTTTTACGAATTCAATAATCTTTTTTTCTCTTTCAGAGAGCATTTTAATCTCCCTCAATTCTCGTAATATTTTCTTATCATTTTCTGTCGTTGAAAGAGCCAAAGCAAGATTTTCAAAAGACTCAATAAGACTATTAATTGTCTCTGCATGAATCTCCCAAATAACGTTTGCTTTTTGCTGACGAGCGTATTGACGGGCAAGAGTCGTTTTTCCAGCTCCGCCTACACCTATGAGAGCAATGGTCTGAACTTTTTCACTTCCTTTAAATACCCTATCGAGGTTGGTTAAAAGATCTGCTCGATGGAGAAAAACAGCTTCCCCTGGAATTATGAGATCTGATCGAATAGGCTCAATAAATGGCATTACTTGATTAGAGGCAAGAGCATTCTCCCTAGCTGCAGATTTTTCTTCTTTTGTACCTAACAGTCCAATGCTTAATAAGCTTAAGATAAGAATAATTATAAAACCTTGGCTCTTTCTTATTTTGCAGAGAGATATAATATTAGCTAGAGAAAGATTTTTTTTGTTTCCTCCTTTTTGGTGATTAGGAGGGAGAGAAAGAGAGAAACTATGAGGAGATCTATGGAAGATCTCATACTCTCTTTTAAAGCTTACAATGATTTTCTCAATATCGATTCGAGGAAGAATCTTCTGAAAAACTCTTAAAACTAGAAAGTAATAAGCACTCTCTTTTATAACTTCCATATAATTATTACTTAAAAATTCTTGGTTTTTTTCCAACTTTTCTTCTAGAAAAAGAAAAAACATTTTTTTCAAAGAATTATTTTTCATCTCAAAAAAGTGGCTTATTTGTCTCTCTTCCCTTTCAAATTTGGCCCAAAGAGAAGGAGAAGCTAAGCAAAAAAAATAATCTGCATTCGGTGAGTGCGTAAGGTTCTGATGAAAAGACTCAAAAGTTTTTTGTAATTTTAAAGAAACGTTTAAACCACTAAGTTTAAAATGCTTTTGCAGAAGATGAAACAAAGAATATTTCGATTTTTCTTCTTCCTCATACAACAAGACACATGTTAATTCTTCATGATTTAATTTTGCAACTTCATTCAAACTTTTCTCAAATTCCGATTGGATTAATAGGTTTGAATAATGATATTCTAAGAAGGATTTTTCACCAGATTTTTCTATAAAATCTATAATGCCATTTCGTGAATTACATTCAAGTTTAATCATAATATCACGAATATAGGTTTCAACTGTCCTAGGGGAAAGAGACAAGGAAATAGCTATTTTCTTAGTTTTTCTTTCTCCAGTAATACACGCTAAGATATCAATTTCTCTAGGAGAAAACTTTATGGAGTTAACCGTCGTTATAGGTGGAGGAGAAAAATGCGTGAAACCTGTGTTGCTTTTTTCTTCCATAAAAAACTTTATCCGCTTAGGCCGAATATATTCATCGGAGCTTAAAGATTCTCTCTCCATTTGACTAGGTGTTTTTTACTTAAGTACCCTACTTAAGTGTTTTCTTCATCTCTACAAAAATTTTTATTTTTGTTAATTTTGAAAAAGACTTAAAAAACTTAATTTTTAAGAAAAATAAATACAGGAGAAACAAAATGAATATTCCTACACTTTCAAAAAAGCAGCTAGAAGTTGCTAAGGGATTGGTTCTTGGTCGGAGCATTAAATTTATAGCTAGAGAATTAAATAGATCTCCAAGAACCGTTGAAACACACGCAAAAAGCATAAAGCTTAAATTTAATTGTACCTCAAAAGAGAAATTACAAGATCATCTAAGAAAGTTAGAAGAACTAAAAATTTTTTTGCTAGAGTCTATTAATACTCATTAGCAAAACTTTTGCGCAAAAAGATCATACAGATTGAATATCAAGTGATACTTTAGAGGGCATGCATATAGTAAAGACGTATTCCTCAGATTTTAAAACAAAAGTCTGTAGAGCATGAAATTTTTTAAATTTTATCCGAATCAAAGAGTTTTCCAACTGAGCTACTTCTAGTATTTCGAGAATATTCATATCTGTTGTAAAACCAATTTTTAAAAATTTAACTAATGCTTCCTTAGCAGACCAAAGAGCTAACTTTTTATCCTCCTCTGTCCAGTTTTTTGGGAAATTTAATGATAACTCGTTGAAGGAAAAAATATCTTCAAAAACACTTTTGCTCTTATTAAAGACTTCAATATCAATTGCAAAAGGAAAACCATACTTTCCTACCATAGCAGCTCCGAACTGCTCTGAATGGGAAATTGAAAGGTGATAAGGATAATCAATGAAATAAGGCTGTCCCATAAAACCATTAGAGACCTGCAAAGTATTACTTGGAATGTGAGATTTGCTAAAAGAAAAAAAAGCTTTTTTTGATGCATACCTTCCCAAGAGAAAGCTATGTCTTCTAGCCTCATGAACATAAGAGTTCAGCACTTCTTTTTCCTTCCAATGCAGAAAAGAACTACTTTCTGCTTCTAAGGTCTTTAGGTCACCCTTAATAAGCACTAAGGAAGTAAGTTTAAATTTTTCCCACTCTTCAGTCCCTTCTTCTAACTTTAGATGACAGTCAATATACTTACATAATAGAGACTTATACATTTAAGCATACATATCAAGAAGAACTCTAGAAATCTGAGATTTATGCAACCCTAGAAGTCTCGCTGTTTTATGAACAACCTTACCAAAAAGGTCATTTAATTTTTCAGAATTAGAATAAACTCCCATGAGTCCTTTAACAACGCCAAACTGAATTTTGGCCCAGTCGTCATTCTCAAAAGGATAAGCTGCTCCTAATGCATCAGCTATAGCTAAACCAGATAGGATTGCTCCTTCATGTCCCGTGTATACGGTATCCGTTCCACAAAACCAAGTATTTAACTTTCCCTGAATCTTCCGTATCTCTAATTTTCTTAGCATATCTTTAGGCCTTAGATTCGGTATTTTCCAGTTTTGTTCTTTTATGATATGAGACTCTTTAATCGTAGTTATAGGATCATAAGTTACGATTATAGGTGTGTTGAGATCTGTATGAACATCCAAATGATTTAATATACGATTCAACGACCCTCCAACTCCATTTTCTGGAGATTGAACTTCATCAAGACCTATATATTCTAAATATGTTCTCTTGCAGGGAATTTCTGGAAGCACATTTTTATCTGTATGTAAAACTGCTTTAATCTGAGAATATTTAAAGCCTCCCAGAATATTTTTTTCTTCTGGCGTGGGAGTTTCCAACAAAGAAAGAGTAATATCTGCATGGGTTGCAAAAATAACTTCATCAAAATCTCTAACTTTTCCGTCTTTAAAAAAAATAGATACGCCTTTATCTGATCTTTTAACTTTTTCCACTGGAGAGTTTGTATGAACTCGGGTTCCTAATTCTTTCTCAATAATTTTTAAATAGCCATTTATGCCAACACATGATTTTCTCCAATAAGTTGGATGGAAAAAAGAGAGTAAGCCCATACTAAAAGACAAAGAAGAAAGGGTTAAACTATATTCAAGCAATGGAGACCTACAACTTGAAAAGCTTGTCATCAAAGGCAGAAGCCCTTTATTAATAAACTTATCTGAATATTTATTTTCCTCAAGAAATTCTCCAAGCGTTTGTCTTTTTACAGATAAATCCCCCTTATGCATAACTTCATGCATCTGAATATGAAACTTATCAAACTCGTCTCTAAGCTCTTTCCATAATGAACCTGTGCAACTTCCGTTTGTCCAATAACTTTTTTCCTTAGGAAAATATGCAGAGAAAGCTAAAGGAGCTACAAAAGTTTCTATTTTAAGCTTACGGTGCAAAGCAAATAAGTTTGGTGCCGTTTTCTCAGAAAAATACTCGACCCCCATATCAACCGGTATAATTTTACCATCCACCTCAAGTAACTCTGAATAAGCATGACCACCTAAACTGTTTTCTGCTTCAAAAAGATTTACATCATGTACCGTACTTAAGGACCACGCAGCAGCAGCTCCTGCCCCACCGCCTCCGATAATAGCAATTTGTTTTCTTTTCATTTTTTTCCCTTTATATATAACGTAAATATCTTTGATCTAAAAACTTGATACTTAAGTCGATATATTTTGGATATGCTGAGGATCTCAGACATTCAAAGAAAAACATTTCTTTTGTAATAACTGGAATACTTAACTGTCTGAGCCTCTCTATGGCCGTTGTATGATCTACTTCATTCCTTGCTGACACAGCGTCCACAATCACAAAGCTTTCAAGCTTAGCTTTCTTAAAGGCAACGGCAGATTGATAGATAGATATATGAGTTTCTGCGCCTACCAACAAAAACTGAGATCGACCTGTAGCTTCTAACATAGTTTTTGTGTTTTTATCATCAAGACATGAAAATGTAACCATTTCAGTAGATTTTACTGTTTTTGAAAGTTGTAAAAATTCTTCAATAGGCGCACCCAACTTCTTATGGTTCCCAATTACGACGGGTATTTGAATGTGATTAGCAAAATCAATGAGCCACGAGCAGCTATCTATAAGTTTTTGTGAATCTATAAGAGTAGGCAAAAATTCCTTCTGCATACATGATATTATCAAACAGGCTTTATTTTTATCAATCAGCATTTTTTTCTCTTTTCTCTTTCTTTGATCCAATCTTTAATTCCCGAGCAGCCAATTTACTCATAAAGTAACGATCATGAGAAACAGCTACTACAATACCTGGAAATAGGCTCAGTTGATTTTCGATTTGCTCTAAGCTCATAATATCTAAGTGGTTTGTTGGTTCATCTAATAAAAGGATATTAGCTCCAGAAGCAACTATCCCTGCAAGCTGCACCTTTCTTCGAGTTCCGATGCTCAACTTTGAAAGTTCCGAGTGTAAGTCATAGGAATGCGATACTCCAAATTTTCTTAAGATCTGAAATGCCTTGTTTTCATCAAGTTCAGTTCCCATTTCTAAAACATGCTCAATTGCACTTTTATCAAGCTCTATTGATTCTTGCTCCTGGTCTAGAAAACCAACTTTCACATTTCCAAAGAATTTTACCTCACCTGACTTAGGCTTAATTAATCCCGCTATTATCTTCAATAAGCTTGTTTTACCATATCCATTTGGACCGGTTATACAAATCTTCTCACCCGCACCCAAAGAAAGATTAACGTCAGTAAAAAGCGGCTTGTCAGGAAACTCAAAGGAAAGGTTTGATAGTTTAAGTTCTACGTCCATTTTTTGACCAACTCCTAATTCAATATTAATTGAATTTCTACGTCTTGGAACGTCAATAAGATTTTCAGCTAGATTGTCTTGCCGAGATTGTAGAGCGTGCACTTGTCTCCCTAAACCTTTTTGTTTTCTTTCCCCTCGAGCGTTATAACCGAGCTTGTCTCCGTCAGAGCGTCCGCCTCCAGAACGGGCTTGATGCTTTGTACGGTTTAGCCTAGCAGATATAGCTGCCAATTCAGCTTCTTGTAATTTTCTTTTTTGGGAAAGCTTTTCTCTGATCTTTTCTTGCTGCACAAGGTAAGAATCATACCCACCTGTGAAATGTTGAAACTCATGAGTTATTGGAGAAAGCTCAGAGACACGTGTTGACGCATTGTTTATAAGACTTCGATCATGAGTTACCATAACAACACTTCCAGAAAACGATCTAAGATAATTCTCTAACCAAAAAATCCCCTTTAAATCGAGATGATTCGTTGGTTCATCGAGCAAAAGCAATTCTGGTTGTTGATGAACAATAGCAGAAAAGTGTACCTTGACCTTTTCTCCTCCGCTTAATTTAATCAGTGGCCTATGGAGTATCTCATGTCCGAGACCCAAACGAGTAAGCGTTAAGAAAAGTTCATGCCCTCCCAGATAATTAAAACCTTGAGTCCATTCATCAGATGAGTGGTCCTTTGTGGTATAAAAGTGCTCCAGCCATTCGGGCTTACGTGAAGTTTTTAAAATGTGGCCTAACACTGTTCTTGAATCAAATATTTCAAAAGATTGCGGCAAATAAGCAGTTAGTTCAGGGGTCCTCACGGATCCTTCATAGTCTTTTATTTCTCCAGCAAGTATTCGGAGAAAAGTACTTTTACCTACTCCATTTTCACCAACAATAGTGACTCTATCGCCAGGAACCATACTAAAATTTACATCTCTCAACAAAGCTTTTGTGCCTACTGAGTAGGATAAGTCTTCAACAATTACGCTACTTGCAGTTGGTTGAGTTGCATATTCTCTCATATCCAAATTCCTTCTAAGGCACGGAAGCGTTCTCACGGCACTACTTAAATAATCAACTAAGAAGGAACCTCTCATGGCTACAACTTCTTGAGAAGCAAGAAGAAGTATCAAAATGGTAAACAAGCTTATTTGACGGATCATGCTATAAATCTTTCTGCTACGGTATTAAACTTAAACGGAGTCGTTAAAGGAACAAAATGACCCTCTGCTGGAAATTTTTCTACAAATGAATTTGGTATTTTTCGAAGAGACTCTATATCTTCATTATTAATGACCGAGTCTTTTTCACCAAAAGTTATCAGGCTAGGTACTTTAATTTGACTCAGTCTTTCCACTTCATTAAAGTGGTTTAGTTGGTCATAGTAATGTCTAAGCATCTCAAGAGAACACCCTGCACCAACCAAGTCGACAGCTTGCGCCTTTTTCCCTTTAAAGAGTTGTTTAAGATAGTGTTTTTTGTTTTCAAGTTCTCCTCTCAGCTGCGAAGATTGAGAGAAAATATCTCTATCAAATTTAGCTGCAGTATTAATTAAAATAATTCTTGAAATTTGATCGGGATAGCGATTTGCAAGAAGGATTGAAAGACATCCCCCCAAAGACCAGCCAAATAATACACTGGAATCGTCTCCTCTGTTTGAGATGTTTCGAAACTCCTTCCAAATAATTTCAGCTAGAGATTGAAAGGTAAAATCAAAATATGGGGTGCTCACATGACCAGGATAGTGCGGGATAAATATTCTGTACCCTTTTCGAACAAAGTAATGAATTTGGGGCTCCCAAATGTGACTTGACGTATTCAATGGGGGAAGCAAAAGGAGTAATTTTCCTGATTTTTTTCCCTCTTCCCTCCACTCAAGCCTAACACCGCTATCAGACTGTTGAATCGCTTGAGGTTGTTTGAAATTAACTGTTAAAGATGAATCAATGTAATTTGCTAAATCTGAAAGTTTCTCTTGATTGAAAATCATGTCTGGCGTTAAAGAGGCGAATCCTTCTTTGAAAGGTTCTAAAAGTTGTAGCGCCACTAATGAATCTATACCAAAGGACTTGATAGGGGCATTATCATCAATATCCGAGAAGTTAAACCCTAAAATCTGGGATAATTTTTCTTTGAGAATTTTAAGAGCTTCAGAAGATTTCTCTCTCTGAACTGATTTAAACTTTTGATGAAGAGAGGAATCAACCCAGTAAGGTTTAGAATCAAATGGATAAAATGGAATATTAACATTAGAGACTTCACCACTAAATAATTGCCTGCAATAAAAATTATTTCCATTTTGAAGGATTTGTGCTGCCTGAATTAAGATTTTGTTCTGGGAATCAATTTCAGGGAAAAAAGATTTTCCGATCGAAATATAGTGCTGAATTTGTTCGTATAAAGAGCTCAAAGTATCTGCAACCAAAACCAATCTTTCAGGGTGATAATCACGTAAACAACAAAGTGTATAACTCAACGAATACAATTCGTTTTCCTCAAAGTTTTGCAAATATTCTAACATTTTAACAAGATAAGATTTTAAAGCTTTCTCAGATGTCCCCGAAAAAACAAAAAGAAAAGGTCCTTTTCTATGCTGGGAAAGATTTTTTTTATGACGCCTGAGAACAACATGCGCATTAGTTCCTCCAAAACCGAAGGCACTAATCCCAGCAAGAGGTTTATCCTCTGGCCATTGCTTTTCCTCAACGTTTATTGAAATTTCTGAATCATGTATTTGTGAATTCTTTTGAATGAAATTTATCTGTGGAGCAACGACACCAGCTTCCATAGATTTAAGTACTTTAATAACGCTGGCAAGCCCAGAAGCCACTAAAGCGTGACCTATATTCGCCTTACATGTCCCTATATTGCAAGAGATATTGCCCAAGGCATTCTTCAAAGCATTGAATTCAAGTGGGTCTCCTATTTTCGTTCCAGTTCCATGAGCCTCTATATAAGCAATATCTCTTTTGGGAATATTATTCTTTTCATAGACAGAGCGAATCAAGTCTTCTTGAGAAAATCCATTTGGCGACATTAAGCCATTGGTAAAACCGTCATGACTCGTAGATACGGCCTCTATCGTGGCGTAGATTTTCCTAGAATCACGTTTGGCAAGTGAATGCTTTGTTAATACAATACCGGCTACAACTTCAGAGGGGACAAAACCATCAGCACGCGTATCAAATGAATAACATTGCCCTGATTTTGAGAGAATTCCTGCCCCTTCAGCTAACTTAAATAGTTCTGGGGTAGAAAAAACACTTGAGGCTCCTACAAAGGCAATATCACAATCCCCATTTTCTAGTGATTTTACAGCCTGGTCAATACAAACGAGTGACGACGAACATGCTGTATCAATGTTTATGCATGGCCCCTTTAGATTAAAAAAATGCGAAATTCTTCCAGCTTGAACCGAGACCGCATTTCCAGAAAAGCTGAATGAACTATAAGTCTCTTTTTCCGGTAATAAGTATTTGTAATCTCCAGGAAGTGCCGTTGTAAAGACTCCACATTTTGTTGCTGAAAGTTCCGTTTTTGTAAGACCTGCATCTGCAAAAGCTTGCATAGAAACTTGCATAAGTAATCTTTGTTGAGGATCCATCAATTTAGCTTCTTTAGGAGAAATATTAAAGAACTCAGCATCAAACATATCGATATATTCCAGAAAGCCGCCTTTATATTTATTTTTCTCCCAACGATTTGAAATACTTATACACGATTCTTTATTTAAAATCTTTTTCCAAAAGTCATCTACATTATTCGCTCCAGGGAAAATTCCAGCGATTCCAATAATCGCTACAGTGTCTTTAGTCGATGAGAGATCTTTAGAAGATAAAGTTTCTTGTTCTCGTTTAATTACGTGCGAAAGCTTCTCCTGTGCTTCAATTTTTTCTTCAAGAAATTTTGCCAGTTCTTTTATAGAGGTATAATTATATAGATCTGAAGGTTGTATATCACAGTTTAGGTGTATTTTAATAAGCTTAGAGACTTGGATTGCAAGGATTGAGTCTACTCCCATATCTACGTATGGTTTGTTCAAGCTCAAATCAGCTTCAGGAGATAAAAGTACCTCTGAAAATATCTTCTTCAAAACATCAATTATGCTAACCATTGACAACCTCTTTCATAATATCTGAGTCTGCAGCATTTTCGAACCAATATGGTTTTGTATCAAAGGGATAAGTTGGTAG
>JAIEPE010000021.1 GCA_019749915.1 Alphaproteobacteria bacterium | reverse complement strand
AACGACGCCCTCATGAGACCTCTAATTCGGACAATCCTTGTGCTATTTAGTTCGGACATTTTAAAGTGCTATTGACAGAAGTTTTTTTACCTAATTTAATTAAGTATGAAATATATGCTTGCTTCTCTCAGTTATTTCGTATATTAATCTTTTGTACTCTTTTAACAAGAGTAAGAGTTAATTGAATTAATAAGGAGTTTTTTATGAAATATTCACAACTATTTTCTAGTATCTTTGCGCTACAACTTTTGAGCGTTCCTTGCATGGGAATGAACTTCGACACAGATGGACAAGAAGAAGAGTTCTACTCATCTCAAGTTCGAAGCAACACTCTCTTTGCAGAAGATGATGCACCCGGACAAGAAGAAGAGTTCTACTCATCTAGTTCCCAAGCTCAAAGCGCCCCCCTCTTTTCTGAAGATGATGCACCCGTCGAATTTACACCTGCCCAACTCTATGCTGCAAAGGCAAAGCAAGAATCAAGAGCAAGTACCCTCTTTGGATACCTGTGTGAAGCTGCTGGTGAAGTATTCCCTTGGGAAGCGCCTATTGAAACCTTACTTCATAAAAAATTTACATTACCTCTCACTCAAAAAGATCTTGACTCTCCTTTGTGGACAATTATATCTCAGAGAAACCTCGGAGACGAGATGGATGCCGCTATCCAACCTATTCAATTTGGTGAAACATTTACGGTGGTAGGGTCTCTTTTAGAATCTATGAAGCAGCCACGAAGAGTATGGTTTACTGAAGAAGAAGGACAAACAGCATTAAGAGCTGTGGCCACTGATGCAGCTGTGCATATAACATCTCTTGAAACTCAGCTTAGTCACTTAGAGGCAGTAGAACAAGAAAAATCAGCTCTTTCTAGTCAACTTGGAGAGCTAAGCTCAACTTTTGAGGCTCTTAAAAGCAACAATCAAGCCGTACATGTAGTAAAGAATAAGCTTGCCGGAGATCTTGAAGCGTTAAAATCCACTCATCAGCAGACTCTTTCGACTGTAGAAGAGCAAGCGTCTCAACTGCGCCAACTTGCAGAGGCTAAAAGCAGAAGCGAACAACTTCTTACCGCAACTTTTCTTCGCCAGCATGAAGAGGAGAGAGCTGGTTATGAGCACTCTCTTTCGAGCCTAAGACAAGAAATAGAAGGACTTAATGAGACAAGCCGCACGCAAGCACGGTCTCTTGAGGACGGACTCGCAAGAGAAAGCGAGTTAAATTCGACAGTTTCTTCTCTCCAAGAGGAATTGGAGCGTTTGAAAGCAGAAAACTCTCGCTTTAAGAGTGCATTCGCTGCAGTTAGAAGTGAGTTAAGTCAACTTCCAATTTCTGAAGATCCATTTAACTAAACTATCGGTTATCTTCAATTGAAGAGTTATCAAGAGATCCTGAAGTCGAAATGACTTCAGGATCTTTTTCTGAGACCTCATCTCATCACTGGACGGATTTTTATACACCAAGGAAAACCAAGTTGTTTGTCATTGCGAGGCCCCTTTAGGGGCCGTGGCAATCCATTTTTAACTTCTTAACTAATAATTAATCATTGTGATGTACGCCTCATTTCTTATAGTGGATTGCCGCGGAGCAAAGCTCCTCGCAATGACGTAGTTTGTTGTTTTTAAAGGATAAGATAAGCAGCTTATCCAAAACTCAGCTTATCTAAGGTCATTCCCACGAAGTCAAGAAACATGGAGATCCGTCATAATGTTTTCCTGGATCAACTATGTTATTGATGGGATCCTGAGCTCGCCACGTTGTGGCTCCTCAGGATGACATTTCTCTAATAAATACAAAAAGTTGTCATCCTGAGACCTTGAGCGTAGCGAGAGGAACTCAGGATCTCCTGGATAATCATTAAGGTGGATCCCCTCCTTCGAGGGGATGACAATCGTGAGGTAAGTGCCTTTAGTATAGCACTTTTAGTGGTCCAAGCGAAACGTTACAGGCCTCCATCTCTGGTGGAGCTCCTGCTTGTTTCTTATAGTGGATTGCCGCGGAGCAAAGCTCCTTGCAATGACGTAGCTTCTTGTTTTTAAATGATAAAATCCGCAACTTATCCAAAACTGCGGACGTCAACTTAAATATCTTCAAATATTAAAATTTTTCTTACAGTAATTTAAATTTTTTTACTTGCAATATTTTTAGATCTACAGTATATTAATAATTAGGGCGGAGATTAAATTAGTTTGATGCTTGCCGCATCTCTCTTTTTTCTCCGTCCTTTTTCATGCTTCTGGGATTTGCGTTGCCACAAGCTTCCAGTTTGGATTTGAGCTATCAAGTGGTCTAGAAAAAGTCCAGATGTCAGTCACTTCTGTAAAGCGATCAGGATCCCCTTCTAAGACTTTTCCCTTAGAATTACGGGTCACCAAGCATTGTTCTGACACGAAGCGAACTGTCACATATCCTATACCCTTTTCTTCCCGTTGGGACAAAATTTCAGAAGTTACGATACGGGCTATTTCAACCTCTAATGTTTTCTTTGCTTTTTTACGTTTTTCAATCGCTTCTTCAAAGGTTTCTAAAAGAGGCCCTTCCAAAAGCTTTTGAAGAACAAGCGTCTCTCCTCCAGCATAGGCTTGAACAATTTTGCGAAAGGCCGTCCCAGCACCTTGTAAAAATCGATCTTCATCGATGTTTTTAGACGCATTTTGCGCCTCTGGCTCTTTTTCCGTAGATTTTGCTGAAAAGGACTGAGCCCGCACGGGAATGACATTATCATCCTCAGTAGAGCGCCTTTTACGAATAGGTTTATCCTTTTCGTGGGTTCCCAAAATAACCCATAGGCGATAACCTAAAAAAGCTGCAAGGGCAGCGAGAAGGATAAGATCTAAGAAAGCCATAAAAAACCTCAATTGTTCGTTTTTCTTTTTATATAGGGATTTCTTAGTTTTGTCATTAGATCCTTTGCTTTCATTGAGGCGGCATCAACAAGGTCTCTTTGAGGTTATTCAAAAAAGTTTTTTCGAACAAATAAGGATAGCTTCCTAATTTTGCCGAAAGGATATTGCCATCTTTATCTTTTGTGAAGGTAAAACTTTCCCCAATGCTCGCATATCCTGTCAGGTTATCACACAAATACTCTTCTCCATTTTGACTTGATAAGACCATGACTTCGTCATTAGGAGCCCAATTTTCTAAAGAAAAGCCTAACCCTTTTTTCTTCGTGAGGATAAACACAAGGCCGCGCCATTTATTCATCAACGGACCTCCTGTTATTGCCTGCTTGGCTTCTTCAGAGGTAAAAGTCGAATCAACCTTGCTAAAAATCTGGATAATTGACCGTACAGCCCTCATAGGCATAATTTCATTCGTATTCAGCAAAAAACTAACGACATATTTTGTCCCCAGCGCATGAGTCGTGCTGCTCGAAAAACCAGGATAGCTCCCATTGTGGCCCACAAGGTCCCTATCTGGAAATCTATCGAATTGAAGACCAAGTCCATATCTTTCTTGGGACGTGTTTTTAACAGACCAATTGAGAGATAAAAGTTCTTTTTGGGTCTCTTGTTTCAATAAACCTTTTCCCAACAGCAATGTCTCAAAAAAGCGACTCGTCTCTTCTGCATTTCCACAAAGTCCTGTTGCAGGTGCCAAGGCAAAGGTAGGAACATGTTTAAAGGGAAGACGTTTTTGTTCCAAGAATGGTCTTGAGTGCCCATCTGCAAACATATTCTTTTGCTGGTCAGAATAGTCTGTTAAAGTATGAAGATCTTTAAGCTTTTTCAAAATTAGAGTCTCAATAACATTTTGATAAGGCATTCTCAAAACCTTTTCAAGAATAAGCCCAAGCAAGGAAAAGCCCATATTTGAATATTTCGTGCATTCGTTTGGGGCATAAATAAGATGAGAGGATAAGACATCCTCAATAAGCTTGTCTTTTGAAGGAAAAGGCTTTTGAAGATCCCAAAACTCAGAATCAATTCCATCCCGAAAAAGACCAGAACGATTCGATAAAAGATCACGAACCGTTATCTGCTTAAAACGCTTATCCTTATGGTTCTTAAACTCAGGAAGATAATCCAAGACTGACTGGTGAAGGTTAAGTTTCCCTTGTTCTACAAGCTGCAGAACGGCACAGCTAGTAAAGGTTTTTGAGTGAGAGGCAATATGGAAAAGATCTTTGGTGGTTAATGGCCTTTTCGTAAGGAGGTTGGCATACCCATAAGCTTTACTAAAAAGAACCTTACCTTCTTTCCTTATGCATACCTGAAAACCCGGAAAGTCACTATAACGAGAACGATAATCAAGCCAAGTATCAATCACTTTTAAGGCTAGTTTTTCTTTATCATTTATGTTCATTCGCGTCTCCCACTATACATTTTAATATCATAAAAACTCACAATTCTCAAATTTAGGTTTCCTTAATGAAAATAAGACTGAAAAGCTAGGGCTTGCATTCTGAGAAAAGAGTGCTAATATATAAATTAAATTGCTACTGGATAACAAGAGTGGGTCGTGGCCCACTTTTTTTATTGCATATCACATTATGAGGAACATGAGCGTAGAAAACCACATACTTGAGATTATCACTCCTTCCCTCGAGGAAAAGGGATACCATCTCGTGCGCCTACAGCTTCAAGGATCAAAGAGGAAAACACTTCAAATTATGATTGAAAAGCGCGACGAGAGCCAAATTACAGTCGATGACTGTGCTTTTGTGAGTCGCATCACGTCTGTTTTATTGGACGTAAATGATCCCATTCACGAATCATATGTCTTAGAGGTAACCTCTCCTGGTTTAGATCGTCCACTTGTTATTAAAGAAGATTATAAAAGATTCGCTGGCTCAATGGTGAAAATTGAGTTAAAAATCCCCTATGAAGGAAGACAACGTTTTCATGGACTTCTCTTAGGGGTTGAGGGGGATTTAATAAAACTTGAACTTTCCCCCGAAAAGGAAGTTACAGAATTTGCTTTTTCTGACATAAAGAAGGCAAAGCTAGTTCCTGATTATGAAATGTCTCAATAGGTTGAGGAAAAGATGACTGATATACATACAGGCCCTGGAAATCGAGAACTTTTACTCGTCGCTGAAACGGTGGCACGCGAAAAATCCATTGAAAAAGACCAAGTCTTAGAAGCTATGGAGCAAGCCATTCAAAAAGCAGGCCGCTCCAAATATGGCTATGAACACGATATTCGCGCCAAAATTGATAGAAAAACGGGAGAAATAACTCTTGTACGCTGCCAAGAAGTGGTTGAGGAACTTGAAAACCCGGCAACACAGCTCACTTTGGAAGAAGCGCAAGCTATTGATCCCAACCTTAAGGTAGGAGACGTGATCACAGAGCCTCTCCCCCCCATTGATTTTGGACGCGTTGCAGCACAAACAGCTAAACAAGTCATTTTTCAAAAAGTAAGAGATGCAGAAAGACACCGTCAATACGAAGAGTACAAAGATCGCGTTGGCGAGGTTGTGAGTGGTATTGTTAAACGTGTTGAATTTGGTAATGTTTTTATCGAACTTGGAAAGGCCGAAGCTCTTTTGCGTCGTGATGAAATGATTCCTAGAGAGAACATTCGTGTAGGAGATCGAGTACGTGCTTACATTTATGATGTAAGAGAAGAGCCTCGAGGCGCTCAAATTTTTGTCTCTCGGACACGTCCTGAATTCATGGCTAAACTTTTTATGCAAGAAGTTCCAGAAATTTACGACGGCATCATTGAAATCAAAACCGTTGCCCGTGATCCAGGGAGTAGAGCTAAAATTGCCGTCACTTCCTCTGATCCTTCCATTGATCCTGTGGGATCTTGTGTAGGTATGCGAGGAAGCCGTGTTCAAGCTGTTGTTTCAGAACTTCAAGGGGAAAAAATTGATATTATCCCTTGGTCAGCAAATCCAGCAACATTTATCGTCAACGCTCTCGCCCCAGCAGAAGTGGCTAAAGTTGTTGTTGATGAAGCCAGTCAACGTATTGATGTGGTCGTTCCTGATGAGCAATTAAGCCTTGCCATTGGACGGCGCGGACAAAATGTTCGCCTTGCCTCCATCCTTTCTGGGTGGAAAATTGATATCCTAACAGAAGCTCAAGAGTCAGAAAGACGCACGGAAGAAATCAACCTTCGCTCCAAAACATTTGTAGAAGCCTTGGATGTTGATGAAATGATTGCTCACCTTCTTATTGCTGAAGGGTTCGCAAAAATTGAAGAAGTTGCTTATATCGACCTTAAAGAACTTTCTTCTATCGAAGGTTTTGACGTTGACCTGGCAACTGAACTTCAAAAACGGGCAAAAACGTATCTTGAAGTTCAAGAACGGCATTTGACAAAACGTATAAAGGAGCTCAAACTTGCTGAAGATTTGACCTCCTTAGAAGGATTAAACTTAGAAGCTCTTGTTACCTTGGGTGAAAAGAATATCAAGACCCTTGATGATCTTGCGGACCTGGCGGCTGATGAGCTCCTTGAACTTCTTCCCGAAGCTCGTTTGACAGAGGAAAAGGCTCAAGAAATTATTATGGCTGCTCGTGCCCATTGGTTTGAAGCAGAGAAAGAATCAACTGAAAGTTAGTTACGATGACGGATAAAGACGCAACAAAAGGTTCTGAAAAACCACTTACTCTTTCACCAAAGACGCTTACTCTAAAAAAAGGCGCTGAAGGGGGACACGTGCGTCAAAGCTTTGCTCATGGCCGCTCAAAAACAGTCACTGTTGAGGTAAAAAGAAAGCGTGTCATTCTTCCAAATCAAGGTAACGGCGGAAAAAAGGGAGAAACCGAAGATAAAGCTTTAGGAAGCTCAGGGTTAACACAACAGCAAATTCAAGAACGTCTCAATGCTTTACACGGTGCCATGCGTACCCAAGCTGAAGAATCTCTTCGTGCTCAAGCAGAAGCTTCAAAGAAGGCAGAACAAATTAAGCTTGAGGAGGAACAAGCTAAACCTTCTGAAAAAGAAATTGTTGAAGAAATCTCTGCAGCCCCTTCTATAAAAGAGCCTGCACCTTCTCCAGAGCAACAACCTCGGAAAAAGACCGTCTATTCTTCTTATGAAGAGGAAGATGATTCTACTCGACGCAGCAAGAGTGAGGTTAAAACCAAAGTTCCTGCTGTTAAAAGAACAGAGCCACGTCGCCGTGGAGGTAAACTTACGGTTGTTCAAGCTCTCCGTAACGATGACGATAAACCAACACGCAGCCTTGCATCTATGCGTCGCTTTCGTGAAAAGCGAAAATTAGCAGGCCTTGACGTTCCGAAGCAAAAGGTTGTTCGTGAAGTCATTATCCCTGAAGTCATAACCGTTCAAGAATTGGCAAGTCGTCTTGCTGAACGGGCTGCAGATGTTATCAAAGCTCTCATGAATATGGGAGTTATGGCCACAATTACTCAATCAATTGATGCAGACACAGCTGAGCTTATTGCCACAGAATTTGGCCATCAAGTTAAGCGTGTTTCAGAAGCAGATATTGAAATGGGTTTGCATGTTACCGATGACGATTTAACTCTTTTAAAACCACGCGCTCCGGTCGTTACGGTTATGGGTCATGTTGACCACGGAAAAACGTCTCTTCTAGATGCGTTAAGAAAAACTGATGTTGTCGCTGGAGAAGCAGGCGGGATTACTCAACATATTGGGGCCTATCAAGTCACGATGAAGTCGGGAGATAAAATTACCTTTATCGATACCCCAGGCCATGCAGCTTTCACGGAAATGAGAGCGCGAGGCGCCCATGTCACGGATATCGTTGTTCTTGTCGTCGCTGCCGATGATGGTGTTAAAGATCAAACAATAGAAGCTATACGTCATGCCAAAGCGGCTAAAGTTCCTATTATCATTGCTATAAATAAAATGGATAAGCCTGAAGCTAACCCTGAACATGTTCGAAACATGCTCATGCAACATGAAATTTTTCTTGAAAAAGTGGGCGGCGATATTTTGGATGTGGAAGTTTCTGCAAAAACAGGCCTTAACCTTGATAAGCTTGAAGAAACCATTCTCCTTCAGGCGGAAATTTTAGAACTCAAAGCCAACCCTGCCAGAACTGCTGAAGGAACTGTGATTGAATCTAAGCTAGAGCGCGGTCGAGGCGTTGTTTCTACAGTTCTTGTACAAAAAGGAACTCTAAACGTGGGAGATCTTTTCGTCGCAGGAGCTGAATATGGTAAAGTTCGAGCCCTTCTCGATGATCGAGGAAATCAAATTGACTCTGCGGGACCATCAGTTCCTATCGAAGTCTTGGGATTCAATGGCGCCCCTATGGCTGGTGATGATTTTGTAGTTGTAGAAAACGAAAATCAAGCGCGTGAAATTTCTGAATTCCGGCAACGCCGGGCTAGGGAGACTAAGTCGGCTCTCTCAGCGCGTGGTACCATGGAGCAAATGTTCTCGAAAATCACCGAAGAAGGTGATATGCGTGAGCTTCCTCTTATTATCAAATCTGATGTACAAGGCTCTATGGAAGCCATCTGCGGAAGTTTAGCCAAACTTTCTACGAATGAAGTTAAGGTTAATGTTCTCCATCAAGCCGTGGGTGAAATTACAGAAAGCGATGTAACCCTTGCAAAAGCCTCACAAGCCCTGATTATTGGGTTTAATGTTCGTGCTAATCCCCAAGCTCGGGAAACAGCCCGTCGAGATGGCGTTGACATTCGTTATTATTCAATTATTTACGATGTTGTAGATGATATTAAAGCTTCCCTTGAAGGATTACTGGCACCCACTTTGCGTGAAAAGTACCTTGGGAAAGCAACCATCCGTAATATATTTACGATTTCAAAAGTAGGTAAGATTGCAGGTTGCATGGTTACCGAAGGCATTGTAAAGCGTGGCGCAAAAGTTCGCCTTCTTCGGGATAACATCGTGATCCATGAAGGAAGCCTTAAAACACTTAAGCGCTTTAAGGACGAAGTTAAAGAGGTACGTGAAGGCTACGAATGCGGTATGGCCTTTGAAAATTATAACGATATCAAAGAAAATGACGCCATTGAATGCTTTGAGATTGAAGAAATTTCACGAAAGCTAGATTAATGACAAAAAAAGTAGGTCCCAGCCAACGCCAATTGCGCGTTGGTGAAGAAATCCGTCATATTTTAGCCGAAACTCTTTTTCTCAGACACTCTGGTGATCCCCTTCTGGATCGTTCTTCCATTACGGTTACGGAAGTCCGGGTTAGCCCTGACCTACAAAATGCAACTGTCTTTATCATACCTTTAGGAGGCTTGCATGTTTCTGAAATTCTTGCGGCCCTTAAAGATAAGTCGAAATATTTCAGAAAAGAAGTGGCTCACAAATTGAAAATCCGCGTTACCCCTCGCCTCTTCTTTCAGGCTGATTTTTCTTTTGATGAGGCCTCTCGTATTGAGTCCCTTCTTAAGACTATAAAAACAAAAAATGCTCCTTCAGAAGAGGACTAATTTATTCTTATAATCTTAGGATAAATCAACTTCAGCCTAAATTTACGATATTTTTTCATCATTTAAGAAAGAAAGCTCTGGAAATCTTCCCCCTTTTATATGTAGAATTAAGTCCTTGTTAACACTTAATTTGGTAATTTGTCTTGAATGAAACTTTAGATAATTTTTTAGGCGGCCGTATTAAACTTGTTCAACCGTCTGAAGGCTATAGAGCCGGTATTGATCCCATTTTTTTAGCAGCTTCTATTCATCCTAAATCCCAAGATTGCATCCTTGATGTAGGCTCTGGGGGTGGAATTTCTTGTATTTCATTGGCTGTTCGTTGCCCTACTGCTCAAATCATAGGCCTCGAAGTTCAACCTAATCTCGTCGAGATGGCGCAAACCAACATTCGCGAAAACAATCTTGAAGATCGTGTAAAAATACTTAAAGGAGATCTTAAATCTCCCCCTCCCCTTATTGCGAAGAATTCCTTTGACCATGTCATGACGAACCCTCCTTACTTCGAAGAAAAGCGGGTTAAAATCTCACCCGTCCTCGGGCGTGCTCAAGCTAACACTGAAACTGTAGATTTAGGAACATGGATCAAGTGTTGCCTTAAGTTTCTTAAGCCAAAAGGTATTTTCACTATGATTCACAGGACAGAGCGCCTCTCAGAAATTTGCGCCCACCTTGGCACAAAGGTAGGAGATCTCGTCATTTATCCCTTGTGGCCTACAGCAAACAAGCCTGCTAGACGGGTCATTATCCAAGGACGCAAAAATACTGGTGGAGAACCTCGCCTCGCACGAGGACTTATTCTTCATGGAGAAATGGAAAAATATACGCCGGAAGCTGAAGCCGTCTTGCGTCATGCGGAGTCAATTGTTCTTTAATTAATTCAAAAGTATTCCATGAAGTACTTAGATACCTTGATGGGTCTATTGACTCTTAGGCTGTTTGATAAACATTGAAATAAAAGGCTCAAAGACTTTCAATATCCCAAAAATTTAAAAATCTTTGAGTAATATTACTGAGTTAGTTTTTTAATTTCCTGGCTTAATAGCCCAGTTACGGATGAAATGACTTTAAGGTCCATTCCCATAGAAAGCATATTCCTAGCAATTTCTGTTTTACTTTTTTCTACCCCCTCAGCAAGTCCCTTCTCCAGACCTTGCTCCAGACCTTGCTCCAGACCTTGTCGAACTCCTTGGTGAAGGATGTCTTCACTAAATTTTTCTCTAATGTACTCTACAAGAGTCATAAATTTGTTCTCCTCTAAAATTTCGTCATTGCGAGTCCACCGAAGCCTTGGCGAAGGTGGGCGCGGCAATCCATTTTACCATTCAAGTCTATGGAAACAGTGAAGGTGGATGGCCACGGAGCGAAGCTCCTCGCCATGACGACTGGGGAGGATGTCATTGCGAGGCCCTTTTAGGCCGCGGCAATCCACCTAAATAAGACTTATATATAAATCCTTCCAATCAGGATTCATGGTCTTAATAAGCTCAATTTTCTTTTTTCGTGATCCTGCTTTAATTTGTTTTTCGCGCGTAATCGCTGCTTCCATTGTGTCGTGTAGTTCATAAAAGACAAGATTTTTACAACTATATTTATGAGTAAATCCTTTCATGATCCCTACTTTGTGTTCATAAACTGTCTTGATGAGATCCGAAGTTACTCCTGTATAAAGTGTCCCATTCTTTGTGTTTGCCATAATGTAAACCATTGGTATTTTCATGGGGTTATATTTATCACCTCATGGATTGCCGCGCCTTGCTTTCGCAAGGCTCGCAATGACGAGTATATATGATAAGTTATTTTTTTTCATTTTTTATTATTATTGATTAAGTTTTTATAAAATGATAAGGGGAGTTTTCGAGCCAATCAAGAAGAAAGTTAACAGCTCTCTATTACCACAAAAGCCGTAGAATAAGGCGGCTCGTCCGATAAGGAAATATGAAGCTCTTCTTTGGCATGCAGAGGAAGCAGAGAGAGAAGCTTCTCCCGCGCTTTTCCATGAAAATAAAGCTGTGGAGCCCCAGAAGAAGTACGCAGAGTCTCAACATCTTGCCAGCCAATTCCCTCTTTCATACCCGTTCCCAGTGCTTTTACGGCTGCTTCTTTAGCTGCAAAGCGATTGGCATAAACTCGTAGGGGATGAGAACTTTTCTGCGCATAAGCTCGCTCTCTTTCAGTAAAAATCCTATGAAGGAAGTGCTCTCCAAAGTTTTTGATAAGCTTTTCAATCCGCCGCGCATCCACAAGGTCAACACCTACCCCAACAATCATTTAACCTCTCTCAACAGAAAGAACACGCTGTGACATACGCAAGGCAGCAATAATCGACATCAAATGCTCTAAATCACGGACGTCAAGATCAACGCTCATCTCATAAAATTCAGGCGTTCTATTATTAATTTTTAAGTGAATAATATTAGCATTTTCACGAGCCATTATGGCGGTAATGGCAGCAATGGTTCCCGGTTGGTGAATAACGACGAGAGAAATCCTAGCTACATGCTGAGCCTGCTCTGGTAATGCTGTTGTCCAATTGACATCCAACAAACGTTCCGGCATCTCCACAAATTGATGGAGGGTCTCACAATCGGAGGTATGAATAGTAACACCCTTTCCCGTTGTCACAACGCCCAAGATATTGTCCCCCGGAACAGGGTGACAACATCCAGCATAATGAACAGCCATGCCTGGAATGAGGCCCTCAATAGTTAAAGATTCTTTCTTAGCTTTTTTATGAGCAGCTTCTTTAGCAGAAGTCTTTTTATGGGGCATTTGAGTCTTATGGTGCGGATAAAGAATACGTAGCAAATCATTCGCTGATTTTAAGCCTTCTCCTAAGTAGGCATAAACATCTTCTATAGTCTTCACAGCAAAAGGTTCAAAGGCCGCTTCTAAAGCCTTTTCATTAAACTCTAAGTGCTCTTGCTTTAAGACCCTTTGAATCAATGTTTTACCTAAAATGACAAATTCCTGATGTCTTTGCTGGCGCATAAAGCGCCTTATGCTGGAACGCGCCTTACCTGTGACAACAATTTTCTCCCACGTTGGAGAGGGGTGCTGGGTTTTAGAGGTGATAATTTCAACCTGATCCCCGTTTTCAAGCTCCGTTCTAAGGGGCATCATCCGACCATTTATCCGCACGCCACTACAATGATCGCCCACACTTGAATGAACCGCATAAGCAAAATCTATAGCTGTAGCCCCTCGCGGAAGAGTAATAAGGTCGCCCTTAGGGCTAAAACAAAAGACTTGATCATGAAACATCTCAAGTTTGGTGTGCTCTAGAAACTCTTCCGGGCCTTCCGCCGTTTCCAAAATATCTAAAAGACCACGCAACCAACGATATTGATGACCGTCATGAGAGACACCCTGCTTATACTGCCAATGAGCCGCCACTCCCAAGTCAGCCACCTCATCCATCTCTTTTGTACGTATTTGAATTTCACTACGATGCTGATCAGGGCCAATAACAGAGGTGTGGATGGATTGATAGTTATTTTGCTTAGGTGTACTGATGTAATCTTTAAAACGGCCAGGAACAACAGAGTAGGTGCTATGAATCACCCCTAAAGCACGATAACAATCAGCAGGGGAATCTACTAAAATCCGAAAGGCCATAATGTCAGAGAGTTGTTCAAAGGTTATATTTTTTTGCTGCATCTTTCGCCAAATAGAATAAGGCGTTTTTTCTCGGCCCACCACAATGGCTTTAATCCCATTTTCTTTTAAAACCTCTTTTAACTCATTAATAATAGGAGATAAAAGATCATCACCTTGTTCTCGTAAAAAATGAAGACGAGAGACAATAGATTCATAAGCATCTGGATGGAGATGAGAAAAGGCAAGATTTTCCAACTCGTTTTTAACTTGATGAAGGCCAATACGTTCCGCAAGAGGCACATAGATTTCCATTGTTTCTTGAGCAATACGGCGTCTCTTTTCTTCAGAGGCCACAAAATGAAGGGTTCGCATATTATGCAAACGATCCGCAAGCTTTATGAGAAGAACACGAATATCTGAAGACATGGCCAAAAGAAGCTTTCGAAAATTCTCTGCTTGCTTGGCTTTATCCGATTGAAACTCAATTTGTGAAAGCTTTGTGACCCCATCGACAAGAAAAGCAACTTCTTTCCCAAAAAGCCTTTCAATTTCTTCCAGCGTTGCAATGGTATCTTCAATCGTATCATGAAGAAGAGCCGTCACTATGGTGGCTACATCTAAGCGCATTTCAACAAGAATACCAGCTACTTCTAAAGGATGGGTAAAATAAGGATCACCCGAAGCCCGTGTTTGAGTTCCATGGGCTTTCATTGCGAAAATATAGGCGCGGTTTAAAAGGTCTTCATCCGCAGTTGGATCATAGGATTTTACAGCTTCTACAAGCTCATATTGACGAATCATGCAGGCTCAATTCATAAGAAAGGACATGAAAGCCTGAAACTTTATTCTTCTTCCTCAGAGCTCTCTAAGTCAATTTCAACATCTTCCTCATCATCGCTTATCTCAGCGTCAAGAGCAAGACTTTCAATTTCAACCTGATGGTGCGCTTCTCCCGCATAAGCATGTTCTTCTGACAAAAGATCAACATATTCTTCGTCGGGTTCTTCGCCAGGAACATATTTTTGAAGCCCAAGAATTAAGCTCTCTTGCAATTCCCCCAAAGAAACTGTTTTCTCAGCAATTTCACGCAAAGCAACTACGGGATTCTTATCATTGTCCCGCGATACGGTTAAGGGAGATCCTGCAGAAATTTGACGCCCTCGCTGAGCGGCGAGCAAAACCAAATCAAAACGATTAGGAACTTCACGGATGCAATCTTCAACGGTTACGCGAGCCATTTTAAATCTCCAATTATCAATTAGTTTAAGCTAACCTTGGCGAGCCTTATAACGAGGGTTCATTTTGTTAATAACATAGATACGCCCCTTGCGACGAATCACACGGCAGTTTTTGTCACGTAACTTAATGGTCTTTAAAGAATTTACTATTTTCATCAGTCGATCCGTTTCAATCAAATAAATCTGTGCCTAGTCCTAGTCTAAAGGAGGGTTCTTTGTCAAGGTCTTTTGTACTGAGCTGGCATGAAGATAGCTTGACATTTTTTTTAAATAGACTATACTGTAATTAGTTAGAAAATATATTTTTTGGTGAAATTATGTTAAATAAATTAATATTTTTATTATTGACCTCTGGAATTATACTCTCCCCTATGGGAGCTTATGCTGTGCATGGGGAAGGAGGAGAATCTAGAACGTCAATCCCTAAATCTTATCGTCTACCTGTTACTGTATTGCCATCTGGCGATGTTGAATTGCCATCGGGTACAATATTGTCACCAAAAGCAACTGCAAGGGATGCCCTAAAAGCAATGACTCAAAAAGATAAAGAGCTGGGAGCAACAATAACACGTAAAACACTACAACCTGGCACTACATATTTTTCTGTATCAACAGACTACAGTGCTTTTGAATCGACACAAAAGAGTGGTCTCTTTCCAGGGTTTATGCAACTAGGGGGTGCATTAGAGAAAATAGAAGGATCAACTCAGCAACCTGGCGCTTTTTCGCAACATGTAGCTGGATCCTCTAGTGTACCTTCAGCGGCCCCTGCTCTACGACCTGAATTAGAGGAAGCGGATTGATCAATTCCTACTTTTATTGCACTCATTTTGACCTTGCTTCGCAAGGTTCGTAATGACGATCTAAAAAATGTTCTTATCCAGCTCAGGTTAAAAAGTTAAGTCCAACTTTCCATTATCATAATGAAGATCAAAATCTACCTCTGGCGAGTCAGGGTTTTCTTGATCAAAAAGATCAACCGCCGTGTTATAACAGTCTCGGCAATTGGGACTTTCCCCATTACACTCATCGCCACAATGATTTAAGATGTAATGGTCGATATCCCCCAGTGAATTGACGGCTGTGCCTGTAAACAAAAAAATACAGCCCGCGAGAATAGAATATTTTGCCATGAAGCCTCCGTTTTTCAGCATTTTATTATTTTTACCATAAAATCAGTGATAAATCTATTTTTTCAAATAGCTATAAGCTTCATCTCATTGCAATGTTCCTTGCCTTCTTAGTGTCTTCCTTTTAAGAATGGGTTTATGAATGCAACGCCGCCCCTTTTAACCCTGAATAATGCGCACCTCCGGTTTGGGGAGCGGGTTATCTTTGACGACGTCTCTCTCTCCCTTTTTCCGCGGGATCGGGCTTGTCTTGTGGGCCAGAATGGAAGCGGCAAGTCAACCCTTCTTAAAGTCATTACCGGACGGCTTGATCTAGATCGGGGAGAGCGGTTTTCAAAACCCCACCTTAAAATTGGCATTCTCGATCAATCCCTGGCCCCTTCGAAACCAATTTCTATTCAAGCCTATTTAGAGACCCAGCTAGAGGGCAAGGTTGAAAACCATCATCTTGAAGAAACCCTAAGTCACCTTGAGCTTGTGCCTGAGAAAATGCTAAATGACCTCTCGGGAGGGGAATCACGGCGGGTCATGTTGGCCAAGGCCCTTGTGGGAGAGCCTGATGTTCTTTTACTGGATGAGCCCACCAATCATCTGGATCTCCCTACCATTGAATGGCTTGAAGATACATTTAAATCCTACCCAGGGGCCATCTTGATGATCAGTCACGATCGCGCCTTCCTCACAAAACTATCACAGCGCACCTTCTGGCTGGATCGAGGACAGCTACGTATTCTAGAAAAGGGCTACCCTGAATTTGATGACTGGGCAGAGACTATTCTTGAACATGAAATACGCACCCAAGAAAAGCTTTCTCAGAAAATTGCCCAAGAAACAGAATGGCTCCACAAGGGGGTCACCGCCCGTCGGCGCCGAAACCAGGGGCGCCTGCGCAATCTTCTTGCTCTGCGTCAGGAAAAAAAGCAGCACCAGGGCCCCCAAAGTTCCATTGTGATTTCAAATCAAGAGGAAGTTTCGGGGAGTAAGCTGGTGTTTGAAGTCAAACATGTGTTTAAAAGTTTCGCAGAACGCCCTCTCATCAAGGACTTCTCTTGCCGCATCCTAAAGGGGGAGCGCATCGGCATCATTGGCCCCAATGGGGCTGGAAAATCCACCCTTCTGAAACTTTTGACGGGAGTGATTCCCCCCGATCAAGGCAATATTCGACGGGCAAAAAACTTGGAAATCGCTCTCTTTGATCAAACCCAAGGCTCTTTAGACTTGGAGTCAACACCATGGCAAACCCTCTGTGAGGGAGGCGGTGACCAAGTTATGGTGCAAGGCACGCCGCGTCATGTAATGGGATATCTGCAGGATTTCCTTTTTGATCGTAAACAGGCCCTGACTCCTTTAAAAAGTCTTTCGGGAGGCGAGCGTAATCGCCTTTTGCTGGCAAAAATCCTTGCAAAGCCCAGCAATCTTTTGATTCTTGACGAACCTACCAATGATTTAGATATGGATACCTTGGATCTTCTCCAGGAGTATTTGGCCGATTATCCTGGCACCCTGCTCCTTGTCAGCCATGATCGCGACTTCCTCAATCGTACAACCACCAGCATCCTTGCTCTTGAAGGAGAAGGCCGCGTGCAGATGTACAGAGGCGGCTATACGGATTATGTGGTACAGCGCCCCTCTCAAAAAGTAGTAAGGGAGGAGAAGAAAAAAAGGGAGGCGCCGCCCCCTCCTCCCAAAGCAAAAGAAAAGCTCACCTATAAGGACGTGCGGGATTTGTCCCTTTTACCGCAAGAAATTGATACTCTTACCCAGCAAATTCAATCCTTAGAAAAGCGAATTGAAGACCCCACCTTTTACCAAAAAGATCCAGAAGGATTTGATAAAGTCATTGCTGAACTTCAAGATCTAAGACACCGCATCACGGAAAAAGAGGAATACTTGATCGCCCTTTTAATCAAGGAAGAAGAGCTCCAAAAAGGCTAAGACATGCTAAACTTTCACAAAGCCCCCTCCCCTCATTTTAATGAGCGTACCCTTCCTATTGATACCATCATTCTCCACTATACAGATATGCCGACTGCCGATGAAGCTCTTGCTTGGTTATGCCATCCTACCTCACAAGTTAGCGCTCATTATCTTATTGATGAGACTGGAAAGACTTATCAGCTAGTTGAGGATAAAAAGCGTGCTTGGCATGCGGGAGAAAGCTTTTGGCAAGGCTGTACAGACATAAATAGCTGCTCCTTGGGGATTGAATTGTCCAATCCTGGGCATAGTCATGGGTATCAACCCTTTCCAAATGCTCAAATTGATGCTCTTCTTCAGTTGTGTGAACAATTACGGGCCCATTGGAATATTCCCAAAACACGAGTTCTGGGCCATTCCGATATTGCTCCTCGCCGCAAGCAAGATCCCGGTCACCTCTTTCCTTGGGAAAAACTTGCCAGAGAAGGATTGGGGTTGTGGCCAACTTTACCAGCTGTCTACTCTGAAGTGACGCCCCGCGACTTGATCGCGGGGTCCAGGAAAGCCTCACAATCCAGGAAAGCCTCACAATGGATCCCGCGGTCAAGCCGCGGGACGTCAGGTTTTATAGAAAACTCCCTCGCCACCATCGGTTATGAAACCATCTCCCTTCCCCATACAATCAGAGCCTTTAAGCAACATTTTCAACCCCATCAAGGGGATGACCGAGCCGATGAGGAGACCCATCTTTTAATTCAAGGCTTGTTAGATAGCCTAAAAATGCCTATATGAAAGGGAACAGATGGCCGGAGAGGTGCTGCGTTTTCGCAGAGGAAAGTCCGGGCTCTTTATAGGCACGGTGCCGGATAACGTCCGGCGAGGGTAACCTTAGGGAAAGTGCAACAGAAAGCAAACCGCCTGGCAACAGGTAAGGGTGAAAGGGTGCGGTAAGAGCGCACCGCGCCTTTGGTAACAAAGGTGGCATGGTAAACCCCACCGAGAGCAAGACCAAATAGGAATGGCATATAACCTGTCTATAGGTTGTCATTCGGGTCGGTCGCACGAGGCGCAAGGTAACTTAGCGTCCCAGATGAATACCTCTCCCCTCCTTTGGAGGGACAGAACCCGGCTTACAGGCCATCTGTTTATCCTCTTCGACTTTCAAGCTCCGGGTGCGTTGCCCTATGTCACGTATCAGAATACGCTCATCGGGCTCACCCTTGGGCGCCTGCCCGGCAACTTGAAATCCTTTGAGTATATTTCTTATGTAATGCCAAAATTTTTTGCATTTCTAAAACAAAGCTTTTCCATAGCACTATGAGATAACTGGGAATTCTTTATAAAGTCCATACTTTGGGGGAGTGATTCATAGGGATAATCTGTTGCGAGAAGCATGCGATCTTCCCCCATAACATTAATCACAAATTGTAGAACTTTCTCATTAAATCGACCACTTGTTGACACATATGTATTTTCAAGGAGAACTTCAGAAGGAAGTCTTCTAAGATTGGGTCGGAATTTATTGAAACCGGGTGCCCTGGCAACACCTTTATTCGTCCAAGAATAATCAAGCCTTTCTAACAAATAGGGCATAGTCTCGCCGAGGTGGCCAAGGATAATGGTTAGCCTTGGAAACTGATCAAATACACCGCCTAATATCATACGCATCATACAGAACGCGACATCGAACTCAAATCCCATGGCTGGACCTGCCAATGAAAATCCATATTTTCCAAATGCTTCCATGGGAGGAACGGTTGGGTGGAGATAGATCGGAATATTCAGGCTTTCTGCTGCTTCTAACAAGGGCCAATATTTTTTGTCATCAAGATATCTACCATTCTCAAAATTAGAATGGGTAAGCCAACCTACAAAGCCAAGCTGAGTAATGGCTCTTTCAAGCTCCTTAACCCCTTCTTTAACGTTATTAGGGGCAATAGCAGCAAATCCTTTGAATCGATCTGGATGACGTTTAATGGCATCAGCTAATTCATCATTAGCTTGTCGTGTCAGTGATATCGCTGCTCTGTCATCTGAGCCAAATGAATCTAAACCAGGTGTTGAAAAGCTGAGCACTTGCATATCAAGGCCATCTTTATCCATGATTTTAATCCGCTCTTCGCCAATGTCACATAATCTATCAATAAAATCTTGATCATGATAAAGATGCACTTTTTCAGAGAATTTTATAATATAAGCGCCTGGATCCTTTGCAGGAATCAAATTGGGGTAAGATTTTCTCTTTTGCAAATATTGAAATGTTGCGTGATTATAAAAATGCGCTTCAAAATCAATAGTTTTTATTTTACTCATAAGATCTCCCATTTTTCTACTATCACGCACTAAATGATAGCCATGGGTTTATTAATTTTATCTAAATTTCAGGAGTATCTCTTATTCCTCGACTTTTTTCTCTACACTGACCATCCATTTTTGTTTGCGGAAGGAATCAACCAACTGATTAATTTCTTCAGGGGCCATCCCCAGGACATGAAGCAAAGAAGTCGCTAATTGAGCTGTCGGTTCAACGGTTTCTGGCACCACAAGCCGAGCGCCTGACTTCATTAGCTTTTCATGATGTTTATGATCCTTAACCCGCACACAAATAGGCAAATCAGGGAACCGGCGTCTTAGCATCATCACAACCCGAACAGAAGAGTTAGTTTGATTGAGGGTAATCACAACAACCTTTGCTCTCGCAGCCCCAATGGATTGCATCACTTTAAGTTGCTTGGCATCCCCAAAAAAGACGGGATAGCCCTTTTCTCTTCCTTCAGTGACTCGCCGCATATCCGTATCAATAGCCACAAAAGGAATCATGCGTGACGCCAATAAATCCGCCAACATTTGTCCCACACGCCCAAAACCTGCAATCATCACATGATTTTGAAACTCCCTAATTTCTTCTTCCTCAATAGAAGGATCTGCATGAGCCTCACGCATTAAGAACTTATCGGAAATCCATTTGCCAATGATTGCCAAAAGAGGGGTAATCCCCATGGAAAGGATCACTACGAGAAAAAGAATATCCTCATATCCTTGAGGCAAAAAATCTCTGGCAACGCCTGGGGAAAAAATAACAAAAACAAATTCACCGCCACCTGCCAATAACAATGATGTGCGCAGGGCTAAGGAAACTTTAAGGGCATTAAAACGACAGAGAGCAAAAGTAATGGCAGTTTTTAAGATCAAGACAAAGGCCAAAAGTCCTAAAACAAGCAAAGCCGAATTTAGAAAGATTCCCAAATTAATGCCCATCCCCACAGACATAAAGAAAACCCCCAATAGCAGACCTCTAAAGGGCTGGATGTCGGCTTCTATTTGATGACGATATTCGGTCTCTGCCAAAAGGATCCCGGCCAAAAAGGCCCCTAATTCCCTGGAAAGACCGGCAAACTCAGTCAAAAAGGCTGTTCCCAAAATCACTAAAAAGGTAGTAGCCATAAAAAGTTCGGAACTGCCACTTTGAGCCACCGCACGATAGAGAGGCCGAAAAACAAGGCGTCCCAAACCGCCAATGGCTAACAGCACAAACAAGGCCTTCATAATGGCAAAGGAGAGCGCCACCATAAGGCTTTCTTCTTTTCCACTAAAGGTCGTGGCCAAGATGAGAAGAAAGACAACCGCAATGTCCTGAAGCAAAAGGATAGAAAAGGAAATACGCCCGAAGCGAGAGGCCATCTCGCGACGATCACTTAGCACTTGCAATACAACGGCTGTTGAGGAAAGAGAAAGAGCACCGCCGACTAAAATACTGGCTTCCTTCGAAAAACCAGCCGCCATGCCAATAAAGGCAAAAAGAGCCCCTGTAATCAAAACCTGAGGCCCCCCCAAACCAAAAACGTATTTTTTTAAAGAATTGAGCCGCTGGAGAGGAAGCTCTAGCCCAAGAGTAAACAGCAAGAAAACAACGCCGATTTCGCCTAAAAACTGAGTATCCGTGGGGTCTTTTATGATTTGTAACATATGGGGACCAACAAGCATGCCTGCTGCAAGATAGCCCAAAACAGGGCTTGCTTTCATGCGCCGAAAGAGAAACACAACGCCCACAGCCGCCATTAAAAAGGCTAAAATCGTATATAAATAGTGTACATTTGGATCCACGCCCACCCCATTCTCCCTTGTTTTTTCTAAGTATAACACGCGAATTGGAAATTCATAGTGCGGAGCTACAGCAGACTCTACCCCTAATACAAATCAGAGGAGAGAAGTTTCAAAGAAGAGTCTAGAAAGAAAATCTCCAACGTTTCTCGCAAAAGATGAGCGATCATTTGTCGGTTTGCGTATGCATGAAGTTTTAAAAAATAGGCTTAATCCTAGGACCTTTTCCTACTCCTTGAGAGCACTTTCTTAGCCTCTATGTTACACCTAACTATCATTCCTTAGGCTTAAAAAATCTCTAGACATAATGAATAGATTTGTTAATGCTTACCAAGGTCGTTGATATAAAAAGGTATAAATATGTTCAAATATAAATTTAAGGTTCTCATTTTTATTTTAATAATTTTTTCGCTGTCAATATACAGTGTGGAAGCTAATCCTTTAACATTCGAAGATGAATTTGATCATTACTTAAAATATGGTATTCACTCTCAAAATTTCTATTCTAATCTCATAGAAAGTCGAGATGAAAAAACAAAAAAAAGAATTTCAAAACTTCAACAGCAAGAGGAAAACTACCGTTGGGGTTGGTCCAGAAAAGAAAAACAAAAAGCTGTACAGAGCTGGTTGAAACTTTCTAAACAAAGTAAAAGTGACACACCTACGCATATTCTATATCTTAGTAAAGCATTACAGAGACAGTGGAATGGAGAGGTTGCAATTGCGTTGGCTGACAAATGCCATCAGCTCGTGCAAGAACAAGATGACCAAAACATCAGAATCAAGCTTGCTTATCGAGGTTTTTCAACCTTAGGCGTTAAACTTACAGAGCCTGATTATGACCTTCATACAAAATTACATGCCCTTCCGCAGGTTATTAATTTATTGGAGGACTTAAAAGCTTCCACAGAGGCAATTCAATCTGTATCTACACTTCCATTACCTTTATACGATAAGCTTTTTCATGAAGATTGTATTCCTCAGGCAGAGATCTGTGCCCTTTTAACCGTTGCGTATGGTGGTGGGATGCTTTTAGGTAAAGATGATAGCAGTGCGTTCAAATTAAATTTTTTTGATAACAATAAAGAAGCTATTGCATTATATGAAAACGGCCTTGAGGGTTCCACAACACCAAAACAAAGACAGTATTATCACTCACAAATTGTTAATTTAGTCCATGGATTCAATAGAACGCCTAATTTATTGACTCAGGAGGAAAATAAACACTATCTCAAGTTGAAGAAAAAAAGCGCGCTTCAGCTTGCACGAATTTACAAAGACGAACGTAAAGAATCTGAAGGCTCCTTAATTCGTGCTGATTTAGCATTTAAGACGGCTTTTGCTTATATGAATGCTGAAAAGAAAAAGAAGGCTCTCAAATATATTGGAATTATATCAGATATTCCGCACGAGCAATCTCAAATAGGCCTCTACATAGAAAGAATTAAGACATTTGCTGAAAACCTAAGGTTACAAATTGAAAATCCAGATAAAGTTTTTGCTCATCAGGTAGAGAACCTAAATATCTTTCTGAGACAATGGTAGACTTATCTAACCATTAGGAAACTTCATCCCTGTTACATAGCTCTCGAAATAGTCAAAAACTTTTAGAGGCGATGTAACAGGTTAAAAAAGAACTCTTAAAAAAGGATCTATTTAATAACATAGTTGATCCAGGCTTTATTAAGATTTTTCGAGAATTTTTAGATATACTTCACAGTCAGTGTCGCATATCCTTGAACTCAAACAAGACAATCACATTAACTTATATTGCAAAGGATTGTTTTTATTTGAAATACAAAAAACTTTCATATACAGTTCTTTATCTGTTTTATGGTGGTGTGTAATTATGAATAATTTATTTTTTTTATTAATTTTCTATGTTTTTGTATTTAACATTGACCCAATCTACGGGTTAAAGTTAAACTCCGACCTTTCACGGAAAGAATTAACAGAATATACTCGAACAAAGAGTCAAAAATATCACCATTTAGCGGGGTATGAAGAACTCTCTCCTGAAAACCGCAACCTTATCAAATCTATTACTCCTCTGATGATAATTAATCTCATAAGATGTGATAAGCTTTTGATTACAGATGAAAAATTAAGAAAAGTCTTAGCTGACTCTTTTGGGTATATTAATGAAACTCTTTCTCCCGCACGAAAAGAATGGAAAGAAAAGATAAAACTTATTAAAGACCATTCACTCTCTCCTTCTTCTTTTAAAGGTAATACCCTTATTGTAGGCTGCGTTCATAGTAAAGAAAAATTTAAGGATGACAGTGATCATCGTCATGAAGGGATCTACATTATTAATAAAAATAGCCTTGATGGGATAGAGCCAGATCTTAAGGTAGATATTACAAGAACTTATTTCATACAAAAAGTTTTCCCTCAAGGTGGGCAATTTCAAACAATATACTTAGAACACATCACCAGACCTCCTTTAAGCTCAGTAAATACATTCAAAAGTGCCCTGTATCTTCTAAAACCAGGAGGGCGGTTGATTTTTGATCACTATTCTTCTTATGGTTATATGGGGACTCGTCCCAGCAGCATAATTGATCTCTTCTCTGTAAGAATAGGATCAACAAAGCTTTTTGAGATTCAATTTGATATTCCTCCCACTGATTTAGAAGCTTATAAAAAAGCTATTAGAAAGGTGGGGGCAAAACTCATGGTAATTAATGGTGACCCATACCTTTATCTTAATAAAGAAAGTTTTAAGGGAAAAAGGGAACTCATAGAACCATGTATGGAAATTTTGATGAAAAAATATATTGAAAGCATGGGCTTTGTGAATATTTCCTTTAAGACAGTTAAACCTAATATTTATAACCAACGTAAGAAAAGCTACTGGGTGTGTGCACACAAGCCATAGAGTCTTGAAAGTTCAGTGCCTAAACTTTTAGAAAACTATGTTTTAAAACGGTTGTGGAATCTTTACGAGAAGAAGGCTATTTTAAAGGCTTCAAGTATTTTTTGATGATAAAAAGATTAAACAACAATTAATTATATTGAAGGATCTCTCCCATGACTCCCATTTTCCCTCCTAAACTCCAATCTGGTGACGAAATTCGTGTTATCGCTCCATCTAAAAGTATGGGGATCATTTCTCCAGAGAATAGGATACTTGCTTTAAATGCTTTAGAAAATCTTGGACTCAAGGTTACATTTGGCAAGCATGTGGAGGAGCAGGATCTTATGGGATCCTCATCGGTCCAGTCTCGTGTAATTGACTTACATGAGGCCTTTTCCGATCCTAATGTTAAAGCCATTCTAACTGTTATCGGTGGTTATAATTCCAATCAACTTTTGGATGATATTGATTATGATTTGATTCGGAAAAATCCAAAGATATTCTGTGGGTTTTCCGACATTACAGCTCTAGGGAATGCGATTCATCACAAGACAGCTCTTGTAACTTATTCAGGGGTGCATTTCAGCTCGTTTGCCATGCAAAAAGGGTTTGACTATAGCCTTGAGCATTTTAGGAAGATCTTTTTTGCTTCCGATGAAATTCATCTTTTTCCCTCAGAAGAATGGTCTGATGATGCCTGGTTCTTGGATCAAAAAAACCGTACATTCCATCCCAATCCAGGTTATCACGTCCTCAATCCAGGAGAAGCTCAAGGAAAGATTCTTGGAGGAAGTCTGCGAACATTACATTTGCTTCAAGGGACACCTTATATGCCTTCTTTGGAAGGAAGCATCCTATTTCTTGAAAGAATGGCCACAACAACATCAACAAATGTGGAAGAATTTGATCGTTATCTTCAATCCTTCCTTCAAGCCCCTGATTTTTGTAAAGTTCACGCCCTTATCATTGGGCGCTTTGAACATAGCTCTGGAATGACTTCTGAGAAATTGCGTTATGTGTTTTCAAAACCTCCCTTGAAGTCCATTCCTATCATTACCAATGCAGACTTTGGGCATACAACCCCCATCTTTACGTTCCCTATTGGGGGAACCTGTTCCTTAAAGGCGGAACCCTCAGGGGACGTGAGGTTGGTGCTTGAGAAGCATTGATTATAGATTATCAAGTGTAGATTGAATTCGTGCGAGATGCGGAGAGTCGGATGAAAAGTGAGCTTTTACAATTTTTAAAGCTTCTTCCAAATAAGCAATGGCTTGATTTTTAAAATCTTGAGATTTTTTTTCATTTAATTTTTCGTGTTTATCTTTGGATTTGGCGATATATAGCTTTGCTAAGCTTTCTAGCAACATGTATTTATCAAGCTTTTGAGAATCTTTGTATAGCTCAGAGGCTTTGTGAAAATATTGCTCTGCAGAATCCAGATTTTTCTCTAAAAGATATATTTCTCCTAAATCTCTTAGGATTTTTCCTATCTGTAAATGATCTTTCCCATAACTCTTTTCATAGGATATGAGACTTTTTTCCAGATATTTTCTCGCATTTGCATAATCATTAGTATCTTTATAAACACTGCCTAAACGTAAATATACCCAGGCAATTTTGACGTGGTCATCTTCAAATTTATTTTTTTTATAAATTGCAAGGCTTTTTTCAAGGTAATCTTTTGCTTTTTCATATTGTCCCAGTTGCCCATAGACTTCTCCTAAGTAAGCTTTGGTCCATGCGACATCAAGATGATTTTGAGAAAAATGCTTATCATAGATAAGAAGACTTTTTTCAAGTAAATCCTTAGCCTCATTAAAGTATCCTAATTCTTTGTAAACAATACTTAAGTAAGTAAAAGCCCATGCCGCCCCTGGATGGTCATAAGCAAAACGTTCTTTATAGATTTTTAAACTTTGTTCAAAATGTTTTTTAGCTTTTTCATAATCCCCTAATCTCCTATCAATATCTCCTAGATGAGTTAATATCCATGCCACCTTAGCCGGATTTTCAGATTGATTATAGATCTGAAGCCCTTTATTAAGTAATTTCAGAGCTTTTTCGTAATCCCCTAATGATCCATACACAACCCCTAAATGAGATAAAACTCTCGCAAGATCTATTCTATTTTCAGGCAAGTATCTAGTATAAAGAACAAGACTTTGCTCCAGTAGATCTCTAGCTTTTATAGGGTCGCTCAGTTCCCAGTAAGAAACTCCTAAAAATGCTAAAGCTTGGGCTCTTTGAGCTTGATTTTTAATTTTTGATTGATCGAAGCTTAAAAGACTTTTTTCAAGTAATTCATTTGCATTAATATAATCACTTAAACAATAATATGCGCATCCTAAAACACTTTTTATATTTGTTTTCATTTCATTTGTTAACAATGTGTCATGACTTAAAAATTTTTCAAAATGACTCATTCCAGATTTTATCTGTATGAGATCATCTTTGTTTATTAAATTATTTAAATACCTTAGTAGCTTGACTCCTAATTCTTCAGTTAATTCATTTTTTTTGTTTATATTTAAATAATTAGTAAGACGCACAAGCATTATATTTTGAGTACTACGATGTATAGAAAAATTTGGAAATGAAGAAGGAGATGATTCACTGGTAACAAGCGAATATTTTTTTAAGTTATTAACAAAACTATCTACAATAAATTTATCTTTATATTCATTTAATAAGTCTATAGGTATATTTTGTGAATTAAGAAGACTTATAAGGAGAAAAAGGTCCTTAAAATCCTTATGAACTTTCATAAGCTGCTGTAAAGATAAGGTAACTATTTGATAGCGAGTTTTTGTATAATCTCCAGCCTCCTTTAAAAGATCCTCCTGAATATTCTCAAATTCTTGATTATACGTTCTCAAATACTCTAGATATTGGTCATAAGGACAATGAGAATTTTTTAAGTAATAAGCTGCGATTGAAACGTCTAGAGGAAATGATGGTATATTTTCTAAAAACTTCTTTATTTCTTCATTTTCTTGAAGAGAAAGTGTGTTCTTGGCTTCATTACTCATGATATGCGCAAAAAGGTGCAGTTTTTGAGTAGGATCTAACTCTCCTACAAGAACACTAGAGTTAACATATTTATTATTTTGAATATTACTATTTTGCGTTGTGAGAAGCACTTTCCCTTGCCCCCAAGTCATGACGTCTTGAGGTAAATACTTCTGTATGTCGGCAAGTTTTTCAACGTTATCAAAAATAAGCAACCAATTTGAATGAACCTTCAAGTGTTCTTTTACAAATTGTATATACCTTTCTTCTTTTTCTGCAGGGTTTTTTGTATCCCTTATCTCCCGTAATATCCTTTGATCTTGTTCCTTTTTAATAAGAGCTTGTGCAAAACTATCAAAAGATTTTAGAAGGCTTTTATGTGTTTCTGCATTTATTTCCCAAACAACATCTGCTTCCTGTTGATGCGCATAATGACGAGCAAGAGTCGTTTTACCTGCTCCTCCCATCCCCACAAGAGCAACTATCTGAACCCCCTCTTGATTTTTGAATTTTTTATCTATCTGGTTCATAAGTTCGAAGCGATTTAACAAAGTTATATCTTTGGGAAGGTTTAAATCAGAACGAATTCTTGTTTCTACTTTCTTTTCAGAGCTCTTGTTTTGGTTTTCCTCTTTAACCTTGAAATTAGTTTCCGAAATTTTGGCAGTTAATCCTATTCCACAAATAACAATTAATATTAGGAAAAGCCATTTTCTTTGTAATATAAAATCATTAAAATAGACTAATATCCTTTTTTTATCTACCATCACCGCTGATGGTTCAATGTTAGAAGAGTCGCTTATTGATCCATATTTTCTTTTAAAATCCTGGATCAGAGGTTTAACCCCCTCATGAGAGACGAATCTTTCCAAAATTTTAAATATAGAAAAGTAATATCCTTCTTTTGTATAGTTTATGCAATTAATTGGATCTATGGAAGGATAAAGCTGATCAAATACTTCCTTATCAAGAGATAGAAATAAAGTTTTATGAAGTAAGCTACTAACTCTTTTATCACTTTGAAATATGTTCTTATCTTTTTCGTTATTAGTTATCAACGATCTACTTGGAGGAACATAAATAGTGTAATGCTCTGAACTAACCTCAGAGATCAAATAAGTGAGAGATTTCCATTTTTCTCTAATCTCAAAAGAAATTTTAATTCCAGCTAATTCAAGGTCACTTTTTAACTTATTAAGAAGAGATATTTTTCCTTCTCCCTCCCAACAAACAATTAGACAATTGATTTCTTTCTTATTGCTCAGCGTAGAAATATCTTTCAAATATTTTTTAAAATCTAGAAAAATTAATAAATTGAAATAGTGTTTTTTAAGAATAATAATCTTGTCAGATTTTTCCATTATAGAGATAAGAGCTTCACGCGAAGAACAATCTAATTTTTTCATGACTCGATAAGTATGGGATTCTACTGTTTTAGGAGAAATAGATAAAAAGTTAGCTATTCCTTTGGCAGATCTTCCATTAAGAATACAGGATATGATATCTATTTCTCTTTTTGAGAATTTAACGTCATTAATGATCGTCAAATATGCAGAATAAATTTCTTGAGGAAACATAAGAACTTCTTCCTGCATATAATCTCTAGGAAAAGATATTCATTGCACTTCTATAAGCTTAGTTTTCATTAAAAAACCATGTGTATTTTTCTTAATCTCAACATTAAGAAGAGTTTTTGGATCTGTCAACTCTCCTCGCTTTTATTTTCATTCATAGGCCCTGATATTATGCTGAATAAGCCTAATAGCATTGTTAATTAATAAAATTTTATGTTATTTTGTTATAAGGAAATGATAAATCAAGAAGGGATGCAATTTTCATGAAAAAATTTCTCATATACGCAAGCGTTATTTCATCGGTAAGTTTTGAAGCTCACGCTCTAAAACTCTATCTTGTTTCCAATCATGACAGTGTTGAGGATTATAATCAGGTCCGGGGTATTGCAACTGCATTTGAAAATCTCTCTTCTGAAAAAGTTTCTATTAAAGACTTAAATGCAAAGACATTGGACTCTCTAGCCATCAACAATAAAATTGAAAGAGATCTCTCAAAAGAGAAGGTAGTTTTCATAGGAGCGGGTGAAGGGGGAATTGCCAGCATTATAGACTTGCCCAAAGATCCCAATCTTATTACTTGCCTTGTTTCATCTACCGCTCTAGAACAATATAAGGATAAGGCTCTCTTAGAGAAAGTTGATTTTATTGCCCTACCAACACATGTTGCTTCCGATGTAAAAGAAAGGCTAGGTAAAAAACTTGTTGAAACAACAGGTGTTGCCCATAATCGTCACCCAGACATGACAACTTACGATGAATACAAAAAAGAACTTCCTCCTGCGGATCTTTATCTTGGGGTCTATTTAGGTGGAGATACGCCAACAGATACACAAGAAGTGAAATTTTTTACGGAAGATGATGCTACCCGTCTCGCAGACTACGTTATTGTGAAAGCAGAAGAAATTAATCAAAGAGGACTTAAGCCATGCGTCCTTATCCTCAATAGCCAACGAACGGGAAAATATGACATCGATGGGAAAGAATTTCTAACTGTTCATCGAGAGGGTAAAGCTGACCACATTACTGAACTCTTTGCTAATAAACTGGCTGATAAGGGCATTGAGTATAAAATTTTTGATTTCCAGCATAATACTCCTGAAAACGAAGAATGGGTCAGTGCTTATAATACCTTTGATCTTGTAGCAGGTGCGGTGAGGACAACGAAAGGCAAAATGTTTGTTCCTGGAGATTCCACGTTCGTTATTTCTGAAGCTATTGATGTTATGCCAACTGAATCTATTGATACCATGCCTCCTGGAAAAGTATTAGTTTATTACAATACTGCTATGAATGATGGTCATAAAGCGCATGTCGTGAATGAGAAAGATACAGGAAGAGTCTCCATCTTAGAAAATTATGAAGACATAACCCCAGCTTCTGATACGAATGAGATCAAGGCAAGCGCGAATAAGATCATTGCTCAAAAGTTGGTGGAACTTACTTCTGCAGAGGCCCCATGGATTACGGAAGAAAGCATTTATCGCCGTGCGAAGAGAAAAGAGCCCTTGGAAAAAGTTAAGCAATATCTTGCAATCCAGAGTCAAATAAAAGCGGAGAAAAATCCACATCTCATCTATGATTTTTGACAGTCATAGCTTTCGTAACTGGGCCCCGATGGTTGAACCGTGAGGCGTCACCACCCTACTTGACGTTCCGCAGCTTGACCCGGGATACAGTAATGCAGCAACAAAAGTCATCTTCAAAAGGGAGAACGCTTAGTACTTTCTTCTATATAACATTGATTGCTGTGCAATGAGTAATGCACTAGATCCCGCTGTCAAGCAGCGGGACGTCAGAATCGATTTAAAGCCAAACACTACATGACGCCCCGCGGTTTAACCGCGGGGTTGCATATCTTATTGCGCAGCAATGTAATACTCATTCCTACGCCTGGGTCCCTGTGTTCCCTGCATTTGGGAGGACGGGGATGACAAAGAGGGGGAGAAAAGAGAGTAAAGTGCTTTATCAGGGGTTTTTTAATAGTCGCCTCATTAATTTCATTTTTAAGGCATTAAATATTATCAATTACACTTTCATGATCAAATGTTCACTCATCCTCCCAAAAAAGAGAGGACAAGTAAGCATAGATCATCTCATTATTCTTGTTCTGAGGTACCTTTATTTTGACTTGATGTCTCTTTACCTTGATTCAATGCGTTTTCAACTTCCTTTTCCATTCCTGCAAGATCCCCCTCATGGTAACCAGCGTGAGTGTACAGAATGTTTCCGTCCCGGCCAATAATATAAGATGTAGGCATGGTGGGTAAATTATAAGCTGCTGCTACCTTTTTGTCTGGATCTGCGGCAACAAGAAACTGCGCAGGAGTTTCTTCTAAAAATCCTAAAGCTTTTTCTTTGTCATTATCAATATTAATTCCAATAATGACTAACCCTTTGCTCCCATATTTACTTAGGAGGTTATTGTAAGCTGGAAATGAGGCTTTGCACGGTTCACACCAAGAGGCCCAAAAATCAACGATCGCGACCTTTCCCTTAGCAGCATCAGAGCTTATTGTGGATCCGCCTTGCAAACTCGGAAGTGAGAATGGCTTCATTTGCTCTGCCCAACTTGGCATTACATAAAGAGACGTAAGAAGTGCAAATACGGCTACTTTTCTTAGATTTTTTTTAGTTTTTATCATTTTTGACTCCCTTAAGATTGTTGTGTTTATACAGGTCTACAATATAATTTTTAACAAAAGGTTAACATGCTTGTTAAATTAGTCATTTGGGAAAGTCAAAATCCCTTGATGCTATGGACATACCATATTGATCTGCACAAAAAAAGGGCACACCAAAGGATTTTAACCATTTTATTCCCTTATCTTTCCCTTTTAAAAAGGTAATCGTTGTAAGACTACCTGCAATTAAACAATGATCTGCAACAACTGTAACACCGCTGATACCTTCAACAGGCCACCCTGTTTTAGGATTAAGGATGTGTGAATAAATTTTTCCATCAATTTTAATGGATCTTTCATAATCACCACTTGTCGCAATGGCACCTGTCCCCAACCCAATAGCCGCTATTTCTTTACCCCTCACTCTTGGATGACTGACACCAATTCCCCAAGGCCTGCCATCTATGTGGGGGCCGATAATTTTTATATCTCCACCCATATCAACGAAACCGTGGTTGACTCCCATAGATCGGCATGTTTTTTCAGCTGAATCAGCAGCATACTCTTTAACAATGCCTCCAAAATCAATCATCATTCCTTTTTTAGGAAGGGTAAATCTTGGATTTTCCCATTTCACTTTTTCCCACCCCACGATGGTCAGAAGTTTATCCAAAGTCTCTTGGGAAGGTAGAATAGCATTATTTTCTTCAAATACCCATGCTCGACGAAGGGCTCCCGCCGTAATATCAAACAATCCGTCGCTCATGAGGGTACATTGTTGAGCATAATCCAAAAGAGTTGCCGTTTCAGGATCAACTATAATTCCCGCTTTATCACCAGCGCTTCTATTGATAGCGGCTGTAAAGCTAGATGCGGAATAATTGGTGTAGTAACGATCTAGGCGATCAACTTCTGCAAAAACGGCCTTAAATACATTTTCAGCCATTTGATCATCAACGGCATAAAATTGGATGCCACAGGGGCATCCCATTGAACTAAAGGAACGTTTATATAATTTCATGCGCTATTTCGCTTTCTTAATGGCCTCATCTATAATGGAGAATGTTAAGATTTGTGGCAGCGGTTGTCCATAGGGCAGATGAGGTCCATAGATGACATAAAAAGGAATGCCGTTACGATTAAAGCTTTTTAGATATTCATAAACTTCAGGATCCCTGGAGGTCCAGTCTATTTTAATGAAGTCCACATTATTTTCCTTTATAAGGTTCTTAACCTTTTCTGTATCGAGAACAAAGAATTCGTTGACCTTACAGGTGAGACACCAATCGGCAGTTACATCTACCAACACAAGCTTTCCTGCTTTTAAATCGGATTTAACGATATTCGCAACCTGTCGCACACTCTGTGTTTGAACGGTAACCTCTGATTTTTTCATACATTCTAGAGAGAGGACGAGAAAAGGAAGAAGTGAAATAGCCAGGACAGATAAAATATAAAGACGCTGATGGGAAGGAAACCTATGATGCAACCAAAATAGTAAGATGATTGACAGCAAGGCACTTAATATAAAAAGAGCTGTTAACAATGACACTTGACTTGTGAGAACATAGAAAAGCCACAGCATCGTAAAAAAGAAACCCCATCCCAGGACTTGCTTAAAGGCAATCATCCATTTTCCTGGCTTGGGAAGATAAGTCGCTACTTTTGGAAAGATTAGGACAAGGATAAAGGGAAGAGAAAGTCCTAATCCTAAGAAAAAAAAGACAAGAAGAATTTCAAGTGGCCCTCGGGAGAGAGCGAACGTTACAGCCGTTCCTAGATAAGGTGCGGAGCAAGGTGTTGCAAGAAGAGTTGCAAACATACCCGATAGAAAATGACCCGCATTTCCCTGTTTATCACTATATTCATATCCTAAGGCAGTGACTTTTGAAGGCAGAATAATTTCATAAAATCCCCAAAAGTTTGCTGTAAATAGGGTTAAGATGAGCATCATAAAAACTAAGAAAATAGGTTCTTGAAACTGCATTCCCCACCCAAATGAGATCCCCAACAGGTTGAGAAAGATAGGGACAAGGCCTAAGATCATAAAAGAGAAAAGAATACCCATAACGCTCAAAAATAACGCGCTGCGTACGGCGGATGAGCTTGCCCCCCCATATTTCGTAAGGGAGAAAATTTTAAGTAAAATAACAGGTAAGACACAAGGCATAAAATTGAGAATGAAGCCTCCTAAAAAGGCGAACCCATACATCAGCAATGTGGCCTGTAAGCTAATAGGAGGAGGCGTCACGAAAATTGTTTCTTCTACAGCCTCGTCACCGCTTTCCAGTGTTATTGTAAGGGGTTTACCAATAAGATTTTGTGTGCGACCTAGTTCTCTTTTTGCATTTTTATAGATGGGAACATCGATCGTTGATATTTTTCCACCGGCGCTGCTAAGGCTATGGATAGTATAGATATCGTCAAAGAATAAACTTTGCGCTCCCTCAACAAAGACTTCTGGTGACACCAGGGGTGTTGTGTGAAACACAGTCAACCTTAGGTAAGATTTTGCTGTCTCATTTTGAATAAACTGGGCCGATTCTATATTTAAATCGGGATTGTCTTTTTCAGGGATATGCTTGATTGCAGAAGCAATTTCTTTCGCGTCTGCAGAAGGGTGACTTGGCCCCTCTGGTATCACCAAGGTCACAGTTTTACTCTGGGGGATACAATTTCCTGGATCGCAGACAAGATAATCAAGTTTTGCTTTTAGTAATATGGAGGCATGTTGCTTTTTCAAGGTAATTTTTATAGGAATAATAACATCGTCTTTATAACCATTCGCAATCACTTTAAAAGACTCAATTTTATCAGGTACGGGCCAATATATATCCGCAGATTTTAGATTTTGTGATTCAGACCAATCAATTTTTAACCCATATGCTGAAGTTCCAGGTGTACGCCAATAGGTTTTCCATCCCGGCTTCAAGTCAATATCCAAGCCAACCCAAATTGTTGTTTGATCGCCCTCCCCTGAAACTGAAGAAATTAACTTAGCACTCGATACACCAGCGCCTGCCTCAAAAAGAGCAGAAGTTTGTAAAGGAAAGAATAACAAACTTACGACTCCAAGAAAAAAGAAGGCTTCTGCTAGGAAATTCTTATGAGTCATTCTTTCTCTTAAGCTTAGCAACGCCAATTTTATACCAGTAACCATCCGCACACAACCCATGTTTTATTGATTTTCAACTTAACAAACAAACACAATAATTATTATTAATTATAACATAAAATTTACTTTTAAAATAAAACAATATCTGAAAGTTGATAGAAAAAAAAATAGAAGAAGAGAAAGTTAAAAAATTTCATTAAAGAGGATTGAGAGATTCAGAAACTTGGTTTATATATTCAAAAATATAAAAATTTAAGGAATTTTTAACCAATGATAAAATCCTGCAAAAAAAAGCAGCCTATTAAGAAGGCGGCGGTGGTTTTAAAAGATAAGTCTCTGAAGAAAAACAACAAATTCCTTGAATCACTCGTTGGAATTGCGGCGGCTCTCCCCGGGATCGTAACGCCTGCCCAAGCCCAGAAAGCGATCACCACAAGTCCAAAAGTGGATGCTTTTTATTCCAGATATTCAGAAAATCATTTTAAATATAAAGTTGATAGTTACGCAACAAATATGCTTTTTCCCGTTTCATCAAATTGGGAGTTTGAGCTTGGGGCTTTGCGAGAGGCGATGACGGGCGCCAGCATCTCAACTTATTTCCCTAATGCTCTCGTTAATCCTATTCACCAAGGTTCTCTTATTCCCGGAACGAGTCCGGTTCCTGGGTTGACACTGGTTGAAACTCTTACGGGACAATCCATTATAGAAACCCGGAGTCAGGTCAGTGGAAGGGCTAATTATTACTTGCCGGATGGTAGACACTCTTTTGAGGGAGGGTATTCTACGGAAAACGACTTTGAATCCTTTTTTGGAAATTTAAATTCGGAGTGGTATTTTAATAAGAAAAACACGGTCCTGTTTACGGGATTTGGTTATGCTTATAACATCAGCAGGCCTGTTCAACGTGACTTAAACTATGCCTTTATTTTATTTAAGGGAACAAATCTTGTTGGTGAAAGAGGAAAATACAATACAGAACGCTTTAATTTAGGAATAAAGCAGGACATTAATAAAAATTTTTACGTTCAACAAAATGCAGAACTTGTCTTTGATAATGGTGATTTGTTTGATCCTTACAAGAAGATCGCTTGGATTGGCCCTAATACCCTCAACTGGCCCAATGCCGTAAACTTTGGTCCCGTATTTGCAGGGTCAGACCGTCGGCCTCATCGAAGGATCACGGGGGCTTTTGTGACAAGTCTGGTTCACTACATTCCATGCTTCGATTCAGCTCTTCACTTTAATTATCGGTATGCGGCCAATAGTTGGAATATTCATTCGAATACCTTTGAACTTGGCTATTACCAACCCTTCCTGAAAAGTTGGGAAATCGCCCCTAAAGTCAGGTATTATACGCAAGATCGGGCGAGCTTTTATGCTCTTTCTTTCTATACCGAACCTTCCCCGTTATTTCCGAATGCTAAAAGATTGCGCAAAAATAAGGCCTCAAATGACTATCGTTTATCTAACTTTGGAAGCATAGGGTACGATATCACGCTCTCAAAATTTTTCCAGAGCCCCAATATCAAGTTGAGCGCGACCTTCGGTTTTACTAAAAACGCAGTTGGCTATGGGTGGACGAAAAATAAAGGGCCGAAAAACCCCAGCAACAACTTCCATGAGAAATATATTGCTGTAAATCTGGCCTCTGATTTTCCTCAAAAACTTTCCTTTAAGAAAGCGGAAAAATGCAGCTCTATTTATAAGGCAGGGGAAATTTCAATTCAGCCTTTGATTATCTCCTTTTCAGCCATGACATTTGGCCGGAAACATGAAGATACGAAATTTACGCCCGTGGCTCAACCTACCCCAGCTTTCCTGCCTGTATCGAAATTTAACATGTATCGCAATCAGCGCGGATATGGTCTAAACGACATCCATCGTAACGGGTTGGGATATGACTTTCAATTAGGTTACTTTCTACAAGACAATATGGAAGTATTTACAGATTTGGGGTTTGTTAATGAAAAGGGTCTCAAGGAGCCTGGTGTGGTTAACCCCCTTTGTTTCAAATTTAAAGACAGAACCACTTATCGTACGAATTTCGGTGCTCGGTATTACATTGACACAGAGACCATCTTTACACCGTTTGTTGGCTTCATGGGGGGGGTAGAATGGCAGCCTAAAACCAAAGCTGGCGTCTTTGCTTATAACCCCTTTGATGTTACGAAATTTTTGGTTCCAGGTCAAAAGTTAGGAACTTTTGAAATTTTCAAGGCAAGTAATATGTTCAATGGTGCTCTTTTGACTGGTTTAGATTATCGGTTTACTGAAACTTTCGCAGTTTCTCTCTCTACAGGGCTTTATTATTATCAAAGAAATAAGGCAAAAGTGCTTAGAATTCCGGGGCAAGTCCCACTGAAAATTTCGGACAACAAAAACAAATTTATTGTCCCTGTTAGTATTTCGTTAAAGATTATTATGTAGGGATGTACGAACATGAATAAAAAGATAATTTACACTTTTTTGGTTTTTCCTCTTTTCTTGAGTGGATGTGTAAACGTTGAACCCTGGGAGCGAGAAAATCTGGCTAAAGGCGATATGCAGCTTGTCCCCGAGGCGTTGCGCAACGCCTTTACAGATCATGTGAATTTTAGTCGGGAAGGAACACAAGGTGGTTATGGCCTCGCAGGCGGTGGATGTGGCTGCAATTAAATTGAAACTATCCTTTCTTTATATTTCCCTCTGATACGAGTGTGCAGAGGGAGAATGACTTCATCCCTTATTCAAAATGAAAATCAAAAATGGAAAATATTTCTATTGAAATTACTTTCGATATACTGTAAGTGGTAATTATTAATTTTGTTAAGAGGATTTTTTATGAAATACCGTTATCGTATGCTATTAGCGACTGCCTTGAGTTTTTTCCCTGTTTCTTCAGGGTTTTGTATGAATCAAGAAGACCAAGATGCTCTTCACTCGACTGTAAGTCCAACATTAAACCTTAGAAAGTTTGTAGAAAGCTTTGTTCCAGCTGATTCTTCAGAGGAGTACATAGAGAGCGTTATGAATGTCTTACGTGATACGATAAACTCTCCAAAAACGGAGATTCGTCAGGATCACGAAAGCCTTCAATTAGGAGTCGTGCAAAAAGATTATGGATATAACTTTCCTTCTATTCCTCGTATACAGCAGAAACTTTTAGAGTTCTGTGCACAGGCAGATCATGAAGTCCGTATTGGGGATGTAGGGCCAGGTTTTGGTTATGATAGTTTGCTGACCCTCTTGACTAAAAATGCAAAAGTAACCGCTTTTGAAAAACAAGAAGCTCAATGTGAGGCATTAAAATTCACAGTTATTCAGTCAATTCTTACGCACGTTGATCCAAATTTTCCTGTGGGCAAATTCTCAGCTCTTCATGCGGACTTCTTAAAACAACAAACCATTCCTTTTCTAAGGCACACTTTTGATGGTATAAATGTTAATAAAGTCATACACTTTTTTGATCCTGAAGAATCCAAGATTTTTAAAGAGAAAGTAAGTTTTTTCTTAAGACCTGGAGGACGGCTTTTCCTAACCTGTTTAACGCCATCCCCCGGCACTAAAATTGATGAGTTTATGAAATCCAGAGAGGAAGAGTTTCCAGGGTATCTTTTTTATCGTCTGGAAACAGAGCTTACTAAGTTATTGCAATGTGGGGAAAGTAACTTGAAAGAAGTGAGAAAGCCTGCTGACGGTGAAGAAAGTGCGCACTTCTTTCAAACCCATAAAAAAGTTGGGGGTAAGGATATAGTCATCACAGATCGTGTTATGCATTACCATACATCTGAGACTCTTACTCGACTTCTTGGAGAGGAATTTAAAATTTTAGAGACATGTATTATTCCCCCTGAAGAAAATACGGGTACAGATCATATGATTTCAATTGTTGCAGAAAAATTATAGGTTTATGGGGGAATTACCCATATTGTCGGAAACTGATTGGTGGGCGATGAGGGATTTGAACCCCCGACCCTCTCGGTGTAAACGACATGGCTCAAAACTTACCCCTCTATCTCAAACTATATAACTATATGTAAATGCTTTAATTTTTAAGGGTTACATCTTTATGAGCCTATGCTATTTTATCTCAAAATAGCGCTCTCTGGTATACCCGGAGTATACCCGGTATACCGGAAGAGCCATTGAGCAGAATCAGTGGATTAATGAACTGGGAAAGAGGGAAATAGGATGAAGAAACAAGACAGTAGCTTGAATTTTACGAGGAAAAGCCTTGATGCTCTGCGTGCTCCAGGAGTGGGCAAGAGGCTTTATGTTTATGATACGCGGGTGAGAGGCCTTGAAATGATGGTGACTGAGAATGGAGCAAAGTCTTTCAAAGTGTACAGGAAGGTGAATAATAAGCCGGTACGCGTAACTTTGGGCAAGTACCCTGAAATGACCATTGAACAAGCCAGGGATGAGGCTCAACTGATAATTACGGAAATGATCAAGGGTAAAAACCCTAATGACGAAAAGAAAAAGCTGAGAGCTGAGACTTCATTAGGGGAGATGTTTACCATGTACATGAAGCGTCACAGTAAGCCCAATAATAAAACATGGAAATCTAACGAACGTGATGTGCCTCGTTTCCTGGGCCATTTATTCCAAAAAAAACTCTCAGCTATTTCTAAGCATGAGATCCAAATTCTTCACGAAAAAATTAGGCAAGAAAATGGTTTGTATCAAGCTAATCGCCTTCTTGACAGAATTAAGGCTATCTACAACAAAGCCATCGAATGGGGGTGGGAGGGTATAAATCCTGTCCACGGTGTTAAGAAGTTCAAGGAAAAGTCCCGAGAGAGATTTCTTCATCCCGATGAACTTCCCCGCTTCTTTGAGAGTTTAGACGCGGAGCAGAATGATACTATCCGTGATTATATTTATGTCTCCCTCTTCACAGGAGTTAGAAAATCAAATGTTCTGGCCATGAGGTGGGAAGATATTTACCTTGAACGCCGAGAATGGCTCCTTCCCGATACAAAAAATGATGACCCTTTACGAGTCCACCTCATTGATACTGTTATTGATATCCTTAAAGCTCGCCTTGATAGATATGGTAGACGAGAATGGGTCTTTGAAGGGACTGGTAAAACAGGTCACTTGGTAGAACCAAAAGCGGGGTGGGCGAGGATATTAAAAAGAGCAGGCACTCCAAACCTAAGAATTCATGATTTAAGGCGAACCTTGGGCAGCTGGCAAGCCGCTACAGGAGCCAATAGTTTTATGATTGGTCGTGCCCTTGGTCATAGGTCTTCCCAATCGACAGCCATTTATGCAAGACTCAACATTGATCCTGTCAGGGATTCGGTTGAGAAAGCAACCCAAGCCATGCTGGAGACGATAAAAAAAGGGAACCCCCATCATGATATGGAAACAATATAAGGAATTCTCCCCAGAGTTTTTAGCTGAACACCACGAGTTTATTGTCTATGATACGTACAATCAAATTAAGGCATTACTGCTTTTCCCCCCAAAGTGTTCTTGCCCTAAATCCTGCCAGTGTTCGAAATGGCGAAAAAAGATTACCCTCGCTTTGAATACAAAGCTTTATAATAAGGCTTTGAAGACTTATGAGAAACCAGAACGACTTCGTGCCATGAAAACTCTTTGGGCTCTTCCTGAATCTCATTCTTTTAGAGCCCTTTATCCGGATTCCTATCCTATATGGGTTATAGAAAAAGAGTTGAAACAACGTAGAGAAGAGGATCACTTTAAGATTATTGATCAACTGGTGTGGACATTTTTACGTGTGGGGAAGACATCAGAGGCTTATATTAGAGGACCAGAAGTGAGTGTCAATGAAGCTTTCACCCTCTTAAAAAAAGCCCCTCAAAATACAAAATTGGCGGATCTTAAACAAGATGAACGTCGTTGCGGAAAGAAGGAGTATGAAAAGCAATTCAAACACTATCAATCCGTTTGTCATTTTATAGCAGCTCTCGAGATGTGGAAAAAAGAAGAGCCAAAATTAGAAAGCTATTTAAAGGGAAGCCTATATCTTCCTCTCCAGCTCGTCGAAAGATTCTTAAGCCTTGCCCATTGGTTTAGAAAACAGCTGCTTTCCCTCAAAAGACCTAATGTCAAAGAAAACATTTTTCTTCGTGAAGAAGATATTTGTCCCCTTCCTTCCTGGGTTCAAAGCGATGATATCGATTTTCCGATAGAAACATTTGAAGAAAAAGTGAGAGAAATGTGGGCCAAAGCTGTAATCATTGATCCCGAAGCCAATACCGTAACGCCAGCTCCCTACCCCTTCCCAAGCAATTAAAACCATTTTGCTTTCAAATAATGAGCAGGAAGTCAAGGCGAGGGGCGCGGAGCGTATTTGAATACGTGAGCACCCCGAGTCCGAAGTCTGACGCCCTCATTAGCAGAAAGCGAATTGGTATGAACCTTGGCAAATTTTTTGCGCAAGTAATGTCTACACGCATCTATATGCGTCTTATAAAACCACTTTAATATACTTTCATACACATTACCTTAGTAAATTAATTACCAAACTTTTATTTTATATTTTCCTACCTATAATTGTCTTAACGCGGATGATTTTATTCACATTACTCGTATTCATTGCGAATTTTTGTGAATAATTTTAATCAACGTCTCAACCATAGAAGAAAGGATAAAACATATGATTGAACCCAACAGAAACCATCTTTTAACTCGAAAAGAAGCTGCGGAATACTTAGGCATTAGCGAAATTACCCTTGGCCTTTGGAAGTCAACGAAGCGCTATAATCTTCCCGTTGTAAAAATGGGAAGACTGGCGAAGTACCGTTATGGCGACCTTTTAGACTTTGTTGAAAGGCGAACCGTGAATAAAGAAGATGCCGCCAACAATAATTCCACGAGAGGTTAAACACCATGGATCAAACTTTATATCAAAAGAGGGTGCCTAGTGCACCCTCCGCCTCTTTCAACTCAATTTTCGCAGGAAACTATACCTAAACTTTATAGAAGCCATGGGTCAAGCTGGTGTGCCTTTTAGGGAGAATATCATAGGGGACGGTAGCATTCATCGTTTTTCCATAAGCAAACCCAAACCACTGCCCGCTATGCTCACCTTATTGGGCAACCACTTATTGAAGCGAGCGAAAAAATCTGTGGAAAGATTATGGGTGTCAAGTAAAAATATCGCCCTTTGGCTAATTATAAAATATGTGTTAAAGAAAATTGTGGGCCTTAAATATTAAAACCCCTGGGAGGCTACAATGATAACAAACCTAACAAATCTCAACAAAGGTAAAATTGGCCGTAATGATCCTTGTCTTTGTGGAAGCGGAAAAAAGTATAAAAAGTGTTGTTTACTTGATTCTAAAAATTATGAAGATCAAAGCGAATCTCTTCATGATAAAGGGCCTTTATTCCAAAAACTAGAGAATAAATATAAAGATAAACCAGTTACTCTTCAAACAGCAGAAAAAGCGGGTCTCGATAAGATGTCTGATATTATTCTCGAGTTTGCTAGCGAGCTTCTTGATAGTGCAAACAGTAAGCAGGAGAAAGAAGGCATACTTTCCATGGCAATTGTCGCATGGAATATTGCCATTTTGAGCGATGCTACAAAACTGAGCCCGATCGACTGCATCCAAGATTTTCTGCAGACCACGGGAATCGAAGAGGAGTCTGAAGAAGAGGAAGTTACAGCGGCTATTTTACTAGGATTAATTATAAAAAAACAGGAAATGTTTCCAAACATTTCTCGGCTTGTTGTTGATTTTGAGGTTAAAGCAACGAGAAATGAACTGCAATTAAATGTAGCCTCGAGCGAAATCCCTATGAAAGACAGTGACGCATTTTTTTCTAGAAATAGCAAAATGCAAAGCAAAAAGCGAGTCGCCTAGACTATGAACTCCACTTTGCATTTGGGAGATGGGTTGAGGGACGATCTCATTCGTGTTTTTTGTTATGTTGGATTGCCCTTTGTTGTCTACTTTCTCTATGCAGATTGGACCTATAATCGCTATCTTGAAGATTACAAAAACACTCAAAAACAAGAAGTACAAACGGTTAACGAAAAAATCACCTCTACTCTTATGGAGCTAAGAACTTTAACTGAGGCACTAAGAATGAAGATTCTTACCACTCCTGAAGATTCTCTTAGTATTCAAACTACCTTGAAAGCAGGACAATTGCTCTCCGAGCGTTATGCAATCCCAACGATTCAGAATATTTCTTATTATAAACTCTCACATCCTCAAGCTGTGATTACACCTACCCTGATTGCACCCTTGAACAAAGCACCTCAGGCTTTTCGCAAGCCCGCAAAAGCTTTGGAATCCTTGACCTATCAAAACAATGCAATTGTGGAAACGCTTCCTGTTTTGGACAAGAACAATCGCCTCAAAGGAGTTGTAAAAGTGAAGGTGCCTTCTTTGGATATTCAAAAGATTATCGGGGCTGATGACTTCAAAACCCTTGAATTTCCTCAACTGTTTGAGGCAGATGGAACAAAGTTAATTCAAAATAAGCCCTTGGAATTCACCTATAAAAGTCCACTCTCCTATCTTGCCTATTTGAAGTCCCATGCTTCCTATTTTTGGCTCTTGGTTTTTGCTGTTTTGCTCGGTGGGCCTTTGGTGTTCTTTTCTGGCCGTCTTGCAAAGAAGCGGGTGAGTTTTGTCTACGGCTCTCAAATTAATCAATTGAATACCGAGCTTGTAAGCTTAAACACTCATCGGTCTTCCCTGGAGCTTGATAACTCTTTTCTGCGTCATATAATCCAGAGATCTAAGGAATTAGCGGGCGTCATTCATAAAGTTGTGACCCATATTGAGCCATCTTATGGTGGATCGAATAAAGTCTTGATGAATGAGGTAGAAAAATTGGCACAAGCGCTTTCAAGTGGGCTATGGCCAAATCTTCAAAGAAAACCCCTTGTCTTAGGAGATATTCTTGATGAGGTTAAGATGCATTTTACAAATCAAATCCAGAAACTTAACCTAAAGTGGAACGTTGCGGGACTTCAAGACTTAACGATCGTGGGAGATCCTCTGAGCACCTCTAAAAACCTGAGGTAAAAATTGAAAGGAAATGATATAATTTCTTTGGTAGCCACAACCGGAGAAATGTATGAAACAGCCTGGACTTTTTGATGTAGATTACCGTCTAGAGAGCCTCTCTAAATTTGGGGATCCATTAGAGAAGTTAAAAGAAGTCGTTGATTTTGAGCTCTTTCGACAGAAACTTGAACAAGGCTTAGACTTTTCAGAAAGACCAAAAGGTGGCCGCCCTCCTTATGATGCTGTTTTAATTTTTAAGATCTTACTTTTACAAACATTATACACTCTCTCAGATGACCAGACGGAATATCAAATTAAAGATCGTTTGAGTTTTATGAGGTTTCTAGATTTAAGCCTTAATCAATCTGTTCCAGATGCCAAGACAATTTGGCTTTATCGAGAACGCTTGGCTCAAAAAGGACTTATAGAGAAACTCTTTTCCACATTTGATCGAGCCTTAAAAAATCAAGGATATTTAGCCATGAGTGGACAGCTGATAGACGCTTCAATTATTTCAGCTCCTCGTCAGCGCATGACAAAAGAAGAAAAGGAAACCATTAAACAAGGCCACATTCCTGAAGAATGGAAAAAGAACCCCTCAAAACTGGCCCAAAAGGATAGAGATGCCCGATGGGTCGTAAAATATAGCAAAGCGAAAGCTCAAGAGAATGGCAAACTCATTGACCTTGCGATTCCTTCCTTTGGTTACAAAAATCACATTTCAACGGATAAGCGATATGGTTTTATTCGTAAATTCCATGTAACCGATGCCAGTCGATATGATGGCAAGGTATTACATCAGTTGCTCGATAAAGAGAATACCTGCAGTAACATTTGGGGAGATACGGCCTATCGATCGGAAGAGAATGAAACACTTCTTAAAGCTCATGGTTTTACTTCTCAGCTTCATCGGAAAAAACCAAAGGGAAAGGCGATGCCTGTTCACACCTTAAGAGCAAATAGCAAAAAATCAAAGATTCGTTGTAAAGTGGAGCATGTATTTGCTGTTCAGAAAGATAAAATGGATCTATTCATCAGAACGATTGGCCTCGATCGAGCCAATGTAAAAATCGCCTTTGCCAACATTGTTTACAATATGAAGAGACTTGTCTTCTGGGAAGCAAGACATTCTGCTGAGAGTTTGACAGGATAAACATGTCTAAAGCGTATCAAAAAGCCAAAAGTTAAGCATGAACGCTCTCCTTAAAATCTGAAAAATACCTCCGATTTTTTCTATTCTCGGGAGAAATTCACAGACTCAAAGCCTCTTGCAATAAAATCTTCTCAATATCCTCGTTCTTCGAGGTTCTCCTCTTTTTGCGAAGGTCGTTCTCCTCAATGCTATCGGCGTTCCACTCTGTAGCACACCAAAAAATGGAGCCCTTTTAATTTCTATCATGAGCAAGAATGGATTTGCTCATATTGAAGTCCGAGACAATCGGTATTCTCTCACGAATGCAGGAAAACAATATTTGAAGATTCCCTTAGAGTTTTTTGTCGAGGCGAAGCAATTAAGACAGCTGTGCATTCAAAATGGAGTGGGCTACGAATCTTGTGAAACAAAAGAAGGCGAGTTCATAACCAAAGTCTCTTTTGCCCTGGAGCCTGATGAAATCGCGAAAGGGAATGTTATTTCTTTACCAAGATAAGTGCTGCTCAGAGAAAATCAATAAACCACTCGGTAAATTCTCTATTTACTTTTTGAGGGGTCTTTTGAAGGGAGTGTGATAAATTTTTTCATTGTCAACCTTTATACTCATACTTATCGCCATAAATTTAGGTCGTGATATCTTCTGTGTGGTTCATATATGTCTTTTCTTGTTTTAAAAACATGTAAATATCTAGGAGATACATAAATTATTTTATGAGCTACAGTTTTAAATTCATTTTCTAAAGCATAAGAAAAATACATTGTGTCCATAGCACGTGTATGCCGCAGGTCAAGAAACTTAAACTGATCTTGTTCTAAAAGCGGCTTACAGATACTTAAAACAGAAAGATCTACTGGATTTGCTAGTAAATTAAGATACTTTAAATTCTTAAACTTAGAAGCATGCTCAGGACTTGTAAGAGTATTAATAAGGTAACGCACACCTTCATTTGTTAAACGATTTGCACTCAAATTAATTCCCTCAATATCATTTTCCTCTCTTTTAAGAATATCTTCTTCAAGGATGAGTTTAATGTTTAGGGAAGCGCTACTCGTTCGCGGAGGATCTTCAACCCCAAAACCCGAATATTCAACAAAATGAACACACCTTCCCTCTCCTGCACTAAGGAAAAGAGGAAGAGCTAAAATTAAGATTTTAATTTTCTTCATTTTAATTCATTTTTAAATAATGTCATGGTTAATAATAGATCTTTTGTATAGAATATACAAATGTGTTTTTCCTCAGAAAAGCTGGAGCTGCTCTTGGTCAAAGATTTTCGATGAGCACAGACCTTTACGATATGAAAGTGCTTCAAACAGACCTAGTTGTTTAGTTCAAGAGTGTAATGGGATAAGATATAAAGACTTAGTATTAACGGAGATTATATGAAAAAAATAGAGTTCTATTTGGTAGCCTTGTTTCTCGCTCTCAGCTTAAATAGCTCAGTTATGGCAGGTCGTACTTTGGATGGAACAAAGGTAGTCGGTGATGAGGATATCGAGTGGCTTAAAGATGAAGGTTATGTCTCAACGAGCAAATTTATTCGACAAACTCGTGCTTTAGATCCAGAAGAACTTGCAGAGGTTGAAACTTTAAATTTACAAGGTGCTTTGCTTGGCACGTTAGGCTTTAAAAAAGTTGCTGAAGAATTGCTTCCTCACCTTCCGAATCTCCAATTCCTCAACCTTTACACCACTCAGTTACGTACCTCTGAAGACCTTAAGCTCCTTGCTTCTATTCTTATGAGGTATGATAATCTTAAATATATTGATATTGCAGGTAATGGAATCGCTAAACAAACATTTTCCTTTGTGAAAGAACATGAAGATCAAGAAGCATTAATGGATAAATTTCGTAAAAAAGTTGTTTTTTCTTTCAATATTTTATTGAAAAGAGAATTTTCTGCAACTGACAGAGAAAAATACGATGATTGGTACCAAACGCATATAAGATATTATAATACAAATTATTATCTATTAGCTTTGCCTTATTAAGGCTTTTTGATTAAAAAAATGGCAAGAGAGAATTTTATGTTTAAAAGTCATTTTATAGATACATATTTATTATTTCAAGGCCAGGTTGTTAATCACGATGTACTGGTGCATGATTAGCTGTTTATGAGAAAAGATGAGAGTGAGGTTAATTCCCACAGGGAAATTTTGAAAGGAAATCGTATTATGATAAGAAGAGCTGCAGCATTATTAATCTCAAGTTTTATTTGCAATGGCCTACTTAGTAGTGAGGTAAAGTGTAGCGGGATAATGAGTAAAGAACTGCTGGAATTATTGCATCAAAAATCAAGAAAAGTTCAAAGAAAGGTAACAGCTATTGATTGGGAAGGTAACAAAATTTTCGTACAGGATAAATTTAAAGGTAAAACTGGGGATACACTCTTAGACAACAAAGCCCTTGATGAACTAAAGAAAAAATCATTTATCCTTCCCCACAGAATTGTTACAAAAACGGACCCTGATGAAGATATTATTTATTATGAGAAACATGTTTGAAAAATTATTTGGAACTTTAGTCCTGGCCTCACAAATAACGACTGCGGCTTATGGTTATAATGCAAAAAGATTAGACTCTGAAGCTGAAGAATGTATGACTAAAATATGGGCAGGGATCCGTTTGAAAAGTCAAATTAAGGATCATTTGCATTTTTTATCTGATGCAGAAATCTTCCCCAAAAAATATACTGAGGTAAGCAGTTTCGATGATTTTTGTGAAGCAGCCGTAGCAAAAGTTCAAGACTTTAAATTTCGTCAATTTGTAGAAGATTGTAAGTTTGTCTATGATGAAAGCAGCGTTACACCAACGAAGTTTGCAGTACTTATGCTTATTGAAAAGGTTGGTAAAAAATATGAAAGAGCTTTAATGAAGGCTGCAAGGGCAAAAGCCATAAGCAACCAAACCACAAGCGCCATTGATCAACCTGATACAGACAGTATCCTTAAAGCTTTTTTTAATGCAGATGAAGATATAACTATAAAATACTAAAACGAATATGTAGAAATAATCAAAAAGCCTCAATAAGGCAAAGTCGATAGATAATAGTTTGTACTATAGTATCTTATATGCGTTTGATACCAATCATTATAATGTTCACGCCCCGCTATGGGAAATTGACTCTCAAGCAGTGTTTTAAAAGAAAAAACAACTTTGTTTTGAAACCTATCTGTTAATTCTTTTTGTCCCTCATGAGCCTTTACATAAGAAAACACTCTGTCAGCAATATTATTCCCTATAATATCAACATATTGAAGAGTATGAAATCTCTCAAGAATAGAAGCAAGAGTTTCGAGATCTTCATCACTTCCTAGATCACTAACAAAAAGATTAAGAAATTTAAGATTAGGAAGGTAAGGAAGTAAGTTTTGTGAGATCTTTCTGAGTCCCGATGTTCGAAGCAAGGTACTGTGTAGATCTAAATTATCCACCTCTGCAAGTTTTTCTGGATCTAAAACAAGGGTTTGTTGAATGAATTTACTTGTTGAAACAACATCTTCTCCCTCAAGCCACTCGATATCTTCATCACTCACAACCTTTGTTCCATTCAAAGTACTGCCGACTGCCATTGAGCTGTTTAAGCTGAGAGCAAAAAACAAGGTTATCAAATAGAACTCTATTTTTTTCATATAATCTCCATTCATGCTAAGCCTTCATACCTTACTCCATCGCACTCTTGGACTACACACCTAAACGAGGTAAAATATATAGAATTGGTAAAAATGAAAATAATCCTCAATGTTATGCACACTTTTATTTTTTAATCAAAAAACCTCAATAAGGCAAAGTTGGTAGATAATAATTTGTATTATAATATCTTATATGCGTTTGATACCAATCATTATAATGTTCCCGCTCAGCTAAGGGGAACTTATCTTCTAGCAAGGCGTTAAAAGAAAAAACAACCTTCTGTTGAAATTTATCTGTTATTTCTTTCTGCTCCTCATGCTCTTTCACAAAAGAAAGTGCCTGATTCGCAATTCCATTAGCTACAATGCTTACATACTGGAGGCTGCCAAATCTTTCAAGAATAGAAGCAAGAATTTCAAGATCCTCACGTGTTCGTAGTTGACTGGCATAAAGGTTAAGAAATTTAAGATTAGGGAGGTAAGGAAGCAACTCATCAGTAATTTTTTTGAGCCCTGACGTGTGAAGCGAAGTACTGTGAAGATCCAAAGTTTCAACATCTTTAAGTTCTTCTGGGTCTAAAACAAGAGTTTGTTGAATGAATTTACTTGTTGAAACAACATCTTCTCCCTCAAGCCACTCGATATCTTCATCACTAACAACCTTTGTTCCATCCAAAATACTGCTGACTGCCACTGAGCTGTTTAAGCTAAAAGCAAGAAATATGGCTATCAAATAGAATTCTATTTTTTTCATATAACCTCTTTTGATGCTAAGCCTTCATACTTTACTCCATCATACTCTTGGACGAAACACTTAAATAAGATAAAATATATTGAATGGGTAAAAATGAAAATAAATATAATAAAGGGTTTTTTCTTATTCATAAGCTTTTTTCTAGTCCCTCAATGTTATGCACTTATGAGATTAAAGCAGGGGCTAATTTTTGAATTAAACAAAACAGGAGACAAAATATGAAACTTAAAATGAGATTTTATCTCATTATAACTCTTCTTCTTGTGCTTAGCTTAAATACTTCCATCCTTAAAAGCCTTAATTTAGATGGTACAAAGGTTGTTAGTGATGAAGATATCGAGTGGCTTAGGGGAGAGGGTTATGTCTCCTTAAGTAAATTTATTCGCCTCACACGTGCATTAGATCCAGAAGACCTTGAAGAATTTGATAGCTTAAATCTTAAAGGTACTCTGCTTCACACGTCAGGGCTCAAAAAAATTACTGATGAGTTGCTTCCTTATCTTCCTAATCTTAAGTTTCTTAACCTTTGTATCAGTGAACTACGTGAAGATGAAGATCTTATACTTTTAGCTTTGATTCTTGAGAAGTTTAACAGCCTTGAGTATGTAAATATTGTAGGTAACGGAATCGCTTGGAGGGTATTTTCTTTCGTGAAAGACCGTGAGGAAAATAAAGAGCTAATAGGTAAATTTTACCAAAAAGTTGTTTTTTCTTTTAATGCCTCGTTAGAAGATAAATTTCCCGTAGTTGAACGGGAAAAATATGGGGTATGGTACCAAACTCATAAGAATTACTATGAATCATTCCCTTATTAGCCTTACATAGTTGCAAAGCAGAGGGAGGATTATACTCATTGAAGAATCAATTATGTGATGATGAGCTTGTTGATGCTTGGCTTTGCCCCACGATTGGTTTTGGTAATGGTTCAACAACTTTCATATAAAAATGAGGGATAGGATCCAACAAGTCAATTCTTTCCTCAAATCTTCCGTCATGACCGAAAGAATGCCGACGATACCCCAAATCTCCTTTACTGTTTGAAAACTCCTGCCGAACAGATGCCAGCATCTGGAAAGTTGGAAGAGGAGTCTCTGGGGGGTTAAATCGTTGAAGCCCCTCAATGATTTTAGAACTTATTCTTTGGCTTTCCAGTTTTATAGCAGGGGCACATCTTTCACAAATATCCAACCGTGAATGCAGGTGAAAAATAGCCCCTCTAAATAGAGGGCGACCATGATCTTGGAGGATCTTCTCTCTAAAATTACTAAGGAATTTGTCAAAAATACCTTCTTTGAGGTGATATAATAAATTTTGTTCAGAATGGTTATATTTTCCCTTTATATCAAGGGCATCATACTGATCTCTTACGGTTTGTACTCTCTTTAGAATTTCTTCCTTTTGGGAGATTTTATGCTCTGCTTCTGAAAGAGCTTCTTCAGTTTGCCCGCTATCTAGAGACATTTCCTTTAAGGTTCTTTTTGCTTCTGTAAGCGTCCCTTTTTGTTTTTGGAATTCGCTTAAACGTTTAAGGGTTGCATCTTTTCTATAAAGATGCGTTGGACTATCTCCAGTTAATGCAAATTCTTGCTCTAACCTGTTTAACTCGCCAAGACATTCTAACCCTTCCGTTGTTTCTTTTATTAACATCTCTAATACTTGAGGATCTAAGGCTGGGGATAAAGAACTACTGGAGGAAGCATTATGAGCGCCACTGGAAGCAAGTTCCTGAATCAACTTAAGTATTTCTTGCATAGAATTCAAAGAGTAGGGCATTACAATATCATAAGACTGAGTCAGTTCATCTTTAAGGATAGAGAGAATAGATCCACTTGTTCCTCTTTTGTACGCACTATCACTTAAGAAAACAAAGGGTTGAGGCTTTGGAGGTGCACTAAAAATATCAGCAACATCCCTATAATTTCCAATAGGTTCAGTTAAGCACAGAAGTTCCCCCGTCGAGCAATCTTCTACTAAAAGACTTAAGGAAGCTAGCACGATATTGGTACTACATGGCTTCCCTTGGCGACGATCATTTAGCCTTTCAAATAAAGCAAATTCTTGGCGGGCTAAATCAGTATGAATAGGATCTATAGGAATTTTCTTTCCCCTTATCTCCCCATCAAATGATTCACGCCAAAACCAGCCCTCGTTAACAGCACAAACGTTCGTACTTAATAAGACAATTAAAAAGTAAGTTTTTAAAATATAGAGTATTTTCATAATCTACTGATCCACAATTTCAGTAGAAGATTCTGGTGTAGCACTGTCATTCCAACCTAACATTTCTCTTGCTGAAAAATGCCATCTCTTAGCCGCTTCTTCTATAAGCCTCATCCCTTCTTCTGGTTGGCCTAGCTCTTGCATAAGTTTGCCCCAGTTATAATAACCATCGGCACTGCCAAGATTTGCGGCATATTTAAACCACCAAAGCGCCTTCTTCTTATTTTCTTTTACACCTTCCCGCCCACGCAAGTAGTAAATTCCTATTGAATCAGCGTCTTCTCCATTGCCTTCACGAGCCTGTTGATAAATTTGTTGTAGACGTTCAGTTTCTTGTTTTAAAACAAGAGGAGAGGGATCATTAAGGGGATTATTTTCATCTATTGAACTTTCATCTGGGGATAAAAGCTCTCCTCTTTTTTTGTCATAATATTGTTTGTGGACAAGAGAGACAAGGTCATTAACAGTTTCTGAATCTGGCCTACCCTCTAAAAGAATGGTCCACTTTCTTCCCTCAATCCATTTCTCAGGAATCCAGATTAATTTTCTTAAATGATTTTCTTTCAATCCCGTAAAGAAAGATTTTGATTCAATTGAAGCCGCAGGATTTCCAACTATGTTTAGATATTGAAAGGCTTCTCTCTCTAAAATTTCTTCAAAAGAGGGAAGTCCTTGAGAGGTAACTCTATTGAAAGATAAATCTAATTCTCTTAAAGCAGGTAATCTTCCACTCTTCCACAGATTATCCCTTAAAATTTCTAGTCCAGGATCAAGGATATAATTATCGCTTAAGTTAAGAGATTCTGTATCCGAATATTTCTCATCTAACACTTCTTGAGCAACATCACTAACAACTTTGGGTCGATAAGATTGATAGACGTGCGCAAAGCTATCATCAACAATCCCTGATTGATGATAATCCATATGCTTTATAGCAAAGCAGGATGTCCCTGCTAAGAGGAGACTGACTAAGGCACAACTAGACATGATGAGGTTCATTTTTCTCTCCTGCTTATTAAAATCAATAATAATATAGCAAAAATATTAATATTTAGTCAATGAAATAACCATAGTAGACAAAAGTTCTCTCCGAAGGACCTGTAAAACCCATAATTTTTTTACCACCTTCCCCCAATTCAGAAATTATTTGCTGAAGCCAAGATAATTCACAAATTTCATTGCCACGCAAATCAATCTCAAGGAGTGATGGTAAGGCTACAACTCTTTTTAATGCCTCATTAAAGCTTACATCCTCAGCCGTCTCTTTATAGATTAGATTGTAAGACAAATCTAATCTTTCCAAATTGTTAGCGTTATCAGCAATAAAACTCAGGATTTGAGTAACTCCTGCTGTAGAAATATTATTTCCACTAAGATTAAGAACTGTATGTTTTGTGAGGTAGTCTCTAGCTTTAATATCCTCTATGACTCTTGTAACGGAGGGAGGTTTAGGGTCGCGTATGCCACTCGCAATTTCATCATCTACCACGCCTATATTTGAGTATTTTATTGCCTGCGCCGGATTAGCAAGAGTAAAGAACCCCAAAATAATATAAATCCTGTAATCCATAATTAACCCTTCCAGTTTATATAACTTGAAAGGTATCACATCTTAAGACCTCTGCACAACTTGACAAAAAAATGGTAAAAAGAGGAGATGCATAATTAAAAAATCTTAAGTGGAGACTGTTATGAAATACAAAATAGAGTTCTATTTGATAGCCCTGTTTCTTGCTCTCAGCTTAAATAGCTCAGTGGCAGTCGGCAGTATTTTGGATGGAACAAAGGTTGTGAGTGATGAAGATGCCAAGTGGCTTAAGGGAGAAGATGTTATTTCAACTAACAAATTTGTTAGACAAGTCCGGGCATTAGATCCAGAAGAGCTTGCAGATGTGGGTACTTTAAATCTTAAAGGTGCTATGCTTTATACGGTAGGACTCAGGAAAGTATTTGATGAGTTACTTCCGCTCCTTCCGAATCTTAAGTTTTTTAATCTTTATAACAGTGATTTAAGGACACAAGAAGATCTAGAGCTTATTGCCTCTATTCTTGAAAAGCATGACAACCTTCAGTATGTTGACATTGTGGGAAATGGGATCGCTAACCACGTACTTTCTTTTGTAAAAGCTCATGAAGAACAGAAAGGGCTAACAGATAAATTCCAACGAAAAGTTGTTTTTTCTTTTAAAACATTACTAGAGGATCAATTCCCCGGAGTTGAGCGGGAACATTACAAAGAGTGGTATCAAACACATATCGATTATTATACCTTAATGTATTAGAGCCCCCTACTCCTTTAATAAAAATGATACTGGAATTAAAAATGGGTTTTTGCATAAAAACCCTAAAGACAAAGAAATGGATGAGCTTTTGAAAAAATTGAATAAAGTTAACGGCAGGATCCGCGGTACAGTCGAGCAAACATTTGCTCATTTAAAACATAATATTTGTGTATTGGCACGCGCTATAAAAGAAGAGACATCTGAAGAAATTTAATGGTGTTCCAAGGAACAATTTTGAGCTATTTCTTAAGGAGCATGAGTGGCGTTTTAACAAACCACCCCCACAAGCTCAATTAAAAAAGTTAAAAAATGGGTCGATGGCTTCCTTGTCTAATTTATCTAGGACAGCCCCAGGAGAATCAATATGATGAAAATTGTTAAGCGCACCGCAGGAGCGATAATTTTCTTTTCTCATTTAAATCAAGTATCTTGTTACAATTCTCAGTTGCTTGATTCGATTGCAGATTCATTCAACGAACGTATATGTGTTAAAGCTCCTATTTCAATTAAGCAAATCCAGGAAAATTTATCTTTTTTAGAAGATGAAGATACTCTCTACATTTCAGAGTATGCTAAAAAAAATGTTTTTGAGTCATATAAGTTAAAAATAGAAAGTAGGGGGAATGAGTTTAGTACCTTTTATTATAATTGCAAAAAAATTTATGATTCCAACGACATAATTGATCCTGTTACTCAAGCCGCTGTTCAGATAATGTTTGAAAGAGTTTTCCAGAAGCATGAGCAACATTTAAATCTATTATCTTCAATGAGCCATTTATTGCCAACAAAAATTTCCTTTCCTCTTGATTCGGACCTTAAAGGAATGACCTTAGGAGAGCTCCTTAATCCATTAGATCAATAAACCACTCGGCAAATTCTTTGTTTACTTTTTGAGGGGTGCTTTGAAGGGAGTGAAGGTAAACTTCCCTTATACAAGTAAGAAATTGAATGTTTGTCAAAGTCTTGTGTGTTTTTTTCAAAGTATCTTCAATGGTTGTCACACACTCCTCCATCAAGGAGGAGTTAACATGTTTGGTTTCAAGAAGCTCTTCTAAAGAAGGCTGAGTCGCTTCTTCCTGTAAGACGGTTGGAGCCGCCAGAAGATCTTTGACAGTGCACCCCAGCACATCCGCAATGGCTTGCAAATTAACAGCACTCGGGTTTTTAGATTTCCCTGTGAGGATATTTCGCACCGCATGAGGCTTAACGCCCGCTTTTGCTTCAAGGCTCATAATGGAAAAGTTTTTAGCCTTCATTCGAACATCAATTTGTTGGGCGATGGTCGTCATAAACGTTTCCTCTTCAATAGATCTATTTTATTCATACAAACTAAGACACAAAGTTAAATGAATCTTACTGTGTCTTTCTCTCCTTAGCTAACGAAACTCATGTTTATACCAAACATATTTATAAATTGATAGATAAAAATGAATGTCGCATTTGAAAATAATTTGACATTTGTAAAATGTGTGATAAATTATACAAAAAGTAAATAGGTACAACTCTCGACACAAAGGAGAAATCCCACCTTGAAAGACCATAAAAACAAAATCCTCCTCTCTCCAACTGAGTTAGCTGCAAGGTGGAAGATTACCCTTTGTACCTTGAGTCAATGGCGGTGGAACGGCAATGGGCCCCCTTACATCAAAGTGGGAAAGGGCATTCTCTATGATCTTGCGGTTATCGAGGAATATGAAAACGAGAGAATTCGGTACAACACTTCACAAAAAGAATTTCATGAGCCCCGCATTTGAGAATGACCTACAAAGGGTTCAACCAGTTTTGACCTGCAACACTGCGTCAATCTTCACAGGTCAAAAACCTGGGATATTGTGCCTCTTTACCCCAGGTGACGCGACGTCTCTAAAAGTAGCCTTGGAGGGTCTCTCCTCCAAGGTTATTTGGGAGATCTTCTTAACAAAAGTCAACACCTAACAAAAAGGATACCGCCTATGACACTAAATGACTTAAAACAACATGAATTTGAAAACGATATTCAGCGCTTTATGCAGATTCGAGAGCAGGTTCATGAGGAAATAAAAAAAATAAGTACCTATACAATCACCTTAGATCAAACAAATAAGCGCCTTGTCGCGCATTTTGATGTCTTTAAAAAGCTCTCAGAGGAAACTCAAGAGCATATGAAAGTCGTGATCAAAGAAGCTGCGAGAGAAATGGCGAGAGAATCGGCACAGCAATTTTCTCAGCTCATTAAAGATACCATCACCCACAGACTATTCGACCTTGATAGATCCATCCAAAATGCCCAAAGTGTGCTAGATGAGACCATGGGAAACAAATACAAAAAATTAGCACTCCTTTGCTTTATAGGTGTTGCCTTCTCTGGCCTTATCGGACTTGGTGGTGGGTATTTCTATGCCAAACAAAATACCTATGCTTTGCCAGAAAACTTTATCAGGACCTATGCGCGCGGCCTTAATACACCTCTAATCGTTGAAAAACAACATGTGGAAAAACAAACAAGGAAAAAATGAGCCTGAGAAGAAAGTGAGTGAGATGAGGCCTACAACTTAAAAAGGGTAGGCCTTATTTTTTTAAGAGAGATTTTAATTTGCAAATAATCTCACAATGTGAGATTATTTAAATATGAAAAGTTACTCTTATCTTATGGATTATATGGAAAATCTTAGAAAACAAGGGAAATACTTATTCCTGAAGAAGGAAGCTGCCCAAACCTTGGGGATTTCTGATAATGCTTTGCAAAATAGTATCTGGCGCCTTTCTAAGAAGGGAAAAGTTACCTACCTCAAAAAGGGCCTCTATCAAATTATTCCTGTCGAGTATGAATCTGCAGGCTCTTTGCCTCCCGAGTGGATACTCCATGACTTAATGTCTCACTTAGGGATTTCCTATTACATTGGGTTACTGTCTGCGGCAGCTTTTCATGGAGCAGCTCATCAGGCCCCTCAAATATTTCAAGTCATATGCAACAAAAAAATTCCAGACTTAAATCTAGGCCTTCTTAAAATTTGCTTTTATGAGAGCAAAGATTTTTCAGCCATACCTACCCTAGATCTTAAAACACCCGCAGGATACGTTAAAGTATCAACCCCCGAAGGAACAGCTTTTGATTTAATGCGCTATCTTCATCAATCAGGCCACCTCAATCATGTGGCAACGATCCTAAGCGAACTTGGCGATGTGATTGATTCCGAAAAACTTTCTGCCGTAGCTGAGAATTTATCATTCCGCTATAGTCAGCGCCTTGGGTATCTTCTGGATCTGTTAGGTCATGAGTTGTTGACTGTGCCATTACACCAGCTTGTCTCCAGAAAAAGCTTAAGGTACATCCCTTTAAGGCCTGATAGCCCGGCACAAAATGCCAAGAAGAATGAAAAATGGCATATCCTCATCAATGAGAAAGTAGAGTCCGATATATGATTCCTCAAAACTTTATTACGGAATGGAAAAACCAAGCTCCTTGGAAGGATAATGCCCAAGTTGAGCAGGACCTTATTCTTTCACGAGCCATTGTTGAAATCTTTTCCAACAAGCTTTTGAAAGAGGCACTAATTTTCAGAGGAGGCACAGCCTTACATAAGCTGTATTCTCCTCTTCAAGAGCGCTATTCAGAAGATCTCGATTTTGTTCAAAAAGAGGCAGGTCCTATTGGGGCTACCCTAAAAGAGCTTCATGATGTTCTTAATCCTTGGCTAGGAGAGCCGAAATGGAAGCAAACAAAGGGACGGGTAACATTCTATTACCGCTATGAATCTGAATTTATTCCCGTTCGAAACATGAAGGTAAAGATTGAAATCAACACCCGGGAACACTATCAATACTGTGATTTAGCGGACATTCCTTTCCAGATTTTCAATCGATGGTTTGAAGGAAAAGCCTCAGTATCGTCATATGCTTTAGAGGAGTTGATGGGCACAAAAATGCGCGCCCTCTATCAACGGAAAAAGGGTCGAGACTTGTTTGACCTTATGGTCATGTTGCAAAGCTTTCCTGAGTTGGATAGGCAAAAAATCATAGATTGCTTTCTCTATTATCTCAGCAAAGAACATCTTCAGGTTTCAAGAGCGGAATTTGAACGAAATATGCATCTAAAACTGAAAGATAGACTCTTTTTAGAAGACATTTTTGCTCTTCTCTCTCCCAATCGTGAATATAATCATGAAACGTCCTATGCTCATGTTCATAAAGAATTGATTGGTCTCTTGCCAGGTGACACTTGGCAACCAAAAAAGAAAGAGAGGACTCTATGAGTTCACAGTGGAAAGACATTCGCTCAAGATTAAATCAAACCAGCCAGGGAGACTTAATAAATCTAGTTGGGGAGCTCTACAAGCTGAGCCAACAAACTCAACTGTTCCTTGAAACCCGGTTTGGAAATCAACAGAGTGGATTTGAAGAATATAAGCTAATCATTGAAGAAAGCATTTGCCCAGCTGAGCCTTGGAAAAGGGATGTCTCCCTCTCAACAGGCCGTAAAGCCATTCGTGATTACAAAAAAGCCCTGGGTGATCCAGAAGGACTTATAGACCTGATGATTTATTATTGTGAATGCGGTGTAAACTTTACAAACCAGTTTGGGGATATTGACGAACGTTTTTATGCCAGCATAGAATCCATGTATGAAAGTGCTTTACAACTGCTCAAAAAACATAATCATTGTAAGGAGGTTTTTATTACAAGAGTCGAAAATATCGTTAGCAGTACCTGCAATATTGGGTGGGGGTTTCATGATACTTTATCAGATATTTTTGAAGAGTATCAAAGTAAACCTTCCTAATCAAAGGATATATGAAGTTTATTCATAGATACATTCAACATGTAAGAAGCTGGGTTAGCAATTTTGATGCTAAGAAAGAAGAGAAAGGACAAAGCAAGCTCGTCCATAAAAAACCAATTTTATCACCTTCAAATACCTCTCTTGTTTCTCAAGCCCCCTCCTCCCTCTCTTCTGATGAAAAGCTCTCCCTTTTTATGGAGCTTTTTCATGGTCGTCGTGACGTCTTTCCAAAACGGTGGGATAATCAAAAAACAGGAAAATCTGGATATTCTCCAGCCTGTCAGAATGAATGGGTGCGAGGGGTTTGTAAGAAACCGCAAATCAAATGTAGTGACTGCCCTAGGCCTTTATATCAATCATAGAATGCCTGTCTATTTTAATCATAAAGTGCGTAAAGAATGGCAATCTTGACCGTAATCGCCTGCTGCAAAGTTAGGGTTTAGAACATAATTATTGATCATTTTCACCGGAATGCACGTCCTTCTCCATTTGTAAGACACTTTTTGCAAAATTCTCTAAGGAAAGATCTGCGCTCACTTTTGTTAATTTTCCTTGAGTTTTGTAAAGGTCAATCACTCCTTTAACTGTTTGATTATAGAGCGTGATTCTCTTCGCAAAACTATCAGCATTGTCGCAAGGACGCTTAATAAGAGCTTGTTTACAGAGATCACATGTCCCAGGGGTTTTAGGCGGAAGGGTTATTAAGTTATAGAGTTTTCCGCAAACGGTGCATGCTTGCCGATTTTGAACCCTTTGCAAGGCTACATCTAAAGAAACATCAAGGTAGATAAATTTTACCTGTTCTT
>JAIEPE010000041.1 GCA_019749915.1 Alphaproteobacteria bacterium | reverse complement strand
AAATCATTGTCATTGCCAATGCTAGACTTAAACCTTTGGACCTAATTTTGCCCGCTTAAAAACATAGTTGATCCATTCTTCAGTAAGTTCTCTTGAAGTTTTTTAGGTATATTTCGGATCTTTTAATAAGCTTTGGTCCTCAGCATATTGGGTTACCACATATAAGGCCCTGCATACCTTTGTTAAAAAAACGCAGAAAACACCTCAAAAAGCCTTGGAAATAGCTAGAAAGAGAATGAAGGAGAATTTGTTATGATTAAGTATGAAGATGTTCGTAAAAGGCTTCTTGCAGATCCTCAGGTGCTCAAAGAATATGAAGAGCACAAAGCAGAGTTTGAGATTGCGCGTAGCCTTATTAAAGCGCGTATGGCAGCACGAATGAGCCAGAATGAAGTTGCTCAAAAGATGCATACCTCTCAATCACAAGTGGCACGTTTGGAAAGTGGGTCTCATTTTCCCACTATTCAGATACTGCACAGGTATGCGCAAGCGGTTAACCGCAAAATTTTATTTGAGATCAAGCCTTAGACTCCAATGATCTATAATCCACCTTACCAGACCCTAGAAGAGGGAGAGAGCTCATGATATGGAGAACTCTCGGTAAGGAGAGTTCTGCGTATCCATGAGCTTTCCAGAAGGAAATAAGGGCACTTCGACCCGCATCGGCATAAGTGGTAAAAAGAACAAGTTGTTCTCCCTTTATGGGGTGGGCTTTGGCAAGGACTGCATGGCGATGTTCGGGCCAAAGTTGACTCAACGCTTCTTCCACAAAAGAAAGAGAAATCATCTCACCCCCCACTTTTGCAAAACGTTTAGCTCTGCCTAAAAGGCGCACATACCCTTCCTCATCAACGCTTGCAATATCGCCCGTATCATACCAATTCCCTGGGGGAGAGAAGATGAGGAAACTTTCTTGACGTCCCGCGACTTGATCGCGGGATCCAGCTTTTGTTTCCCTGGACCCCGCGGTCGGGCCGCGGGGCGTCAATTGTGAATCTTTAGAAGAGGTTAAAAGATATCCCTTCATCACATTGGGGCCTTTGACCCATAACCGTCCTCCTGCTTCAATTCCTTCAACCACTTCAAGACGATGCTCTATACCAGGCAAAAAGCGTCCCACTGTTCCTGCTTTGAAGTGCATGGCCGTATTTACCGCAATGACAGGGCTTGTTTCCGTGGTGCCATAGCCTTCAAAAATCCGCAGGCCAAATTTACCGAACCACAGGTTTTGGGTCTCAGGTTTTAACTTCTCCGCCCCTGCAAATACATAGCGTAGGGTGTGGAAATCATACACATGGGCTACTCGGCCATAGCCATTTAAAAATGTATCGGTGCCAAATAAAATGGTGGCGTTCTTATCGTAAATCAGCTCGGCGACAATGCGGTAATGGAGCGGAGAGATATAGTGAAAGGCTCGAATCCCCGAAAGAAGGGGCAGTAGCATACCTGCAGTGAGGCCAAACGCATGGAAGAGTGGCAAAACGTTAAGAACATAATCTTTAGAATTAAAATCAACCACTGAGGCCAATTGATAGCGATTGGATTGAAGGTTGACGTGACTTAAAACCACACCTTTGGCAATGCCCTCAGAGCCCGAGGTAAACAAAATCACCGCAGGACTGGAAGGTTGAACAGGATTCTTATAGACCCGGTGGGGAAAAAATAGGCCAAAAAAACCAGAGAGCTTATCATTGATGCGTATTTTTTTAGCTTCTTTTTCAAGGAAATGGATGTGGATTTTAGCTTTCTTTAATAGGGCGATTCCTTCTTCAAGATGCGCTTTTTCAATAAACTCTTTAGCTGTATAAATATGTTTAATGTTTGCAATTTGGCAAGCCGTGAGAAGGGCGCTAGGGCCACTTGCATAATTTAAAATGGCAGGGATACGGCCCTGGGAATGAAGAGCCCAAAAACTGATAATCAATCCGTGGGTATTGGGAAGAAGAAGACCAATAGGCTCAGTTCCTGGAGCTTTTCGGTTCATAAAACGCCCCAAGGCAAAGGACTTTAATAAAAGCTTTCTATAGCTCATAACTTTATGGTTTGTATCTTCTAATATGGAGAGGGATCTTCCATAAGTTTTGCTGGCTTCAATCAAGGATGAAAATAAGGTTTTTTCATAGGGACTTGTCGTGAACATCATGGTGGTCATGATGTCATAAAGTGCTTCACTTAAAGCATGCCGTCGTCTTCGCCCTTTAATGTCCGAGGCCACCTTGAGGGTTTGGGGAGGAAGAAGGGTTAAGGTAATTTTAGGAAAAAAGTGTCGCGGAAATTGGCCTTTTAGGAGAGAGAAGAAGGTATATTGGGCGCCCTCAATGCGGATGGGGAGGAGGGTGGCTTCTGCCCGTTCTGCCACCATTCCCGGCCCTTCATAAATTTTCATGAGGCTTCCTGTTTGTGTCAATCGCCCTTCCGGAAAGATAATCACCTTATGACCTTTTTTGGCTTCCTCAATGACGTCTCGCAATCCATAGGGGTGAAGAGGATCAATAGGAAATACTTTTGCTAAAATAAGGAAAGGTTTCACCCACCATTTTTGCGCTGTGTAAAGGTTAATGGCGAAAAGAGGTTTTTCAGGCAGAGCTGCTGCCACTAAAAGAGCATCTAAATAAGAGGTGTGGTTGGCCACCACAATAATTCGCTTGCCAGCTTTTTGATAATTTTCAAGACCGTGAACTTCAAAGCGGAACAGCAGGGTTAAGGTTTTGAGCAAAAAGTCTTTAAGAAAGATATCCGGTAAAATACGAATGGCACAAAAGGTGATGATAACTTGCCCTAATGCTGTAAAGAAAATCAATGTGGGAATCGAAAAAGAAAAGCTTAAAAGAATAAAAGAGGCGCTGCTTGCAAAAACCATAAAGCCTGCATTCACGATACTGTTATAAGCAATAATTTGTGATCGTTGGATGGAGGGCACATGGGTTTGGAGAAAAGCGTAAAGGGGAACAATAAAGAGTCCTCCCATAAAAGATAGGGTCAAAATATCAAAGGTCAGGCGAAGTCCTTGGAATGAAAATAAATAGGATAAAAGAGAAAGGGGAGTGTTTCCCAAAGGAGTGGTAAAACAGGAAATATCTACTAAAAGAGGCACCATCCCTAAAGACAAAAGAGGAACGGCTTTTGTTGTAATTTTTCCTTTAAAAACGCTATTACATAAAAGGGAGCCCATTCCAATACCAATGGTAAAAAGCAGAAGAAGAAAGATAAAAACACTTTCATCGACCTGAACAATGGCTTTTGCAAAGGGAGGTAGCTCTGACAAAAGAATGGTGCCTATCAACCAAAACCATGAAATACAAATGATTGACCAATAAATGTGGTGATCTTTACGGGTAAAGCGGGAAAGCCTTTTAACTTCCTTAAACCATGAAAGTTGAATTTTAAGATAAGGAGCCAAGGGAGGGAGAGAAGGAATACGCCAACTAGAGAAAAGTCCCAAAAGAGCGATCATCAGTAATTGGCTGCTTAAAAAAAGGGGAGAAATTTTTAAGTGAACCATTAAAGTTCCACTCAAAGTGCCTAACATGATAGCAAGGAATGTTCCGGCTTCAATATAGCCATTTCCCCGCAGGATATCTGTCTTTGAAAGAATATCAGGGAGAATGCTATATTTGACAGGGCCAAAAAATGCGGCATGCGTTCCCATAAAGAAAAGAGTCACTAAAAGAAAGAAAGGATTTTCGGTCATAAAACCAAATGCGCTGACCCCGACTATGAGAACTTCAGAGATTTTTATCCAACGGATGACGCGGGTTTTGTCAAAGCGGTCTGCCAGCTGGCCCGCAAGAGGAGAAAAGGCAAAGGCAGGGAGCATAAAAAGGCCAAAGGCGGCTGATACAAAAAGGGCTCTTGCACTTTCGCTATAGCCTAAGAGGTGAAAAGTAATCAAAGTGACAAAAGCTGAGCGAAAGAAATTGTCATTAAAAGCCCCTAAAAATTGGGTCCAGAAAAAGGCGCCAAAGGTTTTGTTTTGGAAAAGCAGTTTCATCCTAAATTATCTCTGATCCTCTCTCCATACGACCCCCCGCGGATTTACCGCGAAGCCAAGGGATATGTAAGGATGGATCCCGCGGTCAGGGCCGCGGGACGTCAAATAGGTGGAAAAGCCTCGCTCACCATTGACGCCCCGTGGCTTGACCACGGGGTCCAGGAATGCACAAAGGTGAATCCCACTGCCAAACTGCGGAACACCAACGTGCCTTTTGATTGTAAAATTCATCCCATAAAGCCCATTCTATTTTTTTCTTATTTTTAAAACCTCTGTTCACAATGAGCAATGGAAAAGTTCAAGCAAACATTTATAGTATGTAATAAATTGTGAAGATAAAGTGGTAGAAAAGATTGAAATTTTTGATCTCCTTCTTTAGTAAGGAATAGTTATATACTCATCGTACTTGAAGAATGCCTTATGTTAAAATGCTCTTAATTGTCATTCCCGCGAAGGCGGGAATCCAGTTATTGTATGGATCCCCGCCTTCGCGGAGATGACACCGACGAGGAGCCACTACAAGGTATTTTCATATCAAATGAGTATATGTTTTTGGAAGATCCTGAGCCCATTTCGCTTTGAGAAAGGTCTCAGGATGACAAATTTATTATTATAATACAAACAATTGTCATCCTGAGGAGCTCCGAAGGAGCGAGCTCAGGATCTCAGGATGACTTGATATAAGATAGGAACGATAGGCAATGACACGTAAATATTTCGGAACTGACGGTATTCGCGGCCAAGCAAACAGAGAGCCCCTTACACCTCATACTCTTGCACGCCTGGGACAAGCCATTGGCCTGCATTTTATGCGCGGTGATCACCGTCATCGGGTTGTGATTGGTAAAGATACGCGTCTTTCGGGCTATATGGTGGAATCTGCCTTAGCGTCAGGTTTTGTCTCTGTGGGAATTGATGTAGCTACAGTAGGTCCTATGCCGACTCCAGGCGTTGCGATGTTAACACGTTCTATGCGTGCCGACTTGGGGGTGATGATATCAGCGTCTCATAATCCTTTTGCTGACAATGGAATTAAGCTTTTTGACCCTGATGGATTTAAGCTTTCCGATAAGGTTGAAAAAGAAATTGAAAATCGCCTTGAAGGCGCGCTTCTTCTTGCAAATCCTCCAGCCCTAGGTCAAATGCTCCATTTGGATGATGCTATAGGGCGCTATATGGAATTTGTCAAAAATAGCCTTCCGCGTCATAGTCATTTCGAAGGGTTGCGTATTGTAGTGGATTGCGCTAATGGGGCTGCATATAAGGCAGCTCCTCTTGTATTAAAGGAGCTGGGAGCCACTGTCATTCCTCTAGCCATTTCTCCCAATGGACTAAATATTAACGACGAGTGCGGAGCGACCTCTCCTCAGATGATGTGCGAGGCAGTCCGTCAGGAGAAAGCCCATGTGGGTATTGCCTTTGATGGGGATGCAGACCGAGTTGTTTTTGCTGATGAAAAAGGCACCGTGGTGGATGGAGATCAAATCATGGCCTTGATGGCGACTGATTGGCAAGAGCGTGGATTACTGCAAGGGAATGGCATTGTAGCTACCCACATGTCTAATTTGGGTTTTGAACGCTATTTAAACCAGCGCGGCCTTGATCTTATCCGAACCTCCATCGGAGATCGTTATGTGCTTGAAGCTATGCGGGATACTGGCTGTAATTTAGGAGGTGAGTCTTCAGGTCATGTCATTCTTTCCGATTATGCAACTTCAGGGGATGGTCTTTTAACGGCGCTTCAGGTCTTGCTTGTCTTGAAATTAAAGCAACAACCTGCAAGTCAAGTCTTGACTGTTTTTAAACCTATGCCTCAAGTTTTAAGAAATGTGAAATTGTCTCCAGCTCTTTTAGAATGTACTAAAGCCCAAGAAATGATGAATGCCGCACGTAAGAGTCTTAAAAACAAAGGGCGCCTTTTGGTGCGTCCCTCAGGTACAGAACCCCTCATTCGCATCATGGCGGAAGCAGAAGATGAAAAATTAGCATCCCAAATTGTGGACTCTATTGCGGCTACTCTCGAAAATCTCTCAAAGAAAGAAGTGGCATAAGCTGCAAAAGGGGAAGTAAAGATGGATCCCGCGGCCCAGACCGCGGGATCCAGAGTTACAGTAATGTAGTCAAAAAGGCATCTTCAATTATGCCTCATAGTTTTAATTCTTGCAAAGAACAATAAATAAATATTTTATTTGTTAATTAATTCAAATTTTTGACATGATTTATAAAATGACATATAATGAAGTATAAGGATTAGGAACTTTAGCCCTTGCATTTGCTGTGAAAAAGCACTACATAAATCTTGTAGTAAAGAATGAATAATTTTTTTTGATAAACCCCGATTCATTTTAGGGGATATGGTTAGACGAGTGATGTTATGTTGTTGACGGTTGGTTTTATTAATTTATTATCTCATGTTTCTACTCTTGTTATGGGAGGAGGAGATCCGGCTTTATATTTAAATAAGCTTCAACCCGTAGAAGTAATACGTCACTGGATTGGTGAGTCAAATACATCTACGTTTCAGCAACAACAATTTCAGCACCAATTAAAAATGCTTTTAAGTGGTGGTGGCGAAGGTGGCGGCATTGCCTCTCCCATAGTGTCGCGTGGAAGTGGTGGCATAATTAGGGAAGATCAACTCCCTCGTGGCTCAAAACGAAGTATGTCAGATTCAGATGAGCAGCCCATAGTACCTCATTTACCAAAAACTCCTTCAAAAAGGAACCGTTCTTCTTTCGATGAAACAAATGTAAGAGAATCTCAGGGATTTAAAAAAGCTCGTTCATCCCACGCGCCGCTTGATTTGCGTCAAGAATCTTCCGAAGAGCAGGAAGGAACTTCCCTGCAGAGGGGAAAATCAAACATTTCTCATGACTCTTCCAGTGGGAGCAGTGCTTATCAGGGTGGTCATGATAAAGTTCGGGCTTCTTCAAAACAGGCTTCTCAAGAAGTACAAGAAACCCCAAGTTTTGATGATCTTTTAACTCAAGCCATTCAAGCGGTAAGTCCTCAAACTTCTTCACCTGTTAAAGAGACCCTGCAAACTCAAGTTCAGACCCAACCATCAGGACTCACTCCAATTGCAAAAGAAAAAAGAACGACGGTGAGTGCTTTAACGACTACGGCTCCAGCTGACGCCGTTAACCAAACTCCAGAAGCAATTTCTGTAATGCCGGTTGAGCAATCAACTCTTGCGACAACTATTCAAGAAAAGATGCAAGCTTTAACGCCAGTACCAACGTCTTCAGGCTCAACATCACCCTCTTCTGAACCTGCTCCACAGAATTTTAGATCAACAAAAACTCCACTTTTGATTGAATCAACAAGGCAAGTAGCTCCTGTCGTTATACCAGAGCCAACAGAGACAGATGAGTCAAGAAAAGAGTTGATTCTCGCCGCGACAATGGCGACGAAAAAATTTAATGATTTATTTGATCTATTCGATAATACACCGGAGCTAGAAGATGTGAAGATAACTTCAATGTCAAATCCATCATCTGAAGATTCAACTTCACAACAGGCTCTTTCTGAGACAACAGAGTCGATGGAAATAGAAACGATTACTTCTTTGACCAAGGAATCAACAATACCCTCAGATCCTTCAGCTTTAGTAGATCCAGATCGGCAAGATCATCAACGAAAAATGGGTAGTGTGGCTGATCAGTTGAGGGAGAAATTTAATCAGAGACAAGCAAAGGCTAACCAGACTAAGCAGCAATCAGAAGAGGCGAAGCCAACTCCTTCAGCTTCAGCAGATTCAGATCGGCAAGATCACCAGCAAAAAATGGGTAGTGTGGCTGATCAGTTGAGGGAAAGGTTTAACCAGAGACAAGCAAACTCTGGCCAGAATACGCGGAACTCAGAAGAAACGAAGTCAGATTCTTCAGCTTCAGCAGATTCAGCACAGCAGCAGCAAAAAAGGAGCCTGCTTGACGAAATGAAGGGATTCCGATTCAATAAGGGACCGCAGAAAAAGAATCAGACTAAGCAGAAGCCAGAAGAGCGAAAAAAAAGCATGGTTGACGAGTTGAAAGAGAGATTTAGGAGAAAGCCAGGCGCAATAACAGAAGCAAAAGTTGGTAGTTCAAAAGCAGGCTCAATACCAAATACTTACGCCTTCCCTTCTTCTGTTGCTGCAGCGGCTTCCGCAGAGAAGAAAACGTTAATTCGCGACGGCCATAATTTAGCAAAAGACTCTTCGATCAACCAAAAAGCATCAACGTTTGAAGCTCAATTGAGAGAAGCGATCTCTAAAGGTGTTTCTGGCCTAAAGCCAACACCGAAAAAAGAAGTTCAAGATCCACGAGAAACTTCATCAGCCACTATGCTACAAAAGCCAGCCTTCATGAAGAAGTCTGAACTCGGTAAGAAATCTTCTTTAGCAACCCTAGCCACGCCGGCAGCTCAACTTGATGAGTTGATAGGTAAGCAAGAGAAGTTAGAGAAAAGTATTGAGTGGCATAAAAAAAATATTCGGAAATATAATCCAGCAGATCACTTAAAAGAGATAAGAGAGATTAAGGGTAAGATTGCCCTGCTTAAAATACAGGTGGATAAAGAGAAGAAAGCAGTAAAACCAATAGCTCAAGATCTTGCTTCATCTTCGGTTTCTACAGATGCAATGTCAAATCCAAGTGGTCAAGGTCGCCCTTCACTTTCATCTTTATTTTCAACAACCCAAGATAACTTATTAAAAGGAATTAAATTTGGAGTTCAATTAAAGCACGTAGATGCTCCAGTTGAAGGAGTAAAGAAAAAATCAAAGAAATTACAAGAGCCAACGAATGATTTAGAAAGGAAGTTGTTTTTAATGAGACAAGACATTGAGGATGATGACTTTGATGATGATGATAGTGGGCCATCTTTACAGAATTCATCACCTCAGGAAAAAAATACCCAAGAAACTGCTGAGCTTAAGACTCAAGAAGGAGCTGAGCATCAACATGAGGAGGAAATGAAAGTTGATGTAGGAACACCTCCGCCACCACCGCCTTCACCACCACCTTTTCCTGTGGTTAAGGAGGATAAAAGAAACATTTTAAGTAGCATTCAAGAGCTTAAAAAAGATCGACTCAAGAAAGTCGCTACATTTTCTGGAGATGTAAATACAGATTCGACTGCCAAAACGAATTCTAGTGACTTGCTTTCAACTCTGGGGAGAAGTTTTAATAACTTGCTTTCCAGTGTTCAAATGAGATTCGGTGAAGATGACACTGAGCCTGAAGAAGAGCCCGAAGGGTCAAAACAAAATCTTCCCCTCGGGAGTTCAGAGGGTTGGGGAGCTGATGATGACGAATGGGATGACTAACCCTCAACTTCACCCCTTAGAAATTTTATAATTCCGGAGAAGTCCTTTTCTTTGCCCCCTTGGTTGCAAAATAGGGTATAAAGGGAAAGGGCTTCTTCTCCTAAGGGAGTGGCATTTGAGGTGAGCTGAGCGGCTTGGGAAGCCAGCTTTAAATCTTTCAGCATCATGGCGGCGGTAAATCCTGGGCGATAGTCCTGATTTGCAGGAGAGGTAGGAACCGGCCCCGGCACAGGGCAGTATTTCGTAATGGACCAACATTGGGCCGAGGATTCGGATGTTACATCAAAGATAGTTTGTGCCTCGAGCCCCAGTTTTTCTGCAAGATTAAAAGCTTCACTCACTCCAATCATCGTAATGCCGAGAATCAAATTGTTGCAAATTTTAGCAGCTTGGCCCAAGCCCGCGCCTCCGCAATGAATAATCTTTTTTCCCATCAATTCTAGGTAAGGAAGGGTGGCCTCAAAATCTGTCTTTGTTCCCCCCACCATGAAGGTAATAGTTGCGGCTTCAGCGCCCGCAACACCACCCGAGACGGGGGCATCAATCAATCGCAAGCCCTTGCTTTCAGCCAGTTCATGAATATAGCGAGCCGTTTCAATATCAATGGTGGAACACTCCGCAATTAAAGCGGTTTGTTGCACATGATTAAATATGCCCTCTGAACCTTCATAGGCCGCTCTGACATGCTTGCCTTCCGGGAGCATGGTAATGACAAGGGTGGCCCCTTTTACTGCCGCAGCAATGGATTTTCCGGCTTTTCCCCCTGCCTTCACAAAAGTCTCTAAAGTTTCAGGGACAAGGTCATAGCCCGTTACCTCATGACCTGCTTTCAAAAGATTTTTTGCCATGGGAAGGCCCATATGGCCCAGACCGATAAAGGCAATTTGTGTCATGGGGCTCTCCTATAAAATCAATTCTCGGTCATCTAAGGGGGCGAAATAGTGATTGATCGCTCCTTGAGTGACCTGTTCAAGGGTTGCTGGCTTCCAAATGGGCGTTCCGTCTTTATGCACCAAAATGGACCGCACTCCTTCAAAGAAGTCATGGCCTTCCATAAACCGTTGACTCAGGCGAAATTCCGTCCTCATCTGCTCTTCAAAGGTACTAGGGGGCTCTGTTAATTGGCGAAACACAACTTTCAAACTCGTCGGAGATTTTGTTTTCAAAGTGGTAAGAGTTTCCCTAGCAAAGTGGGAGTCATTATAGGAAAGACTTTCAAAAATATCTTCTACAGAAGAGAGAGAGAAGTGACTCTCAATATCGGTTCTATGTTTTTCAAGAAATCCTTTTTCTAAAAGGGGCTGACAATGGGTTTTTAGGGCTTCTTCAAAGCCATGGCTGAGATCATTCTTAAAAGCGGGAAGGGCAGCTGAAGGAATAAAATGAGTCCCGAGGCCGCTCCACAAAGCACAGGCGGTTTTAAGGCGAGCACCCGTAAGGCCTAAATAAAGCCCCGTTTTTCCTGGAGCCTTTGTTAAAAAAGTGGTGGCACCCACGTCAGGAAAAAAGCCAATACCCGTCTCTGGCATAGCCAAAAGGGCGCGTTCCGTTACAAGGCGATGAGAGCCATTAATGGACACCCCCAGGCCGCCGCCCATGGCGATGCCATCTATCAAGGAAATATAGGGCTTGGGATAGGAATGAATATAAGCATTCAAGGTGTACTCTTCCCGGAAAAAAGCATCGCACGTTTGAGAGTGTCCTTCTTTTTTTGCATCATAAACGGCCCGCACATCGCCGCCGGCGCAAAAAGCTTTTTCACCAGCACCCTCAATAACAACTGCCTTGAGAGAAGGGTTTTCTTCCCATTCTTTCAAAAGGCGCGATAATTTGCGAATCATAAAAAGCGAGAGGGCATTAAGGGCTCGCGGGCGATTGAGGATGATCCATCCAATACCATCTTCGGTGCGGCTTAAAATTTCGGGGGCCTGAGTCACTTTGTTGCCTCCAGAAGTTTGCGCGCGACAATTAAACGCATAATTTCATTTGTCCCTTCAAGGATTTGGTGAACTCGCAAATCACGGACATAGCGCTCAATTTGGTACTCCTTGATATACCCATAGCCTCCATGAAGTTGGAGAGCTTGATTGACGATATCAAAACACCGATCAGTGGCAAAACGCTTGGCCATGGCACAAGCCTGGGTGGCCGTTGGGTGCTGGTTCTCTAGTTTGAGAGCTGCGCTATGCACCATAAGGCGGGAGGCTTCAAGGTCTGTTGCCATATCAGCAAGACGAAACTGCAAAGCCTCAAAGTCTGCTAACTTTTTGCCAAATTGAGAGCGTTCAAGAAGATAGCTTTTGGAAGTTTCAAGACACGCTCCCGCGCCACCAAGAGAACAAGAAGCAATGTTAATCCGTCCCCCATCGAGAGCCTTCATGGCGATTTTAAAGCCTTCTCCTTCCTCCCCTAACCGGTTGCTGATAGGGACGGCGCACTCTTGAAAGCTGACAGCCGTTGTAGGTTGGCTGTTCCAACCCATTTTTTTTTCTTTTTTGCCAAAATTTAAACCCGGCGTTCCCTTTTCCACCACAAGGGCTGAGATGCCCTTGGGGCCATCCTCTCCCGTGCGCACCATGCAAAGGTAAATGTCACTGACACCGCCGCCTGAAATAAAAGCTTTCTCTCCATTAAGGATATAATGATCGCCCTTTTTCACGGCCTTGGTCTTGAGGGAAGCCGCATCTGACCCGGCACTGGGCTCGGTCAGGCAATAGCTGGAAAACTTTTGGAGAGAGGTGAGAGAGGGGAGCCACTTTGTTCGCTGATCTTGATCCCCAAAATGATCAATCATCCATGCCACCATGTTGTGGATAGAAAGATAAGCTGCCGTTGAAACGCAGGCCTTGGAAAGCTCTTCAAAAATTAAGGAAGCTTCAAGACGGCCAAGACCACAGCCTCTGAAATCAGGAGAGATGTAAATCCCTGCAAATCCCAGCTCTGCCGCTTTTCTCAATGTTTCAACGGGAAAAAAGCACTCCTGATCCCATTTTGAAGCATGGGGCGCCATTTCCTTTTCTGCAAATATCCTTGCTGCGTTTTGAAAGGCCAGTTGTTCTTCTGAAAGGTTCAAATCCATTCTTATCTCCCTTCTCGCCATTATGCCAGAAAGGGGAGGGGATTACAAAGCGGTTCTATTGTTTGAGTATTATAAATAACATTTGGTGTTAAGACTGTTAAGAGCGTTCTTGTCGTCCTGTCATAAGAGAGGAAAGTTTCGAATCCTTGAGTTTGCTTCCACGGGAAGAGCCAAATTCAAAGGTATAGGCATCCTTAAGGCAAGAGCCAAATATTCCTGCAATGGTTGAGATAATCCCCACGGCTTCCCCAGGAAGACTTAAACGATAAAGAGTAATGGTAATAAGACAAGATACAAGCCCAAGCGCTGCGGAAATGACCATGATATCGGCACGCAAATTACTGCGCCCGGCTTGGGCAAGGGCAATATCACGCAGGCGTGCGCTGTCACGGTCTTTGTATTCTGCCATTTCCAAATCATGATTTAACTTTAAAATAGCCTCTTGGAAATCAATCAATAGCTTAGGATTTGCTTTTAAAGCGTGGAGAAGTGACGCTGGATCTTTTTCACCGCTGATAGAATGGGCCAGAGTGACAATTTTGTGGGCTGTTTTTTCACTTTCGTTGCCACCCAGCCATCGCGCCATAAGAGGGACAATCTCTGTTAAAGATTGAGCAATGGCTAATAAAGGAAAACTCATAAAACCTCCTTAATCTAATTTGTAGAAAATATGGTGGCCAAGGCGCAGTTTGATTTTTCCTGTCCGTGCCCAATAAGGACGGCATGATTTAGAATGGTAGTGATCGCTATCTCTTGTGAGATCCGGCCATCTTCCTGTCGTCACGTTTTCAACAATAGTTTTGCAGATGTAGAAGATTTTATTCCTCTCCAAAGTCTCTTCGAAAAGGAAAGAGCGGTTGGGGTCATTTGCATTCCAACAGGAAAATTGCCGTGGTTTCAAACAAATGTCCGTGATGGTTTTTCCATATTTTCCCCCTCTGTTCAAACGGTTCATAATCACATTAGCAATGGCAATCAAAGAAGCTGGGCCCTCTTTGGGGTATTCTCCGCGGGCCTCTCCATAAAGAGTGCGAGCAAAAATATCTAAATCATTATGGTTCATAAAGTTTTCTCCTTTTGTTATTTAATATTAGATTAGATTGACGCCCCGTGGCTTGACCACGGGGTCTAGAGAATGGCAGCATGGATCCCGCGGTCAGAGCCGCGGGACGTCAAAACCTTTTTAAGCGCCATACACATCATTGACGCCCCGTGGCTTGACCACGGGGTCCAGTAATATTAATGAGTCATAAAATTTCCTCCTTAGTTAGGTTTAAAGTAAACGTTGATAAAAGTGGGATGGCCACTTACAGGGGCGCAGCGAAAGGATTTGAAAAGTATTGTTTTTTCCTCAATTTCCAAGGAAATACAGGCGTATCCTGCCGCGAGTGCTCCGCCCAGCGAGAGATATTCCTCCTCTCGCAGGGAAGGGGTAAGAATGCGATTCTCTCCTCCGGTCGGTGGGAGAGTTCCTTCTTCTTGAAGTTGTTCTGTGCTTATCAGACGAATACGTGTGAGGTTATGAGTTGATGTGAGAGAGTAGTAAATTTGCTGGATATGCTCCAAAGAAATCCCTTCCTTATAATACCCTCCATAGCCGCGTAAAACCTGTTTGTTCAGAGCACTCGGGGGAGTGATTAAATGGGAGCCGTCCTCAAGGGTGAGGTGATGTTCTTTATGGCTTTCAACTTCAATTCGAAAAGGTTTCAGGTAAAGGGGAGACGTCACCTTAATTTTTCCAAGGGAGAAATTATTGTCTTGAAAAGAGAGACTTTCCCCATCAGAAATGCTTGTCCCAATCCCTGTGTACTCCAAAGCCATTCCTTGCCATTGGGATGAGCGAATTTCCCTGTCATAACCATAGGCAACGATACTTTCATCATAAAGGAGGGAACTTTCTAAAACCTCATTTTCTGCGGTGAGCTGTACGCTAATGTCAGAAGGTGGCCGTACCATGGGATATATCTGGCAACGTAGAATGAGAATCTCAGGAATTATTTGAGATTCTTTGAGCAAATGGCCCTCGCTGGGATGAAAGATTTCGAGAACGCCTTCCTCTTCATTTAAGGCGATAGAAGGGGTTTCATATCCATCAGAAAGGGACATGGGGGGAAGGATGCGCATGACTATAATCCTTTAGTTGACGTTAAATCCACTTGTTTGGGGGCTGCCCAAGGGAGCATCTTGAAAGAAATCGTATGTTCTAAGCAGTGCTTTGTTCGTAAGTCCCTAAAAAACAAACGTAGCCGTGTGGCTTTTTTCCCAAGAGCTTCTTGAAGGGCCTTTGGTGTTTCGTAGTGTCCATTTTGAATCTCTTCTTCCTGATCTTCAGGACCATTCGTGAGTTGAATTTTTCGTAAGAGAGGTCCTTTTTCTCGTGTAGGGAGTTCAAAGGTTTCGTCAACGTAATACTGCAAACCTGTGGGAGATTGTCTCAGACGACTCTCATAGGCTTGCGGTAATAAGAAATTCTCCCCAATGGCGCACAGAAGAGTGATGCGGATGAATCTTTCCCCCGTCTCTCCGCGAGCTATGAAAGTCCATTTTGTGACCTTTCCTTTGATTCTTTCTCCAGGCAAGCGGGGATCCGCTAATGTAAGATTCATATCCGTTGTGATGTCTTTTAAAACTTCCCATGGCCCTTCAAAAGTCACTTCGATAGCGCGAGCACTTTTAGCCAGCTCAACTTTAGCGCGCTCCATAGCGTGTTCTGCAGCTGTTTGACCGCGCTCTGTTAGAAAAAAGCTAGTGCGCTTTGGACTCTCCAAGGGAGCGACAAAGGTTTTCAAAAGTCGCCAATTCTCACTATCCTTGTTAAAAGTCATAGAAGAAAAGTGATCCATAATGCACTCGTAAATAATGTTCTTAACAATAATTTTTGAATCGATCGGATAATAAGAGTCAGGTCTCCACGGATACGCATTGGGATCAGGGTAAATATTATGCAATGTAAACTCTAAGGTCTTGTGCTCTCCAGGCCCAGGAGAAAGGGGCTGCACAGAGTGGGGGAGAGTGAAGATTAAGGTTTCCTTTCGGCGCTGCTGATAAGTCCACCCTACCCATAGGGTAGGTTTAAACCAAAAACGTTCAAGACGATAAGATGTACGGGTTTCTTCATCTTCTCCAAGAGTAATGGCCCGTGAAAAGCGAGGTAAAAAAGGTAATTTTGGATAATAAGGCTTTAAATCGCTTTTAATAACCCACACGCCTGATTTTCCAAGGCGTTTTCCCGGCTCAGGCCACTTCTGTAGCAGTGAATTTTTTGTGTACGTGCTGACGCGTGAATGAGGAAAAGCCTTACGAAGAGGGGAGGCTAAATTCGCTGCGCCCCGCTCTTGTTGTATCCAATTCACGTGTACTTTGACGGTGCAGGCTTCCAGAGGCTGCCTTTTGATTTTTATAAGCAGGCTATCTTCAAAAATGTTGCCTTCTAGATCAAAAGTCTCTGAACCCTCAAACCAATCAGACCAAGAAAGTCGTCCTGTTTTTCGATCACAATAGAGAGAGGCTGTGCGCACTTCTTGGATTTCTTGAAAATCATTTTGCTTATCAGGAGTGATCCAAAGGGGATCCCAATAGGGAGCCACACGACTTTTCCGCTGCAGATTTTCAAGACTTTCTATAAAGTTGTGGGGTTTTGAAATAAGTTTAATGTGCGCAAAATCGCCTTCAATTTTTGAAGGAGTGCCCATAAGAAGGCCTTTAAAGTGAATATTTCCAAGGCTATCTTGAATAATTCCTTCCGTCTCTGCAGGAGGAAGGGAGGCTCCAGCCTTAACCACAAGAGTTGCCATAGGGAAATGATTTTCTTCTTCAAAAATTTCAAGATCAAATATTTCGATTTTATCTTTTTGTTTTGAAATATGATGAAAATTAAGAAATATATTCATTTTATTATTTGCTGTGGTTAAAAGAGTTGACGAATGGATAAAGTCTTATTAAATGTAAGATTCCAGTTTAGTAACGAATGGGAATTTTAAAGTGGCATTTCAAAGTTCATGGTTTAACTCAAAGGGCTATCTCCAAGGTATTTTCTGGATGCTGATGGTCTGTATTGTGAGCAGTCTCAACGATACGCTCACAAAATATGTGGGAAGCCGCTTGTCCGGGGCGGAAGTTGCTTTCTTCCGCTTTTTCTTTAGCACTATTGTTCTTCTTCCTTTTATGATGGCGAAAGGTAAAGGGTCTTTTGTCACCCATTATCCCAAAGCTCAGTGTATCCGGGCTATTCTTCTCGTCCTTGCCATGACAACATGGAGTTATGGGGTTGCGTCACTTCCTTTAACCCTTGCCACAACGATCAGCTTTACCATTCCATTTTTTATTCTTCCCCTGGCTAAAATCTTTTTAAAGGAACATGTGGGCTGGCAACGCTGGGCAGCCACCCTCTTTGGATTTTTAGGCATTATGATAAGCATTCATCCCTCAGGGGCAGGTTTTAACCCTATGGCTTTTGCCTTAATTATCTCAGCCTTTATGTTTGCTCTTCTTGACGTGGTGAATAAAAAACTTTTGACCGATGATGAAAGTCTTTTGTGTATGTTATTTTATTCAGGGCTTGGATCAGCAGTTTTAGGCTTTATTCCTGCAGTGCTCACCTGGCAAACCCCTACGCTTCAAGAACTTTTCTTTCTCTTGATTTTGGGTGGTGGTGGCAGCCTGATGTTATTCTGTATATTGAAAGCTTATGCCGCAACGGAAGTCTCTGCCTTGCAACCCTTACGTTATGCAGAGTTTGTTCTCACTGGCTTCTTTGGGTTGATCATTTTCCAAGAATGGCCAGCCATCAGTACCCTTTTTGGAGCTGCGATTATCATTCCTGCAACGCTTTACATTACAGTTTATGAAACGCGCCAGCAGCGCCAGAAGTTAAATCGTGAAGAGTTAGAGCTGAAGAAAGCCGCCGCTTAGGAGATCCCGAGTCCCTTTCGCTGCGCTCAAGGTCTCAGGATGACAACTCTTTGTATTTAATAGAGAAATGTCATCCTAAGGAGCCCGAAGGGCGAGCTCAGGATCTCTTCAATAAAGCAACAATTCTCTACACCTCCACAAGTTCTAAAGTCCAACAGGCCGTAAGGCCCCACTCATCCACTTCCAACACATAGTTTTCCACCATCATGGAAAGGCGAGGAGCGTAAGTTACGAAACCTCTGGAAAAACCAGGAGGGAGGGAAAAGTGTTTCTCTATGGGGGCGGGCCATGTTTTGCCACTATGATCATAAAGATTCATCGATGCAGGGTCACGCTCCAAGATTACCTCTTGTGCACCTTGGGGGATAGACTGGGTAAGGGTCTGAAGGCATGTCACATTCACTTTATCTCCCCTCCACAGACCATCAAAAGCAGGAGGAGCCTTGTCTTTACAAGTAATCATTGATTTAAACTTTCGGTGGGTTGCCCGTCCTACCCAAACCAGTTTGCCATTTATGGTTCGTCGTAAACTGCCTTGAGAAATGGGGGTAAGAGTTTGTATGCATTCTCGTGCAGAATAGGGTGCAAAGAAGTTTCCTTTCCCGATAATTTCGAGAATGAGCTCAGTTTCACTCATTCTGCCACTCCCGGAAGGCGGGCTTTTAAGCGAAATCGGTAACGGCGGGTTCGGCCATCCTTGAGGAGAAGAAGGGTGCTTTCAGTCATCTTCATGCAAAGGCTTTGGGAGGCATTGATGCTTTGAATTAAACAGTTTTCCACGGCAGTGCCGAGCCTGAGAATTTCTTGGGTTCCTGCATATTGGCTTAATACATTAATGCTGATGGAGATCATACGTGGACCCCACGGAAGTCCATAGATGCTTTGTTCTGGGCGAAGTATAATGTGAGGGTAAGGAGGGCTCGACGGACGTTGGGTAAAAGTAGGGCAAATTAAGATGAGGTCTCTTCTTAAAGCCATAAGCAAGCTATGCATTTTCTTCCTCCTCAGCGATCATAGTGAGAAAGCGATTATACTGGATAAGACTGGGAGAATTTATAACTCGAAGACGTTTTGTGACGTTAAGAAGGGGCCACAGGAATTTGCTTTGAGGAGGAATCCTCAATGGCACGCGTAGGGTAAGGCGATAGGCAGGACATTGCGTTTTCATGCTTATGAGAGGCCAAACGGCAGCCCACACTTGTGGTCCTTCTCGCCATTCCTCGCGCCATCCGCCTTCCCCATCTTCCTCTGTGTATAGGTATAGAAGGGTAAGGGATTCTTTCAAATCCCGTGTCGTTATTTCTTTCATAGCTGCCTCTTAGAGAAAATGGTGAACTTTGAAGGGGCTTAGGAGGGATAGATCCACTTTCTGCTGATCATAAAAAGCCCGCAAAATCATTAAAATAGCGTGCCGTAGGGTCGGTGGGAGTGCCGTACTCTCCTCACCATACCCAGCCCAATAAAGGACAGAGATATTTTTATCCCAGTACATTGGAGATAAAATGATTTTGTTCTCTTCAATGACGTAAGGAATGGTAGTTTCTTTGCTTCGTACCGACTCCACCTCCATAAGAGGAGGTCGTGGCAGGCTTATCTCAATGTACTTTTCTCGCTGTCTTACGAGAGGTGAGGAGGGAGAGTAGGGCGGTTTAAGTGTTAATTCCCACTGTTGTTTAAGGAGAGATCTTTGAGTCACATCTTCAACATAAGCTCGGGCTGAACTTAAGAGAGTGGGAAGCAACACATCTTCCTGGTCTCCCGAAAGTCGCAGAAATATTTTTACTTCTTCTAAAGTAAAAAGCTCTTTTTGAGGAATAATTTTTTGCAGTAAACGCATAAAATCTCCAAAATTAACTCTTTTTTAAATTAAAGTTTGTAATAATGAATATATGGACATAGAACTACTCGTGAGGAATTATGAAAAAAATTTTTTTAATAGCTTTCTTAAGTGTTTTTGCTCTTTCGGCCTTTGAGCCTCTTTATGCGGAAAGGAGCAGTAAGAGCGAAGCACATCATGAAAGTTCTTATACATATGATCCTAATAAACATATAAATAAAGAGAATCCATAAGTAAAAAGTCGTTGTTTTTTTATGTTACTGTTATAATTATATTGACAAAAATCCACCCTGCTTATTGAGTAGGGCGGTTTTGTTTTTTAAGCTTCTCAGCTGACAGATTATCATATATCAAGGAAAACCACATTTTTTCGTCCTTGTGAGAAAGTAAACTTGCAAAACGCCCGTCGGAAGAAAGGAACAGCATAGTAATAGACCCCTACAGCGTCATCCCGGAATTTAAAAACTCTTCACGAGCTAATGCGAGTGTTAGGGTTTTTTAATATCCGGGACCTAGGGCGAGTTTTGAAACATGGTATTCCTGGACCCCGGGTATTAAGCCCTGTTTCCCTGCTTTCGCAGGGACAGGGCTAAATCCCGGGATGACGAAGCATGATAATCACCGGAGTTTATTACGGTTATCAGTCAGATCGTTTGAAAACTTTTAGGGATACCTACGCTGCGAAATTCAAAACTTTCAGGGCTTCAAAGTTTAAGACATCTCCTCCCACCCGACGGGTTGTGTAAAATTCTACGTAAGGTTTCGAACTATAGGGATCTCTCAGAACATGAATACCTGTGCGATCAACAATTTGATAGCCTTCTTTAAAGTTTCCAAACAGAATGGATTTGGAAGCCGTATTAGGCACAAGGCTGGGCATATCATCGCAGATGATGACAGGATAACCCAATAGCGTAGGGTTTGACATCCCTGCCAGGGGCGGTTGCCATAGATACTGATGGTTGTCAGGATCTTTTAATGTCCTCAAGAGTCCTTGAGTGTGGCGGGACATCAGCCAACTTGCCCCTGGAAGATAAGCAGGCTTTAAGGCATAAAAAAGCATGAGGAGTGTCTCGGCCGCATGACCGCCATGAAAAGCTCCGTCAACGCCGGTTTTTATTTCCTCAAGTCTACCCCAGCTCCAGTGTTCTTTAGAGGTGGTTTCATAATCAAGAATTCCCTTTGGTTTATTATCCCCGTCCCCTCTTAAAAAAGCAGCGTTTTCTAAGGTCGCCATTTTCTGGGCAATTTTTTGCGAAAGCCACTCTTCCACATTTAAATGGGCATCATCGAGCAGCTTTTGTGTGGCTCTGGGGCGGGCATACATCTCATGGACGGGAATTCTAATTTTTGCCAGCTCTGGCGTGCGTGTTTCTTCTCGCTCGGCTGTCTCTGCAATCCATCCCACATCAGCCGAATCCTTATCAATCAGCATCTCAAGGGCTGAGGTTGAAATCTCTCGGACATGTGCTAGACAACGCATAACGGAAGTTTCTGTTAAAGTCGCATATAAACGATCATGCAGACCAGAAGGCACCAAATACCCCCCATCACGATCAGAGCCGACGGAAAGACTTTTTGTTTCATAATTATGGAGAGACGTCTCTGTTCCTTTGCGAACATAGTCCAAAAAGGCATGGGTGTGTTGGCAGATGCTGTCAGTAGTTATCTCAACAGGGGGGCGAAAGTTGTGGGCTTCCATCTTTTTAAGGCGCAACTCGGCCTGATCCATCGCTTCTTGAAGTCGCTCCATTTTGCTCTGGAAATCATAGGTATCCATGTGTTTGTTCTCAAGATGAGACAGGCGTTCTTCATTGAGTTTTTTAAATTCTTCGAATGTGTGCGCCAAATCGTTGAAAGTCGTTTGTATGTCATAATCGTGCATATATCCTCGCTGTTGTTGAAGCCCAAACGGGGCAAATATTCCCTTATGGGAATGGCTTAAATGGCTTTAATGTGGTGAACGGTGGCTTTACTATTGGCCCCAAAAGTGACCAGGGAGATTTCAAGTAAATCAATGTCCAGCAAAATGCGGGTTTTGTGATCTTGGTCATAGATGGACTCTACTGTTCGAAATCCGATAGAAAGACCATCAAGGATGCCTTCTTTTAAGAGAATATAAGCTTCATTAGCCCGAGGAAGGCCAAGGGCCAAACGCCCTTCTACATAAAGACCTTTGTCATCTTGCTGAAGAGACGTCCACAGCCCAATGGGCTCTTTGGGCTCATGTTGCCAGAGCATTTTTGGCTTTTTTCCTACGAGATGCCAGGCCTTAAGGGTTTTTGTGAAGGCGCCTTTCGCAATTTGATCTCGTTTTTGGTCAATAACCTCAAAAAAACTTGCATAACCAGAGAAAAGACCTTTTGTCCTTTGATAGGAGGGGGATAAAAAACTTATGGTCTTTTTCATGAAAGGAACCTCTCTGAGAAAATTTTGTAATTTCTTCGTTTTTTTCTTTTTTTTAAAAAATTACCAATATTAATAAAATATTATCTTTTTCCGAATAGACTGATCTTAGAACAAGAATAATAAAAAGTAGTTTCATTTATAAAAGGAGGAAAAAATGAAAACTTTAACAACTTTTGCCTTTTTGGCTGTAATGGTAGCAGGCATAGGAGCCCATGCTTCTTTGCTTAACGAAGGAAAACAAAATTTCTACTACTACTTTGGTACCCCTTGCTCATATGGTGTGGCCATGGCTTCACCATGTAATACATGCTGTGATGGTGGTACAGGTCTTCTTGGTGGCCGTATCATTGATGGTCTTCTATAATAAAGTAGAATTGACCTTAAGGTGAATCTCTCCGATCTCTTTCAGGGATCGGGGGATAGCCTACTAAAGCCCTTTTTTCATTTAATGTGAGGAATGAGGCTTTTTCTATTTTTTCCCATAGAATTTCTCTTTTCGGCGCTAACGCAGGAATTGAATCCACATCGTAAACGAGGGAAAGGTCCTCTCCAAAATAAAGAGTAAGCCATTGATTTAATTCTCCTTTTATGATTTCAAGAAGGGGGAGAATTGTATCTTCCCAAAGGTGAAAACGGGCTTCTTTATAATTCGAGAAAGTGGCGTCTCCCGGCACACCAACAAGCATGGGAGGTACCCCATAGACTTGAGCAATTTCTCGGGCTGAAAGATATTTTCCTTCGATAAAATCTAAATCTTTTGGGGAAAGCCCCATTTCTTTCCATTCAAAGTTACCTTCAAGAATCATAATGCGTCCGGAATTTTGAGCACCTTCAAGGACATTTTGAATTTCATGGCGTAGTTGGTATCGTTGTTCATCGGTGAGTAACTCCCCGTGTTCGCTCGGATGAAAACGAAGTGCGCCCGTGGGTCTGCCTCCATTTTGAAGGAGCGAAAGGTTGTGTCCCGCAACTGCATTATGTTGATCAATGGCATGGGTTGCGGCTTCAATGGGACTCATGCCGTACCAATCGTGAAGGGGATTAAAGTTTTTGATATGGAGAATCCGAGAATTTCCTTGAAGAGGGTCAACAGGAATGTGAAGGGTCCGCCCGGCAAGAGTATAGGTATAAGCCTCAGGAATGCCTGATTTTCCGGGAATGATTCGTACTCGATCAGGGCGCAGAAGATAAAGTTCCAAGGGCTCTTTTTCAGGCGAAACGGCTTCGATATAAACATTTCCTGCTAAGAGAAGGTATGAGGTGAGGGCCTCCATAAAGCGTCCCAGCCTTTGCTGAGGATTAGGGTTGTGAATAAGGGAGAGAAGAGGGTGGGTTTCAAGGCGAGAGCTATCTTTATAAAGGTGCCAGGGAACGCTTGCCACACCACGAGCCACAAGAGTCACACAGCGATAAACAATGATGTTTTTTTGATACCCCTCTTCAGCCAACCGGTCGTATTGGCGGGGTGTCCAAAGCGGCTGTCGGGATGTGCTTGTGGCAAAAAGCGGTGCAGTTACACTTGCTTTTGTTTTCTTGGAAGGCAAAAGTTGACGAATCCATTGTTTCATGACAATTCCCATCTATGGATGAAAGAATTCAGGGTTAGCTAGATACGCTTCATCCAGCCTACATTTACTGTGGCAGATTTTTTTTTAGAAATCGAGTTTTTGAATTAGCCATTTGTTCTGAGGTAATTTTAAAGATCAATCTCACAAATAACAGGCGCATGGTCAGAAGCTTTTTCAAGGGTACGCATGGCTTTATCAACTTCACATCTCTTCAGACAGTCTGCAGCTTGGTGGGAGAGAAGAAGGTGATCAATCCTGAGACCAAAATTATTTTGAAAAGCGCCAGCCCTATAATCCCACCAAGTGTAAAGCTCTTTTTTATCGGGGTGTATGGCTTTTAAAGCATCGGTCAACCCAAGGTAAATAATAGACCTCAAAGCATTACGTTCTTCTGTGCTGCAAAGAATTTTTTCATGCCATTCCATGGGGTCATAGACGTCCTCATCGGAAGGCGTAATGTTATAATCTCCCCCCAGGATAAGAGCTTCATCATAGGTGAGGAGAGTTTGTACGTGGGTATAAAGGCGTTTTAAGAAATCCAATTTGTAGGCGAATTTATCACTTCCCACTTCTGTACCATTGGGAACATAAACGGAAGCAACGCGCATACCGCCTGTGACGGCTTCAATGTAGCGAGCTTGCTCATCGTCAAAAGCCGGGATGCCTGTGGTGATATCCTCAAGGGGAAATTTGGACAAAATAGCAACGCCATTATAAGTTTTTTGCCCATAGAGAGCGATATTATAGTTAAGGGTTTCGATCTCATCACGAGGAAATTGATCATCCGTAACCTTTGTTTCTTGAAGCAAAACCACATCAGGCGCGCTCTCCTTAAGCCAACTTAAAAGATGGGGGAGGCGAGTTCTTATAGAATTAACGTTCCATGTTGCAATTTTAGCCATGAGATAAGTCATACCTTTTCTAAAAGAATGGTCAAGGATAAAAAATACCAGATTAAGAAAAAATTTTATTAAAATATTAAATGTGACACGTCTAAACTTATGTTATAATACCTAAAATTTTAGGAGATTTATAATGATTGCCATCGTTAACACTTTTAAGAAAAGCTATAAAGATGTTCGTGGACATCTTCCCCAATGGATCAAAATTGCTTTTGCGCCCTTTGTGGTGTGGTTCATCGCTCTTGTTTCTATGGGAATAGGCCTCTATCTCTCCGGGGAGTTTAATTTTACTATAAATGAAGAGGGTATCATACAAAGCGAAGCCCAAGGCTCGCTGGCAGGGGATTTTTTCACCATTATACATTATGTTTTAGAGACATTAGCGGCGCTGGTTTTATACGTAAACGCTTTTCGCTATGTCACCTTAGAGGAGGGGGGAGACAAATGGTGGGCATTTTCTTTGAATAAGCGACTTGTGAAGATGTTCTTGTATTATCTCCTTATTATTATTTTGTTCGCAGTTTACGGGGGTATAGCCGCAGGTATCACGATGGGAAGTTATTTCCTTGTTGAAAACATCTTTCTTGCAGGTGTTCTTGGTGTTCTCTCTGCTGTGGGGTTGATCTATCTTGCGACTCGCTTAACCTTAACATTTCTTTATGTCGCCGTAGATCAGAAAGAGCCTTTAAGGACAAGTTGGCGTCTTATGAAAGGTAATGTGTTGCGTGTTCTTGGGATATTTTTGCTCATGGGGCTTGTTATCCTCGGAATTGCAATCTTAGGCGCAGCGATCATCGGCGGTGGGGGATGGATCTTAAGTTTTATTAACATATGGCTTGGAGGCATTATCTTTGCTCTTTTTATTCCCTTCGGTTTGTTTGTTTGGCTTGTGAGTATTGCTTTAATGACGAAAGCACTTGCTCTCGTCAATAAGCAATTAGCGAAATAAAATGATATTTTCATATAAATACAAAAGTTGCCGCACTCTCTTCGGAAGTTTGCAATGACGGCGAGAAAAATTTTTCTGCTGTTAAGTTTTTTTGAATTTACTTGATTCTTATTTCAAAAATAATTAAAAAAGGTCAACATTTTAGGGGAGAGGTCGGTTTTCACAAGGAGATTGGGTTGTTAAATTAAAAAAAGACTTGCAATATGCTTATAATTGTTCTATATTAAAATAGTATTAATAGTTTTTTGTTTCTTTGCGTGGTGTTTGTATGATGAAGGGTAAGTCTTTATCTCATATTGTAAGAGCTTTTTCTTTTGCTTCTATGCTAATGATCTCATTCTTAGCAGACTCTGTGTTGTTTTCTCATAAAGCTCATGCCACTCTTTCAACTTCAAAGTCAATAACGAAAAGTACAAAAAAAGTTGTGAAATCAAAATCTGATGCTAAGCCAACCCCAGCGTCTTCAAGCTCATCATCTTCAAGCTCAACTCCATCTCCTGATGCTGTTAAGTCTGCTTCGCAATTTAACATTCCCAGATTCCATATGGGAGAAGTTAATCCCTTCTCATCAAGTGGATTTTCTGGTTTTGAGCATTCTCATAGATGGACTGAAGGAACGGAAGCTTCAATAACTCTTCCTTTAGCAGAAATGGCTTCCCCTCCCTCCAGCATTTCTTTTTTCAATACGAAAGCCCTTGTAACGGGTAGTCACACACAAGATCTAATCGTAAAGGTGAATGGGAAGAGAGTTCGTCGCATTGTTTATACGGTCGACAATAATGATCAGACAATTGAGATTCCTCTACCTAAAGCTGATGAGGCAAAAATTGAATTTGTAATTTCCAAAGCGATAAGTCCTTTTGATTTATGGGGAAGTACTGATAAGAGAAAACTTGGCATATCGTTTAGAGATGTCCAGTTTCAAACTTCAGCTCCTGCTGCTACGCAAGCTACAACATCAATTCCCTCTGCTAAGCCTGCTACGCAAGCTCATCCAAGTGTTACGTCGTCATCAAATCAATTTATTACAAAGCCCTTAAGAAAAGTACCAGAGCCTTTAAAAGCTTCTGGTGGTGAAAAAACTCAAGAAAGCGAAACGACATCAGCAAATCCATGGGGTATAAAGCTAAGGGCTACTACTCAGTCTCCTGCTAGTGAAAAAGTTCAAGCAAGCGAAACGACATCAGCAAATCCATGGGGTGTAAAGCTAAGGCCTACTGCTCCAACACTAACTCCTGCTGCTACGCCAGCTATAACACCAATTCTCACTGCTAAGCCAGCCTCATCGCCTTTAAGCTCAACTTCAATACCAGCTCCTGCTGCTAAGTCCGTTTCACAACCTGCTCCAACTCCAGCACCAGCTGTTAAGCCTGTTACACAACCTGCTCCAACTCCAGCACCTGCTGCTAAGCCTGCTTCGCAATTTAACATTCCCAGATTCCATATGGGAGAAGTTACTCCCTTCTCATCAAGTGGATTTTCTGCTTTTGAGCGTTCTCTTAGATGGACAGAAGGAACGGAAGCTTCAATAATTATTCCTTTAGCTGAAATGGCTTCCCCTCCCTCCCGCATTTCTTTTTTCCATACGAAAGCCCTTGTAACGGGTAGTCACACACAAGATCTAATCGTAAAGGTGAATGGGAAGGAAGTTCGTCGCATTGTTTATACAACCGACAATAATGATCAGACAATTGACATCCCTCTGCCTAAAGCTGATCAAGCAAAGATTGAATTTGAAATCCCCGATGCAGCAAGTCCTTTGGATTTAGGAATTGGTGCTGACAAAAGAAAACTTGGCATATCATTTAGAGAGGTTCAGCTTCAAACTTCAGCACCTGATGTAACCTTAACGCCAGCTGTTAAGCCTGCTGCAACTTCAGCTGCTGCTAAGCCAGCGTCATCAGCTTCAAGTTCAACTCCATCGTCTTCAAGCTCAATTTCCATTCCAGCTCCTAATGCTGTTAAGCCTGTTACACAACCTGCTTCAACTCCAGCACCTGCTGCTAAGCCTGCTTCGCAATTTAACATTCCCAGATTCCATATGGGAGAAATTAATCCCTTCTCATCAAGTGGATTTTCTGGCTTTGAGCATTCCCATAGATGGACAGAAGGAACGGAAGCTTCAATAATTCTTCCTTTAGCAGAAATGGCTTCCCCTCCCTCCCGCATTTCTTTTTTCGATACAAGAGCCCTTGTAACAGGTAGCCATACACAAGATCTAATCGTAAAGGTGAATGGAAAGGAAGTTCGTCGCATTGTTTATACAACCGACAATAATAATCAGACAATTGACATCCCTCTGCCTAAAGCTGATCAAGCAAAGATTGAATTTGTAATCCCCGATGCAGCAAGTCCTCTGGAGTTAGGGATTGCTGCTGACAAAAGAAAACTTGGCATATCATTTAGAGAGGTCCAGTTTCAAACTTCAGCTCCTGATGTAACATCAACGCCAGCTGTTAAGCCTGCTGTAACTTCAGCTGCTGCCCCTGCTGCTAAGCCAGCGTCATTGTCTTCAAGCTCAACTCCAGCATCTGTTGCTAAACCAGCATCATCACCTTCAAGCTCAACTCCAGCATCTGTTGCTAAACCAGCATCATCACCTTCAAGCTCAACTCCAGCATCTGTTGCTAAACCAGCATCATCACCTTCAAGCTCAACTCCAGCTCTTGATTCTCCTAAGCCATCAGGTACAGTATCGCGCATTTCAAAGGCTGTTGCATCTAATCCTCTCTTTTCACTAGTGAAAAAATCTATGAAAGGCCGGAGAGGATCATGGAAAGACAATAAAAATAAAGAAAGTAAGGAAAATAAAAAAGAAGAAGTTGAAGAGCTTTCAGCATCTTCTCTTAGCACAAATTCAGTAAGTGCTGATATAGAAACCCTGCTAACTTCTACATCTCCTGTTACTATTCCTACACTTTCTTCTGTTGAAAATGGAAGCAAGGACGCAGGTGAAATTCTACTACCACCACCACCACCACCTCCTCCTCCCCATACCATGATACCAAAAACAATGAGTCTGCCTAGCGTTGAAAAAGAAAACCTTGCTGATTCTATTAGGAAAGGAAGGAGCCTCAGAAAAACAGTATCTCAACGTAATCTTTCAAGTGTTGCGCAGGACCCTGATCAACAAATAACAAGAGCACTGGATCGCTCTCTAAGTATGATGAGACTTCCTATCGGTGCTCCCCATGATGATAATGACTCTGACTGGAGTGATGATGACTGAAGATAAATCAAATCTACCTGCTTTGTAATGTGTACGAACTTTTCTTAAGATTGAAGATTGCTGTATCCTTATACAAAGAAACATACCGAAATTTATTGAAATTACTTGACTTTTTTCAAAAAGACTGTTACGACGACTGAACATTTTAAGAGAGGTGTTATGGCGGAAGTTCTTATTGCTGGTCCTGTTGGTCGTATTGAAGCACGATATCATCAAGGTAAAAATCCTAATGCCCCCATTGCTATTATTCTTCATCCTCACCCTGAACATGGGGGGACAATGAATAATAAGGTGACCTACGCCTTGTTTCGTGCTTTTGTTGAACAAGGTTTTAACGTCATACGGTTTAATTTTCGTGGCGTGGGGCGTTCTGAAGGCAAATATGATCACGGGGAAGGCGAGCTAAGCGATGCTGCGGCATGCTTGGATTGGCTTCAAGTTCAAAACCCTGAACCCCGTCAATGTTGGGTGGCTGGTTTTTCCTTTGGAGCGTGGATTTCTATGCAGCTTTTAATGCGTCGTCCAGAATTGGATGGCTTTATTGCTGTCTCTCCCCCTGCGAATTTATATGATTTTTCTTTCCTAGCACCCTGTCCTGTGTCCGGTTTGATTCTTCAGGGTTCAAAGGACGAAATTGTTCCTAAAGAATCGGTGCAAAAACTGTCCGAACGCCTCTCTGCACAGCGCGGACTTCACATTGATTACCGTGTGATTCCTGAAGGCGATCATTTCTTCACCCATCAAATGCCAGAGCTTATTGGTCACGTACATGACTATTTAACGCCTGCTCTTAAACCCGTACAAAGGGTTGTGAACGGGTAAGTTCCTGAAATTTAATAGGGTACTTAAAAATGGATCCCGCGGTCTGGGCCGCGGGACGTCGAGTGGGGTGTTGACGCCCTGCGGTTTAACGCGGGGGGCTCCCCAGTCATTTAAGCCGCCTGATCCTTCTTAAACCAGCAAATCCGACCCCCCGTTAAAGGTTGCAAAACGCCCGTGGTGCCTGGAAAAGTCAGAGGATAGCTTCGCACACTTCGCACGGCTAAAAAGCCAAAGGCTTGAGCTTCCAACGCATCTCCGTTAAAACCAATATCTGTCACCTTTTTTACCTCAACCTCTAATCTTTCACGCATCCAATTTAAAAGAGTTCCGTTGTGCGCTCCCCCACCGGTTACAAGCCATAGTTTTGGCTTTTCAGGGAAGAGGGGTAGGGCTTTTTCAATGGCTCTGACCGTAAAGGCGGTTAAGGTTGCGATGGCGTCTTCAAAGGGAATTTCGGTCACATCTTCAAGACATTTACGAAATTGTTGACGGTCTAAGGCTTTAGGAGGTTTTTGCGACAAATAAGGATGAAATAACCAGTGTCTTAAAATGTCCGAATGAATCTTTCCTTTGGCCGCAATTCTTCCCTCTTCATCCCAAGGAAGGCTGCAATAAGCACGTACCCAATCATCAATAAGTCCATTGCCGGGACCTGTGTCAAAGGCAAGGATATCCTCATCTTTTGCGCCAAGCCACGTCACATTGGCAACACCACCAATATTAAGAAAAGCCAAAGGTTTAGGGAGATCTTTGGCCAGAGCTTTATGAAATATGGGGACGAGGGGGGCTCCCTGGCCACCGTGTGCAATATCATTGAGACGAAATTGATCCACAACTGTAATCCCGGTTAGTGAAGAAAGAAGAACTCCGTCCCCAATAATGTGGGTTTTTCCCTTTTCTCCCCGCACTTTTGGGGGCTGATGGAAAAGGGTTTGCCCATGAAAACCGATGAGATCAATATCTGAAGCCTGAAGCCCAGCCCGGTCCAGAAGGGTCTCCACGGCTTGGGCATGTTGTTCTGTGATTATCTTTTCTAAGAGAGCGGCTTCAGGTCCCGGCACCCGGCCATAGGCTTGAAGGATCATCGTTTTTAAGAGCTCAGGATAGGGCTTGTGATAGGTGAGGCCGAAATGGGTTATGGTTTCTCCATCGGTTTGAAGGAGCGCTGCATCAATGCCATCGGCAGATGTTCCCGACATAAGGCCAATTACAGTGAGAGATGAGTTTAAACCATTTTCCATTTTTGCCGTATCCATTGTCCCGTTTGTTTTTCGAGGAGGCTATTTTGTTTAAGCCGTTGATGCAAGTCATCAAATTGAACTTCATCAAGATTTTGATCTTGGGCTTCACAGGAAAAAACAACCCGTCTTTGTCCTGTTTGAGGATCCACCAGGGTTTGAAGACATTGCCCACAAACGCCCTTCATCATGCACTGCATGGGGGAATTAATGCTCCCAATGGCAAGATGCTCGGTTTTTAAGACGGGCTTTAAGATCGTTTTTCTTGCACATGCAACGGCTGCCATCATCCGGTCCGATCCGATGGTGATGAGTCTATCAATCATTTTTGGTGAAGATTCCGCAACTTTCAAAAGCCCATCCAATATTGTACCTTCTATGGAAAGATCTTGAGGGCGATTGGTTTTGATAACAGGCGAGAATTCGCTGCACCAAATCACCTGATCGGCAACCGCTTCAATTTCTTCTCTTTTGAAAAGATCAGATAGAGCCTTATATCCCGCAACGTAAATCACACGATTATTATTGTTTTTTAAAGCGCGTCCTATGGAAAAGAGAACCGCATTTCCAAGGCCTCCGCCGATAAGCAAAACTGTTTCGTCTTGAGGAATTTCCGTGGGCGCTCCAGTCGGGCCCATCAACGCCACCTTTTGACCCTTCTTCAAATACTGACAAAGAGAGGAAGATCCGCCCATTTCAAGGACAATAAGAGAGAGTAATCCCAGTTTCAGATCAGAAGAAGCCCCTGTTAGGGCAATGGCTTCCAGAGATTGTGGCCCATAGGTTTGAAATCTAAAAAACTGTCCCGGCTTGAAATTTTTAACTGCTTGGGGCGCTTTCACAATGATTTCAATAATGGAAGGTGTTAATCGATTTAGGGACACGACATGGGTTGTGAAGAGCTCTTCGAAGCTAACTTTTAAGGATTGAGGAGGGGATTGTATAAGTTTTTTACACACTTGAGGGTACCCATTTTTAGCGCTTGCCATAGCTTTGACAACGTTTCCATGATACCGAGGATCCAAATCCCCATAAATACTCACGCGATCATCATCATATCCCTGATTTGCTTCAGTTCCTATAGCAATCAAAAGTGTTCGACAGGGATAGATTTTATCTTGTGTTTTGAGAGCTTTGACATGCCCATAGCCGTCGATCTGAATCTCTTCAATGCTTGTGTTTTCAACAAATTGAATCTCCTCTTGAAGAGCAAAGTCTAGCTCGTCAGAATTCAGGCGATAGGCAGGGGAATCCTGCAATGCTTTGCGGTAAAGAACCTTAACAGCGCCTTCAAGGGCAAAAAAATCTCTCGTCCGAAAAGCCCTGGCATGCTCAATAAACTCTTCAGCAATTTCTTGTTCTTCTGCTGAAAGGGCAGGGGGGAGGGCGCCCATTTCTTCTGTCCGATTAAGAAATTTTTCGACCTGCTTGGGATAATATTTTAAGGCCTCAACGGCCGTATCTACAGCCGTCAAACCACCTCCAATCACCACGATGGGCAAACGGATTTGAAGGTTTGAAAGGGATTCCTCCAGAGCCGCCCCTGAAAGCTGAAGGTTCATCAGGAAATCAGACGCCACACGCACGCCCCGGGCGAGGTTATGGGGCAGATCAAGAGTACTAGGACGCCCTGCACCAAAACATAAAGCCGCATGATCAAAGCCCATCTCAAAAGCTTGAGGGAGGGTGAGGGTGCTTCCTAGGCGCACATTGTCATACAGGGAAAACAAAGAACGCCGTTCAAGTAAAATTCGAACCAGGAGAAGGAAATTCTTATCCCAACGGTTCGTAATACCATATTCCGCAACGCCTCCAAAACCGCCAGGAAGGCGAGAGTCTAAAGGTTCTTTCAGATTCTTCCAGTTCCGGATAGGTTCGGTGAGAAGTTCTGAGGGAAGAGGTCCAATTTTTAATCCATCAATTCCAACAACTTGATGTCCCTCGTTCATCAAATAGTGAGCGAGAGTAAAACCAGCCGGTCCCATACCCGCCACCAACACCTTATAACCAGTTGGTTCTTTTGGAAAAGGACGCCTAAAATTCAATGGGTTCCATCTCGACAGAAGGCTGTAAATTTCAATGCCCCAGGGAAGAGTCAGCACACTCTCCAAAGTTTGCGTCTCTATGCTGGGGATGTTTACAGCCTCTTGTTTTTGAAAAATGCATGCCTTGGAACAATCATTGCAGATCCGATAACCCGTGGCAGCAACCATAGGGTTATCAATCATGATAGTGGCAAGGGCTCCCAAACTATAGCCTTGAACCCGTAAGGTATTCATTTCCGATATTTTTTGCCCGAGAGGACATCCCTTTGGAGCTTTTGAACAGGAGTCCTTTCCTTGATTATGGCAGAAAATACAATAATGGGCTTGATCGAGAGCATGTTCTTCGGAGAGGGATTTTTGTTGTACCTGCAAAAGTTCGTTTGGAGTAATTTTACGAGGCAGGCGAAAGAGAATTGTTGGCAGGGGTTGATGTAACGACCAGGCTGCGTATTTTTTTGCAATTTCTAGGAAATCTTTATCCTTTGTCTCTAAAACATGGCGAGCAAAGGCCAAATCCGTATAGGGCTCGCCCATTTTTTGAACAAGCTGCGCCTGAAGAGCATTTCCATCAAACGTCAGGGCTTCTTCTTTGCTATAGGCTTTGGCCGCCACTCGCTGCACAAAAAGTCGCTTTGCCCGATAAAGAGGGGCTAAGGCATAGGTTTGTTCTTGGAGAGTTGTTATTTCCTTTTGGAGTGAAAAAAGTTCACCCAAAAAATCTTCTACATAAGGGGCAAGGTCGAGAATAAGAGCACTTTCCTCAGGAGACGCTAGATCCTTCTTCCGAGCAACCTCTAAGTGGTGCGCAAGCCTTTCATCGTTCTCCTTGAGATGGCGATAAAAAACCTGATCTAATTCCATTAATTTTAAAGGATTCAAAAGATCTTCAAAAGTGAATCCGAGGGATAAAAATGTCATTTTAAATCAAAAATCATATTTATTAGAGAGGGATATTATACTATTAATGTGACGATTTATACCAAAAAAACGTTAAGGAACTTAACCATGAAGCATATTATCTCTTGCGTATTTTCTTTTAAAAACTTTGAAGTTGTAAAAAATGTGTTATATTTCTTTAAAAGAAGAAACTCTAGAAAAAGACTCATTAATTTAATGGAGAAAGGACTCTCTCTTAAGGGAGAGCGATTCAAAAGAGATAACCTTCATGAACGATAACATAACCACTAGGGTCGCCTCGTGAAAATTTATGAGGAAAATAAAGTTTCTTTACCTCTTCCACAGGGGGAGAGGTAATCCGATCTCAACTGATAAATCAGCTTCTGTCATTAAAAAAGATTGAAAATTTTCATGAGGTCTCCCAGATATAACCACAACATTCTCTTGATTCATACCCTTCGTTCATTCTACTATCAACCTATTCTCTAAAATGGTTAATTATAGCAATGCTCAAAAATATGACTCAGTTTCAAGCTGTACTCTTTTCATGTTTGGGGAGTGCCTTGATTGGATCATCTGCCATTTTCGTGCGTTTGTCTGATTTAGGTCCCCTTACAACCGGTTTTTACCGGATGCTCTTTGCCCTTCCTCTCTTAGGCATTTGGATGATGTGGGAACGTCATGAAGAGATGATCCCTTCTGTTTTGCCGATAAAACATGGGGGAGTTCTTTTTCTGGCGGGAGTTTTTTTTGCCCTGGACCTTGCTCTATGGAATTGGTCCATTGATCACACAACCATAGTAAATTCAACCCTTTTTAATAACACGGCCGCTTTCTTTGTGCCGCTTATCATGTGGATTGGATTCAGTCAAAAGCCAACCCTTCACTATAGCCTTGCCGCTCTTATTGGTTTTGTGGGTTGTATGTGCCTTGTCGGAGAAAGCTTTTCCATCAGTTATGCCAACCTCCTTGGGGATATGGTGGCCCTTCTTTCTGGGTTTGCTGTTGCTCTTTACCTTGTAGCCTTAAAATTTATCCGCGCTGATACGGCAACCGGTTTTATCATGTTTTGGACAGGTTTTGTGGCTATTCTTTTTCTATTTTTTTTGGCCTATCTTTTTGGCGAAGCTTTGTCGCCCCTAACCTTAAAAGATATCATCAGCGTTTTTGGGCAGGCGATCCTTGTTCATACCTTGGGACAAAGTTTGCTTGCCTATTCTATAGGAAAAATCCCTGCCAACTACACAGCGGTTATTCTCTTTTTAGCCCCCGTTACTGGTGCATTCTTTGGCTGGGTAATTTATGATGAAGGTCTCAGTGCTATTAAAATTGTTGGAATGATCCTTATTATGGTTAGTATTATAGCTGTGAAAGTGAAACAGTAGATTCATGAGCCAATTACAAAATTCCAGTGTTTCAAGAAAGGTAATTAGCCATTTTGAATCTTTAAAAAGCGGTCTCGTGCTGTTTCGTTTTTTTCTCAGGAGGACAACTATATTTTTTTGAGAAAGAAGTTGTTACTCCTAAAAATGCGGGACCTTTTGCAAGGTCTAAGTGCTTTTCTGCCCAAGCAATATAAAGATCTACGACTTCTTGGTTAGAGACATTTTCTGGCAAGCAAATGTCGATGAACTCCTGCTCCACATCAACAATGTTGCGATAAAATTGAGCAGCATTAGCAGCACTAATGATAAAGCCGTAGCAAAAATTCTGAGTAGCAGGAGATTTATCTTTACAAGCCACCAAAAGTTCCTGGTTGGTAACGCTGCCACCATAAAGCGGCGCTGAAAAACAAAATATGCACAGAAATAAGACAAGCTTTTTCATGGAACTCCCTCAATTGTTATTTTTCAATTATGTCTAATTTTTCTCAAAGAATAAAGAAATATCTTCCTGAATCTCTTTTACAAACTCTTTGCTTTCTTGGAAAAGCTGGTATATTGAGAGATAATAAATAATTACAGACAGCCTGGAGTATGAATGTCTAAAGAAGATCTTATGGAATTTAGTGGAACAATTCTAGAATTGCTCCCCAACGCAACTTTCCGCGTACAACTTGAAAATGGTCACATGGTCCTTGCCCATACATCGGGCAGAATGCGTAAAAATCGAATTCGTGTTTTGGCTGGTGATAAGGTAACCGTTGAAATGACTCCCTATGATTTGACAAAAGGGCGGATTACGTTTCGTCATAAATAATGCCATTTATCCTTGCCTCTTCCTCCCCTCGTCGCAAAGAACTCTTGGAATCCATTGGGATTATTCCCGATCAAATCCTTGCCCCTCATGTGGATGAAACACCCTTAAAAGGGGAGGATATCAGAAGTTATGCCCAGCGCATTGCCCTTTTAAAGGCTCGCGCCATCCATGCACAAAACCCTGCAGCCTACGTTCTTGCTGCTGATACGGCTGTTGAGGCCAGCCGTCAAATTTTTCTCAAAGCAGAAACTTCGGCGGAGGCCCGAAAAACGCTGGAATTATTTTCCGGACGGCGCCACCGGGTGTATACAGCCGTTTGTGCTATATCTCCAGAAGGAAAAGAAGCTTCACGGCTTGTGATAACCCGGATTGCATTTAAACGTCTCAGTCCGCAAGAAATTAACGCCTATGTGGCAACTGGTGAATGGGAAGGGAGAGCAGGGGCCTATTCCATTCAAGGACGGGCGGCTAAATTCGTGAAGTTTATTTCTGGCTCCTATACAAATGTTGTGGGCTTGCCTCTTTATGAAACCGATTGCCTCTTGAAGGGAATCGGTTTTCATGGCTGAGGTTTTCTATACAGTTTCTGGAAATCTTCACCGCATGGCACGCATTGAAGAAGGTCGGGTTGTCTCGCTAGATTTTGAGTTTCAGGACAAATCCCTTTCCCTTTTAGGGGGTATTTATGATGGCCGTGTTGTCGAAATTCAAAAACCTCTCCACGTGGCTTTTGTCGAGGTTGGCCTCTCAAAGCCAGGAATGCTTCCTCTTAAAGAAGGAAACCTGCCGCTTTTAAAGCATGGCGATCGGGTGTTGGTGCAGGTTAGCCGTACGGAAAATCCTCTTGAAAACAAAGGTGTTCGTTTGACTCGTCTCATTACTTTGTCCTTAGGCAGCCTTCTTTACACGCCCTTTAAGTCGGGATTAAGCCTTTCTCGACGCCTTGAAAATCGCCAGCTTTTTAAAGATCTTTTGACTTTGGAGCCAGGAGAGGGGGGTATCCTGCGTCATAACGCTCGCCCAGAAGAGAATTTCCAACAAAATCTGATACAATTACGAGAGGAATGGAAAGAGATTCAAAAAAAAAGGGAGGGGCCTCCTCTCACACTTTTAGAGCGAGCGATGCGTTCTCTGACACCTTCCGATCACTTCACTCGCGTAAAGACTTTTGACGATCGTTGTGAAGACGCCTGGGAGAGTCTTTCTTCCCCAGAAATTTCCCTTCCCAAAGGGGGCAATATATATATTGAAGAAACCCATAGCTTAACGGTGATCGATGTCAATAGTCAGGGAGCTCTCCATTATGTTTTGCCTTTTAATCGAATGGCCATTGAAGAAGCTTTTCGTCAAATTACGTTGCGGGAGCTGGGCGGTAAAATTGTGATTGATTTGATCCGACCTCCTCAAGATATAAATCCTTGCCTAAAAGGACTAAGCGTACCCACAGATACGGAAATCTGGGGGCTATCGCCTATGGGACTTCTAGAGTTGACACGGCGGCGAAAACGGCTTTCACTTCCTCAAAGATTAAAACTTCAACTTAACTAAGGTGACTTTGTTATGAGCTCCATTTGCCCCATATGCCGAAAGCCCACAGTGTTTGAGTATCGCCCTTTTTGTTCAAAACGTTGTGCTGACATTGATTTGGCCCGTTGGTTCCGTGGTGATTATAAAATCCCTGGAGAAGAAAAAGAAGAAAATACTGAAGAAGAATAATTTTATTAAAAAAAACAGTTTTAGAGAATTTCACCCTATTGATTTTGATCGCAAGATCCATATAAAGTTTTCCATTGACCCGCTTTAAAATTCGGGTATTTTAAACATAATTCTTGGGCCTGTAGTTCAGTGGTCAGAACCCTCCGCTCATAACGGAGTTGTCGCAGGTTCGAATCCTGCCGGGCCCACCATCCGCTTGCTATTTTATAGGAGTATCTTTTTTTATGGCATCTCAACAATACATCTATGTTATGAAGGGCCTAACAAAGGTTTATCCAGGTTCACGAGAAGTCTTTAAGGATATTTGGTTGTCTTTCTATCCTGGCGCTAAAATTGGCATTATTGGTGTCAATGGCTCGGGAAAATCAACCTTGATGAAAATTATGGCAGGCTTTGATAAAGAGTTTAATGGAGAAGCCTGGGCTGCAGACGGCACAACTGTGGGTTATCTTCCTCAAGAGCCAGAGCTCAATCCTAATTTGACTGTTGAACAAAACGTGATGGAAGCTCTTTCAGCAACAAAAGCACTTCTTGATAAATTTGAGGCCATTAGCGCTCGCTTTGCTGAGCCCATGGAAGATGATGAAATGACTGATCTTTTAGCTGAGCAGGCTGAACTACAAGATAAAATTGAATCAGTCCAAGGGTGGGATATTGGCCGTAAGGTTGAAATTGCTATGGATGCTTTGCGTTGCCCTCCGGGTGATGCAGACGTAAAGAATCTTTCTGGGGGTGAAAAACGCCGTATCGCCCTGTGCAAGCTCCTTTTACAGCAACCAGACATCCTCCTTTTAGATGAGCCGACAAACCACCTGGATGCGGAATCCGTGGCTTGGCTTGAGCGTCACTTGCAAGAGTATAAAGGGACCGTCATTCTTGTTACCCACGACCGCTACTTCCTCGATAATGTTGTGAAATGGATTTTAGAGCTTGATCGTGGCCAAGGGATTCCTTTTGAAGGAAACTATTCCGCATGGCTGGAACAAAAGCAAAAACGCCTTGAGCAGGAGGGCAAGCAGGAAGGCGCTCGACAGAAAACACTCGCGCGTGAGTTGGAATGGATTCGCCAGTCGCCCAAAGCCCGTCAAGCAAAAAGCAAGGCCCGTATTCAATCCTATGAGGAGCTACTCGCTCAAGAGGCGCGTAAATCCCAAGAGACGGCCCAAATCATCATTCCCGCTGGGCCTCGCCTTGGCACCACAGTTATTGAAGCCCAAGATCTTTCTAAGGGATTTGGAGATCGCCTTCTCATCGAAAAACTGAATTTTAAGCTGCCTCCTGGAGGTATCGTTGGCGTCATTGGCCCCAATGGTGCAGGTAAGACCACCCTCTTTAAATTGATTACAGGGAAGGAAACCCCTGATGAGGGAACTTTCCGCGTGGGTGAATCAGTCGTTCTTGGTTATGTGGATCAATCTCGCGATACCCTGGCTTCCAATAAAACCGTCTGGGAAGAAATCTCGGAAGGAAACGAAGAAATTGAACTCGGCAAGCGCAAGATGCAAAGCAGAGCCTATTGTGCTAGCTTTAACTTTAAAGGTGCCGATCAACAGAAAAAGGTAGGCCAGCTTTCCGGTGGTGAACGCAATCGTGTCCATTTAGCCAAGATGTTGAAATCGGGCGTGAACGTTCTTCTCCTCGATGAGCCCACCAATGATTTGGACATCGATACCTTACGCGCCCTTGAGGAAGCTCTTCTCGACTACGCTGGTTGTGCCGTTGTCATCAGCCACGATCGCTGGTTCTTGGACAGAATCGCGACTCATATCTTGGCCTTTGAGGGCAATAGCCATGTGGAGTGGTTTGAAGGAAACTATCAAGCCTATGAGGAAGACCACAAACGGCGCTGCGGCATAGATGCTGATCAGCCCCATCGATTGAAATACAAGGCATTGGTTAGAAAAAGCGCTTAATACCACTTTGCTTTCAAACAATGAGTTCGTCAAAACAGGTTGAGAAGCACACCCACACATCATTGACGCCCCGCGGATTTACCGTGGGGTCTAGAGAAATGACACTATGGCTATGTTATTGAAGGGATCCTGAGCTCGCCACGTTATGGCTCCTCAGGATGACAGTACTTTGTTTTTGTTAGAGGATATGTCATCCTGAGACCCCGAACGAAGGGAGGGGGACTCAGGATACTGATGGATAATTATTAAGGTGGATCCCGCGGTCTGGGCCGCGGGACGTCAATTTTCTTATTTCTGAGCTTGAGGCAATTGTTGTGTAAGTTGCTTCTTCACCTCAGCTTCTGACTTAAAAGAAACCTTCACATTTGGAAGATCTTTATTCAATTTCTCAAGAACCTTTGAAGTCAAGTCAAAACCATTGTTGGCTGTGATGATGGTTTCTTTGTAAATCATAATGTTAGCATTTGCGTCTTTCATAACCTCTTCAGCGGCCTTTAAGAAAGCTTGGTAAACAGTCTTTTTGGCTTCTTCGACGCCCAATTCCATTTGGGCTCTTCTAATTTCAAGTTTCTCTTGAACTTCTTGAACACGCTTTTCAAAAGCTTGGCGTTGATCAGCAAGGTCTTTTTCAGAAAGTTTCTTTGTGTTTTCTGCAAGTTCCTTGTCTTTATCCTTTAGTTCTTTTTCATAAGTTGCCATTTCTTTTTGAACTTCAGTACGCTTTTGATCAACCTGTTTGATGATATCTTGAAAAGCAGCTGACTTATCAAGGGTGGCCTGCTCTACGATACCAATGACGGGGGCAGGTAAGGGATCTGCTTTTGCTGAAGAAAGGATAGCAGCAGATATAAGTAGGCTAGATAATAATGTTTTTTTCATTTTTCTTTTCTCCTTTAAAATGATGTTCCAAAGTTAACTCTAAATTGCTCAGTCCGGTCAACCCTTTTTACACGTACAAAGGGTTGAGCAAGGCTTACACCAATAGGACCGAAGGGAGAACGCCAGGTAACTCCTACACCTGCGCTAGCCCGAAACTTTTGGTTATTGCTAAGAATAAAATTTGGAGGAACAACTTTGTTTCCAGTATGCCAAACGCTTCCTATATCAGTAAACATGCACCCACGAATTCCTAACTCAGGCGGTAGGCCTAACGGAACTGCAAGCTCAACAGTACCTTTATAGTAGAAAAGACCTCCCAAAGCATCTCTTGTTTTGCTATCTCGCGGACCAATACCAGAGTCCGTAAAACCACGGAAACTATCCCCTCCTAACTCATAACGATCGACAACACGAGTCACTTTTCCAAGGCCCGACATAGCGCCTGCAGAACCCTTGATGGCAACAATCCACTTGTGATCATCATCGATAGGAATATAGGTTCCAGCGCGAAGTGCATTTTTAAAATAACGAACATCTCCCCCAAGACCAGAAAGATTATCCGCAAGACCTGCATAATAACCTTCTGTTGGTTCAATGCTACTATCTCTTTTATCAAAGAAAAGATTCTGACCTACTTCTGACACAATCCATTTTCCGCGTTGAGCTTGCAAATAGGGGGAAGCATTGCGATGAATATCATTAATGTTATCACGCCGAATGGTATAACTCCAGGATTGACCTAAATATTCATAAAGATCGTACCCTAACGTTGCCGACCCTCCGGTGCTAACCTGTTGATAACCTGTCTGATTTTGGGATTTGGTATTATACTTACGGGACGAGTGAAAAACATCGACGCCTCCAAGCAAAGGCCTGCCCAAGAAATAAGGGTTTTGAAATCCAAGACGAAAATCCGTGGCTCTTTTTGACACCGTAGCACTTGCATAAAGATCATAGCCTTTGCCCATAAGATTTCGTTCATTCATGTTAACAGTACCTATAGGACCATCGGTCGTCGAATAACCAGCAGAGAACTGGAGAGAGCCAGTAGGTTTGTCTTCCACCTCGACCTTTAGATCAATTTTATCGGGAACGTTTGTTTCTTCGCGTTTAACTTCAACTCTCTTAAAGTAATCAAGGTTTTCAAGGAGTTGCTCCGATCTCTTTAACTTAACGCTGTTATAAGGATCTCCTTCAGCAAGTCGTATCTCGCGACGTATGACATCATCATCGGTTCGGTCATTGCCGACAATGTTGATGCGATTAATGTAGACATGACGCCCTTCTTTGATGACAAAGTCAATATCAACGGTTAACTCCTTAGGGTTACGATGAAGCTTTGGCTCAATGTCAACGAAAGCAAAACCTTTTTCACCAATGGCCATGTTCAATTTATCAATTGTCCGCTCTACCTCTTTACTATCAAACCATTCTCCACAGTCAACCGTAACTAAACTTTCTAATTCTTCTATCTTTAGAGAAGGAAGATTATTCGTAATTTTGACTGTGCCAAATTGATATCTCTGCCCTTCAGAAAGGGTAAAAGTAATGTAGAACTCTTGAGAATCGGGATCAAGCTCTGCAACAACTGAATCAACTTTAAAATCCGCGTAACCTTGTCTGTGATAATACTTACGGAGCAACTCCTTATCATAGGAAAGACGGTCCGGATCGTAAGTATCATCAGAACTAAAGAAACGATACCACCGAGTTTCTTTTGTCATAATAAGAGATTCTAGACGGGATGTACTAAAATGGTCGTTGCCCACAAAGATGATCTTGTTAATACGCGTGGGGCTTCCTTCCGTAATTTCAAAAATAAGATCCACACGACTTTGTTCACGCTCAACAATGGTTGGTACAACCTTGGCCCCATAACGGCCGCTTAAGCGGTACATATCACGAATTTTTTGGGCCGCTTGCTGTACCTTAGCCGGAGTATAAACTTCTCTAGGACGAAGGCCAATTTCAGCGTTGAGAATATCATCTTTTAAGCGATCATTTCCTTCAAAGGCAATGCGGTTAATAATTTTATTTTCAACAACTTTGATAAGGAGACGATCTCCATGTTCTTCAATCACAACGTCAGCAAATAACCCTGTGGCAAAAAGATTTTTAAGAATTTCTTCAATTTTGTTTTCTGTAATATTGTCCCCAACTTTAAGGTCAATGTAGGTCATAATTGTGGGAGTTTCCACACGTTTGTTCCCTTCAACATCAATGACACGAATAACTCCAGCCCATAGTTCGCTTGTCAAAAGAATAAGGCCTAGAGTAAGAACAAGAAAACGTTGAAACACGAATTACCTCTTATTATTTTACAAAAATATGGACAATATCATTCCAGGTAGCAAACAGCATTAAAGCCACAATCAGACCAAATCCTGCGCGAAAACCCCATTCTTGAGCCTTTTCTGATATGGGCTTTCCTCGTAATACCTCAAGAATGTAAAAAAGCAAGTGACCGCCATCAAGCATAGGAACAGGAAATAAGTTAATAAGGCCCAAATTGACAGAAAGAAGCGCCATAAACCAAATCAGAGCCACAATACCGTTTTGAGCAATTTCTCCCGACATCTGTGCGATACGTAAAGGACCACCTAGTCCATCTGATGATTTTGCTCCAATAATAACTTGCCCTAAGGCTTTAAGGGTTTGCCAACTTAATGAAATGGCTTGTTTTCCAGCATACCACCATGAATTCCACCAAGCTCGTTTGATATAACCTGCTTCTGCGCTTTTAACGCCTAAAAGACCTACCTTGTGAACGTGACCAAAATTATCTGTAATTTCTGACAAAATGGGGGTGACGGCAAGGGTAAGAATATGACCATTACGATCAATGACAAATTGAAGCACATCTCCGGGATGTTGTTGCACAATAAATTGCAGATCCTCAAAACGTTCAATCGTCTCTCCATTAATGGCTTTAACACGATCTCCTTTTTGAAAGCCTGCTTTCTCTGCTGCACTTTCGGGTTGAAAATCTTGAATAATTGGAAGTGTATACTTTTCACCGATGGTTGCAAAAAGAATGGAGAAGATAAAAATTGCAAAAAGATAATTAGAAAGAGGGCCAGCTGCAGAAACCGCAATACGTTGCCACACTGTTTTATAAAACAGGGAACGCTCACGCATCTCTTTTTCCATTTTTTTAAGGGCTTTCATGTCAGGAGTACTCGCGGCATCGGCATCCCCTACCATTTTAACATACCCCCCTAAAGGAAACCAGCTAACCTTCCAACGGGTGCCGGCTTTATCATACCACCCAAAAACTTCTGGACCAAAGCCGATAGAAAAAACATCGACGCCCACACCATTATAACGCGCAACTAAGTAATGGCCAAGTTCGTGAACGAAAACAAGAATAGATAAAACAATTAGAAACGGTATGATATACCAACCCATGCTTATAATATATTCCATTTTTTCTCTATCCCTCCATCATTGAGATTCTATTCATAGCTCCAAGACTTTGAGAACACAATCCCTTACATGAGAAGAAATTGGAAAAAAAGAAAGAAATTATCTTTCCACATTAACATGGTAAAAAGACCAATCAGAATACATAGGACACCCATGATATTTACTTTTTTTTCATATACTTATATTTTTGGATGTTGCTGGTGTTTGGATTTATCATGGAAGAATGAAGCCCTTCTTATATTGAGCGAGGCACTCTTTTAAAATACTTCTTTCCAAGGGTTTGCTGATATAAAAACCTTGGGCAATATCACAGTCATATTGCTCCAAAATATTCCAAGCTTCTTTTGTTTCAACCCCTTCTGCAGTGACACTCAACCCTAGGTTATGAGCGAGTGAAATAATAAATTGAGCAATTGTTTTCGCCCCTAAGTTACTTTCAATTTCAAGAATAAACGACTTGTCGATCTTCAACTCACTAAAGGGTAAGCTATAAAGCTCACTTAAAGAAGAATACCCTGTTCCAAAATCATCAATAGAAAGCATAAACCCCTTAGTTCGAAATTGGGTCATGATATTCGCAATCAGAGGACGTTTTTCTATAAAAGCGGTTTCTGTAATTTCAAGGCAAATCTGATTAGAATTTATATTTACTTTCTGAGCTAATTTAGAAAATTGATCAGGAAGAAGAAGATCGTCAAGGGTTTTTGGAGATATATTTATAGAAAGAATAAGTTCTGGAATTATTCTCAAAAACTCCACAAAATCCTTAAAAGCTTGTTGAACAATCAGGTGACTTAAGGGGCGAATGAGGTTGGTTTCTTCCGCCAAGGGAATGAAAGAATCGGGAAGGATCAAATGTCCTTGAATATTAAGACGAACAAGAGCTTCTAAACCAATGATCTTCTTTGTTTTAAAAGATACTTTAGGTTGGTAGTGAAGGACGAGATTTCCAGATTCAATGGCCTCTTTTAAAGAATCTATTGAAAAGCGGGAGCTTTTTCCTTTAGCTTTTGTGAAAATCTCCCCTATTTCATCGAGCTTTAAGGGCCTTTGAAAATACCGTTTTTTAAAATGTCCCACCTCCTGACTTAATTTCGGACTGATAGAAAGGATTTTTTCATCCTGACCACTTTGAAGTACAATGGTAGTGATAGAATTATGCTGGGCTAAATAACGTAACAGCCCATTACCATCGTGATCAGGAATATTTAAGTCTAAAATAATAAATGTAGGATTAACTTCTTGAACAACTTTATGAAATTCAGCTCCAGAGGTAAGGCAAGTTACCTCATAGCCACATTCTTCACCAATTTCTTTCAGAAGCTCACATGTTTCGACTTCACCATCGACAATGAGAAGCCTGTCTTTCCTCCCCATACTAAACTCCACGCAGATTAAAAGAAGAGATTTGTTCCATGGTTAGTGTATAGGAAAACAAGTTAAGATTTTATAAAGTTATTCCTTGTCGCGGATGCAAGGTACTGTTCTTTCGATCAATCCAGCTGTCAAGCCACGAGATGCCACATAAGAAATTAGTTGTTAGGCTTTTTCCTCCCTCGGATTTGCTCTTTCCGTTTTTTTAAGTTTTCCCGCAGGGCTTCTGCAAGGCGCCTTTCCCGCGCTTCAACCAATTTCTTCCTTTCAAGGATCGAGGGGTGAGGGAGCTTCTTTGGAGGGGGAGATGTTATCATAGCTCAAATTTTCTCTAAAAACTGATTAAGTGTTAAGATAGGATATTCTAGTTGCAATTTAAGCAAATCTCTATCTCCTGTAATAAGGTAATCAGAATTAGAGGAAAGAAGTAAGGAGAGGATAGGAGAGTCGTTAGGATCGTCAGGGACATGAACTAATGGTTGCCCATCTTCTCTAAGATCAACGAATAAGGACAGAAGATTTACATAATGCTTTATTTTATTCTTATCCCATTTTAAGCGTTTTTCTATTTTAGGGTAAGACAACACTCTTTCAATCTCTTGTAAAATATAGAGAGAGAGGACAACATCAAAGCTTAACTTTTTCCATTCAACAAGAATAAGGCCTGCCTTACTATTCGGTAACAACAGCCCTGAAACCCAAATATTCGTGTCTAAAATCACTTGCATTTAGGTTTTTTTGTCTTTTCAATAGCTTCAGAAATTTCATTTTGGGCAACTTTCTCTTCGCAGCCAGTATAAGTGGTGCCTAGCTCGGTTGTGAGGGTATCAAATTCATATCTCATCTTTCTGATTTTTTCAAAAAGCTCAATATCAATAAGGGCTGCAATGGGCTTCCCTGCCTTAGTAATCAGAATCTTATCATGACGATATTTGACTTCATTTAATAGCTCACCAAAAGTTTGGCGCGCGAGCATTGCTGTGACTTCTCTAATCATATCATTCATACTTTCTGTCTTTTCTGTGTAATTATATTAATAAATATAATTACAGATATCAAGGTATTTAAGCTTCAACATTCCATGATTAAATCGTAGGACTCATCTTTAGGTTATGGAGAATAATTTTTTTCTTCAAGATAAGCTTAGCCTCTTGATTGCGGCGCCACAGTGTGGCATCTTGCGCGAATCTTGCCGTCGTAGCTCAGTGGTAGAGCACACCCTTGGTAAGGGTGAGGTCGAGAGTCCGATTCTCTCCGACGGCACCAGGTTACGACAGCATAATTTTATGTTTGACATTGACTCAAATATTACCATACAAAGGATAAATTCTAATGTGGTGTTGAATGCATGACCAGTGATCTTATTAACAAAGATCTAGCTCCCATTGAGGGCTCTCAAAAAAATTGGACCAGTTTTAATTTTTTCACTTTATGGATTGGCCTTTCTGTTCAAATTCCCACCTATATGATGGCCTCTTCATTAATTGAAGGCGGTATGAGCTGGCTTCAGGCGTTAATAACCATCTTCCTTGGAAATTTGATTGTCCTCATCCCCATGATCCTGAATGGCCATGTAGGCGTAAAATATGGCATTCCGTTCCCCATCTTTACCCGTGCCAGCTTTGGTATTTTGGGATCAAATATTCCTGCTCTTCTCAGAGCTTTCGTTGCCTGTGGTTGGTTTGGCATCCAAACCTGGATCGGCGGCACAGCCATTTATACCCTGGTACTTTTGTTTTGGCCCAATGCGGACCATATTCAAGGAGAGATCCTGGGGGTTGGATTCATGCCGTTTGTTTGCTTTATGATCTTTTGGGGGATGAATATTTTCTTTGTCTGGAAAGGTCTCACTTCCATCAAATGGCTTGAAACCTTATGTGCGCCCTTCTTGATTTTAGGAGGTGCTGCGCTTCTTTATTGGGCCTATCAAAATGCAGAAGGTTTACATAAAGTTTTTCAAACCGCCTCTAAATTTGAAAGCAATGCTGAATTTTATCCTTATTTCTTTGCTGCTCTTACGGGAATCATTGGCTTTTGGGCCACATTAAGTCTCAATATCCCTGACTTTACCCGCTATGCCAGGGATCAAAAGGCTCAAATTTATGGACAAGCTTTAGGCCTTCCTACCACAATGACTTTCTTTGCCTTTATTGGCGTTGTGGTAACCAGTGCTACCCTTGCCATTTATGGGGAGGCTATTTGGGATCCCATCATCCTAATCCAAAAGTTTGACAATCCTGTGATTGTTGTGTTGTCGGTGATCACCGTCGTGCTAGCCACTCTCACGACCAACGTTGCAGCCAATGTAGTAAGTCCCGCCAATGATTTTTCAAATCTCGCACCGAGACATATCAGCTTTAAAACTGGCGGCCTTATTACAGGAATTTTGGGCATTCTTATGATGCCCTGGAAACTATTGGCTGATCCGACGGGCTATATTTTTACATGGCTGATTGGCTACTCAGCACTTCTCGGGCCCATTGCAGGCATTATCTTAGTAGATTACTACATTATCCGCCGCACGAATTTAAACCTTAAGGACCTTTATAAGAGGGAAGGGGCCTATACCTATTGGTGTGGCTATAATCTTAAAGGCATTGCCGCCCTTGTTTTGGGCGTTTTGCCAAATATTCCTGGCTTTTTATTTCAAATCAAGGTGTTATCTGTGGGATCCGCCTTTGAATTTCTTGTGCCTCTCTACCACTACGCGTGGTTTATTGGCCTCTTCATCTCGGCCATTACCTATGGATTGATGATGACTTCTGAGAAAGAAGTCCTCGTCAAAAAGCCTGTTTTTACGTGATCCTAAGGCCGTAAAATTAGATAAGCCACAACCCAGAGAAGAGCTGAAATCAGGCTTGTCACCAGGAGTTTAATCTCCATATACGGATTTTCTGGGGCGCTGGTAGCGTGGCCTTTTTCGATCTTTTCAGGAACGTGAACGCCCCAAGGAAGAACCATAAAAAGGATCACAACCCAAATAACTACATAAAGCAGAAGACCGGTCATAAAGGACATGAAGCAACCTTTTTATGAACCCCGCGATCAAGTCGCGGGGCGTCATGTAGAGAGAAGGCGACGTCCCGTGGCTTGACCGCGGGATCCAGGGAAACTACACCCTGGTATTCCCCTCATGGATTAATTCTCTTCCAAATTATCTTTGGGGGTAGGAACCCGAAAGTCCACATTAACCTCAATGCCAACTCCATCAACTCCCTCTAAGGAAGGCTTTTCTGAATAACGCCCTGTGTGGACAGCAGAGATAATTTCAATCCGTCCCTGTTGGATGGTCGTTTTTACCTCTTCTAATTCAATCAAAACGCCTAAGCAGTCCTTAGGATTAAAGAAGAGAATGGGCGTATTATGATAGCCGGTTTGGGGGGTCCCATCACCAATGACCTCTAGACCTGCAGCTGTAAGTTGATCACGGGCGGCAATGATATCAGGCACCTCATAGCTGAGATGATGAAGACCTCCTGCGGGGTTTCGCTCAAGGAATTTACTGATAGGAGAAGTATCCACCAAGGGTGTCATTAATTCGATTTTTGTATTGGCAAGATTCACGATAGCAAGGCGAATGCCATAAGCAGGAAGATCTTGAGGACTCGTCACGAAAGCGCCAAAGACAGTTTGGTATTGCTTTATGGCAGCATCTAAATCAGGAACAGCAATAGCAACGTGATTTAAATTTCCAATCATAAAGTTCTCCTTTAAACGCGGTATACCTGCACATGGGTTAATGTTTTCTTCCCATAGTATGCCCCTAAAACGCGGCGGGTGGCAAGACGAGCTGCCTCAGAAACCAAGTCATCCTCTTTTCTATCTTCAATAGGAAGGGCCATAAAAGCTTCTTCTATAGAGCCAATACAATGGGATGTAAGTATATCCAGTTGTTCTCCTGTCGCAATCCCTGTTAAAAGAACTGTGGGGGGGTACTTAAAGGCCCCATCTTTTTTCAAAAGAAGGGTCACGATAGCATGGCCTGTACTCATCAAGCGATGCCTTTCATGCATGACTTCACCGCGGAAGGGAATAAGTTTTCTGCCATCAAGGGCAAGACGTCCCGATGGAACTTCATCAATCAGCTGTGGCCCTTGAAGAGAGAGTTCAATCAAATCCCCATTATGAGGCGTAATGACAAAGGGGACTTTATGCTCAGAAGCCAGTTTAGCTTGCTCTACAATATGATGATCTTCCCCATGGACGGGAACGACAATTTTTGGGCGAATCCAGGAATACATCTCCACCAGCTCATCACGATTAGGATGGCCCGAAACATGAATGTCGTTTTCATGAGCCGTAATCACTTGCACCCCATTGCGCGCAAGAAGATTTTGGAGAGCTGAGATTGCTTTTTCATTACCTGGGATCTGTCGTGAAGAAAAGATAACGACATCGCCTTTCTCTAAGAAAATATGCTTGTCTTCTCCTTTAGCGATACGTAAAAGGGCTGCTCTTTGTTCTCCTTGGCTTCCCGTACAGATAAGAAGAGTTTCTGAGCGCTCTAGAAAACCAGCATCATGATGACTGAGAAACGGAGGATATTCCTTAAAGTAATTCAATTCACGGGCGACTTCATCTATACGATGAAGAGAACGGCCAACAAGGCCAACATAGCGGTTGTTGGCAATGGCAGCCTCAGCGCAGCTGGCAACCCGTGCCACGTTTGAAGCAAAACAAGCAATTAAAATGCGCTTTCCTGGAAATTCGCTAACAAGCTTAATCAAGTTATCCCGAATTGGCTTTTCCGAGCCGGACCAACCTGGCACAAAAACGTTTGTTGAATCACATACGAGGGCGAGAACACCTTCATCCCCCAATTTTTTTAGGCCTTCTATATCTGTTGGCTCTCCAATAAGGGGATCGGGGTCGATTTTCCAATCGCCCGTATGCACAATTGTTCCTGCTGCGGTACGAATAGCTAAAACGTTGGGTTCAGGGATAGAATGAGTAATACCAAAAAAATCAACGGTGAAGGGGCCAATATCCACCCTCTTTGAGAGGGGAATTTCATGAAGGGGTGCATGAAGACCGGCTTCTTTGAGCTTATGGCGGATGAGAGATGCGGTGAAAGGGGTTGCAAACATAGGACATTTTAAGCGTGGCCAGAGGTGAGGAATGGCACCAATATGATCCTCGTGGGCATGGGTGAGGACAAGGCCTGCTAGATTTTGGGCATGCTCTTCAATAAAAGCGGTATCCGGCATAAGAACTTCAATGCCAGGAGTTTGATCAAACGTAACCCCTAGGTCTACCATCAACCATTTGCCGCGGGTGTGGTAGAGATTGAGATTCATTCCAATTTCTCCCGAACCTCCCAGGGGTAAGAAATAGAGTTTTTTTGGATCCAGTTCCATAGTGTCCTATTGTAAAGGTATTTTGTTAAAAATTCATGTCCTTAATAGCATTGACGCCCCGCGATTAAACCGCGGGGTCCAGGAAGACTTTATAATGGATTCCGCGGCGGGGCCAAGGGACGTCAACTTTGTTTTGAATTCTCCCTTGAGTCATAAGTTACTTCAAAGGCGCAAGAATCATGATAACTCTTTTACCTTCAAATTTTGGGTCATGTTCAACTTTGGCAATGTCCTGAAGTGTCTCTTTCACACGATTAAGAACGTCTATCCCCAGCTCTTGGTGAGAAAGCTCACGTCCTCTGAAACGAAGGGTCACTTTTAGCTTATCCCCATCATCAATAAATTTCCGCGCACTCCGCATTTTGACTTCAAAGTCATGCTTATCAATGCCAGGACGTAGCTGCACTTCTTTGATTTCAATAACTTTTTGTTTCTTGCGCATTTCAGCGCGGCGCTTTTGCTCTTCGAATTTATATTTACCATAGTCCAAGATTTTGCATACAGGAGGATCCGCATTCGGAGATACCTCGACTAAATCAAGACCCGCTCTATAGGCTCTTTCAAGAGCTTCTTTTTGTGATAAAACACCAACCATTTCCCCATTTTCATCAACTAATCTGACTTTAAGAGAAGAAATTTTTTCATTGACGCGGGGGCCATTTGAGGCGTTTCCCTTGTCTTCGTTCGTATACTTAGATATGTAATTCTCCAATGTTTAATTAAAAAAATAAAACCCTTACCGCTTATGTGGCGGTAGCGCTTCTTGTAACAGTTTACCTAATACTTTATTAAGATCAAGGACTTCTTGAGCCTCCCCCCCTAATTTACGTAGCGCAACCGTTCCTTCCTCAGCCTCACGCTTGCCAACAACAAGGATATAGGGGACCTTTTGAAGGCTTAATTCCCGTACCTTATAGTTAATTTTCTCATTACGAATATCCAATTCTACGCGCAAACCTGCAGCTTTGAGTTTTTCACAAACCTTTTGAGCATAGGCATCAGCCTCTTGTGTAATGGTAGCCACGACGGCCTGAATAGGAGCTGCCCAAAGAGGGAATTTTCCTGCATAATGTTCAATGAAAATAGCAATAAAACGCTCTAGAGATCCTAGAATAGCCCTATGAAGCATCACGGGGCGGTGTTTTTGACCATCCTCAGCAATGTAGGAAGCATCTAACCTTTCAGGAAGGACGAAGTCCAGCTGAAGGGTTCCGCATTGCCAATCACGACCTATAGCATCTTTCAGAATAAATTCAAGTTTGGGCCCATAAAAAGCGCCTTCGCCAGGGTTCAATGTATAGCTAAGCCCCGAAGCGCGGGCGCCAGCTTCAAGACAAGCCTCTGCTTTATCCCAAATCGCATCTTCACCAGCCCGGACTGCAGGACGGTCAGAAAATTTGACTGTGAGTTCTTCAAAGCCTAATTCACGATATACATTAAGCAAAAGAATGCAGAATTTCCGCGTCTCTTCTTCAATTTGATCTTCACGACAAAAAATGTGAGCGTCATCCTGAACCATAGACCGTACACGTGTAAGCCCATGAAGAGCCCCCGAAGGTTCATTGCGCGTACAAGATCCAAATTCAGCCATACGTAAGGGAAGATCGCGGTAGCTCTTAATACCTTGACGGAAAATTTGAACGTGGCAGGGGCAATTCATGGGCTTTAAGGCGAGAGTTTTATCAACATCCTCTACGACAAACATATTTTCACGGAATTTATCCCAGTGGCCAGAAGCCTTCCAAAAGGAGCTATCCAAAAGTTGTGGGGTGTTAACCTCAACATAATCTTGTGCAGAAATCTTGTCTCGAATATAGTTTTGCAAGAGACGATAGAGAGTCCAACCTTTAGGATGCCAAAAGACGCTTCCTTGAGCTTCTTCTTGCATGTGGAAAAGATCCATTTCCTTTCCTAGTTTGCGGTGATCTCTTTTTTCCGCTTCTTCAAGACGCGTTAAATGGTCCTGCAGATCCTTTTCTGAGAACCAAGCCGTTCCATAAACCCTTTGAAGCATTGGATTTTTTGAATCTCCACGCCAATAAGCGCCCGCAAGTTTCATCAATTTAAAAGCGTGTCCCAGCTTTCCCGTGGAGGGGAGGTGAGGGCCCTTACACAAATCCACGAAATTTCCTTGGCGATAAATGGTGATTTCACTATCCTCAGGAAGGTCAGAGATAATCTCAGCCTTAAAAATTTCACCCAGATCCTTAAAATATTTAATCGCCTCATTGCGATCCCAAACTTCCCGCGTCAGGTGTTCATCGCGATTCACGATTTCGTGCATACGTTCTTCAATGCGATTCAAATCTTCTGGTGTAAAGGATTCTTCACGATACAAATCATAGTAAAAACCATCTTGAATAGAGGGGCCGATCGTAATTTGAGTTTCTGGGTAGAGCTCTTTTACTGCTTCAGCAAAGACGTGGGCCGCATCATGGCGCAAAATGTCAAGACCATGCTCTGAAGGGCGCTTAATCACTTCAAAAGCTACATCCTTTTCAATCGGACGGGTCAGGTCCCAAAGGTCTTCATCCACACGCACGGCAACTGCTTCTTTTGCAAGGCTGGTGCTAAGATTTTTCGCAATTTCCCACCCTGTAATACCTTTAGGAAACTCCCGATGTGAGCCATCAGGAAAGCGAATCGTAATCATGGAACCCTCAATTTTATTTATTGCTGTCTGCATTTTTTAATTTGTAATCCTAAAGAGAGCTTAAGACAACTGAAAAAACAGCGTTTTTAAAGACCCCTCCCTAATTACCCTTTCTCCCAACCGCCAGTTTCATTCTGCTTCCAGTAGGTCACCTCATGTCCTGCATCCTTATAAGCCTTCCAGCGAACTCTAGCGGCTGCAAGGGCCTCGGGGTCATTGCCATCAAAGATATCCAGACACCGCTCATAGGAGGTAAGGGAAGGGGAGACGGCCCCCTCTGTAAGAAATAAAAACTGAGCACCATTGGGGTTTTCATCAAAAGTTGTCAGCCACACCGGTTGATCCTCGGCCATGCCTTCTTTAGCGCTGCCATGGGGGATAAAACTAATCCGCCCAAGGGTCCATAGAGCACTATTGAGATAGTAGAGTCGTTCCTCACTCGTGCACATCACAACAGCGCGCTTTTGAGTCGCAAGGGTTTTCTCAAGAAGGAGAGGGAGGGCCCTTTCCAAAGGGGATGTTGTCAAATGATAAAAGCCAATGTCGGTCATCGTTTTCTTCTAAGTTTTTAGGATTAATAGGTGATACAGTAGCATCGTATTTGAAGATACCATGTTTAAGTGCTCTTAGTTATCTTAAGTGTCATTCCCGCGAAAGCGGGAATCCAGTTATTTCCTGGATCCCCGCCTATGCGGGGATGACAACGGAGAGGAGTCATTATAGGTATTTTCATATTAACTGAGTATACCAACCTTTTTGCGAAGAAGAAAGGGCTCAGGAATTTAATTATGTTGCATTTTACAACAAAATCGACCTTACAGAAAGTGTACCTTCATAAATTTAAAATGAATAAATCTCTGCATCTGCTGGCTTACACTTGGGACAATGAGGAAAACTTGCTAACACTTTTGCAATTGGGCGTTCATGAAAACTTCTATCGTGACTTAAAATAAGGGGCTCAAGGGATACAAAAATAACGCATAATATATATTATGGAAAATAGATGATGATGAGAGGAACGATATTCCTAATCCATGCTTTTGTAGCTCTGAACTTTTCCTTGCAGTTGACATCCCGTGGCTTAGATCGCGGGATTGTAAGTTGAAGATGTGTTATAAGAGGATAAGAGAGATAGATAGTCTCTCATTCATGAATGAGAGA
>JAIEPE010000030.1 GCA_019749915.1 Alphaproteobacteria bacterium | reverse complement strand
CGACGCCCTCATGAGACCTCTAATTCGGACAATCCTTGTGCTATTTAGTTCGGACATTTTAAAGTGCTATTGACACAACTTCCAATTGCAGAAAAAGATATCCCTGGGGATCGTAATTCCAGACTTGAATGTTTTAGATTATTTAACCTTTGCTCAATGCCTCGAGTCCGTTGTCTTCGCGGAGATGCATATGAAGGAGGAGGGGGGCAGAGACGGTAATAGAAGAGACGGTTCCTGCCAAAATTCCCACGATGATGGGAAGGCTGAAAGCCGCAATAACGGGGCCGCCAAAGAAATAAAGACCAAGGAGGGAGAGCAAGGTTGTGGTCGATGTTAAAATGGTGCGTGATAGGGTTTCATTAATGCTGCGGTTTATAAGGTCGGGTAAAGGCATTTTTTTAAACTTACGTAAGTTTTCACGAATGCGATCATAAATCACAACCGTATCATTAATCGAGTAGGTCACTGTAATAAGGACAGCGATAATAGCATTTTCATTAAACTCTAGACCAAAAATGGAAAATAATCCCAAGACGATGAGGGCATCATGGGCAAGGGTAATGAGAGAGCAGACGCCAAACTGCCATTCAAAGCGAAACCAAATATAGATTAGCATGGCCACTAACGCTCCAATAATCGCATAGATACCATTGCGAACAAGGTCTTCACTGACCTTGGGGCCTACGCTTTCAACCTTTCGATAGTCAACGCCCGTTCCTAATTTTTCTTTGATTTTGTTCAAGGCAGCAAGCTGACCCGCATCGCCCCCTGGTTGTTGCTCTACCCGAATAAGAACATCATTAGGGGCACCAAATTCTTGAAGAGTAACCTCTCCCTGAACAAGATCATTGAGTTCAGAACGAAGTTTTCCTATATCTGCAGGACCGGATGTGCGAATTTCAAGGAGTAATCCTCCCTTAAAGTCGATTCCATAAGTAAACCCTTTGGTGAAAATTGACCCCAAACAGATCGCAGTAACAGCAATCAAAACAGCAAAAATGATGTTCTTCTTTGATATAAAATTAATATTTGTGTCATAAGGTATAATGTGTAGTCCCATGGGAGCTCCTTAAATGGGAAGATGGGTGGGGCGTTTCCACCCAATCCACCACGCCAAAATGAGTTTTGTAAGGGAGATAGCCGTGAACATGGAAATAATAATTCCCAAAGAGGTTGTCACCGCAAAGCCACGGGTAGGGCCAGCGCCAAAATAATACAAAAGTGCCACACCAATTAACGTTGTGAGGTTGGAATCAATAATGGTGGTCATAGCCCTGTTATAGCCTGCATCGATGGCGCTGAGCATTTTCCGTCCATTACGTAGCTCTTCTTTAATCCGCTCGTTAATTAAGACGTTAGCATCCACAGCCATACCGACCGTAAGGGCAATGCCTGCAATGCCTGGTAAGGTAAGGGTTGCGTGAGTCACAGAGAGGGCGGCAAATAAGAGAATCAAGTTAAAGACAACTGCAATGTTCGCAATAGCGCCAAAGAAGGAATACGCAATAAACATAAAGGCAGCTACCATCAAAATAGCAATAATCGTAGCATACTCGCCTGAGGCAATAGAATCGGCCCCAAGCCCGGGACCCACAGTACGTTCTTCAATGACGTTAAGGGGGGCTGGAAGGGCTCCTGCACGCATTAAAAGAGCAAGATCTTGAGCTTGTTGTACGGAAAAGCCACCCGTAATCATACCACGGCCATCCAGGATAGGAGTTTGGATATGAGGAGCCATGATGATCTTGTCATCCAAAACGATGGCAAAAACTTGTCCAATGTTATTTTTTGTGGCGTCTCCAAATTTTTTAGCCCCCAGGGAATCAAATTTAAAATTTATAATTGGGCGATGATATTCATCAAATCCAGGCTGGGCATCAACCAAATTCTCACCGCTTAAAATGATTTGTTTTTTTACAGCTAAATAAACGGTTTTTCCATCTCGTTCTTCAGGAAGAATATCAACGCCGGGAACAGGTTTACCTGGTTCGGCATTAATAGACATGTCAACAAAACGAAATTGCAGCTTTGCCGTTTTCCCCAACATCGCTTTAATTCGAGCAGGGTCTTGCATACCAGGAAGCTGAACTAAAATTCGATCATCTCCTTGTTGTTGAATAAAGGGCTCGGCTGTTCCCATTTCGTCGACGCGTCGGCGAACAATTTCAATAGATTGGGCCAAAACTGACTTCCGTCGTGCTCGCAGTGAGGCCTCATCAAAACGGAGGTTTAATTGACCTTCTGTCGTTGGCGTAATTTCAACGTCATTGTCCGTGTTATGAATGAGAGATTTGGCTTTTTCTAAATCAGCAGGATTGCGCAATGTTAGGGTGACAAAATCCTTTTTAGCTGAAAGCCCTGTATAACCAATTCTTTCTTTACGAAGGACGGTTCGTACCATATCAGCTAAAGAGGCCATTTGCTCTTTTTGAACAGCATCAAAATCAACTTCTAAGAGAAGGTGTGCACCGCCCTGTAGGTCAAGCCCAAGGGTGATTTGGCTTTTAGGATACCAGCTGGGGAAATTTTTAAGTTGTTCGCGAGTGAAAAAATTAGGGCTAGCAAAGAGCAATCCAAGAAGACAAATGCCAATGGTCAGAATTTTTTTCCATAAAGGAATGTATAACATTGCTTAGCCCAAACTTTTCTTTTATTTAGATGATTTTTTCTTAGGTGCGACTGTCTTACGGGAAGACAATTTTGTCACGGCTTCTTTTTCTTTACGTGGTTCAACTTCTCTTGGAGTTTCTGTGCTTAAAAGCAAGTCTGCCACCATCGGACGGGCAATACGAACCTTAACGCTGTCTGCAATTTCTACTTCAAGTTCTTGCTCACTGATGACTTTTGTGACGGTTCCAATCAAGCCACCATTCGTAAGAATTCGATCTCCTCGCTTGAGAGAAGAGAGAAGAGTTTTTTGTTGTTGTGCCTTTTTTTGTTGTGGGCGAATGAGAAAGAAATAGAAAACCGCAAAGATTAGCACAAGAGGCAGAAGAGACATAAAGTCAAACCCAAGAGGTCCTGGAGCTGCCTGGGCGTTTGCAGGAGAGATAAGTAGGTCAAATAGTGTGTTCATGGTTTTCCTCATTTAATAATGTTATGTTTAGTTTACCTTATGACTCAAGTTTGGTCAAAGGATCAATGGGTTGTTTCACTTTTCTGATTTCAAAGTGCAACTGTGGTTGTTCTGCATCACCCTCTGGCGTTCCAGATTTAGCAATCTCTTGCCCTTGTTTGACTTTCTCTCCCTTTTTGACAAGGAGTTCAGAATTGTGCGCATAGGCGGTGACCCAGCCATCCTGATGTTTAAGGAGCAATAGATTGCCGAACCCTTTCAGTTCGCTTCCGGCATACATGACCGTTCCTGTCGCCGCTGCCTTCACGGGCGTTCCTTTGGCAACTTTAATATTGATACCATCATTCTTACCGCCAGGGGCAAATTTTTTCAGAATTTCTCCTTGAACCGGCCAAGCAAAGGACACATCTTTTGAAGTGACTTCTGCCTTATCCTCACTTTTAACGGCTTTTTTCTCTTCTTGAGGCTCTTCTTTTTTAGTGAGCTTTTCTTCTTTTTGTGGCTTCTCTTTCATAGCTTCTTTAGAGGATTTTTTGTTTTCTTCCTCTTTCTTTGAAGCGATGGCGGCTCCCTTTTCCTTCTTCTCAGCAAGGTTATTCATAAGAGGCGCGGGAGCGGAAGCAGCAGCGGCAGAAGCAGAAGTTGTTCCTTTCTCGGCAGCCAATTCCTGGGCCAAATCGTCGGGAAGTGCCATATTTGAAGTCGTAGTTTTAGGTGTCGGTAATGGATCCAAAGAAGATGGTCCTGGTTCTGATCTCACGAGTGGAAGGGGAGCTAAGGAAGAAGCACTAATTTCTTCAGGAGCCTTGAGAGCTGTTGCTAAGGTTTCCGTATTTCGAGCAGGAATGGAAAGAACGGTTCCTGGCGCAATATAAGAAGGCGATGAAATATTGTTTTCATGGGCTAAAACATCAACGTTAAGGGCATAGATTTCAGCAATACTTTCTACTGTTTCTCCTTGTCCCACAATATGTTGGTTGGGAAGAGGGACAATCAAAACTTGACCAGCTTTGAGAGTATAAGGCGGCTTTAAGTTATTTGCAGCAATTAAGGAGCGCGTGGGGATGCCATTATTATAAGCAATGCCATAAACCGTATCATCTGGTCCTGTGACGATTTTCTTTTCGGGAGCTGCAGAAAAAGCTTCTCCCCCCAAAATTAGAGAGCAACTAACAAACAACAATAAATTTTTAAACTTCATCTTTCCACCTTTTGCGCTTTGATGAGAGCGTCTCCTCTCATATACGATCTTAATACATCAGGGATGATAACAGATCCATCCTCTTGTTGATAGTTTTCTAAAATAGCAATGAGCGTGCGGCCTACAGCCAGTCCCGAGCCATTTAGTGTATGGACAAAACGGGTTTTTTTGTCTTCATCACGAAAACGGGTATTCATGCGGCGTGCTTGATATTCGCCAAAATTGGAACAGCTAGAGATTTCACGATAAGCGTTTTGGCCAGGAAGCCAAACCTCAATATCATAGGTTTTCTGAGGACAGGTACCCATATCACCTGTACATAAAATAACCGTGCGATAATGAATCCTTAAACGTTCAAGAATGGACTGAGCCGCCTTTAACATGCGTTGATGCTCTTTTTCCGAGGCGTCGGGATGGGTGATGCTGACGAGCTCAACTTTGTGAAACTGATGGACGCGAAACATACCGCGGGTGTCTTTTCCTGCCGATCCTGCTTCAGAGCGGAAACAAGGGGTGTAGGCCACAAAGCGTTGAGGAAGTGTATCAGCCTCTAAAATATCTCCCGCCACTAAATTTGTTAGGGGCACTTCTGCTGTAGGAATCAGCCAATAGTCATTTGTTGTGACAAAAGCATCTTCTGCAAATTTAGGAAGCTGACCGGCCCCATACATGGATTGACTGCGTACCATATAGGGAGGGGAGATTTCTGTGTAACCATATTCTTGGGTGTGGGTGTCCAACATAAACGCTCCCAAGGCACGCTCAAGGCGAGCAAGATCAGATTTAAGCACCACAAAGCGAGAACCAGAAATTTTAGCGGAAGCTTCAAAATCCATAAAACCCAAGGCTTCACCAATTTCATAGTGTTGTCTTGGTATGAAAGAAAAGGTGGGTTTTTCACCCCAATGATGAACTTCTTGATTGTCTTCTTCGCTTTTACCAATAGGAACGTCCTTTGAAGGGACATTAGGTAAAACATCCATGATGGCTTTGAGCTTTTCTTCTAAAAGGCGAACTTTCTCTTCCTCTAAGGGGAGTTTATCGCGCAATTGTCCCGCTTCTTGCAAAAGGTCATCCGCATTGCCACCCTTGGATTTAGCTTGTCCAATTTTCTTGGCGAGCTCGTTGCGGTGATTTTGCATTTCTTGCACAGAGTGAATGACTGAGCGACGCTCCTCATCAAGAGCGATGATCTCAGCGGAGACTGGGGCAAGTCCCCGGTTTTTTAACGCGTTATCAAAGTCTTCCGGATTTTCCCGGATCCATTTGGTGTCGAGCACAATCCAATCCTTTCTGTTTCAAGGATAGTTTTACCAAAACTATAGAAATTTCATAGAGGGTATAAAGAGGAATTATTAAACTTAAGGGACTGATAATGTCCGGAGGTGTAATCACGGCAGCTACTATCACAATAATAAGAAAAGCGTATTTACGGTTGCGCTCAAGGCTTTGAAGACCAATAACTCCCAATTTTGCAAGGCCAACCAAAATTAAGGGCAACTGAAAACACATCCCAAAAGCCATAATAAGTTTCATAATAAGGGAAAGGTATTCGCTCATGCGGGCTTCCAATTGGAGGGAAAGACCGCCAGGAGAGGGGGGCATTTCAAAGCTTAAGAAAAATTTCCACGCCCAGGGACACACTACATAATAGGCAAGACTCGCGCCAGCTAAAAAGAGAAGGGGACTTGCGATCAAGGCTGGCCAGATGGTGCGCTTTTCATGGTCATAAAGAGCTGGTCCCACAAACATCCAAGCTTGCCAAAGAAGATAGGGGAAAGCAACAATAAAACCGGCAAAAAAGGCGAGCTTGAGGTAGGTGAGAAAGGCTTCCGTCAGGCCTGTGTAAATGAGGCGTCGCCCTTCTTCTGCCCCCATGGCTTGCCATAACGGTTCGGTTAAAAACTGGAATAGGGTTGGCGCCAAGGGATAACAGAGGCCAATGGCTAAACCAAGGGCGAGCAAGCTGTAGAGCAAACGCTTTCTGAGTTCGAGTAAATGTTCAAGAAGAGGTTTTTGGGTCACAACTTTTTTCCCTTAAGGTACGTAAGCAAGATCCTGAGCTCGCCACTATGGGGCTCCTCAGGATGACAATTCTTAGTTTTTTGTCATCCTGAGACCACGAGCATAGCGAGTGGGACTCAGGATCTCTTTTTATTAATGAACAGCTTCCCATAACCTATCCGCAATGGTTTGTGCAGCACTTTTTGAGGAAGCCTGCTTTTCTCCGGATTTAAGATCTTGAAATGTCTGGTAATCGAGAAGAAAAGAAGCTCTACCAGCATCTGCTTCACTTTTAACATGCTTTTCATGAATCTCATTCATGGCGTTGTTATTATAAATGGTTACCTTACCTGCAGGAAGGACATCTATAGCCTCTGAAATCACAGAAGTTGACTCGCCAGGAACAAGAATTTTCCCCTCATTTTCAAGCAAAGCGCCTAAGACAAGGTCAAAGGTGTTATAGCCTAAATCTTGACCAAAGTGAAAATTGTAGATTTTCACTTTTTCAGGGGCTATCTGACTTTCAAGTTTTTCTTTGAAAGCAGCAGTGACGTGGTCAAGTTTTCCATCGCGGTGAGCAGTTGCTATTTCTTGCAGATTGGCATCATGTTTGCCTGTGCGTGGGCCATTAAGCACAAGAATGCAAGAACCACCAGCGTTTTTTGCGACATAATCCGCAAGCTTTTGGGCTTCAGCTTCTGTAAAAAGCTTGGTGACCTTTTCAGGTGTGGGGGCATCGCCTCCTAAATAAACAGCAAGGTAAGAAGAGCATGCGACGGGAAGTGTCCCTTTTCCAAGCTCGTAAGCTTTGAGGGCATCTTTTGAAGATCGGTTGTGGGCAACACCCGTTGTATTAATGAGTTTACCTTTCCACTCCGCAGCAAGGGTATCGTTTGCATGGACGGGGAGGGCTAGGAAATTGACTTTCTGTTTAAGATTTGGATCACTATATCCGCCTAAAATCATATGAGAGGTGAGGCAAATCACAAGATTTTTCTGAGGAGTTAAATCTTGAATGCCAAGAATCCCCCCTTCGCCGGAGCCAATGACAATCGTCTTGTCAACAGGTGTGACCATATCTTTAATAGCACTTGTTGACGTGGTCTTGGCGTTGATATCCTTAACAGTAACGTTGGGGGAAAGCTTTTTGAAAGCTTCTGCAATTCCTAGGACTTGATTATGATCGCCAGCATTATCATGATTTGAGAGAAGAATAAGGTTTTCGGCAGATACGGAAGCTGCTGAAAACATAAATAGAGAGATCAGAAAGAAAAATTTTTTAATCATTTGTTGTTATCCTTTCGTTTGTGGAGTTTTGAATCCTCAAGTTCCTTGAGGTGGTGGATGGTTTCAAATTCAGCCATGAATTCGTTGGAAAGACGGCGCAGATTTTGAAAAAAGCGGCCGCAAGTATAGAGAACCTTCGGTAAATCCTTGGGGCCAATAATAATGAAGGCCAAAAGACCTATAAAAAGAAACTCACCCCAACCAGCGAGGTTCATTACTTTTCTTCTCCGTCCTTAAGGCCGTTTTTAAAAGCTCTGAGTCCTTTGGCTAAGTCTTGCATAATAGACGGAAGTCTTTTTGCGCCAAAGACAAGAACAACGGCAACGAGAACCAGAAGAATATGGCTTAAACTTAATCCCATAGCAGGGGCTCCTTTACATTAATTACATTAATATAATCAGATTTTTATGATAATCCAGCTAAAAGTGAAATAGTTTCAATAATAAGTTTTGCGGGATGTATAATAAGCCATCCGAGAAAATTAAGACCCAAAAAATACGGAATCAAAATAAGGCCGAAAATAATAAAGATACCATAGGGCTCTAAACGTGCAAGGAGGCGTGCTAAGCCATCTGGCAGCAGACCCACAGCCACGCGGCCGCCATCTAGGGGAGGAATGGGGATCATGTTAAAAATGGCCAGCATCACATTGATAAAAACAGAAAAGGAAAGCATTTCTTGCAGTAAAAGCTGAACATTAAGAGGAAAGAAAACAAGGACATGAAATAAAAGAGCCGAGATATAGGCAAGGATAATGTTAGTTGCAGGTCCTGCAGCTGCAACAATCACGCTGTCGCGACGGGGGTTGTTCAGGCGATTAAAGTTCACAGGAACCGGCTTTGCATAGCCGAAAAGAACGGGAGAGCCGCTAAGCAATAAAAGACCAGGTAAAATAATCGTCCCCAGTGGATCAATATGACGAAGGGGATTCATGGAAACCCGTCCCATCACCTTTGCTGTATCATCGCCGTAACGCAAAGCTACATAGCCGTGAGCAGCCTCATGCAGCGTGATGGCTAAAAGGAGGGGGATACCGAGAATCAGAATTTTAAGGAAAACTTCCATTAACTTGCCTTTTCTTTTAAGATGATGGAAAATGGAGCAACCCCCTTCATTACATCAACCATTTCGTCCATTTTTCCAGAGCAGTGCAAAACCGCGTCACACCCAGCTTTTAAAGATGTGTGGGCTCTTAAAGAGAGGGGGCCGGAGAGAGCTTTCATACCCAAGTCATCGCTGAGAAGAAAACCATGAAAATCAATTTCACGGCGGATGATTTCTTTAATTATAATAGACGATTGGGTGGCCGTATGAAAACGATCAATTTCTGAATAAATGATATGGGCTGTCATGGCCGCAGGGCAATGACGATTGGCCTTAAAAGGTTCAAAATGAGGAAGAAGTTGCTTTAAGGAAAGGGATATCGTGGGGAGTTTTTCATGGCTATCGCAGGTGGCAGCCCCATGGCCTGGTATGTGCTTCATGATGGGGGTAATACCTCCCTCGAGGAGAGCCTGAATCGCAACTTTCCCCAGCTCAGCCACAATTTCAGGATTAGAGCTAAAAGTACGATCGCCCATGATAGGATCCGCCCCTTTGACGCGGAGATCTAGAACGGGGGCGCAATCAACCGTAATGCCAACTTCCACCAGGTCTTGTGCCATCCGTGTATAGCCTTCATAAACCTTTTTCTTTGCTGTCTTTAAACTTCCTTCAGCGAGTACTGCGCTTGAAGGAGCCTCAAACCATTCTGGACTTTTTAGACGAACAACGCGTCCACCTTCTTGATCGATTAAAATTGGGGCATTGGAATGGGAAACTATTGATTTTAAATCTTTAATAAGGGTTTTAAGTTGGGTTTTATTTTCAATGTTGCGTTGAAAAAGAATAAAGCCAAGAGGCTGATTTTTTTCAAAAAAAACACGCTCCTCAAGAGTTAAAGTCGTACCTGAACAGCCAAAAATAACAGGGGAGGCGGCATTAATGGACAACAAGACATTCTACCTTTCTTTCAGTGAGAGTGGCACAAACCTTTTTTGCCTGTTCTTGACTTTCAACGCCAGTACGCAAGCGGTAAAAAATACCCTTTTCAGCTCCAAGATCTACTTTTTGAATCAGGGGTTCTAAGCCGCCTAAAGCATCCTTATTTTTTCCTGAAATGCGTTTCCATTCCTCTTGAGCCAAATCATGACTTTTAAGCGAGCCCAGCTGAATCAAAACGTTCGATTGGGGCGCTTTGCTTTGAGGAGGAGGGGCTTCAGATGTTTTTTTAGAAGCTCCTTCAGAGATTCCTTCAGAACCTCCCTCAATAAGTTCTTCAATGGAAGCTATAGAAAGAAGAGCCTTTCCTTTGGCTTCTGGAGTTTTTTCCACTACTTTTTCTAATTGGACATCTTCAGGAGAATAGAGATTCTCCATTTTTATGGGAGTAGGATCCGTTTGGGCATCAATAAGAATGGGTTCTGGATCGGGCAAAATATGCTCAACGGGGGGCGCATTTTCATCGTTACGGATACGGCTGTAAATAAGCTTGTCTTGATGTTTAATCCCTGGAAGAGCTTGATCTTCTGCCTTGACCTTATAGGGGGTGTCATCGGCACGAATAAGAGTTAGATTTTTCTCATTATAGCTTTGACGTGTTGGCGTAAGAAGGTACCAGACGACAATAACGAGAGCAATAAGAATGAGTAAAAAAATGATATAGTGCAAGGGAGAGGAAAATCGAAACCATCCCTCAGATTTAGGGTCTTGCCAAAAGCGATCATCGTCATTTGGAGAAAAAGTCATTCTCTCATCTCCTTAACGGGTGTGACGCCAATGATTTGAAAACCTGACGCAATAATAGCTGCCACTCCTTGAATCATGGCAAGGCGAGCTCGAGTAAGTTCTTTGTTGTTAGCTATGATAAAGCGCAAGAGGGTGTTCTCCTTTCCCTTATTCCATAGCATATGAAATTGTGCCGCAATTTCATAGAGGGCATAACACAAGCGGTGTGGCTCGCGAGCAGTGGCTGCAATTTCCACATGGCGGGGCCAAGCCGCCAAAAGTTTTAAAAGATGGAGTTCATCGGGATCATCAAGTCCTGTGTAGAGGTCAGGTGAAGTTTCGCTCCATTTGGGGAATACGTCTTCTGCCATGCGCATTACTGAATGGCATCGGGCATGGGCATATTGAATGTAGAAAACGGGATTATCCCGAGTTTGCTCCAAAACTTTCTTAAAATCAAAATCCAAGTGGGCGTCATTTTTGCGGGTGATCATCATAAAACGAAAAGCATCTCGCCCAACCTTATCAATTACTTCTTTGATCTCGATAAAGGTGCCCGCTCGTTTTGACATTTTGATGGGTTTTCCCCCCTCCATAAAGTTCACAATTTGGCAAAGAATCACATCCAGATGACCCTGGTCTTCTGTGATAGCCTTAACAGCAGAGGTGATCCGTTTGACTGTCCCTACATGATCAGCTCCCCATACATTGATCATATTGGGATAACCTCTACGGAATTTATCATAATGATAGGCAATATCGCCGGCAAAATAGGCCCAGGAGCCATCCGCCTTTTGAAGGGGACGATCCGCATCGTCTCCAAATTCCGTTGAACGGAAAAGCAATTGCTTGCGGGGTTTCCAGTTTTCAATGACTTTCCCCTTAGGCGGCTCTAAAACTCCTTCATAGATAAGCCCTCTCTCCTTCAAGCTTTTAATGGCAGCTTCAACAGCTCCCATGCGGTGGAGTTCAGTCTCAGAGGTAAAGACTTCATGGTTGATTCCCATCAATGCCAGGTCTTTCCGAATCATGGTCATCATGGCGTTAATAGAAAATTCGCGTAAGGGTTCGAGCCATTCTGATTCAGGGAGTGAGAGCCATTTATCTCCGTCGCGTGCAGCGAGGGCTCGTCCGACCTCTTTCAGATAATCTCCAGGATAATAGCCTTCAGGAATTGGCCCAATTTCATGGCCAAGGGCCTCCTTATAACGAAGGTAAGTAGACTGAGCAAGCTTTTCAGCTTGACCGCCTGCATCATTAACATAAAATTCACGCAAGACTCGATAACCCACTTTTTCGAGGAGGTTGGCAAGAACATCTGCCACAACAGCCACGCGTCCATGGCCTGCATGCATAGGGCCTGTTGGATTTGTCGAGACATACTCAAGGTTGATCTTTTCTCCAAGACCAATGGAGGAGGAGCCATATTCTTCTTTTTCCTTTAAGATAGTTTCTAATTCTTTATACCAAAAATCAGAGGCAAGGCGGAGATTGATAAATCCGGGACCCGCTACGGAGACCTCAGTTACCTGAGGGAGAGATTCAAGTTCTTTGGCAATAAGTTCTCCCAGCTCTCGAGGATTCATATGAGCAGGTTTTGATAAAATCATAGCCGCATTCGTGGAGATATCTCCATGAGCAGGATCACGAGGAGGTTCAGTTGTAATTTTATCGAGGGCAAGACCTTCGGGCAGCCGGCCTTCCTTAGCAAGCTTTTCAATGCTTTTTAAAACTTCATCCCGAAAACTATGGAAAAAATTCATCTTACTCACCATATGTAAACTGTTCTAAATGCTTTTACCATATGTGACGGTATCCTCCAACAGGCTATCTTTAGGAAAATGGTTGGAGTATAGTGAGAAGGTAATATACCAAGGATTTTTAATGTCATTAACATTAACTGAAAGTGCCGCCAAAAAGATTGCAAACTTGATTGAAAAGGAGCCGAATCTAAAGACGGCTTTTTTCCGGGTCATGGTGAATGGCGGCGGCTGTGCAGGTTTTCAATACAATTTTTCTTTGGACCACGAAATGCGCGAAGATGACCACACCTTTGAAGACAAGGGTGTGAAAATTGTTATAGATGAGGCCTCTCTTCCTTTTGTAGAAGAGGCAGAAGTTGATTTTGTTGAAGAGCTCATTGGAGCTTCATTCCAAGTCAAAAACCCTTTAGCCTCCTCCTCCTGTGGGTGTGGAAGTTCATTTTCTGTTTAGATCGTAAATTTTAAACAAAAAAATACCTTGTAATCTCTAACCTTAACTTCGAATTTACAAGGTATTTTTGAAAGGATGTGGAAGAAACAAAAGGTTAACAGGGCGTATCGATGGCTTCTTGTTCATCCAAGATCTTAGCTCGGTTGTTCCAGGTCAGAGCAAAGAAGAACGCGCCAAGAAGGGCGGCCATGATAAAGAGCATAAAACCGCCTTCCCATCCATAATGTTCAACAATATAGCCCAAGCCCACGCCTGCAATGGCTGATCCTGCATATCCGAAAGTACCCGTTATGCCTGTGCCCACACCCACAGCCCGTTTTGATGCAAAGTCAGCTGTGGCAACACCATTGAGGACCTGAGGGCCATTACTAAGAAAACCAACAAGTATCAAGCACAAGGCATCAAAAAAGGGATACCCTGCGGGAATTTTCCAAAAAATGAATAAATTAATAGCAAGAGCAATGAGGAAGAAGGTTCCTACGGGCCCCCGACGACCACGGAAAAATTTATCGGAAATCCATCCAGCCACAACGCCACCAATAAGGGCCGCAATTTCAAAACCGACCAGGAGCATGCCTGCAGCGATAAGGGTAACGCCTTTAAATTCCTTTAAAAAGGTTGGGGCCCAAAAGAAAAAACCCGCGCGAGGGATATAAACGCACATATTGGCAAGGGCCATAAACCATACAAGTTTATTGGCAAGAACAACTGTAAAAACTTCCTTAATGGTAATGCGCTCTTGATAAATTTGGGCCACATGGGTGACGTCTCCTTTATATTCTTCAACGGGGGGGAGACCAACTTCTTTGGGGGTATCGCGAAGGCGATTAATTAGAAAAAAAGAAATGCCTATGGAAAAAAAAGCAGGAACGATAAAGGCAGAGCGCCATCCATAGTGTTCAATCAGAAACCCCCCCATAGCAAAAATGGCCATCGCGCCAAGTTGATGGGCAGAAGCTGCAAAAGCCCATTTTGAACCGAGTTCGGTGGGGCTAAACCAATGGGTAATCAGACGACCACAAGGAGGCCATCCCATAGATTGGAAACAAGCATTGAATCCCCAAAGCACGGCAAAGAAAAAAAGGCCAGACCCAAAGCCCATAAAAAAACTAACAAGAGCGGAAAGAAATAGTCCTGTTGCCATGAAATAGCGGGCATCCGAACGGTCGCTTAAATAGCCATTCACGAATTTTCCAATGCCATAAACAATAGAAAAAATGGAGGCAATCCACCCCAGATCAACTTTTGTGTAAGAGAACTCCTCCATGATGCCTGGAATACACATGGAAAAATTTTGTCGAACTAGGTAAAAAGCAGCATATCCTATGATGGCTGCGTATAAGGTACGTGTTCGCCAGTAAGTATAACTCCCTTTTTCTGCAGAAAAGACTTTTCCAAAAGTACCTTGAATATTTCGGGAAATTGCTTTGCTCATTGTTGCCATGAAACCATCCATATATAAGTGCCAAACGAAGCTAAGTTTAGTCAGGAAGAGGGAGGAAGTTCAAATGAAAAATATCGTTAAAAATCAACGCATTAAATAAATGCAAGGTTTTTTTGAGAGATTGTCAAAATGCTCTTGACGTTATTGAAGGATGTGTTGAGTCGTTGTAAATAAATAAAAAAACCCTCCCAAAGCGATAGCTGAGGGAGGGTTTACAGGGAGACTCTAAAAAGTTAAGCGGTTTGAAGTTCGCGCTCTTTCTCGGCGACTTTTTGATTGTACATTGTGCTCAAGCCACCAGCTGCATACATCCATGCGAGGATGACCACAACCATGATAGCACAAGAATAAGGTGCAATCGTAATTTGTGTCGCTGTCGTTGAAACGGTTAGCAGGAGGAACTGTTGAACAACAGCACCGCCGGACTTACCCAAACGACCGCCAATAACATCAACCGCAGCCTTACCCTTCACCTTGAGTTCTTGGTCAAGAGGAATATAAGACATTTCCTTGGTTGGGTCGAAGAGGGAGTATTTTGTTCCCTTGCTCAAAATATTTTGAGCGGCTCCAATCATAACAGCCAAGAAGATAGGGGTCATGCCCATAGCAACGGTTATCCAGTCGAGACTATCACGGAAAATCACAAATATGTAAAAGAGTCCGCCTGTGATCAGGAGAATGATTGGCGTGAGAATCGCACCGGTGAACCATCCAAAACGGCCCACAATGCCCTTACACATAATGATCAAAGCAATGGTTGCAATACCAGTGAAGGTAGAGAAGTTCCCCATGAAAGCGCTGTAGCTGTTTTCGCTGAAGACGCCGTCAACGGTATAAAGAAGCTTTAATTGGCTTTTCCATGTGACTTCTACAAGGTTAATAGCCATGCCGTAACCCAAGACAAGCAAAGCAACGAATCCTAAATACCGAGAGGTGAAAAGGTACTTAAAACTCTCAACGATGGAAAGCTTTGGCTTATCCTTCTTCTTTTCCTTCGGTGTTTCTGATGCCGCATCATAATAGAAAGGATCTGTTAAAATAGCGCGATTCATCCACCAATAAATAGCTGCAGTGGCAAGGCCGGCAAGAACAACGGTCCCCATCATATAGTTTAAGCTGGTTCCCCAAGCATCCGCACTATTTACATCACGAATTGTGGAGAAATAGGTTACGGTTTGACCGGAAAGGATAAGGGCTATGTTCCCCAGAAGAGGGAAAAGAGAATAAAATCGCTTAGCTTCGTGAGTGCGGGTAATTTCGTTAGCAAACTGCCAGAACAAAAGAGAAACCACAACACTGCCCCACATTTCTGCCATAACATAGAAAATGGAGTAAGACCAAGCTCCCCAAAGGGCGAAAATAAACCTCAAAGCTGGGACTGACTGTTGTAAGGCTTCAACGGTCTCAACAGAAGGATGAAGGAGGTCTTTATTGGGATAGATAATAAACGCAAAAGCACCAAAGAAAGCAATGAAAGGAATAATGCATGCATAGAAAAGGTTTTCCTTTGAAAGGACGTTGCTGAGTTTTGCATACAAGATTACGAAGAGAATAGATGTTGGCGTCACTCCCCAGAACTTGAGGAAGTTAATAGCCTCTGCACCAGAGGCGCCAACAACAAGCGTATCCTTGGTGTCTCTTAAAATGGTGTAGTTGAAGAGAATAAAGAACATCATAAGGCCCATCGGTAGAAACTTTTTCATTTCTGAACCTTGGATAGGCCAAATCGCAGCACGGAGCTTTGAAAACTCAGGCCCTTTCTGCGGGAGTGGTTTTACTGACATGAATTTATCTTCCTTTTGCGTTGCCAAATAGGGTCAACATTTTTCATAGTTAAAAACAAACATTCACTTATATTTTAGGAAGAACATTCCTAAAACAGCACTGCACTACCACTTTTTTCTACTTTCGTCAAATGTTCATTTGTTAATTAGTGCAAATTTAAAAGAGGTTGCTCTCTTTTTGACACGCTCTTTTTAATATTTCCTTATGATTTTCATGGGATAGTTTATAATGTGACAAAAAAATCGGTAAGGAGAGGTTTGTGAGTCAGGAACTTGTAACAGTCGAATTAATGAAAAGGGCTGAGGCAAAGGCTTTAGCAACAGGGATCACGGAAGAAAATCTGATGGAGCGAGCTGGGAAAGCTGTCGTTGAGGTGATTTTAAGTCAGTTTTCTCCAAGACAGGTCCTTGTTTTCTGCGGTCCTGGTAAAAATGGCGGTGATGGTCAGGTGGTGGCACGTCTTTTGAAGGCCGAAGGTTGGCCTATAAAAATTATAACAACAAATAATCTTCCTCAAACTTCTGAGTTTGAACGCACGCTTCAAGAAGTTGATTTGGTAGTGGATGGAATTTTTGGAACAGGCTTATCTCAACCACTTGGAGGAGATATTTTAAGTCTAGTTCATCTTATTAATAATTCGGGTAAACCCGTGGTGGCAATCGATATCCCCACAGGCGTTGAAACCAATTCGGGGCAATGTTATGGAGCAGCGATCAAGGCGACCCACACGGTGACTTTTTTTAAGGCTAGAGTAGGGCATTACCTTGTGCCGGGCCGTCTTCTTTGTGGGAAGCTTTTTGTAAAAGATATCGGAATTGCTGAACCTTTGTTGCCCCAGACAAGTATTTTTTTAAATGCACCCTCCCTTTGGGTGAATTCCCTTAAAGAGCCCCAACCTATGGATCATAAATATTCCCGGGGAAGCTGTTTGATTGTAGGGACAGGGAGTATGCCGGGGGCCGTAAGATTAGCTTCTCTCGCTGCGCGTCGCATTGGGGCAGGTCTTGTGCGCTTGATGTGTAAGGGGGAGGAATATCCCATTTTTGCGGGCGTTGCGTGGGGAGATGTCGTAACGCCTCTAGGGTCAGCACAGGAATTTCTTGATTGGATTCTCGATGGTCACTCCCATTCCTTGCTATGGGGGACAGGTGCCTTGCCACAGGAGTCTACCCGCCAGCAAGCTATTTTGTTGCTGGAGTCAAAAAAACCCTGTGTGTTGGATGGAGGGGCTCTGTCCAGTTTTGAAGGTCGTACTCCTGAGCTTACCCGCCATCTTCATGACAATGTTATTTTGACCCCCCATGAGGGAGAATTTCATCGCCTCTTTCCTCACCTTGCCTTTCTCAAAAACAAAGTTGAAAAAGCCCATAAGGCAGCGATTGAGGTGGGAGCGATCGTTGTACTGAAGGGCTATGATACTATTATTGCGTCTCCTAAGGGAGAGATCATCATCAATGGCAATGCCCCAGCCACCCTTTCAACGGCGGGTACAGGGGACGTACTCGCAGGGCTTATGGCCGGTCTTTTAGCGCAGGCAATCGATCCTTTTCAAGCGGCAGCAGCTGCCGTATGGATCCATGGAGAAGCTGCAAATCGCGTTGGCCTGGGCCTTATCGCAGAAGATTTACTAGGACAAATCCCCGGGATCCTTGAACTTTTAAGCACGCTTCGCAGTGAGAGGCCGTCGTTTTTGTGTGAGTAAGACCTATGACTTTTTTTTTCTTCTTCAATCTTGATGTTTTTGCTTTTGTTGCTTTTTTCCTAGTTTTTCTGTTTGGCTTTTTTAAGCCAAGCTCAGGACTTTTATATGTTCGTGAGATAGTTGGTGTGAGAGCAGGTGCCAGTGCACTTTGTGCAAGCTGTAAGACAGCTAACTGGGCTTTTAGTTCCTTATTTTTCGCCCGGAGGGCGGTTCTTAGGGCTTTCAGTTTTTTATTTTCTGCTTGTTCTATTTGGAGTTGAGTTGCGACACTGGGGGGGGCTTCTTGTGAGGCCTTCAACTCATGTTCTAGGGAGACTGGATGGCGTGCTGATGCTGCGATATAGGGATTGTTAAAATCATCCATGGCCCAAGCTTGAGCTCGACATGCCAGGTTTGTAAGGGCCGCAACTAACATTATTTTCTTAACACTAAACATCGAATTCACCCTTTCAATTCTTTATGTTGAAGTAAAGCCTAAATTAGCTTGAGGAGAGATTCAAGGGATAATCAGGGGCCGAGCATGAAAATCTTAGGATGAGAAATTTTAATCATTTTTAATCATTTTAATGTTATAATAAAGTAATGGTAATGTAGTATATTGAGGTGTTTTTATGGTAAAAATAAATATTCTATATTTGACTGTTGCTGCTGTAATAGCGATTAACAGTTTAGCGCTTGCAGAAGATTCAGATGATTTTCTTAGTGAGGGAAGAAGCGGAAGTATAAGGGCTATCCAAGTTGAAAAAGCTTTAAAGAATCCGGACCATATTTTTACTGAGAATGGTCGTACTTATAAAATCTTAAATGAACATGTTACAGAAGGTCTTCTTCAGGAAATGGCTGACAAGGGGGAAAGCATTAGCGGTACAGTTCAGCATACTATGGGGCCTAATGGAATAGGATGGCAATTTCACTATGGTGTTCCAGCAACTTATGATGAAGAAAACAACCTTATGTGGAGTTCACATCCTAAGTTTGCCGGCTCTACTTTAGACTTCCAAATCGAAGATATTACATCACATCCGCGTCCTTGGTATCAATTTTGGTAATAAGGTTTATGGGTTAAGAGTGGGTTATGCATACTTTAGCAGTTTAAGTATGCGTAAGCCATTCTTATGATAATGACAGTATTTCCAACTCTCTGCAAAATTGATTGAAGATATGGCTAATTAAGAATCGCAAAAATTCTTGACAATTCTTGAGAATATTGGCACTTATAATATGTTGGTTTTTGCATGTCTAGTATGTAAAAAATAAAAAAGGGAGAAAAGTTTATGGCTGAGGCAAAAATAAAACCGCGGTGGGAGTCTTGGGAAAATCTTTGTATTAAGAAATCAATAGAAGAGAAAATACAGCTTAAAATTATAGCGTTAGCTTTAGGAAAAACTCTGAATGCGGTGAGTAAGAAAATTACCCACTTGGGTTTAAGAGAAAATTCATCGAAGCCAGGGCGGAGAAAGGGAAAGCGGGCGTCACTCGCTTTAAAAGCAAGTAGTTTCACTGAAATTGAAAGAATGAGGCGAATTCTTTCTCTTTATGCTCCTAGTGATAGCCTAAAGAAATCGCAGGAGGCCCTTGAAAAGGGGGTCTGGGTGACGGCAACGCCCTTACCATTAAAGAAAAATGAAGGGTATTCCCTTCAATCGTCGCCGGCATATATTCTGATCAAGGGCAAAATTCCTGAAAAAGTAAGGAAACAAAAGGTAGTAGGAAATCCCACTTACATTACGGCTCAGCATATTGAAAACTGGGCGACTTCGGAAGGTTTTTGTCTTGTGGGAGGAAATTTAATCAAGCGAGGATTATATTACTGGAAAGAAGGGCGCTATTTTTCAAAGGCCCAGATTTTGATGCATGTGAATCGGCTTCGCTTGGAAAATAGCCTTCAACCTGTGGCGATTTATGAGGATGTGGCCGGGTTAGCTTGCGAATATACTTAAAGCTAAAAGTTGACTTAACCCTAAAATGGTCCATCGGATCTCGGGATGTAGGGGCCGGGTCAAGCGATCTATGACCATGAAGAGGGGGGTGTAAACGATAGCTATTAATCCCTCCCAAGGAGCTCTCAGCATAAAGACAAGAATCGGGCAACTCAAGAGAAGGGCTGAGAGGAGAAAGGCTGTGATCAAATGCAGATGACCTTCCGCAAATTGAGAGGAGTGTGATTTGCTAATCCGTGCGTGATGAAGATTTAAAAGATCGCCGGTGATGAGAAGGCCTGAGGTGAAAGCGCTCCACAAAATAATAAGTGGCCAAGAGGGGAAGAGCCATAAATTGAGGCTCCAAGAAAGGGGGCGCAGGGCTTGAAGAAGGGCCCATGGACGTTTTTTCTCACGTGGGAAATAGTGGAGATTGGAGGGATCTTTCATATTGGCTGCCGTCTTTAAAACACCCCGTTTGGGATGAACAACCAGTGCTTTTGCGCATACTTCCCAAATATGGGCATCAATAGGAGAATCGCCGGCATAGTCAAAGCCCTGGGGCTTAAATCGTGCGAGAAGGGCTTCTTGCTTTTTAAGGCCAGTCATGTTGGTTATTGTATCGCTTCCAATCACCTCTTGGAAAAAGCCAAAATGGCTCGCAATGCTCTCAGCTACCTTTTGATTGGTTCCTGTGGCCAGGAGGAGGGGGCGCCCTGATTGAGCTTCCTTTTCAGCAAAGGCAAGAAGGGTAGGATTATAGGGAAGGGTGGCTGGATCGAGTGCTGCATGCTCGGCAAGGCGAACTTTAGCGTAAGCCCTGCTTTTCCAAAGCCAAAAGGGCAATAAACAAAGCACCCACGGCTTTTTTCGCAGCACGTGGGCCATCATTTCATGAAAGGTATCGGTGCGCAGTAAAGTTCCATCCAAATCCAGAACGAGAGGACGCGGGGAGGGAGAGGTTAACAACACCCATGGCCTTCATGAACAAGAGTTCTTTTATTCCAGAGGACACTTCCCATAAAGAGAGCAAGAGAGGCATAGAGAAGGTATTCATAGCCCATGAAAGCAGAGCTTACCATGCCAAGGGCTGCTGCGATTGCTAACGCTAAGGGGGGCCACTTTCCATGGTGATGATAAATCTGATAGGCCATAAAGCCAATTGTGAGGAGAGCAAAAATCATCATAATTGGGAAGAAGAATTCATGCACTTCAGCTAGCTCGATGCCAATGAGGCTAAGAAGTCCCGCATATATAGGCAGGCAAAGAGGACAAGCCGCACAGGAGAGAAGAGAGATCAGCACTGTTCCCGTTCCACTAAATACATCACCCCATTTTTTCATGATAAGTTTCCTTTATTCACCATAAACTCATGTTCTTAATTTAAGAAACTTATACTTTTATTTCAAGGGCTGATCTTTGATTTATGATTTTTCTGTATGAATTTCATATCACTTTCAATGAGATCTTAATTGACATCACGGACCTTTTTAGGACGTATTTTTTTATAGCGTTGTATGGCCTTAGAGAGATCAGAGCTTACCCTCTGAGACTCTTCTAAAAGATAATAAAAACGAAGTTGCTCTTCAGAGGAGAGAACTAAAATTTCATTTTCCATGTCAAAAAGCTTTTTAACCATAAACTCCTCTCTTACCCCAAAAATTGCTCCCTTAGGATACGCTCATCCAAGTTATGTTCGTGATCAAAAAGCAGGGTGACAGCGTTCTCCTTGGATTGGCGCACGGTCACCGATGTGACGTTTCGCACTTCCGTAAAATCAGCAACAGCGCTCACGGGGCGTTTGTCCGGCTCAAGAATGGTGAATTGAACCTGGGCATTCTCTGGCAACAGAGCGCCCTTCCAGCGCCGCGGCCGGAAGGCGCTGATGGGTGTGAGGGCCAAAAGAGGGGCGCTCAGGGGAATGATAGGGCCATGGGCGGAAAGATTATAGGCTGTGCTGCCCGCGGGAGTTGAGAGCAAAATACCATCGCACACCAATTCTTCAAGGCGCACCACTCCGTCAACGGCAATCTGGAGCTTGGCGGCTTGGCGTGACTCGCGGAGCAAGGAGACTTCATTAAAGGCTAGAGCTTTAGCCAAGATGCCGTTCTTTTGCTGCGTCTGCATTTCAAGGGGATGGAGAACGCTTGGCTTTGCCTTTTCGAGGCGTAGCATGAGGTCATGAGGAGCAAGCTCATTCATCAAAAACCCCACACTGCCACAATGAATGCCATAAATGGGTATCTTTGAAGAGAGGGCGCCATGCATGGTCTCTAGCATAAAACCGTCTCCACCAAGGGCGATTAGAATGTCCGCTTCTTCCGGCCTAACTGTTGGATAGAGGGTCTTGAGGGTGTGTTTGGCTTGCAGGGCTTCAGGGGCCGGTGAAGCAAGAATAGCAATATGGGGCATAGGATTCTCTATCTTATTTAATTTTAATTATGATAGTTTGCTGTGTCTTGCGAATAGGGTCAAGGGGGCAGTGAAAATCTCGAAAAAGCTTTATTTTTAATCATACGTTTCAAATGCTTATTGCAAAGTCTCTCTTTTAGAGAGTATAGTTTCTTCAAGGATCAGTTTCCTACAGCGTAAATAAAAACCACTAAACAAGCTGAGGATTAGCAGAGTGTTCTTAAGGAGGCTAAAGGACACTCTGCACACTCTCTTGTCAAAAGATCCCTCAATGATGGCTTGTTTCAGGGGGAAGGGTTGTAAAGGTGGTGGGTTGAAGAAAACCTACAGTTTTTCCCTTGTGGGAGGTAATGGGAAGGCGAGGCTCTAACTTTTCATAAAGTTCATCATCAACGGATCCCAAAGATCTTAGAACAGTAAGGAAGGCTAATTCAGCGGCCTTTAAATTTCCATCATCAATTTTAAGGGCAATGCCCAAGCCATGAGACGGAATAATTCCAATCTGAAAGCCGCCTGCACCGCCTTTACAGATGACGCTTCCTTGGGTCATTTTAATGATCTTTGTATCAAAACCATTTTCTCCGGCAATCAATTCAGGATGTTGTACGATGGCAGTAAGAATAGAATGAATAGCTTTCTGACGTGGATAATAAAGATGAGAAGGGTCTGCAAAGCGGGCCATGGCCAGGGCAACATTAAAAAGAGGAAGAGCCAGAGCCGGAATACCGCACCCATCAGTGCCATGGGGTGCATGAACCGTGTCAATATTTGTCATCTCGGCAATAACGTGCTCAATTCGCTTTTGAACGGGGTGTTCTCGAGAAAGATAGCCTTCAAGGGGCTCATTTCTATGAAGGGCCGTTGTCAGCATGCCTAAGTGCTTTCCAGAGCAAGCATTTTGTAAAATAGAAGGTTTTTCATAAAATTTTTGAGGAGCTTTTGAAAAACTTGTATAAAGCGGACGGTGGACTCCACAGTCTAAGATTCTTTCGTCTTTCCCAATTTTCTTGAGCCAGGTTTCTAAAACCTGCACATGTCGCTCTTCTCCATGGTGAGAGGCACAAGCCATGGCAATTTCTTCAGGGGAAAGATGATAAGCTTCAGCAGCACCTTGTTCGATAAGAGGGAGAGCTTGGATGGGTTTTAGGGCAGATCTAGCAAAAACAGGCTCATAAATATCTCCCCAGCTTCGAATGATATGACCTAGGGCGTCAACAACAACCGCCCTTCCGCGATGCACAGATTCTACTTGTCGTCCCCGCGTTGCTTCTACCATAACCGGATTTACCATTGATCTTCCCCAAATTTGTCTTCAATAAGTTGCGCCAAAGAATCAACAGCTTTTTTCGCATCATTTCCTTCGGCTTCGATTATAATGAGAGATCCTTGTCCAGCGCCTAGCATTAAAAGACCCATGATGGATTCAGCTGGTACGCGACGCTCCTGATAACAAATATAGGTTTCTGCATCAAAAGATTCAGCAATTTTCACAATTTGAGCAGAGGCTCGGGCATGGAGTCCTTTTCGATTTTGAATCAAGACTTCATGCTTAACCATGTTTGGCCTTACTTTCATTGAGGGTTTGAGAGGCTACGTGAATGTACTTTCGTCCGGCTTCTTGAGCCAAAAGAACAGATTCGTGGAGAGATTTTGTTTTGCGAATGCTGACCAACTTGATGAGGAGGGGCAGATTCATGCCAGCAACAATTTCAACATTCTGACCTTTTAATAAAGAATGGGCCAGATTTGAGGGAGTGCCGCCAAACATGTCCGTAAGAATAACAACTCCTTGATTTTTCTCGACCTGTTGAATGGCATCTTGAATTTCCCTGCGTTTGACTTCCATATCATCGTCGGGAAATAAACTGACGGCTATTAAGTTTTCTTGGGGTCCAACAATGTGTTCAAGGATTTTTGCAAACTCATTTGCGAGATTTCCATGGCTTACAAGAACAATACCTATCATTTTATTTGGCCTTTTTTAAATCGCGATGCCTTAATTTTACCTTGTTTTTTTGTTCTTGTAACCACTCTTTAAGTAGTTTTGCTATAAAAACTGAACGATGTTGTCCTCCTGTGCAGCCGACAGCAATTGTAAGATAGCTGCGGCCTTCTTCTATAAAGCGGGGAAGAGAGAGAGAAAGAATCGACTTAAGGGTCTCGAGATACTTTGGAAAGATAGGGTCTTTCTTGATATAAGCTGCAACTTCCGTGGCTTCTCCGCTTAAGGAGCAAAGTTCCTCAATATAAAAGGGATTTTTTAAAAGCCGGGCATCAAAAACCATGTCGGCTTCTCGCGGAAGGCCGTGACGAAAGGAAAAAGATGTGATGAAAATACTTAAGCGTGGAGCTTTTTGGGGGAGAAAATATCTACGAAGCTGGCCTCGAAGATCGGTGGGTAAAAGAAGACTTGTGTCAATCACAAGATCTGCATGTTCACGCAAAGGGGATATTAAAAGTCGCTCATGGCGAATTCCATCAATGACGGGACGTTCATGGGCAAGGGGGTGAATGCGGCGCGTTTGATTATACCTACGGGCAAGAACATCATCGTCACAATCGAAAAAAATAAGCTGTGTTTTAAGGGAAGAATTTTTTGTCAGTTTTTCCATTTTATGCAGAATATGCTCTAAAGAGAAATCTCGCGTCCGCACATCGATAGAAATGGCCAAAGGTTGGGAGGTTTCTTGTTGGGCTAGGGTGGTGGTCTCAAGAAAAGAGAGGGGTAAGTTATCAATGGTTTCATATCCCATATCTTCAAGGGCTTTTAAGGCAAAAGAACGGCCAGATCCGGACATCCCGGTGATCAGAAGAACGGGTCTTTGGGAGCTTTCAAGCATCATTTCAAATCCTTAAATCGTCTTTCCTTTCCTTAGAGTATCATATCTGCCCTCTTTTGAAGAGGATCAGGAACCGAAAGACCGATTTTTTCTGCCGCCTTTAAATTAATATAAAAAAGGAGATGAGATGGATTTCTAATAGGAAGGTCAGTCACGGGGGTACCTTTTAAAATTTGGGTGACTATTTCAGCAAGAGTGAGGCCCGATTCATGCCAACTGACTCCATAAGCGGCTGTTGCACCTCGTCTTACAATGTCAATGTCGCTTCCAAAGACCGGAATTTTGTTGTCTTCTCCAATCTTAAGAATGCTTTCTAACGCTGTAATGACCGTATTGTCCGTGGGTAAAAGAATTGCATCAACCTTGCCAATCAAGGTTTTTGTAGCACTCGAGACATCGCTACTTTTTGAAATGGAGGCTTCAACAATTTTTATGTTTTGCTTTTGAGCTTCCGTTTTAAGATCTTGAATTTGTTTGACGGAGTTGGATTCGCCAGAGTTATAAATAACTCCAATAACTTTAACGTTAGGAAGAAAGTCTTGGACGAGTTTAAGTTGGACCTCGGGGGGGACAAAATCGGTAAGACCTGTAACATTCTTCTGCCCTGAAAGTTTTGCTGCGACCGGATCAGAGACAGCTCCAAAAACAATAGGGATTGTGGAGGTCACCGCGAGAGCTGCTTGGGTCATTGGCGTTGAAAGGGTGACAATAACTGTAGGATTAAGGCTGACGAGCTTTTTGCTGATTTGAATTGCTGTTGTCGGATTTCCTTGAGCGTTTTCGTAGGTCCATTCTAAGTTTTTCCCCTCGATGTACCCACTTTTTTCAAGGCCTTCTTTTAATCCCTCTCGAAGGGAATCAAGGGCGGGATGGGCAACGATTTGGCCAACCGCAATATGAACAGGGGCGTCAGCATAACTTGAAGGCAGCTGCCATAGCCAAAGGGATAAAAATAAAATGAGTGTTCGCAACATCTTAAGGGGCCTCCTACTTAGGTTTTATGGCACTGCAGTGTATGTTAAACAGACTTGCCGTGCGAGGGTTAATATATGTCCTGAGATCATGGGGCTTTTCAACGCTGAGGTCTCCAGGATTTTTTCCATTAAAAATCTCAAGTAGCATACGCCCTGCTTGTTGGCCGATTTTCCGTTGATCATAAGCATAGGCAGCTAAAGCGCCTCGATTTACTGAGTCCGGGTCACTGACAAAGAAAGGTTTCTTTGCTTTAAGAGATGTCTTGATGACAGCCTCTAACCCTGAAACAATTGTATTATCATTTCCGATAAAGAGGGCATCAACATCTTCAACGATGCTATTGACCGCAGCTTGGATGTCAGCAGTTTTGGAAGCGCTGGCTTTAAGGATTTTAATATTCTTCTCCTTTGCAGCCTTTTCTAAATGCTTGAGAAAAATAACGTTATTAACCTCACCTGGATTATAAAGAAAACCTAAAACTTTAAGATTGGGGAGGCATTGCATGATGAAGTCAAGCTGCTCTTCAACAGGGGGAATATCAGCAACTCCCGTTACATTTCCACCAGGATGTTCAAGAGAAGAGACAATTTTTGCTTCTAAAGGATCGCTTATAGCGGCAAAAATAATGGGCGTGTCCTTAACTTGCTGAACCACCGCTTGGGTTGATGGAGTTGATATGGGAATGATCGCATCTAAGGGAAGGCTTTGAAACTTATGAGCGATTTGGGAAGCCGTTGAGGGATTTCCCTGAGCATTTTCAAAGATAATGGTAAGGTTTTTTCCTTCGTGATACCCCGCTTGAGCAAGCTCTTCTATGATTCCCTTGCGGATATCATTTAAAGAAGGGTGGTCAACAATTTGGGTGATTCCAATTGTTTTATGGGCAAGCGCTCCTGATGCGTAAAGAAGGCTTAGGATAAAGGGACTTAATTTAAGTGTGTTTTGAATGCTTTTTAAAATTGTCATGGCTCTCTCGTTTTGGCAAAAATTGATGGAAGAATCTCGAAGTATAAGAATCCCACCAACGCCAATAAGGAGATGCGCAATACGAGTTATAGAAATAATTATTCATGACGCTCTCCTTTCTTGTCCGATGACTTAAGAAATTATCCTACGGAATAAAGGTTCATAAAGTCAAGTCACTTTATAACCCAGAGCCAGCTCACGAAGATTTTGATTTGATGATATTTTTCGTTCCATACATCTAATGCTCTAAGCTCGTTATGACTTAAAAAATACATCCATGGTCAGCTCATTCGTAATAAGTTCTTGTGACCAAATAGTTTCTTGAGTGCCAAAAGTTGTTATTAAAGTTAGAAATATTTGTTTTTTTGTCTTAAAATGTTTTTCGAATGAGCCAATTGTAAAATTCCAGTGTTTGTCATCCCCGCGAAGGCGGGGATCCAGGAAAACGTTAGGTTAGGAGATTATTTTTAGGGATAAAAAAGTAAAAAGTTAACAAAGGGATTGTTTTGCCAAGTATGGAAAAAATTTATTTCGTTTCAAAGACCTATTAGATCCCCGCCTCCGCGGGGATGACAAAGCCGGAAGAATTCTGCAATTCCCTCGAAAGTTTCAACTTTATTCGCCAGTGACTTAGCGTACGGCTTATCTATTATAAATCTGTCACTAGAGTATTTGATCTCATATGTTATATCACATTTGGCTGATTATAATTTTTATGGTTAGACACTTTATAAAGGCAAAATAAGAGAGGCACTCAGGCCCCCATGGTTTTTGGAGGAGGTGAGCTGGATGTCTCCCCCATGGCTTTGGGCAATATCTCTAGCAATGGTGAGGCCTAGGCCCACCCCTCCCGTATTGATATTTCGTGAACGGTCCAGGCGAAAGAAGGGTTTAAACACTTCTTGCATTTTTTCTTCGGGAATGCCTGGACCGTTATCTTCAACGAAAATGACAAGAGAATCCGTATTTGTCTGGGCATTAACCCACACTTCTTTGCCATAGCGAGTCGCATTATTAATCAGGTTTGTCAGACACCTTTTTAAGGCTTGAGGCTTAATGTGAAGAGAGGGAAGGGAGACTGGATTATAATGAATAGACGCTGTGAGTTGAGCTCGTCCCTCAATCGCATCTAAAAGAAGGGAATTCATGGGTGTTTCACTTGTTTCTTCAAGGCCTTCCCCACGAGCAAAAGTCAGATAACCTTCCAGCATTTGGCTCATCTCGTCGATGTCCTTTTGAAGACCAGTGACTTCAGAGGAAGGAGGCATCATAGCTAATTGAAGTTGCATGCGGGTCAGAGGCGTTCTTAAATCATGGGAAACGCCAGAAAGCATATCCAAGCGTTGAGTAAGTTGGCGATTCAAACGGGCCTTCATTTCTAAAAAAGCTTTCGTTACTTTGCGGATTTCGGTGGCTCCTTCCGGCTTAAAATCAGGAAAAGAACGCCCTTTGCCAAATCGATCGGCGGCAATTGCAAGGCGGCGTAAGGGTTTGACTTGATTGTGCATAAAAATTGAGGCAATCAATAGAAAAAATGCAGAGGTAAGGCCAACCCACATGATAAATAAATAAAACGTTTTACTTAAAAAACGTTTGCGTGGGGTGACAAACTCTAAGACACCATCTTTAACCTCTACCTTAATAATAATCTTGTCCTTGCTTATTTCAAGAGTATAGGGGGTGAAGATTTTCTTTTGTAAAGCTGTAGTTAAAAAGGGATCAGCACTCTTTTTAAGGAGAGTTGGATCTAAATGTTCTTTTGGGATAAAGTTTGTACGTGTCTTAAAGTTAACGCCCGCCAAGGAATTATAGAAATGTTGATTCTTTGGAGAGGCGTTATGAAGGGCCGTTAGGGTTGCAACTTCTCCAGCTAGTGTGTTGGCAAGAGCGTTTGTGACATGATCCCAGTGGTTGTCAAAAAAGATATAGGCGGAAAGGGTCCCTACAAGGACGAGGGGAGCCATTAAAATCATAAGAGTGCGCCCAAACATACTTTTGGGAAGGTAGGTTTTTAAAGCTTTGAATGGATGTTTTATAAAGTATCTCATGCGTCCGGCAAAAGGATGTACCCCTTTCCTCTTACGGTCTGAAGGTAGCGTGGGATTTTTAAATCATCTTCAATCTTTTTTCTTAAGCGATTAATTTGAACGTCAATAGTTCGCGGATTCATATCGCCGCCATACTCGCTTGCCAAATCCTCTCGAGAGAGAGGCTTGCCGCGGTGGCGTGCAAAGATTTTTAAAAGGCTACTTTCAACGGTGGTAAGAGGGATGGATTTTCCTTCCTTCTCCAAGCGATTGAGTTTGATATCAAAGGAAACTTTGCCAAGAGAGAGAACAGCCACCTCATTGCTGCCCTGACTTCGTTTTAAAATGGCTTGAAGCCTTAAGAGAAGTTCGCGCGGATCAAAAGGTTTGCATAGGTAATCATCAGCTCCTTTTCCAAGGCCGGTGATGCGATCCTCTGTCTCTCCCATGGCTGTGAGTAAAAGAATAGGGATATCCTTCATGCGTGTAGGGCCACTACGAATGGAGTCGGTGAGGGAAAGTCCATCTTCATCGGGCATCATTACGTCAAGAATCATTAAGTCAAAAATAAAAATGTCCATCAATTCGCGTGCGTGGGATGCATCATGAGCTGTGGAGACAAAAAACCCCTTATCCACAAGAAATTTGAATAAAAGTTCCCTGAGACGTTCGTCATCATCAACGAGTAAAAGATGGGGCTTGGTCACTGTCATGGCTGTAGTATAAAGTATATTTCCTAAATGAAAAGCAATTTACCATAGAGATTCTTTTATACATATGCTATCGGATATTACAAACAATTAAATTGGAGAATGAAGATGGCTGAGTATGATGTTGTCATTATTGGAGGGGGCCCCGGGGGGTACGTTGCTGCTATTCGTGCAAGCCAGCTGGGTTTAAAAACAGTTGTTATTGAGAAAGCTCATATGGGAGGAATTTGCCTTAATTGGGGCTGTATTCCTACCAAAGCTTTGCTGCGCTCCGGCGAAATTAACCATCTTCTCCATCATATAGAGGACTTTGGTTTTAAAGCAGAAAAGGTCTCAATTGATTTTAAAAAAATAATCCAGCGTTCCCGTGCAGTGGCCGAACAACTGGCAAATGGTGTCCGTCACTTGATGAAGAAAAATAAGATCATGCTTATTGAAGGCACTGCCCAAATTGCAGGGCGTAAAGGCACTGAAATTGAACTTATGGTTGACGGGAAGACCTCAATTAAAACCTCACATGTTATTTTAGCGACCGGTGCCCGGGCTCGTTCCTTGCCAGGGTTTGAAGCCGATGGGAAGTTGGTGTGGACCTATAAGGAAGCTATGATCCCTGAGGCGTTGCCCAAATCCTTGCTGGTGGTGGGTTCTGGCGCTATTGGTATTGAGTTTGCCAGCTTTTATCGTTTGATGGGAGCCGACGTTACGGTTGTAGAGGTTCTTGATCGAATTTTACCCGTTGAAGACAAAGATATCTCTGATGCGGCTCGCAAATCCTTTGAAAAGCAAGGCATTAAAATTCATACTAATGCTACGGTTAAGGGACTGAAGAAAGACAAAGATTCCGTCACTGCCACCCTAGAGATTCAAGGGAAGACGCAAGAATTGAAGGTAGATCGGGTGATTTTGGCTGTGGGTATTGTTGGTAATACGGAAAATCTAGGCTTAGAAAAGACAAAGGTCAAAGTTGAAAAGAGCCACATTGTGACCAATGAATGGTGCGCAACGGCAGAGCCTGGTATTTACGCCATTGGTGATGTGGCCGGGCCGCCGTGGCTTGCTCACAAAGCGAGTCATGAAGGGGTTCTCTGTGTGGAAAAAATTAAAGGTCTTAAGACGGCTCATCCTTTGAAAACAACAAATATTCCTGGCTGTACCTACAGTTATCCTCAAATTGCAAGTGTGGGATTGACGGAGGAAGCCGCCAAGGCGTCAGGCAAGTATGAGCTTAAAGTGGGGCGTTTTCCCTTGCTGGCCAATGGAAAGGCAATTGCTATGAGAGAGCCCGAAGGTATGATCAAAACCATTTTTGATGGCAAAACGGGTGAGCTTTTAGGCGCTCATATGATTGGCGCGGAAGTCACCGAGATGATTCAAGGATTTTGTTTGGCCAAAACCCTAGAGGCAACCGAGCAAGAAATTATGGAGACCATCTTCCCCCATCCTACCATATCAGAGGCCATGCATGAATCCGTCTTGGATGCCTTTGGCCGGGTGATTCATTTTTAACTCCTAATGGAGCTTTAATAAAACCTTCTTACTACTTTTGAGGCACAAGAGGTCTTAGGATGGCGTCTCTGTGTATAAATCTCACCACCTGACGAATTTTTACACCCTAAGGAAAATCACGTTTTTTCGTCATTGCGAGAAGGGTCGAAGACCCGCCGAAGTAATCCATCTTTCAAGTGAATCCATGGATTGCCGCGCCCCCTTTGGGGGCTCGCAATGACGACGAAAAAATTTGTCAGGTGCTAAGCTAAAGCCCAAATACAGCCTGCGGCCCCAACTCTTCCTCAATACGTAGCAATTGGTTATACTTTGCCATCCGGTCAGAGCGGGAGAGAGAGCCGGTTTTGATTTGTCCACAATTTAAGGCCACTGAAAGGTCGGCAATAAAGGCGTCTTCCGTCTCGCCGGAGCGATGGGACATGATGGTTGTATAGCCCGATCTGTGAGCTAGATCGACGGTTTGGATGGTTTCCGTAAGGGTTCCAATTTGATTCAGTTTAATGAGAATGCTATTAGCAACGCCCTTTTCAATGCCTTCTGCCAGACGCAAAGGGTTCGTGACGAAAAGATCATCGCCTACCAATTGGGTTGACTCACCGAGGGCATCGGTTAAGGCCTTCCAGCCATGCCAGTCGTCTTCTGCCATACCATCTTCAATGGAATGAATGGGATAGGCCTTGACAAGTTCTTCATAGAAAGCCACCAACTCAGCGGACTCTAAGATTTTATTTTCTCCTGCGAGATGGTAGCGTCCCACTCGATAGAACTCAGTGGCTGCTACATCCAAAGCCAAAACGATATCTTCGCCAGGCTTGTAACCGGCCGTTTCAATGGACTTCATGATGAAATCCAGGGCACTTCGGGTTGAAGGCAGGGCAGGGGCAAAGCCGCCTTCATCGCCCACGTTTGTATTATAGCCCGCTTCAGAGAGGTTTTTCTTCAAGGCATGAAAGACCTCTGATCCCCATCTAAGGGCTTCCTTAAAGGAAGGAGCTCCTACGGGAACAATCATAAACTCTTGAAAATCAATGGGATTGTCGCCATGTGCGCCTCCATTAATAATATTCATCAATGGAATAGGAAGAACATGGGTATAAAGACCGCCAATATAACGATAGAGGGGTTGACCTTGTTCTTCTGCCGCAGCCCGCGCGATGGCTAGGCTTGTGCCGAGAAGGGCATTGGCCCCAAACTTTTCTTTATTTTCTGTACCATCAAGGTCGATGAGGGCTTGGTCAATAAGCATTTGCTCTTGGGCATTCATGCCGCATAGGGCGTCATAAAGATCATCATTGATCGCTTCTACGGCATTCAAAACACCTTTCCCATTATACCGCTCCTTGTCACCATCACGCTTTTCAACGGCTTCATGCTTGCCAGTGGACGCTCCTGAAGGAACGGAAGCTCGTCCGCGGACACCACTTTCAAGTTCAACTTCAACCTCAACGGTGGGGTTGCCTCGGGAGTCAAGAATTTCACGTCCTAGAATGTCGATGATGATGCTCATAAAGTCCTCACTTAAGCAGCTAGAGAAAGAGGATTAGATTTTGATAAATGGTCAAAAGCCATGAGCATTTCAAGAAGAGCGGGCATGTCTTTTAATTTAACCATGTTGGGGCCATCACTGGGTGCTTTATCCGGATCTTGATGAGTTTCAATGAAAACGGCAGCAACACCAATGGAAATAGCAGCGCGGGCGAGAACAGGCACAAATTCTCTCTGTCCTCCCGTTGAAGTTCCTTGACCACCCGGTTGCTGAACAGAATGGGTCGCATCAAAAACAACGGGATAGCCAAGCTCTGCCATGATGGGAAGGGCTCGCATATCGGAGACAAGGGTATTATAACCAAAGGAAGCGCCGCGCTCACATAACATAATGTTTTTATTACCCGTTTCCTCAATTTTCTTTACGACATTTTTCATATCCCAAGGAGCGAGGAATTGACCTTTTTTCACGTTTAAGGCTTTACCTGTGTTGCCAGCTGCAAGCAGAAGATCTGTTTGACGGCATAAGAAGGCAGGGATTTGAAGAACGTCTACGACTTCAGCTACGGGAGCGCATTGAAGTGCATCATGAACATCAGTGACGATGGGGCATTCCCATTTTTCGCGAATTTCTGCAAAGACGGGAAGAGCTTCCTTTAGACCTACCCCCCTTGCGCCATTCAAGCTGGTACGGTTGGCTTTGTCAAAGGAGGTCTTATAAATGAGCCCCATTCCAAGCTTTTGTGTCATTTCCACCAAGGCATGAGAGATCTCAAGGGCATGGTCACGACTTTCCATAACGCAAGGCCCCGCAAGAAGGGTCAAGGGGAGGTCATTTCCTATGGTAAGTTTACCGACTTTAACGTGATGGGTCATATTATACTCCTATTAAACAAGGCGATTTTGATTGAGGGCTGCTTCAATAAATGAGGTAAATAAAGGATGAGGTTTGAAAGGGCGTGATTTTAATTCAGGGTGGAATTGAACGCCAATAAACCAGGGATGATCCTTGCGCTCAACGACTTCTGGCAAAAAGCCATCTTCTGTTTTTCCTACTACATAAAGACCACACGCTTCAAGCGCCTTCAGATAGGCGGTATTGACCTCATAGCGATGGCGGTGGCGCTCAGAGATATGGTTGCTTTTATAAATATCATGAGATTTAGAGTCTGGAGTCAATTGACATTCATAGGTGCCAAGGCGCATGGTGCCGCCAAGATCGCCGCCGGGGAAGTACTTTTGAATCATATCGCCCTTGGCCCATTCGGTCATAAGGCCTACGACAGGCATGGAGGTTGGTTCAAACTCCGTTGAATTCGCTTCCTTATGACCTCCAATATTTTGAAGGGCTTCGATAACGGAAAGCTGCATTCCTAAACAAATGCCGAAAAGGGGTATTTTATGTTCACGAGCATATTCAATAGCCAGCTTCATGCCTGTAGTCCCACGCCTGCCAAAACCACCAGGAATGAGGATTCCATGAAGGGATGAAAAGCGCTCCATAAGGTGGATTTTGCTCGCAGCTTCTAATTCTTCTGCATCAATCCATTCAATGTTAACATGAACCTTATTGGCAATTCCCCCATGGATAAGAGCCTGATGAAGGGATTTGTAAGCGTCAACAAGGCAGGTATATTTGCCAACAACGCCAATGGTGACGTCTCCTTCAGGACGATTGAGGGTATCAACAATTTGCTCCCAAATCGTCAAATCCGGAGAAGTTTTATCCTCAAGGGAGAAATGCTTGCAAACTTCCTTATCTAAGCCTTGGAGGTGATAACTAATAGGAACTTGATAAATGGAGGAAACATCTAAAGCTTCAATCACGCATTCGGGTTTTAGGTTGCAGAAAAGAGCCAGCTTTCGTCTTTCTTCCACCCCAATAGGGCGGTCGCTGCGACACAGAAGAATATCGGGCTGAATACCTTGGCTTTGAAGTTTTTGAACTGAATGTTGAGTGGGCTTGGTTTTGAGCTCTCCTGCCGTTGGAATATAGGGGACAAGGGTCAAATGAATAAAAAGTGAATTGCGCCAGCCCACATCATTGCGTAGTTGACGAATGGCTTCAAGAAAAGGCAGACCTTCAATGTCACCCACAGTGCCCCCGATTTCACAAATGACAAAATCGGCTTGCTCACTATTCTTTAAGATAGCACCTTTAATGGCATCGGTAATGTGAGGGATGATTTGAACGGTGGCGCCTAAATAGTCGCCACGCCTTTCATTAGCAATGACATCGGAATAAATACGGCCTGTTGAAACCGCATCAAAGCGCGTTGCGTTCACGCCTGTAAACCGTTCATAGTGGCCTAAATCAAGATCCGTTTCCGCGCCATCGTCTGTGACAAAGACTTCCCCATGTTGTAAGGGGTTCATGGTCCCTGGGTCAACATTCAGGTAGGGTTCTAATTTACGGATTAAAACCTTGTAGCCTCGGGCTTGCAGAAGGGCTCCAAGGGATGCTGATGCTATCCCTTTTCCTAAGGAAGAGACCACACCACCAGTTACAAAAATAAAACGTGCCACATTTTCCTCTCGGGTATGCGGTTTCAGTTAGCCTGAAACAGACAATTCGTCAAAGAATTAATCTGTTTTAGGTTGCGGAAGGGATGGCCCCCCTTGAGGGGCTGCATCCAAAATCGAAGAAGGTCGGCTTTTATGGCTTGCTAAAATAGCAAGTCCCAAGCTGGTAATCAAAAAACAGGCAGCAAGTATGGCTGTGACATGGGTTAAGAGGTTGGCCGATCCACGGGTTGTCATCATCCCCCCCATGGTTCCGCCCCCAAGGCCCATTCCGCCTTCGCTACGTTGAATTAAAATCACGCCGATCAAGGCGATCGTGATTAATAAGTGCACTACAAGTAAAACTGTTAGCATGGTTTTCTATCTCATCCTTTTGTCTCGAGCGTACTTTAAGACTATCTTTCGCGAATTTCCAGTGGAAAATAGTTAATTTGAAAAGAAACCAGATCTTGACGAACAGCTTAAATTTTGACTAGATGGGCTTTATCCATTTTATGGCGGGTGTAGCTCAGTTGGTTAGAGCGCCAGTTTGTGGCACTGGAGGCCGTGGGTTCAATTCCCATCACTCGCCCCATAAGGATAAAGGGCTTCTTAAGCTATCAAGTTTTTTAAAAAATTCCTAGGTAGCATATAGGTAGCAGTAGATTAAGTCTTTTTTCTTCACCGCTCCTGTTCTAAAAGGAAAATGTGTGGTCAAAAAATTGGATTACTCCATGGAGGTATGTGAGAAATCTAACGTCTATTTAGTTGAACTGTTAAAAAGCCACGTTTAAGTTCATTTGGCATGAGGGTTGGAAGAGGTTGTGGGGTCAGTTCAAGGAAGTTCTTCCGAAGAGAAGGGAGAGAATAAAGGCAAAAAGATTTCTGATCCATCGGAAGAGAGGTTTGAAGTTATGACCCATACCCGAAAGGATGGCATTCATTTTGTCTGAAGTATAATCCGGTCAGAATTAAACGGTGATTCCAAGACGAAGGGATGAAACTTGAATATCCATCACAATAAGGAGTCGGACGTTAAAAAGGGCTAGGAATCCAGTTAAACTCTAGGAAAAACGAGAGAATTGGAGTATAAATAATTGCAAGAAAAGAGAGGATTAGGCCTCAAAAACTTGCAATTATTTACAGGGAATTTTATGCGACCTCCAAAAGCTCAATCGGATAATCAGCAGGATTTATTCAGACATCGACTTGAGAACATCATTAACATGAGACACGAGCTAGTGATTCTTGCTCATGGGATTGACTGGGAACGACTCGATGATCATTTTGGAAAGTTCTTTTCTGAAAATGGACGTCCTGGCATTCCCTCTCGGATGATGATTGGCTTGCATATCCTAAAGCATACCTTTGCTCTATCTGATGAAGAGGTTTGTGCCCAGTGGGTTGAAAATGTGCGCCATGGTGCACATTAAGTAAATTCCCAGTGAAACTGGGCAAGGTTCAGAGCAAATGACCTTGAGGTGAACATCTCACCTAAATCTGAAAGGAGGATGGGACAACAGCATGATGATAAAGTGGGGGATATCAGAAGACATGTATGATATAGCCCTGCGACACCTGAACGATATGGTTAAAGCTAAACTGCCTGAACTCTAGCCTCCAGTGGTGGAACCCACACTCGTCGGTAGCATGTCTGCAACCCGACGCCTTTGATATGTATGGATTGGATTTTCGTCTATACCACGCTCTGATTAGAGGACGATGAGCAATGAACTCATTCAAGGAGACGAACGGAGGACCTAAGTCGTTCTACACTATCAACATTGTGAACTAATAATGTTGATATCGTTTCTTAATGATGAAACATGGGATGGCCTAAGGGGCGAGAGCTCTAGGGTCACGGAGCCCTCGTAGTAGTCCGAGGACGGGAAAGCCGGCCACATGGCGAAGGGGGGCAGGTAATTGGATAGAAAGGAGACGTTAGGTACGCACGATGCGGGACGCCGAGACGATACTTAATATCATACGCAAACGCGGACAACGTGGATTGGCGGTAGAAGATGCTTACCGTTTACTATATCAACGGGACCTCTATCTATGTGCCTACGGCAAGCTTTACCGTAATAAAGGTGCTATGACAGAAGGAACAACGCCAGAAACAGTAGATGGTATGTCACTGGAGAAAATTGAAACGATCATTAACTTACTACGTAATGAGAGATATAAATGGATTTCAGTACGACGTATCTTTATACCCAAAAAGAATGGAAAAACAAAACTAAGACCGTTAGGACTACCTTCATGGTCAGATAAGTTACTTCAAGAAGTAATAAGGTCCATCCTGGAGGCCTATTACGAACCTCAGTTTAGTGTCCATTCTCATGGGTTCAGGCCAAAACGAGGGTGCCATACCGCCCTTCGAGAAGTCATACAAAAAGGGAAAGGAACAAAATGGTTCATCGAGGGAGATATCTGTGCTTGCTTTGACAAAATAGACCATTCTGCTTTGCTCAGCATTTTACAAGAAAGCTTTCACGATAATCGCTTTATCCGACTCTTAGGAGGACTTCTTAAAGCGGGATATTTAGAGGATTGGAGATATAACCATACCTACAGCGGCGTGCCGCAAGGGTCAGTCATAGGTCCAATTTGTAGTAATATCGTACTCAATCGCTTGGATAAATACGTTGAAGAGCAACTTATACCAACCTATACACGTGGTTCGCGACGGAAAGCAAACCTACCTTACGTCAGGTTACAAATGCAAGCTGCAGAGGCAAGAAGGAAGGATAATTGGGAACGAGTACATAGACTTAAGCGACAGCTTCAATCTATGCCATCCCGAGACCCAAACGATCCAAACTTCCGCCGTTTGTGGTACGTGAGGTATGCTGATGACTGTGTGCCACGAGCACAAAGGAGGATTATATGAAGCCGTAATGTAAATCAAATTTGTGTGCAACTATATGAGAGATGGAGGAGGGCCCTCTGGAGCCGCTTTGTAGGAAGAGGCTTCAAACTACTCTAAGCTGCGTTGGTCAAAAGCCAGGGTGGTGAGCGTTAGAGAAAAGGTATCTTACAAGATATCAGGTAAGGATCAAGGAGATGAAGCGATTGAACCACTGCTGAAGTGTCGAAAGCGTATAAATGAGATCAAAACCGAGGGGAAGTCGTTAACTCGGGATAAGCTTAGCGGGAACCTATCTACTGGCTAAGTGGTCTCCGGCATAGAGGTGGCACGAACTTGATACAGGCTCTTATATGGAACGTGGGAACCTATGCACTGATGCAAAGGGAGCGATTCAAGTGGAAGCCCCACAAGGATCTGAGTACCAAAGCAGGGCATAGGGGCGGATCAACCCGTAATAGTGATGAAACTCCTGAAAGGGAGTGGAGCGAAGGGGTTGAGTTATCCGTCTTATTGATTAGACAACCATGAGAATGGGATGAACTAAAGTGGATAAGACAAAACCATTTTGTATTTCCAAGAAAAGCGTAATGGCCGCTTGGGAAAGAGTTAAGGCGAACAAAGGTGCTTTTGGGGTTGATGAGGAATCCATTGAGGATTTTGAATTAAACTTAAAGAGCAACCTTTACAAGCTATGGAACCGAATGTCATCGGGCACATACTTTCCACCACCCATAAGGGCAGTGGAAATACCAAAATCTGATGGCCAAACACGTTTATTGGGAATTCCAACTGTTTCGGATCGTGTGGCCCAAACTATAGCAAAGCTATATTTGGAGCCATTGGTAGAACCGACATTTCATGAAGACTCCTATGGATATCGTCCAGGGAAATCAGCATTAGATGCAGTAGGAACAGCAAGGAAACGGTGTTGGCGACAGGATTGGTGCATTGATCTAGATATCAAGGGTTTCTTTGATAATTTAGATCATGAGCTCATGATGAAAGCGATAAAGTTCCATACGGATGAGAAGTGGATTCATCTTTACATTGAGAGGTGGCTTAAAGCGCCCCTCCAAAGAGAAGCTGGAGAACTGATCAAAAGGGAGCAAGGAACTCCGCAAGGAGGGGTTGTGAGTCCTTTATTAGCCAATATATTCATGCATTATGCATTTGACAAATGGATGAAGAGACGCTTTCCAGAAGTAAAGTTTGAGCGCTTTGCCGATGATATTTTGGCGCATTGTAGCTCTCTAAAGCAGGCTGAGAGGGTACTGGAAGAAATTAGGATCAGATTAAAAGAATGTGGTCTTGAATTACATCCAGAGAAGACAAAGATTGTGTACTGTAAGGATGTGGATCGGAGAGGCTCATATGAGCATGAACGCTTTGATTTTCTTGGGTATACATTTCGTCCCCGTCTATCAAAGAATAAGATGGGGAAGTGCTTTGTTAACTTCACACCTGCGGTAAGTCAGGGAGCTGCAAACCGAATTCGAAAAGAAATTCGGAGTTGGAAGATTCATCTACGCAGCGACAAGAACATTGATGATCTAACAAGGATGTTTAATGCTTATGTGCAGGGATGGGTAAATTACTATGGAAGATATTATAAATCGGCCATGTATCCTTTTCTACGAAACATAGAGCGATATCTTATTAGGTGGGTCATGAGGAAATACAAGAGATTCCAAGGACATAAACAAAGAGCGAAGCACTGGTTAGGTTGCGTGAGAAAGCGTGAGCCTGGGTTATTCATTCATTGGAGATTAGGTCTTGGATCACCGGTTGGATAATGGGAGCTGTATGAGCGGCGACGTTCACGTACAGTTCTGCGAGCAGCGTTGGGGGAAGTTCCTGACGCTGACTCACCGCAACATCTATGTAAGAAGCCTGAGAGCGGGTGAGCGAGTGATAGAATCGGTAAAGAAGTTTCTCGAAAAATGTCTAAGACTGAAGCTGAACGAGACCAAGAGTGGGTACGCCTCTGTAAATGAGCGGCAATTTCTTGGGTATCGATTGCTTGAGGAGGGGAAATTAGTCATTGCACAGCAAAGTTTAGATCGTCTTAAAGATAAAGTACGATACATCACAAAACGAAGCCGTGGCGTTAGTTTAGATTTAATTATAGCTGAACTAAACCAGGCTTTGAGTGGATGGATTAACTACTTTCAGCTGACGCAGTGGCCCAGCCAAATCGAGGTTTTGGACAAATGGATACGACGGAAGGTGAGGTGTTATCGACTTAAGCAGCGAAAGCAAAGTAGGTCGATAGCACAATTCCTTATAAGTTTAGGAGTGCCCAAATGCAGTGCATGGCCTTTAGCAAACTCAGCTAAAGGGTGGTGGCATTTATCCATGAGTATTCCGGTTCATCATGCGATGAATAAGACTTGGTTTAGAGAACAAGGTCACTCATAAGCTTGAAACAGAAGGTAGCTTTGGTAAAAGTTTAACTGAAACCGCCGTATGCGACATCGCACGTACTGGTGGTGTGAGAGGGAGGAGCTGTGAAGCTCCCCCTACTCGATCATCTGCATATTTTTTAATATGAGGAAAAATTATTGTTGACTATACACATAGGAAAATTCATCGATGCAAAAAAATAATGCTGTGATATATTATATCTCATTGGCTAAGCCCCCTTCTTATTTTTGCAAGTTTAAGAAAGGCTTAGCCTACCATATTTTTTATCTCTCCTAAGAAACTTGTCTCAAAGCCAAAGTTATATTTCTTTAGGCACCAGAACAAGGCCAAGTTCGGAAGCCTTTTTTTGTAGGGTCTTTACGATCCTCTCTTTATATTTCTTTTCGTAGTTCTCCAGGCCAAGTTCAACATAATCTTGTCCATATTTGAGCATGCGGTAAAAAATACAGGCAATTTTGCGAGCTGTTGCTGTTATGGCTTTTGGTGAGCCAAGACGATTTTTTATTCGCCTAAAGAAAGCACCTAGAGCATTTTGGCTCCTAGAGATCGAGAAGGCTGCTAAACGGAAAGCCGTAGAGGCCCGATTAACAACTTTACGGGTTTTTGTACTAAAAACCTTCTCTCCTGTAATTTTATTTGATGGATTCAAGCCTAACCAAGATACAAAATGTTTCTCTGTGGGCCAACGATGAGGATCTAACCCAACTTCGGAAATAATCGTCTGGATAGCAAGAACATCGAGACCTGGAATTTTTGTTAAATCAACTCCCGTAATTCTCTGAAGTTCTCCATGCAGGTCAAATAGTGGATGATTTTTGTCTGAATTCTTTTTTCGTTGAGTTTTCTGTACCTCATCTTCTGCTTTTGTATCGAAGTGTTCATAACAGCTTGCGATCTGTTGATCGCATTCAAAGATCTTCTCTCGATAAGCTTTGTAGAGTTCAAATTCTTGCTTTAATGCAAAAAGATGTTCCTCTCTATAGTCCCCTTCGAGGTATTTACTTATAACCTCTGCATTATTTTTAATGCGGTAGTCTTTTAAAAGAGCAAGCTTGTGTGGGTTCCTTTCACCCTCAAGTATAGCTTGAATGATTCGTATTCCTGTAACTCCTGTTATGTCAGTTACAGCTTTGTGAAGGAGGATATTCATCTGCGTTAATGCCTTCTGCATTCTCTGTATGTGTATTGATGAACTCTTTGTTAAAATCTCCCTTTGCCGTATATAGCTTCTCAAAGTACAAATCTGTTGTTCTGGTCTAAAAGAGCCCTGCAAAAGACCATAACTATGAAGCTGTTGCAGCCATCGACAATCTTGAACATCTGATTTTCGCCCTGGCACATTTTTCACATAGCGGGCATTTACAAGCCTTACCTCAAATCCTCTATCTTCTAAAATTTGAAAAAGAGGTATCCAATAGACTCCGGTTGATTCCATCACCACTGTTTTAATACGGCACTTCTTAAGCCACTTGGCTAACTGATATAAATCAGCTGTGAAAGACCCAAACTTTTTCACACATGGCTCATCTCGTTCCTCAGGAACACATACATAATGAACAGCTGAACCTATATCGATACCTGCAGCATCTGGATATTTAATTTTAAGCTTCTGACGTACTTTCTTTTCCATTGGGTCTCCTCTTTAATTATTTTTAGAATTAAGAGGTGTCAGCTTGGAACGGTAGCGTAAAAACAGTCTCCTAAACGGGGTAGTAAGCAAACTTACTCCACCAATGATGCAACCGTCTCCTCCAAAACCAGGCTTATCCACGGGCAAAAAAGCACCAATGAGAAATCGGTCATAACTGCTGACGCCGTCCTCATTTTGCCGAAAATATTAAAATTGGAAAGAGGAACTTCTCTTAGTTTCTTGACTGTGTAATGCGCCATTTATGGTGTGTCAGGAGCTTAGCCGGATAAGGAGGCAGCATCACTGCTACCCCCTCTCCTCAGAACGGAGCATAAAAGTTTCCCTTTACTCCGCTCAGGCCCTCCAAAAGCTATGAAATTCATAGCCCACCTTCTCAGTATATACTGAGCTGACTCTGCATTACTACCAGACAGCCTAAAACCCCGGTGAGGGGAAGGGCGCACCAGTTAATGATTTTAGTCATTACCGTCATTTGCTTTCCCTCCTAAATTTGGTTCTCTCCCGTTCATACAGTGGAGCACCATGCGGAAGTCTGCCCGCTTTCGCGTGGAATGATATTGCTTGTACTCAATTCCTATCCACACCATTACAGTATGGCCTTCGCTTTCTCCGCATCCCGCTATCCACAAGCCTATTAGCTTCCTTCACAGGTTGCCTTCCTCCTAGAGGAGACCTATGGGCTTACCACGTTTCGTTTATGTAATGATAATAGTGGGTTAGGTTCTGCCTTTTCACCGGTGATTTCATGTCTACGTATCGCCATTTGGAAGAACGATATCCAATCACTTACCTTTTGGTTCAAGCTTATCAGCATCTTTAGCTTGTTCCTCATAACGATGTTTATCAGCAATTTACATGTGTTAACCGTACCACCTCAGCCTAGCCTCTAAGCCGCTCTGATGCTAGCAGCTTGGCCTCCTCTCACGATTTAGCTTCTCCATAAAGGTAGAGTACATTGTCCCGACAGCTTCACACCATCATATTACTATGATCGCATGTGTCAGTAGGCTATTATCAGCAGAATGATAAGTTTAGTCCTCCTTTCATAGTCTAAACAATTACATAAGCAACCTCGTGTCGCAGTCCAAAACTGAGGTTAATAGAAGAAAATCCCAAATTCGTGCAAAGGATGAGCATATTTTTGCTGTACAAAAAGATAAAATGGGCCTTTTTATCCGAACAATCGGACTTAAGCGAGCCCATATTAAAATTACCCTTACAAATATCGCTTACAACATGAAAAGGCTTACTTTTTGGGAAGAGAAGAGAACTTTCACAGGATAAGTTTGCCTAAAACCAGCCAAATGACTTAAAAATACTAGATAACTTACCTAAACCCCCTGAAAAGGTGCTTTGTTTCAGATCTTCTTTCTCTTACCCCCACATTTCTCTCTAAGTCCACTCAAAAATTAGGTTCTTTGAGGCACCCATATTTTTAATTTATTAGATAACGCTTTAAATAAGGCTTCCTCTCTTAATAATGTAAAAAAATCTTTAGGTCTATCTCCGAATGAAGTTGAAGATTTAACTGAAGAACCGTTTAATCTCTGGAGTGAACGTTGGATTAATATGGAGCCATCCTTAGATTAAGCCCTAATATTGGGAATACTCGCCTCCATTTACCTCCTTTACAAAGGTTTCAACAGTTGGCGTATCTGCTTCCCAAATTAAATTACGGAGCCCATCTAATTTTTTTAAGCAATTAAAAGTATAAGTACTTGTTTTTTTTATTTGTTTTGTTAATACAGTTCCAAAATTCATTAAAGTATTAGTAATAGCATAACTACCAAATTTAATAGATGACACAGCAGCCAACGCAGTAAAAACGTATTTAACAGGACTCAAGAAAGTTCCTTCTAGATTATCTAAAATGAAGTATATTACCACACCACTAGCTGCTACAGATACTGTTACTGCTCCCGCTATAATTGCTTTTTTCAAATGTGGATGGAACGATTCAAAGTAATCGGAAGGTAGGACCCTAGATCTGCATGAATACATTGCATCAAATATACCTCCAGCCACTTGTTTTGTTGCGAAACTATCTAAAACAAGCATTGGGAGGACTGATATTCCAGTAAGTATGGCTAAAGCAGCTGTATTATCCGTGATTAGGCTAAACCCTTTAAATGTTAATACACCATTAACAAATGCGCCCGCAAAAGGAAAAACTAGTGCTGCATATTGTGTTAATTTTCGAGGGATGCCTCTCGCATAATGAGAAGGTAAGATATCTTGTTGAGCACTTAAGTCCTGTTGAGAAAATGCAGGATTTAAATAGGAATAAAGCTCATTAGGAGTATTAGAATTTTTTAAAGCAAGTGGAATTTCTGTTTCGTTATTTTCTCTCTGTAGCCTAAGAAAATGAACTTTGGATTGGTCAATATATTCTACCCCTTTGTTTTTAATTGTATTATCTTCACAGATATCGTAGCTTTTTTTTATTTTTATTGGAGAAAGAAATTTATAGAAACCAAGGGCACGAAAGATCCACTCATAGAAAAAACTGAGAGCAATAATTTCTTTTACAGTATTATATTTGTAAGCTAGGTATACTGCTGGAGTGCAGGAAAAAACTCCGAGAACAAGGGAACCTACTGTTTTTCCCACCTTACTTGCCAATGGGGCATCATTATTCAACCTTATAGTATTTTGTGAAGTTTGAGCGCTTTCAATAAACTCCCATATAGCCCAACACGCAACTCCACCCGTATAGAGAACGGTTGACGCAGCCAAAACATAACCTAAAGTGCTAGATCCATAATATTCTCCTGCTTGTAAAGCAGCGGCTATGCCGGGTATTCCCGCTCCAAATCCTCCTAAACTTGCAATACATTTAAGAACTAGAGAGGTTTTCGAATTTTCATCACCTTCATCTCTAAAGGCTTGAACATAAGTATGTGCAATTATAGTGAAATCATTTGGTAGGATGCTTTCTATTACTTCGTTAGGTAAATGAGCTGACGGGTTATACAAATCAAGCTCTCTTTCCTCTGGTCCGGCGTCTATTGCATGAGAAATGACAGGGATTAACGTCGCAGAGTCAGAATGTTCAGTTGCTTCACTTTTTTTTATTGTTAAATTTTGCCGTTGAATTGTATTAGAAGAATTATCCACTGATTCATCTTCAAAGAGCATTGCATAAGAAGTATAAGGACTTAATATGGCTAAAAACAAAACAAAACAATATATTAACTTGAAGGTATTTGGTCTAAGCTTTATTTTTTTCGTTTTCATAAAATCTCTTATTTTTTTTGTTTAAAAGGAGTAGTTAAAACTTTAATGGAAATTAACTTTAAAATAAACATAAAAAAATAACTTTTTGAAAAAAGAAGGTTGGGACTAGATTGTTTTGTTCTTTAGAGAGACATCTCAGTAAGTTCGTTTGTTCTTATTGGAGACTTAGATGCTCAATATGATATTTTTAAGTTCTTAATTGAATCATAGAAGGAAATTTATTATGAGGATTTCTAAATATTTTAGATCAATAAATATTTTTAATTTTTTCGCTTTCTTTCTTTTTTCCATTGCGTTACATGCAATACAAGATGAAATAGAAATCAAGGATACTGGCATTTCCATGAATTTTGTGAACCTGGAGGGAAAAATTTACGAAGAATTTTTACCTGAATTTCTTCAAAAAACAGGTGCGCATGGAAATATAACAACCTGGGATGCATTTAAAGCTAGCTTGGACTCTAAGCAAAAGAAAGGAATTGCTGGGGAGGTTGCTGCAAAGTTCTTTTTTAAAACTTCACCTTTAAGCTATCAAATTTTGGAAGATCACTACATTGCTCACATAGCCTCATTAAAGGCTGACCACAACAATGGGAATGGAATTTTTCAAGACGAAGAATGCACAACTAAAAAGGGACCTGATAATGGAATTGATGGTATATTTTTCCTTAAAGATGAAACCATAAAACACCATTCATATATTCTTATAAACGAATCTAAATTTCGAAGCGTAGTAAATCTCTCCAAAAATAATTTTGGATTTGTAATAGGAAGTATGCAGCAGTCTTATTCAAGCTGGAATAGGGAACGTTTCTATTGGCCTACATGTCTCCCTGAGTTGGACTATGATAAAGAGACAGTTTTAAGAACAGCTACTTTGTTGAATCGAGACGGTATCGTAAAATTATACGAAATAAAAGATAAGAATAATCCAGGCAGAATTGAAGGAGAATACGCTTCAGAAGCTCCAACACATTGGAATATTAGAAAAGCCTACGAAAAAAACATAGCTAGTAAGTATCATTAGAGGCAACACAACTTAGTTTTTCTAGGAATGTATGAATACCAATACACTCCTTCCCAGCGGCGAACATAGAAAAATATTGAAGTATAAATGAGGTCATTGGGCAAGTGGTTGAGGAAAAAGCTTTCAAAAGGAATGAGCCTCTTTATTAGAAATCATATCTTCATTGATTCAATGTAGTAAAAATTCTATCTTGAGAGCTAAGAAGAAAAATGCTTTGATACCTCTAAGAATAAGAAGATGTTAACTGGGTATTTTGGAATTTTTTTAAAAGTAATTTCAAATTAACCCCTCTTTCTTTTTTACTTTTTAACGTATTGCCTAAGATGATCGATAGCTTGATTAGACAAAGAAAAGAATAGCTACCTAAAAAAAAGGGTACTCTTGTGTTCAATAAATTTTCAATAAGAAATGATAGTCTTTTGTGTTTATAAGCATTAATGCCTGTTTAATTCTTGAAAACGGTTCTTACTTCTTTGGGAGTGGTGTCGGAAAAGAAGAAATTACAACAAGCGAGGTCTGCTTTAATACGGCCATGACAGGCTATCAAGAAGTTCTTTCAGATCCTTCCTATGCAGGGCAGATCATAACTTTTGGATTTCCTCATATTGGTAATGTAGAGGAAAATGATCAGGATATGGAAGCTAAGAAGTGCTTCCTTAAAGGAGTGATTCTAAAAGATCGTATTTCAGCTCCTTCAAACCATCGAAGCAAGGGTCATTTAAATGATTGGCTGCGAGAAAATGAAATTATAGGAATTTCTCAAGTTGACACAAGAGCCATTATTAAAACGGTACGTAATTATGGTCCTTTAAAAGGCCTCATTTATCACAGCTCTTCCTCTCCTACTTTAAAAGATCTTTCTTCTCTCAGGGCTATCCTTGATAAAGAGCAAGGAATAGAACATAAAGACTTCTCTTCTGATGTGGCAACAAAGGATGTATGCTCTTGGACAAATAAGGGAATTCAAGATAATAAGAGTAACCAGCAAGAGCAAAAACATATTGTCATTATTGATTTTGGAGTGAAACGAGGAATTATCCAGGCATTAGAAAGAAATGAGTATATGATTACTCTTCTTCCTCCGCACTCAACTTATGAAGACATCCTTGCACAAAACCCAGAAGGGATTATCTTATCGAACGGACCAGGAGATTCTCATTCCATTGCAAGCTATGTAACTCCTGTTATCCATAAGCTCCTAACGACTAAAATACCCATCTTCGGAATTTGTTTAGGACACCGATTATTAGGATTAGCTCTCGGAGGAACAGTAAGAAAAATGATAACAGGCCATCATGGCATTAATCATCCTGTTAAGTTTTGGCCTCTTGAGGAGAGAAAAAGCGACATCCACCCTCACCAGAAAAAGTCAAGCTCAGAGTCTGCAAGACAACAGCGCCTCGATACTCAAGTCAGTGATGAAGGGGGGCATCTTTATCGTTTGTTTGCTGAAATAAAAATCAAGGGAAAAAAGTTAATTGTGGATGTTAATTCGGAACAGCAAGCCAATATTGTAGAAGATTTTTTCCAAGATCAGTTAAGTTCTCTCCTTGGGGAACCGACGCGTCTTAAGCCTGAGCTTAGAGACTCTGAGGATTCTTCAGAAGAGCTCGTTTCAGGACTTTCCACAGAGGAAGAAGAAAAGTTCATACAGCAGATGCTTGATCAGCATTATCGGGAGTGGATAGATTCTCCTCTTCCTTTTTTAAACCATAAAACGCCTAGACAGTCTGTCAAAACAAAAAATGGATTGGGGAAGGTTATTGAGCTTTTAAAAGATATGGAAAATACGGATATGCGAGCTGTAAAACAGGGAAACAGAGCAATGCCTTATAACTTTAATTGGGTTTATTCTGAACTTGGAATTGCTGCGAGAGACCTGTTATAAAGGGAGGGTAAAACAGCAAGTTGCTCAAAAAATTGTTGGGGTAAAAAAAGCGGTAAAAAAAGCGGTTGTCAAACATCGTGCTTGATGTCACATTTTTGATGGTTGGGGATAATCATCGGCAATGATGAAATGACTGCTTGATCCCACCATCACCAACTTTTGCGATTAACTCGAGAAGGATATCTACGAGTTATATCTGAAGAGCCAATAAATAGCAGTGCAGTTAACTAATTAATTATTATTTATAAAAACATCAATTAGTAAGGAGAAAACATATGTCAGAAGAAGATAATGAAGAATATATATGCTTAATTAATGAAGAGGAGCAATACTCAATTTGGTTTGCATGGAAGGAAATCCCACTAGGATGGAAGCAGGTTGGACCAAAAGGCACTAAGGAAGAAGTGTTGAAATACGTAAAAGAAGTATGGACTGATATGAGACCTAAAAGCCTTAGAGAGAAGGAGGTGCGCGACACCCGCTAAATAAGCATGAGCGTGGTATCATAAGAAAATACATGATGCGAATGACAGGATATTCTCGCACTCAATGTATGCGCCTTATATTGCAATATCGAAAGCATGGTTGTATTCGAAGGAAGAGCTATAAAAATCAAACATCATTTAAAAAGGATAATAAATATTTGCTAAAAGTATTGATGGCTGATTCCCATTTTAAGCAATCAGAAGACTAATTGTTACCAGGAATCGTACTATCATCTAAAAATTAATATTTATGGGGTTACTATAACCTCTTTGAGTTATGCTCAAAAGTTGTGTTTAGCAGCCTGATCTAAGCTGATCGGCTTAGGTGTGGCGGTATATCTTAATTGATTGTTCAACGCAAATTGTTCATCAATAAGAGGAGGCACCACCGTGAAAGAAGATAATCTAATTCAGTTTAAGAAGCCAGAGGCAAATACTACGAGTGATTTGCTAACTGAGATTGCTAGACAGGGCGCCAGGGAGATGTTAAGTGCTGCCCTTGGGCTGAGGTTCAAATCTTTCTAGAATTGCATCAGCAGGCAATGCCAAGCGGTGAACCACGCCTCATCCGCAACGGCTATCTGCCAGGGCGCTCTGTTCAAACTGGAATTGGCGCTCTTGAAATTAAAGTTCCTAGGGTTCGTGATCGTGCCTCTCTCGATAAAATAAAATTCAATTCTGCTATTGTCCCGCCGTATTTACGTCGTAGTAAGAGTATGGATAAATTTTTGCCTTTACTCTATTTGAAAGGGATTTCGACAGGGGCTTTTCAAGAATCACTCGCTCCGTTATTTGGTGAATAGGCGAATAATTTATCGCCGGGGGTGATTAGTCGATTAAAAACGGCTTGGGAGTCTGAATATCATGAATGGTATAAACGTGATTTATCAAAAAAAGTCTACGTTTACTGGTGGGTTGATGGAATTTATCTTCAAGCGAGGATGGAAGACGCTAAGGATTGCGTTTTAGTGGTAATTGGCGTGAATGAACAAGGTCAAAAAGAATTAATTGCGTTAGAAGATGGTTTTAGGGAAAGTAAAGAATCTTGGTTAAAGTTGATGCATCATCTTCAATTATTAGGCCTCAAAAATGGCCCGCAAGTTGCTGTTGGCGATGGCGCATTGTGGTTTTGGTTAAGCGGTACGAGAAGTTTTTCCAAAAACCCGGCATCAACGCTGTTGGTTACATAAAACGCTTAATATGCTGAATAAACTACCGAGAACGCTTCAGGCCAGAGCAAAATCAGATTTGCATGAAATATGGATGAGTCCGACCCGAGTGAATGCTGATAAAGCATTTGATGATGAGAACCTCGAACAACCTGAATTTTTATAAAAAAATGTGAGAACCTCGAACAACCTAATTTTTTATAAAAAAATGTTACGAAGAGAAGATAAATCTGTGGTTCAAATAAAAGCA
>JAIEPE010000012.1 GCA_019749915.1 Alphaproteobacteria bacterium | reverse complement strand
CATCCTTTTTTTATTTTTAAGAATGGCAGTTTATCAGATTTCCTTGCGCTCCTTAAGATTTAGATGCGTTTACCGTGATTTACCATAAATTAGAATTGCACTCTGAGACTAGCTGTGAAATATAGAAAAGAGATATCACAAGAGAAAAGTAGGAGTCATTTTATGGAAAAGCAAAAAGCCCTTGAAGCTGCCCTCGGTCAAATCGAAAAAGCCTTTGGAAAAGGCTCAGTTATGCGCCTCGGTCAAAGACCCGCGATCTCAGATGTAGCGACGGTTTCCACAGGCTCTTTGGGATTGGATATTGCTCTTGGAATCGGTGGACTTCCTAAGGGGCGTATCATTGAAATTTATGGCCCTGAAAGCTCGGGAAAAACGACCCTTTCTCTTCATGTGGTGGCAGAGGCTCAAAAAGCTGGCGGCACCTGTGCCTTTGTGGACGCCGAGCATGCTTTGGACCCCGTGTATGCCCGCAAGCTAGGCGTTGATACGGACAACTTGATTATTTCTCAGCCCGATGCAGGGGAGCAAGCTCTTGAAATTGCCGATACCCTTGTGCGTTCTGGCGCTATTGATGTTTTGGTGGTGGATAGCGTTGCTGCCCTTGTCCCTAAGGCAGAATTGGAAGGGGAGATGGGCGACCACCATGTGGGCCTTCAAGCACGTCTGATGAGTCAAGCTTTGCGTAAGCTCACTGGATCCGTTTCAAAAACCAATTGTATGGTGATTTTCATCAACCAAATTCGCCACAAAATTGGTGTTATGTTTGGAAATCCTGAGACTACAACGGGCGGAAATGCTCTTAAGTTTTACTCCTCTGTTCGTTTGGATATTCGCCGCATTGGCGCCTTAAAGGATCGGGATGAGGTTATCGGTAATCAAACTCGTGTGAAGGTTGTGAAGAACAAGGTTGCGCCTCCCTTTAAGGTGGTGGAATTTGATATCATGTACGGAGAAGGTATTTCTAAAACAGGCGAGCTTATTGATCTGGCTGTGAAGGCGAATCTTATTGAAAAGTCCGGATCCTGGTATTCCTACAAGGATCAACGCATTGGTCAAGGTCGTGAGAATGCCCGCGTTTATCTTAAGGAAAATCCAAAAGTCGCGGAAGAGTTGGAAGCAGGAATTCGTGCCAATACTGCACTTGTAGATCAAGCCATCTCTGCTTCTGGAGCCATTGAGGAAGATGCGGCATAATAAGATTTGAAAGCAATTACGGCGATGCAAACCACAGCAGACATTCGGTCATTTTTCTTAGAATATTTCAAAAATCGGGGGCACATGGTTGTGCCTTCTAGTCCTCTGGTGCCTCATAATGATCCAACCCTGTTGTTTACGAATGCAGGCATGGTGCAATTTAAAAACGTGTTTACGGGGCAAGAAACCCTTGATTTCACCAAAGCTGCGTCAGCCCAAAAATGTCTTCGTGCCGGCGGCAAGCATAACGATCTTGAAAATGTAGGCCACACAGCACGCCATCATACCTTTTTTGAAATGCTGGGGAATTTTTCCTTTGGGGACTATTTTAAGGAAGAAGCTATTGATTTAGCCTGGACGTTGATTACAAAAGAATGGGGCATTCCTGCAGAAAAACTCACCATCACGGTATATAGCGAAGATACGGAAGCAGCAAAGCTGTGGAAAAAGATAGCGGGGCTTCCTGATCATAAAATCATTCCCATTGCGGATAAGGATGAAAACTTTTGGACCATGGGTGATGTGGGGCCTTGCGGGCCTTGTACAGAAATTTTCTATGACCACGGAGATCACATTCTTGGCGGTCCTCCCGGCAGTCCTGACGCAGAAGGAGACAGATTTGTTGAAATTTGGAATCTGGTCTTTATGCAATATGAAAAACTCGCTTCTGGTGAGATGGTCACTCTTCCCAAGCCCTCTGTCGATACGGGCATGGGGATTGAACGGGTTGCCGCAGTCCTTCAAGGGGTGCACGATAACTTTGATACAGATATCTTTAAGGCCTTGATTGAGGCTTCCGAAGAGCTAACAAAAACTGTGGCCATCGGTAAAGCGCGCGATTCCCACCGGGTGATCGCCGACCACTTGCGCTCTAGTTGTTTTTTGATGGCCGATGGCGTCCTTCCCAGCAATGAAGGACGCGGGTATGTGTTGCGGCGCATCATGCGGCGTGCTATGCGCCATGTACAGATTTTGGGCTACAAAGGCTCCCTGATGGCCAAGCTTTATCCGACCCTTCTTGAAAAAATGGGACGGGCCTATCCAGAGCTTGAACGGGCTACGCCTTTGATTATTGAAACCCTCAATTTGGAAGAGGATCGCTTTCGTCAAACTTTGGACAAGGGGCTCAAATTATTGGCGGAAGAATCTCAAAAAACCCAAAAAGAACTTCCTGGAGAAGTGGCCTTTAAACTCTATGACACCTATGGATTTCCCTTAGATTTGACTCAAGACGTTCTGCGGGCAGAAGGAAAATCCGTGGACATGGTTGGCTTTCAAAAGGCCATGGACAAGCAAAAGGCAGAGGCGCGTGCTGCGTGGTCTGGTTCAGGTGAAAGCAAGACGGATACTATCTGGTTTGAGCTGCGCGATCGGTTGAATGCAACAGAATTTTTAGGTTATAAAACCGTCGCTGCAGAAGGTGTAATTACAGCCTTGCTGGTTGATGGAAAGCCTGTGCCAGAGGTGAAGACCGGCGATAAAATCGTACTCCTCACCAATCAAACGCCCTTTTATGGAGAATCGGGTGGTCAAGTGGGCGATACGGGCGTGATCACTTCTGGGGCTAGAAAAATTGAGATTGAAGATACCCAACGAAAGTTGGGAGATCTTATTGTGCATTTCGGCCACGTTGTTGAAGGCACTTTTAAGGTTGGCGATGAAGTTCATTTGGGCGTGGAGGGGCCGCGCCGTACCTTGTTAAGAGCGAACCATTCTGCAACCCATCTTTTGCACCGGGCCTTGCGCAAAAATTTAGGGGCTCATGTTATCCAAAAAGGATCCCTTGTGACGCCCGATCGGTTGCGTTTTGATTTTAGTCATCCTAAAGCCCTTACGCCCGAAGAAATTCAAATTGTTGAGCGAGAAGTTAATGATCAGGTGCGCCAAAACACAGCCGTTACCGTGCGCCTGATGAGCCCAGCAGAAGCCGCCAAGGAAGGGGCGCTGGCCCTCTTTGGGGAAAAATACGGGGATGAGGTACGCGTTGTGGCGATGGGTGAAGAGATCCTTGAGTCTTTCTCTGTTGAGCTGTGTGGAGGAACCCACGTGGAGCGCACGGGCGATATTGGCTTTTTTAAGATCGTTTCGGAGGCAGGTATTGCCGCAGGCATCCGCCGCCTTGAAGCTCTGACGGGGCGGATGGCAGAAGATTATGTAGCCACTCAGCAAAAGGCTCTCCAAGGTCTTGCAAATCAGCTGAAGGTCGCTCCCAATGCGGTTTCAGAAAAAGTGGGACAACTCTTTGAGGAACGCAAATTGTTAGAGCGGGAAGTTCAAACTCTTCGTCAGCGCTTGGCCACCTCCGGTGGGGAAGGGGAGTCCCAAAAGCCAGAAATGATAAATGGTGTTCCCTTTATCAAACGTCATTTAAAGGGGGTTCCTCCACAAGATCTCAAGCCCATTGCGGATGAGTTAAAGGCGGAACATAAGAATGGTATTTTTGTCATTGTGGGAGAAAATGATGGTAAGGTTTCTCTTGTGATTAGTGTGAGTCTTGATCTTCTTGCGCGCTTTAATGCGGTTGAGCTAATCCGGAAAGTGGTTCCCACTATTGGTGGCAATGGCGGCGGCGGTCGCCCTGACCTTGCCCAAGCCGGCGGATCCAATGCGGCCGGTATTGCGGCTCTTTTTGAAGCCCTTGCAGCGGAGATTTCTAAGGAGATTTAATAGGTTATCACATTCATCTTGAAAAAGTTATTTTGTATCCAATGAAAGCTGGATCCCCGCTTGCGCGGGGATAACAACCATGGGATAAGTGTCTAAATATAACTAAACTTGAATATGCTCACTCCTTTAAGCCATAATAGCATGGGAGCTTTTTCTGCTTAATTGTAAAACTTGAATTCTCTAAATGATATGCCAAGTTTTCTTGGGTCAGAATTAATCTCTAATTCAAGAGGACTTATCGCTTTGAGGATTTCAAATTCAATTGTTGCTGGGCCAGTTTTAGGCAGAGGGATATCAATTGTCTGATTATTATTGGTGAATGTATAAACATAACGACCAACTTCCTCCCCATTCACCTTTACGGTTAGATTTTGTTGTGGGTGACGATCAGTTATAAGGCCTCTCGTATCGAAAAAAGAAATGCGAGAAGGGCGATGTCTCATCTTTTCAAAAGGAAGTGTTATTGAAGCTTCCATTCCTTCAGTCCATCTATGAGTCCCCTCATAAGCAGAAAATCCTTTTGTTTGGTGGTAGTCATCACGTTTTCCCATATGGAATATGGGAGTGCTTGCTTGCAAAGCAGGCTCATCAGCAGGAGCTAGCGATGGCATTGAACTACCACTACTACTTGAACTGCTACTACTACTTGGGCCGTTGTCAATACCTTCTTCCAATTTTTTGTAATCACTTGCATCTGATAAAACGGAGGCTATGGAAGCAGGAGCGTCTTGTTTTGACTGACGATAGGAGATGAGAAGAGGCTCAAGTTTTTTTTCTAGCTCTTTATAGTATTTAACAGCCGTTATTAGATTGCTGAAGGTCCTTTCATTAAATTTTACATCCGTATCATAACGTCTTCCATACTCATGATTATGCATAATCTTAAGTTTGTTAATTCCCACAAGATAAGTAAGTGCATCTTTCACAGTACGATACTCGATGCTCTCGTGGTCTAACCCATCTTTGATTATTTCTAGGTCACTTAGAACATTGGATGCGTTTATTTTTTTTAGATCGTTCCTGTACTCTTCTATCATTTTGTCAGCTTTTTCTAGGTGCTGGGTGATTAACTTTTCTTTTTTCAGATAGTGACCAGCATCCTTGGAGCTGAAGTGCTCTGACCTACAAAGAATCTGAAAAGCCCTAAAAATATCTTGGGATTCTTGCGATTCATTCGGATAGATTTGCCACTCTAATACTCTCAAAAGTTTAATAAGTTGCTGGATATGCGTTCCATTCATAACTTCTTTAGCAAAATTAGTCTTAATGTTACTTTTTTGCTCTTGGGCTTTGGAATAAGCCTCAAAATTTGGTGGATTGAAACGTCCCCTGACAAGGTCCTCTATATGATCATTAATAACACCCAGCTGTATTGAAAAGGCATCTCTAAGCTCTGTATTTTCCGTATTCTCAATATTTCTTTGTAGCTTGACAGCTTTTACAGTAAGAGAACTTACTTTCTCATCAAGGTCTGCAGATAGATTCGAGATATCAAATTGCCCGGCTTTCACAAACGTGCTGGTTGATAGAAAAGATAGAGTTAAAAGAGCTAAATAACGTTTCATATTTTCACCTTTCTAAAAGATTTGATTAAAAATATACTACTATTAATGTATTGTAATATATAAATAAGATCTTTTTTCTTTTTTACAACCCCCTTTTAATAAAAAAGGATTCAAGAATCGAAATTTTTTAAAAGCCTTTGTCATCAAGGAGGGAATTTTGCATAAAAAGCTCTCTCTTCCGATCATCAACTTTTACTTGATATTTCGGCAAGATTCCTTTTTGATGAAAGAGTAACGGTTAAGGAAAAGCGTGGTGATCTCAAAACTGAAAAAGCCCGACTGGATTCGTGTGAAGGCGCCTGTCTCGAAAGAGTACCAGGAAACACGTGATTTGATGCGTCGTCAAAAATTAAACACGGTTTGCGAGGAGGCTGCCTGTCCTAATGTGGGCGAATGCTGGGCGAAAAAGCATGCGACTGTCATGATCCTGGGAAGTGTCTGTACTCGTGCATGCACGTTTTGTAACATTAAAACAGGCCGGCCTGATCTTTTGGATCCTCACGAGCCGGAAAGAGTCGGCGCTGCGGTTGCTGAAATGGGGCTTCACCATGTTGTGATTACCTCTGTGGATCGAGATGATTTGGAAGATGGCGGCGCACAGCATTTTGCTCAGACCATCACAGCTATTCGCAAGGCGACTCGCCAAACTACTATTGAAGTTCTAACCCCTGATTTTTTGCGAAAAGAGGGCGCTCTCGAGAAAGTAGTTGAAGCGCGCCCTGATGTGTATAATCATAACTTGGAGACAGTTCCGCGCCTTTATGCCGAGGTGCGTCCCGGAGCTCGCTATTTCCATTCCTTACGTCTTTTACAGCGGGTTAAAGACCTGGATTCCTCTCTTTTCACTAAGTCAGGTATTATGGTGGGGCTCGGGGAGGATAAGGGAGAAGTTTATCAGGTGATGGATGATCTGCGGGCTGCAAATGTGGATTTCATGACCATTGGTCAATATCTTCAACCCACACCTAAACATCATGTGCTGGATCGATTTGTCACTCCTGCTGAATTTGAGGATTATGCTAAGATGGCGCGAGGAAAAGGATTCTTGATGGTATCCTCCTCCCCCCTGACTCGTTCGTCCTATCATGCGGGGGATGATTTTGTGCGCTTGAAAGCAGCCCGTGAAGCCCAGTTGAGGGCTTAAGTGGTAACGCGGCTTCACACTCACTATTTACCTTACAGCCCAGGGCAACTTTATGACCTGGTGGCTGATATTGAAAAGTATCCAGACTTTTTACCCTGGTGCGCAGCGGTACGTATTTTGTCTGAGTCAGATACAGAGATACTAGCCGATCTCAGCGTGGGATATAAATTTTTTCGAGAAACCTTTCGCTCTCGCGTCCACCTTACCCCCAAAACCCGGATTGATGTGGAATATATTAATGGACCTTTTTATCATCTCAATAACCATTGGGTATTTAAGGAAGGGGAAAAATCAGGCACAGATATTGAGTTTTTCATCGATTTTGAATTTAAAAGTAGGCTCTTCCAAAGTGCAACTCGAATGGTGTTTGAGTCGGCTTTTGATCAGATGCTCAGTTCTTTTGAAAAGCGCGCACAAGAGGTATATGGGATGTAAGAAGAACAGAGGAAATATTTTTTTCTTAAACTCTTGATAAAAAAATAAAGAAATAAATTATTAACTTTCTTCAGATAGTATATAATTCTTTTTAAGAAAAATTATTGGGGAGAGAAATATGAAAACAGCACATTATTTTCTTTGGGCGGGATTAGGGCTATTTTTTACAAGTGCGCATGCAGAAGAAGCAGCTTCAACTCTAAGTGGGCAGCAAAAAAATACAATAACAAGTCTTGAAAAACTTGTATTTTCAGGCGATAGTTCAGGAAGTTCACTCTATTAAAAAGGAAATTAAGAATGAAAACTTCATGGAATCGAATGGTTGTTTTAGGATCTGCCGCTCTATTTTTTACGGCTTATACGCCGCAAAGTGCTATGGCAAAAGAACAAGGAGTAAAGACGCCAGAGTCAAAGAAAGAGCTTCTTGATTCGACAAATGAAATGAAATCCTTAATGCCAGAAGAAAGCGCTTTAACTCCAGAAGAACAAATGAAGCTAAGGGTTGAGGAAGAAAACGTTTTTGACCAAAATCAACCTGGCTAAGCTGAATATCTAAACGAACTTCTATAAGTCTTACTGAAGAGTGGACTCCGCGATCAAGTCGCGGGGCGTCACCCTTTCCCACGACCTTGACGCCCCCTGGCTTGACCACGGGGTCCAGAGTCAACACCTAATACAGTTAAAAAAGGCGCCTTCAAGTACAAAAGTGCATTAACTTTTTTTTCATACTCCCTCTCTAACATCATAGAGAGGGAGAAATAACATGAACAATTCTCTACACCTTAAAATTAAGGGCATGCGCTGTGTGACGTGTGCAGCAAGGCTTGAAAAAGTACTTATGCGAGTTCAGGGAGTTAAAGGAGTGCGCGTCAATTTTGTCAGTGAAAAGGTTGACGTTGAAATCAACTCAACAGATCCCCATCTCCCTCATCAGATTTTAGAAGCAATTAAGAGCGAAGGTTATGAAGGCGAAATGCCTCAGAACCATGGGAGAGGGGCTCATCATCATGGCCATGCGTTCCCCAGTTATGCAGATTTAATTGTTGCCATTGTTTTTACCCTACCTCTGCTTGCTCATATGATTGGCTTTTATGTGTCCCCTTATCTTCAGCTTGTTTGTGGCAGCGTTGTGCAGTTGTGGGCCGGGAGGCGTTTTTTTCAATCCTCTTGGCGTTCCTTAAAACATTTCAGTACAGGGATGGATTTGCTTGTGGTGATCGGCACCTCCGCCGCCTATGGCTATAGCGTTGTAGGCGTGTTTTTAGGAGCTCAAGAACTTTATTTTGAGGCCTCTGCCGTTGTGATTACTCTTGTTCTTTTGGGGCGACTCCTTGAAGAGCGAGCGAAAAGATCAGCCAATGAGGCTGTCCGCTCCTTGATGAAACTCACCCCTCCCACAGCTTTTGTGGAGCGGGATGGGGTTTATGTAGAAGTTTTAACTCAAGATATTAAAAAAGGGGAAAAGGTTTTGGTGCGCGCGTGGCAGCGCATACCTGTGGATGGGATTATCCTTGAGGGGAAAAGCGAGGTGGATGAATCTATGATCACCGGGGAAAGTCTTCCAGTACTGCGTCAAGAGAGGGATAAGGTCATTGGTGGTACCACCAATACTTCCGGAAATTTATACCTGGAAGCCAGCGCCGTGGGAAGTCAATCCACTCTTGCGCGTATGATTCAGATGGTGGAAAAAGCTCAATCGTCCCGCCCACCCATTCAACGGTTTGTGGATCGGGTAGCAGGAATTTTTACTCCTCTGGTTTTAGTTATCAGCCTCATCACTTTTGGAAGTTGGCTGGCCCTTGGTTATCCTGTGCAGGTGGCCCTGATTTCAGCCGTCTCCGTCCTTGTGATTGCTTGCCCTTGTGCCTTGGGCCTTGCCACGCCCACTGCGATTGTGGTGGCCATGGGAGAGGCTGCGCGAAAGGGAATTTTAATCAAAGATTTGGAGAGCCTTGAAGCTCTTAGGATGGTGGATCAAGTTGTTTTTGATAAAACAGGGACTTTGACAAAAGGTGAATTTAGTCTCACCTTTATGAAGCCTTTTGCCGATCAGGGTGAGGAGCAAATTCTTCTTTTGGCCGCGTCCCTTCAAAAAGGCAGCGAACACCCTGTTGCAAAAGCCTTTTTAACGGCTCTTAAGGCGCCTCATTTACTTGTGGTAGAAGACTTTTTCTCTTTGCCAGGCAAGGGAATCAAGGGAAAGATTCAAGGAAAAACATATTCTCTAGGGTCTGAAAAAATGATGGAAGAGCTGGGTTTTGATATTCCTGTCTTGCGCCAATCGGATCAAACGACCGTTTATTTGGCAGAAGATGGAATGGGGTTACTCGGCGTTTTCTATCTTTCCGATACCCCAAGATTACATGCACGAGATACCTTAAAAGCTCTTAAGGACATGGGTCTTAAAACCATTATGTTGACGGGAGATAAAAAGGAAGCAGCACTGATGATTGGAGAGAGGGTTGGTATCGAAGAAGTCATGGCTGGTCTTCAGCCTAAGGATAAAATTAACTATGTTAAAGCTCAAGAAGAGCATCACAATTTGGTAGCCATGGTGGGGGACGGTGTGAATGATGGTCCAGCTCTGGCAGTGGCTACAGTTGGCTTTGCTATGGGATCAGGAACGGATGTGGCTATGGATGCTGCACCCATTACACTTATGCGGCCATCTCTTGAATTGATTCCTGAAGCCTTTCTTCTTTCAAAGCGTACCTTCCGTATCATCAAAGAAAATCTTTTCTGGGCCTTTATTTTTAACGTGGTGGGCATCGGCTTTGCTGCCTTTGGCCATCTTAGTCCCGAAATTGCCGGGGGTGCCATGGCGGCCAGCAGCATTATGGTGGTGTTGAATTCCTTGCGACTAAAAAGATACTAACAAGATTTTACTCATGCTCCAATATATCTCCAGGTTGACACTCAAGAGCTTGGCAAATGGCTTCCAGAGTGGAAAAGCGAATAGCTTTGGCTTTTCCTGTTTTCAAGATGGAAAGGTTAGGGACCGAAATCCCTACCTTTTCTGCAAGCTCTTGGAGCTTGATCTTACGTTTGGCCATCATGACATCAAGGTTCACAATTATAGGCATGTGTTCCCTCCCTTATATGGTCAGACTTTGTTCTTCTTGAAGCTTATAGCCTTCAGCCATAACCCAAGAAATACAAAGGATTAGAATCCCGCAAAAGATATCATTTATATTAGGGGTACCAAAAGAAAGTGTAATATAACGATGTCCAGGAGGATTGGAAAGAGTGACAGCAAGAACATCAAACATGTGAGAAAGTGGCGCCGTTAAAAAGGCGTTGATTAAAAAGAGTCCCCCTATGTACTTATATTTTTCTGCATTTTGCAGTGAAAAAATGATCCCCATTTTATAATTTGTGAAAAGTTTTTTAAGGATAAGAAGCCCTAAAAACAAAGGAGCAAATCCAATGAAATTGCCCGCAAGCCATACCATTTTCGTGAAGGGTGTAAAGGCAACATTAGCAAGATTGACGACTCCCTCGGGTGCAGCAATGGGGGTGAAAATGTGGCCCTCACGCACAAGACTTTTAAAGGGCTCCCAGTCAATGAGAAACCACCAGGATATTATAAAAAGAGGATAAGCGATGAGAAGAAAATTAAACACCCAGATCAGATAGGTGCTGACTTTTTGGATACGTTGCATATTAAGACCTCTGTGTTGGTTAATGAGGTGACGTTAACATAATTTTATTGTTTTGCAACTATTATTTATCGATAAACGATAGTTTTATTGGGATCAATCATCATAAACATCACGGCGATGTTTTATGGCAATGATAAGGACAGTATTGGTTTTTTCTTCGATTCGATAAACAACACGGTAATCGCTAACACGCAAACGCCTATGCCCCTTAAGACTGTAACGAAGTGGTTTTCCAAAACCAATAGGATCTACCATGAGACGTTCTTCTATGGCTCTTTTTATCAGTAATTTAGCACGTACTGGAAGATGAAGGATATGCTTTTGAGCGATTTCTTCCAGATAACATTATGATATTTTATTTCCATGCGTCTTCATGGCTAAGCGTTTTTGCGCCTTTGATATCCAATTTTTTAGCTTCTTGGGATAAGTAGTAATCTTCTCGTAATTCTAGCTTCGAATATGAGTTTCGAACAACACTTGCTACCGGTTTGTGGTTATGGGAGCGTCCAGGATTGATTAATTCTTTAACCATCTAAAGTATCCAATTTCTCAACGCGCAGCAAATGACGATCGCCAAGAAAAGCAGTGGTAAGGAATGTTTTTAGGCAAGACAAAGCTAGTTCCTTTCCTATGAACCGCTCTCCCAGGACAAGGATATTTGCGTCATTATGGGAACGGGCAAATTCGGCCATAAGGCCGTCAAAACAAAGAGCCGCTCTGATGCCTTTAAACCGATTCGCTCCAATGCTCATGCCAATACCGCTTCCACAAATGAGAACCCCCCTGGCGCCTGCAAGAACTTCCTTAACAACAGGGGGAATAAAGTCGGGATAATCCACCCGATCTATGGAATGGGTGCCGCAATCCATAACCGTATAGCCCAAGTCATGGGCTGCTTTTTTTAAGAATTCTTTATACTCAAAACCCGCATGATCGCTGCCAAAAATAACGGTACCTTTGGAATGATTGCCTTCAAGAATGTTAATCACTGTATCTTCCATGTGTTTTCCTCTAAGGATTTTACGCCTCTCCCTGGGCTTTTGTAAATCCGGGAGCGTTGTTGATCTCGAAAAGCTTTTCAATGTGCATCCATTGGTGTTTATGACTGATGGTTTGGATAAGAGAAAGAACCTCGTCATCCTTAAGATCGCCCCCATTTTTCAGAAAAAAGCGGGCGCGCCAGTGATCCACCGTATCGGGCTTAATCCCCCCAACGGCGGGGTAGACCTGAAGGGCTCTGTTGGAAATCATGGCCAAGTGAAAGGGAGAGGGGGCCGCAATGGTTTCTATGCTTTTGCCAAGCTCATCGGGTGAAAGCTCACTCTGAATAAAGATATCAACTCCCACACCTTTTTGGCTCACTTTTTCTTTCGGCTGGGAAAGTTTTCCAATATGAAGAGGCTTATAGGTCCGCTGTGGCCAAAAATCTGTCTTTTTTCCTAAGTTTTGAATCACAATATCTGTAAACTCAACTGTGCCAATAGGAGATGTTTTATCCAAATCCTGAGTATAAACCTTCTGTACGCCCAAGGTATAGAGAAGGGATTGCTCCAACATATTTGCCGCTTCAAATTCCTCCAGATGGCGAAGCATAAGGGCGGCTGTAAATAAAAGAGCCGTTGGGTTGATGGTATTTTTGCCCGCATATTTAGGAGCAGAACCATGAACCGCTTCAAAAATAGCAGCTTCTGTTCCAATATTTGCTGCAGCAGCAACGCCCAAGCCCCCCACAAGGCCGGAGCCTAAATCACTGATGATATCCCCATGAAGGTTTGTTGTGACAAGTACGTCAAAGATTTCGGGGCGGAGAACCATTTGATGGGCACAGTTATCGATGATGATATGATTCGCTTCGATGTCGGGATAGTCGGGCGCCACTTCTTCAAAAACCTTTTTAAATAGGCCTTCGGTCAATTTTAAAATATTAGCCTTTGTGGCGCAGTGCACCTTTTTGCGTTCCTCAGCTCGAGCTAACTCAAAGGCAAAGCGAATAATTTTCTCGGAACCTTTCCGAGTGATCAATTTTAAAGCTTCAGCAACTGTTGGCGTTTGGTCATATTCAATGCCTGCATAAAGATCTTCTACATTCTCACGCACCACAACGAAATCAATATCTCGCTCCATAAAGGCGGTTTTAATTCCGGGAATTTGCCGCACAGGACGGGTGTTGGCATAGGTTTCGAATAGGGCTCTCAATGTGACATTTGCGCTCTTCTCACCGTATCCTACGGGTGTCTCGAGAGGACCTTTCAGAGCAACGCGCGTCCGCATAATTGAATCAATGGTTTCTTGGGGAACGCCTGTTGCGAGGCCTTTTTTAAAAACTTCAGCTCCAGCCTGACATACTTCCCATTCTATATTAAGTCCCATGGCATCGATGACACGCTTCGCTGACCCCACAACTTCGGGACCAATCCCGTCACCTTTAATGAGCGTTACACGCTTTGACATTTACTCTCTCCCTTCGGAAACTTTGTTCTAGTATAGAGGATATGAACAAGATATGCCATGGGGGACATGCAAGAATCCCTCATAAATAACCCCTTTATGAAAATTCGCAAATGGTCTATCCTAAAAATAGATAGAGTTGTGAAAGTGAACGAGAGGTTATTCTTGAGCGAGAAAAATATAGAGATTCAGCAATCGGTTTATCCAGTATTGTCCTTGCGCGATGTTGTGGTGTTTCCTCACATGGTGATTCCTTTGTTTGTAGGTCGTGAGAAGTCTATTCACGCTTTAGATGTTGTTATGACCAGTAATCAAAAAGTAGTGCTATTGAGTCAAAAAGATCCTACCATCGACAATCCGGGCATAAAAGATCTTTATACCGTTGGAACTCTTGCTCGTGTTTTGCAACTGTTACGCTTGCCTGATGGGACTGTAAAGGTTCTCCTTGAGGGAGAAACCCGGGTTAAAATCAACAAATTGATTACAACTCCAGGATATTTTGAAGCTGAAATTGCACTCTTTAAGGAAGAGCCGGGCGCTATTCAAGAGTCTCAAGCTTTGATGCGCACTCTTATTTCCCAATTTGAACAGTACGTTAAGTTTCAGAAAAAAATTCCTGCTGATATCATGTCTTCAATTATGCAGATTTCGGAACCCTCAAAACTTGCTGATGTTATCACTGCCCACTTGAGTTTTAAATTAGATGAAAAACAAGAGCTTTTAGAAACAGCAGACGTAAATAAACGTCTAGAGAGGGCTATTGGCTTTATAGAAGGCGAAATCGGCGTTATGCAGGCAGAAAAACGAATTCGCAGCCGCGTTAAGCGCCAAATGGAAAAAACTCAAAGAGAATATTACCTTAATGAACAACTGAAGGCGATTCAAAAAGAATTGGGTGAAGGGGAAGAGGGCAAGGACGAGCTTTCTGAGTTGGAAGATAAAATTAAGAAAACAAAATTATCGAAGGAAGCTCTTGAACGTGCCCAAAGCGAATTAAAAAAACTTCGCCAGATGAGTCCCATGTCTGCTGAGGCTACGGTGTTGCGCAACTATTTAGATTGGCTTTTAGAGATCCCGTGGGGAACTCAAGCGCGTGTAAAAAAAGATTTAGCCAAGGCTGAAAAGGTTTTAAACGAAGATCATTATGGTTTAGAAAAAGTCAAAGAACGGATCATTGAGTATCTTGCTGTTCAAAACAGAGTCGGGCGCATTCATGGCCCTATCTTATGTCTTGTAGGTCCTCCTGGTGTGGGAAAAACTTCTCTAGGAAAATCTATTGCACGTGCGACAGGACGAAATTTTGTGCGTATGTCCTTAGGTGGCGTGCGGGATGAAGCGGAAATCAGAGGGCATCGTCGTACCTATATTGGATCCATGCCCGGTAAGATTATTCAAGGGATGAAAAAGGCAAAAACCACCAATCCCCTTTATTTGCTGGATGAAATCGACAAGTTAGGAACTGACTGGCGGGGCGACCCTACCTCTGCCCTTTTAGAAGTTTTGGATCCAGAGCAAAACAATACCTTTAATGACCATTATTTGGAAATTGATTACGATTTGTCGAACGTTTTGTTTGTGACGACCGCCAATACGCTCAATATGCCGCAGCCCCTTTTAGATCGTATGGAGGTCATTCGGATCTCTGGATATACGGAAGATGAGAAGGTTCAAATTGCGCAGCGTCACTTGTTTCCGAAACAGTTGGAAAACCATGGATTAAAGCCAAATGAGATTTCAATTACGGAGCAAGCCCTACGCGAAGTGATTCGTACCTATACTCTTGAAGCGGGCGTGCGAAATTTAGAGCGAGAGCTTGCTAACCTTTGCCGAAAGGCCGTGCGTTATTTGGCTTCTCCAAAGCACAAGAGTGTTAAGATCACAACAAAAAATCTGAGCAAATTTGCGGGCGTTCCTCGCTTTCGCCACGGCATGGCCGATCTTGAGGATACTATTGGCGTGACAACCGGACTTGCGTGGACAGAAGTGGGGGGAGAACTTCTTTCCATTGAAACTGTGATGTTGCCTGGTAAAGGGAAAATGCAAATCACTGGAAAGTTGGGCGAAGTTATGCAGGAGTCTGTGCAGGCCGCTGCCAGTTATGTAAAATCGAAGGCGCCACAATTTGGCATTGAACCCCCTCTTTTTGATAAACGCGATATTCACATTCACGTTCCCGAAGGAGCAACCCCAAAAGATGGTCCTTCTGCAGGAGTTGCGATGTGTACTTCTATTGTGTCAGTCCTTACAGGAATTCCAGTTCGAAAAGATGTGGCCATGACGGGAGAAATTACCTTAAGAGGGCGCGTTTTGCCTATTGGAGGTTTGAAAGAAAAGCTTTTGGCGGCTCTAAGAGGTGGGATTAAAATTGTTATTATCCCCAAGGATAACGAAAAGGATTTGGTGGAAATTCCGACAAATGTGAAAAAAGGAATGAAAGTTATTCCGGTTTCTCGGGTAGAGGAAGTCCTGAAAATTGCTCTCAAAGAACCTCTGCAACCTATCGTTTGGACCGAGGAAATGGCAACTATTGCCAACCATAAGAGGGATCTTGAAAGTCAACAAAGTGAAGAAATTACGACCCATTAAGGATAATAAATTGATTTTAAATAAAATTATTTTTTATCAAAGTTTTTTTAAAGCATTGACTGGCTTTGAGGATTCAGGTACCATTTTTCGAGTTGTTCTGAACCTTCAGAACAGTAATTGAAAAGTCGTTTGCAATAATATGGGGGATATTCCAGTGAACAAAAACGATTTAGTGACCTCAGTCGCTGAAATTTCTGGTCTTACAAAAGCTGATGCTTCAAGGGCCGTCGACGGTGTGATTCAATCAATCACAAAGTCTCTAAAAGCAGATAAAGAAGTACGTCTTGTTGGGTTCGGCACATTTACTGTGACCCATCGTCCAGCAGGTGAGGGTCGTAACCCACGTACTGGTGAAAAAATTAAAATTCGTGCCGCTAAATTGCCTAAATTTCGCGCAGGAAAAGGCTTAAAAGAAGCGATTGCACGATAATCATTCTTTATAACTTTAAAAAGGGTGCCCTTGGGCGCCCTTTTTTTGTTGGTTTTTGACTTTTTTGCTGCAGTTGCCTACCCCATTGAGTGTCCAAGTTAATAAAAAATTCTTTTTAACCAGACAAATTTTTTCGTCGTTGCGAGCCCACGCAGTGGGAGCGGCAATCCATATTCATTGGAAATATGGATTGCTTCGGCAGGTCTTCGACCCTTCTTGCAATGACGAAAAAGCGTGGTTTTCCTTGGTATATAAAAATCCGTCCGCTGTTAAGAAAAATGTTAATAAAAAATTGACAATGTTTAAGAATTTATTAAAATAAATGGTATCTACTAGCGTAGAGATAACCTAGCAAAAGGAGGCGTAAAAATGTCCGTTTCCAACCATATTTTAAGTTTAAAGCGTAAGTATGTTCAGTTGAATAACCTTATTCAAGATGAGTTGTCTCGGCCGTTGCCAAATTCTCTTGTTTTGTTTGATCTTAAATTGAGACGACTTCGTCTAAAAGAAATGATCACGGGATTGATTTAGTTTATTCTGGGTAAGTTGTACTCTCAGCTGCATTTCTGTCTCGTAGGAAAGGCAGAAGCAGCAGGGAGTTTAATTGATCTGATTAGACACTCCCTCTGTCTCTTGCTGTAGCTTTTAGCACAGTGAAGGAAGATCTGATGGGGATTAAGTAAGTTGGGCTTTATTGTGACTTTGTTTTCCTGTTAGGAGATAGGCATTGGCAGATAACCCTTTTTTTTAAACTAGTTAATAAAATAGAAAGATAATAATTATACAAAATTCAATGGGGGTCTTTGAAGCAAAAACACATTTTGCACAGCTTATTGAGCGCGCCATTCATGGTGAAGAGACTCTGATTACGCGGCTTGGTAAGATTGTTGCCAAAATTGTTCCTGTTAGCGCGACCAATTTAGAATCTGCTAAATCAGCCGTAATACGCCTTCGTGCTCTTGCTCGGGAGATGAACTTAGAGCCCTTTGATTGGGATAAATGGAAAAACTATAGAGATACAGGAAGACGCTAGTTTTGGGCCCTGTTGTTCTAGATTGTTCTGTTGCTATTTTTTGGCTTATGCCAGATGAGTTTTTTGACTCTTGCTTTCTTGATAGAGTTGTTACTGAAGGTGCTCTCGTCTCTTCTATTTGGCCCTTTGAAATTGGAAATACACTTCTTATGGCTGAGCGGCAAAAGCGACTTTCAGCTGAGCAAAGGCATCAAGCCGTATTTACCCTTTCTGAACTTCCCACTAATGTCGATCCAATGACCCTCTCTCCACGCTTGGCAAGAAACAATGGAGTTGGCAGAACGTTATAAAATAACTTTTTATGATGCAGCTTATCTTGAACTAGCTCTTCGCCGTTCGCTGCCTCTTGCCACCTTTGATAAATCTCTCAAGACTGCTGCAGACAAAGCTGGGGTTATGGATGGACTATCTTATTGAAAAGCAGAAGACTGTCGTATTTGAAAAAAAAACTTGCAAAAAAATATTTAGTTGTTATCTCTATAAGGGAAAGAACGTCTCTTTCAATTTAACTCAAGTGATATTTCCAAACTGGAAAATGAGTTTAACCTCAAGATAGAAGATATTATTAATGAAACAAGCTGGTTATTCCAAGCGGCAGAACAGCCGTTCTCCTGATCGACATAGACAACAATCTCATCGACAACCAAACGGTAACTCATCTGATCAAAAGATGAGGGGGAATGCACAGCAATGCGTTGATAAGTATCTTACACTTGCCCGTGATGCGGCTTCTTCAGGAGATCCTATTTCTGCCGAAAACTATTATCAATATGCCGATCATTACTTTCGCATCGTTTTGGCCAATCGTCCTTCTCGCCTTCCCCCCATGCGAAAGCCTATAGATATAGAAACCACAGCCCCAGTTGCTTCAGGAAGTCCTGTGTTGGTAGTTCCTCCTCAGCCTTCCCCGGAAAGTTTGCCAATGGGTGACCATGCACTTAACGCGCCAAATTGAAGAAAAGCTCGCAAAAGAATTTTCGCCCCTTTTTTTAAAAATTGAGGATGACTCACATTGCCATATAAGTCATGGAAGTTATAGGGCAGGGGGCGAAAGTCATTTTACGGTAACCCTCATGTCAAGAAATTTCACTGATCTTTCTCGGCTTGAGCGTCATCAACAGGTTTATGCTTGCCTTCAAGAGGAGCTCAAGTCTGGGATTCACGCTCTTTGCTTGAAGCTATTTTCTCCGGAGGAGGGGGTGGCGTTAAGCGAATAAGCGTCAATTGGTGGCGCAGGCGACGCAGTATATCCATTCTAAAATTATGAATCATAAAAGATTGGCCCACTTCAGGGATTTGTCGGGTCTCATGCAAGATAAGACCGGCAAGGGTTGAAGCGTGCTCATCAGGTAAATCCCACCCCAGCTGGCGGTTTAAATCCCGCAAAGTTACGGCTCCATCGATAACATAGCTTCCATCAGCTGCCATACGGACCCCTGGAATTTCCACATCATGTTCATCCACAATTTCGCCCACAATTTCTTCTAAAATATCTTCAAGAGTAATCATGCCCTGCAAATCGCCATATTCATCGATGACAAGGGCAAAATGTTCTCGTCGTTCACGAAACGCAGCTAGCTGAGAGAAAAGGGGAGTCGTTTCCGGAATAAACCAAGGAGAGCTTGCAATGGCCTTGATGTTTAGCTTTTCTACGTCACCTTTATGAGCTTGGACAGCGCGTAAGAGATCCTTGGCATGAAGAATGCCGATAATATTTTCAGGGTTTCCTTGCCATAAAGGAATGCGTGTATACGGGGCTTTTAAAACCTGATCTACAATCTCTTGATTGGGCGTATCCACATTTATCATAAATATAGTTTTCCGATGGTGCATGACTTCCGTCACCTCAATTGCAGTTAAATCTAAGATGCTGCGTAGCATGGATTGCTCTTCTCGAGAGGCAGACGTATGAAGTTCAATAGCACCTCGTAGTTCTTCAGCTGCAGCAGTTTCAGAAAGGTCGCGTTTAATATGAATTCCGAAAAGCTGTAGCGAGCCGTGGGCAATAAAATTAATTGCTTTAGTGAGAGGTGTCATGAGAGTCAGTAGCGGCTTAAAAAAAGGCGCAAAAGCAATTGCAATGCGGTCGGGGCATGTATAAACATACATTTTTGGTAGAACTTCTGCGTAAATCGTGATCAAAGCTCCCATAAGAAGGGCGGCATAAAAAACGCCTAAGGGGCCGAAAAGATAGGTCATGACGCCAGTAGCAAGAGCCGTTACTAGGGTATTGAACCAGGTATTTAAAAGAATCACTGAGCCAATAAAACCTCCAATGTGGGTTTGCAAATCCATAATAACAGAGGCTTTTGGATTGCCCTTTTTAGCTAAATGATAAAGCCTCACCCGTGAAGAAGCGAGGACAGCTACCTCAGAGGCTGATGTAAATGCCGAAAGAAGGATGAGAATAAGGATGGCAAAAATAGACAAAACAGAATAAAAAAGCGTCATGATCTCCCCAGGGTTTGTTTAGAATCAAGTGTAGCGTTTCAAGGTCTTTTTGTCACTGGGGAATGAAAAGGGGAAACGGGAAGACTAAACTTGCTCCTGACTATAAATGGAACTATTGTGTCCTATTATGTTGGAAGGAATGTAGAATGAGATTTTTTAAACAATCTCTTGTTGTAGGGATATTATTTTTATTTTCTACTCTTAATACAACTTATGGTTTTTTTGGTCCAGAAGATGAATTTAGGAAAACAGTTGGATCTTCACATATATTTAGCGGGCACATAAGTCGAGATTATGCTTCTAAACGCACAGAGGAAATAAGGGAGCTTGGAACAAAATTTCCTGGTTTTTCCCTGGTGGATAACCATCTGGACTGTAGTGGCTGCGAAGATTGGTACTCGAAATCCAGAATAAAGGAGGGAAGCACGCAACTTGATCGCTTTCGTTTTTTAAGAGATCGTGCTGCTGAAGGTGGGTGTTGGTATAGCTGTAGAAACTGTATAGACTATACATACTTTACGATTGTATTTGAACGTTGTCCCAATAAAGATGCAGCTATTGCCATCATTCATTATTTAATGAGAGAAGGGATTTATAATAAAATTTTTGATTTTATAGAAACTCAAGAAGTGGATGATCCTGAAGAAGCTGTATTTGTTAGTTATAGTAAAAACGGTGCTTCAACTCATTTGGGTATTTATCGTGGTGACGGTGTTGTTGAATCAAAATGGGGACTTATGGGTGCGATTTTTCAGCATAAAATTTTTCAAGTGCCACCTGAGTATGGGGACAAGGTATCATTTCATAAGGTTGTTTTTAAGGAATTGCCCCCCAATTTCGTGAAAGAGAATTGGCCGAATCCTTCGTGGGAGTTCTTGCAGGAAAAATAACTTGAATCCCTTGAGTTTTCTTTCAGGGATTGCTAGAGATGAGTCCATTAATAAATGGAGATATAACAATGCACATTGGTGTTCCTAAGGAAATTAAAATCAGTGAATGGCGTGTAGGCCTTGTGCCTTCATCAGTTCGAGAACTGGCCCACCATGGTCATCAAATCACAATTGAAACCAATGCGGGTGCAGGAATTGGTGTTACTGATGAGGATTACAAAGCCGCTGGTGCTTCTATTGCGACTACGCCTGAAGAAATCTTTAAGACATGCGAGCTTATCGTTAAAGTGAAAGAGCCTCAATCAAATGAATGGAAGCTCTTACGCCCCGGTCAAATTCTTTTCACCTATCTCCATTTGGCAGCGGACAAGGAACAAACCCAAGGTTTGATTGATTCAAAATGTATCGCCATTGCCTATGAAACCGTTACCTCCCCTAGAGGAGGATTACCACTATTGATGCCAATGAGTGAAGTGGCTGGTCGTATGTCTATTCAGGTGGGCGCCCACTGTCTTGAAAAGGAAATGAGAGGCTCAGGTATACTGTTGGGTGGCGTTCCTGGAGTGAAGCCAGGGAAAGTGACAATTATTGGTGGCGGTGTTGTGGGAACAAATGCTGCCCGTATGGCTATTGGCCTTGGGGCGAGCGTCACGATTATTGATAAATCAATTCACCGTCTGGCCGAGCTTGAAATGCATTTTGGTCCCCGTTTGCGGACTTTGTATTCTACTTTTGAAGCCATCGAGAAATGTGTGATGGACTCTGATCTTGTGATTGGAGCGGTCCTTGTGCCGGGTGCAGCTGCTCCTAAGCTTGTGACCGCCTCTATGATCGAGAAGATGAGAAAAGGATCTGTCCTTGTGGATGTGGCTATTGATCAGGGGGGGTGTTTTGAAACCAGTCGTCCTACCTCCTTTACTCATCCTACCTATATCGAACATGGGGTTGTGCACTATTGTGTTACAAACATGCCAGGCGGTGTGGCACGGACTTCCGCCTTTGCTTTAAATAACGCAACCCTGCCTTTTGTTTTGGCTCTTGCGCAAAAAGGGTATAAAAATGCTTTGTTAGAAGATGCCCACCTTTTAGCAGGTCTTAACATTTGTGAGGGACATGTGACTTATGAGGCGGTGGCAAGGGATTTAGGCTATTCTTATATGGAGCCTGAAAAACTGCTGAGAACCAAATCTGCGGTTTGAGAAAAAAAGAATGGCGGGAGTGACGGGACTTGAACCCGCGGCCTCCGGCGTGACAGGCCGGCGCTCTAACCAACTGAGCTACACCCCCAATGGAAGTGTCCTTGAAATACCTTAGACTCACTCTTATTGTCAATGGTTAAATATAATTTTAAATTTTGTTTTCATCGTCTGCAGCAAGACAGGCTTCACTTATTGCCAGAGAGGGAAAAATTTCAATCTCTAAATGAATAGATCTGAAGATCATTTGTTTCGGTGCATCAGCCATCCGGCTATCATAACTCCGATGGCAACGGTGCTAATAATAAGGGTGGCAAGAGCGTTGATCTGAGGGGTGATGCCAAAGCGAATGCTTGAGAAAATGACCATAGGAAGGGTGGAGGAACCCGGGCCTGCCACAAAGCTTGCGATCACCAGATCATCCAACGAGAGAGCAAAGGCCAAAAGCCACCCCGAAAGGAGAGCGGGGAAGATAATGGGAAGGATGATGGCTGTGAAAACCTTAATGGGTCGTGCACCCAAATCAAGGGCGGCTTCTTCTAAAGAGACATCCATATCCACCAAACGACCTCTTACGACGATGGTCACATACGCCATGCATAAGGTTGTATGGGCAAGGGTAATAGTGAAAATTCCACGTCCGTGAGGCCAGCCGATAATTTGTTCAAGCCCTACAAAAAGTAGGAGGAGAGAAAGACCGGTAATGACCTCTGGCATAATCATGGGAGCGGTTGTTAAAATGCCAAAAAAACCGCGACCCTTGAAGCGCCCAAAACGGACAAGGGAGATAGCTGCCAGCGTTCCTAAAATAACTGCAAGGGTTGCCGCAGAGGTGGCCACTTGAAGGCTGATCAAAAGAGATTTAAGGAGAGTTTCGTCTTGAAGGAGGGCTGTGTACCACCTTGTAGAAAAACCTTGCCATACGGTGACTTGGCGAGAGGAATTAAAAGAAAAAATAATCAGGGTCAAAATGGGGAGATACAGGAAAGCGTATCCGAAGATCATCACAGTTTTCAAGAAAGGTGAAAGTTTATTCTGCATCTAAAAACCTCACTTGCTGTTCCTGATAGCGTTGGAAGATGGCAATGGGTAGAATAAGAAAGACGAGCATAATCACTGCTAGGGCTGCAGCTACGGGCCAAGTACGGTTGGTAAAGAATTCATTCCAGATTACTTTGCCAATCATTAGAGTTTGTGATCCCCCCAAAAGTTCAGGAATAACGAACTCACCCACAGCAGGAATAAAGACAAGCAAAGAGCCCGCAATGACTCCAGGACGAGAAAGAGGCCAGATGATTCTGATGAAGGCTTGGAAAGGGCGTGCACCAAGGTCATAGGCGGCTTCTAACAGTGCATAGTCAATCTTTTCTAAGAAGGCATAGAGAGGAAGAATCATAAAAGGAAGGTAACAATAAATAATACCCAGAACTGTTGCAAAGGTATTATCGATAAGAGAAAGGGGGGTTGAGATAAGGCCTAAGTTAATAAGGAGAGTATTTATATACCCTTGAGGGCTTAAAATGCCAATCCACGCATATACCCGTAACAAAAAGGAAGTCCAAAAAGGTAAGATAACAAGCATCAAGAGTATGGTTCTTTTCGAAGGAGATGCTTTGGCAATTCCATAGGCCATGGGATACCCAATGCAAAGGCAGCCAATTGTTCCTAAAAGAGCAATGGTAAGAGAGTCAAGGTAGGCAAAAAGATAAAGAGAATCAGTCCCAATAAAGGTATAATTTGTTAAATTAATTTTAATAATTAGAAGGCCTTCACTGGTCCACTCCATTAAGGGAGCGTAAGGGGGAAGACCAAACCTTAAATCAGAAAAGCTAATTTTTAAGACAATCAGAAAAGGAATTAAAAAGAACAGGAGGAGCCATCCAAAAGGGATCGCTGTCACCCAAAAAGGAGAAGAGAAATTGAGCTTTAGCTTTCGGAGGATCGACTTCATGCTGTTAAGACGATGCTGTTCTCAGCGCGCCAGAAAAGGTAGACCGAGTCATCCCAGGTGACAGGCCTCTCTGCCAAACGAACCAGGTTGGGTTGGGTGACAAGAACAATTTTGCCGCTTTTCAGCTCGACGTGATAAATGGAGACGTCTCCTAAATATCCAATATCGCGCACAATCCCTTTGGTGACATTCTTTTTTTGGTTTGGCGCTGCATGATCAATCATCATTTTTTCTGGGCGGATCGCAACCTTGACGTGGGAGCCAACAGGGGCCTCTGCGGAATGACCGACATAAAATTCGGAGCCGGCTTCTTCTGAATCCACAAGAATGTGGTTGTCTTCAACTTTCGTGACCAGGCCCTCAAACTTATTAATAGATCCAATAAAATCAGCTACATATTCAGAGTTGGGATACTCGTAAACCTCATTAGGCGTTGCGATTTGGCGAAGACGGCCATGGTCCATCACTCCGAGACGTGTGGACATCGTCATGGCCTCCTCCTGGTCATGAGTGACCATAATAAAGGTAATGCCTACCTTTTCTTGAATGTTAACAAGCTCAAATTGGGTTTGTTCTCGAAGGCGTTTATCAAGGGCCGCTAAGGGCTCATCAAGGAGAAGAAGCTTGGGGCGTTTGACAAGGCTGCGGGCAAGAGCAACTCGTTGCCTTTGACCTCCGGAAAGTTGATGTGGGGCGCGGGAGCCATACTTTTCCATTTGAACTAGTTTTAAAACCTCTTTGACTCGCTCTTGAATTTCTGTCTTTGGAATGCGCTCTTGCTTTAAACCAAAAGCAATATTCTGCTCAACGGTCATATGGGGAAAAAGGGCATAAGATTGAAACATCATATTTACAGGGCGGTCGTAAGCTGGTCTGCGGGTGACATCAACTCCATCAATATAAATCTTTCCTTTCGTTGGCATTTCAAAGCCTGCAAGCATGCGCAAAAGAGTTGTTTTGCCACATCCTGAGGGCCCTAGAAGGGAAAAAAATTCTTCCTGAAAGATAGAAAGGGTTACGTCATCAACAGCCAGAACGCCATTAAATTCCTTTGAAACACCTTCAAGATGGATATAGGGTTTAGTCTTAGAATCTTGCCAAGGTTGAAGGTTAATACGTCGTTGTTTTTGCTTCATTCATTTATCCCTACCGTCCGATTTTGACGCGTGTCCATTCTCTGAGACGTAAGCGCTCATAGTGAGGAGAGTGAACCTTATCTATGTATAACTTTTCTAAGGTCTTTTTGGAAGGAAAGATAAGCTGATTCTCACGGATATCTTTTTCAATGAATTTTGAGGAAGAAGGGACGCTGTTGGCAGTGGTCATTTCATTAGTCACTTGAGCAATAACATCAGGGCGTAAAAGGAAGTTGATAAGCATATTGGCTTCTTGAGGATGGGGAGCATCCTTTGGAATGGCGAGAGCATCCACCCAAAGACTTCCACCTTCTTCTGGGATGACATAACGAATATCAAGGCCCATCTTTTTTCCCAACTTCTGAGCCAACGTAAGTTCAGAGGAAAATCCTTGAACAAGGCAATAATTTTCTGAGGTCAGATTTTCTGTGGCCGGGTTAGCTTTGAATTTTTTAACATAAGGACGAATTTGTGCGAGGAGCTTCGTTGCATCTTTAAGATCTTCGGGGCCTTCCGAATTTGGATCTTTCTTCAAATAGGCAAGAGCTGGTGGAAATACATCAATGGGAGAGTCAATAAGCATCACCCCACAATCGGCAAATTTTGCGACTACTTGGGGGTCAAAGAGCATGGCAAGACTGTTGACAGGAGCCTTAGGATCACGTTTTTCAATCATTTTCACATTATAAGCAAATCCATTAGTACCCCAGATAAAGGGGAGAGCAAAGACGTTTTGAGGGTCAGCCTTTTCCATTTTCTTTAAAAGAAGGGGATCAACCTCTTTTTTGTTAGGAATGAGGGAAGTTTGAAGAGGTTGATAAATTTTGGCTTCAAGCTGGCGTGGCAGATAGGGCCAGACAGTCACCATGACGACATCATAGCCTGAGTTACCTGTGAATAACTTTGTCTCCATGATTTCGGGAGTATCATAGACATCAAGATTAACCTTAATCCCTGTTTCTTTTTGAAATTGAGTCAGCATCTCAGGTGGAAAAACATAGGCCCATCCATAAAGGTTTACGGTCTTTTGTGAGGTAGCTTGAAGGGGGATTGCGAGTGAAAAGAGTATGAAAATTAAAAGAGCTCTGATCATAGGGGATGGCCCTCCTTTTTAGATTTTATACCTTGTGGCATATTTAGAAGATAAACTAAAGAAAATTAAAAAAAAATTAAAGAAATTCTATAGAAAGCTGAAAATTCTTCTCAACCTAGTGTATATGAGCAAACAAGACAAAAAATTAGGTCTCTGGATTAGCCGATCTCTTCTTCCCAAGGAAAGACGATCCAAGTGTCTTGACTGACTTCCGTCATGAAGGTATCCACCATATCTTTTCCGGAAGGTTTAGCATAGATAGCGGCTATGTGAGCTTTGGGGAGCATATCTCGGACGACCTTTGCCGTTGCGCCTGTATCCACCAAATCATCGATGACAAGCCAGTCCTTACCGTGGTTGTCCACCTCACAGGTTTTAATGATAGAGGGCTCAATTTGCTTGTCGTTGTCATCATAGCTGATGATGCTGACCGTGTCGATTTTACGAATGCCTAACTCACGTGCAACGATGGCGGCAGGAACCAATCCACCACGGGTGATAGCAATCATCCCCTTCCAGGTTTTTCCCTCATTCAGACGCCACGCTAGGGCTTGAGCATTGAGGTAGAATTCTTGCCAATTAACAGGATAACGACGGGACATTATAATGACTCCATGTTGAGGGTTACGCGTTTCTGGTGCGCCATTTGTAAACTCCGTAGCCGATAACTAGGGAAACAAAGACGACTCCTAAAACAACTTTAGAAAAAAAATGAAGATGCTCCATAATAAGATGGGCTAAATAATAGGCAGCAACACAGCTTCCCACCGACCAAATGAGGGCTGCAACAAAATTCAAAAAGCTATAACGTTTAATGCCCACGCCGCTGGCGCCAATAATCAGAGGACTTAAGGTGCGGATGCCATAGATAAACCGAAAGGTAAGAATAAAAAGAGTGTCATAACGTTTTAAAAGATAAAAAACACGATCCGCCTTAGGTTTGAGAGAGGGAAAGCGATCGAGAAGGTGGCCTCCGTAATAGCGCCCAATTTGATAAAGGACTTGGTCGGCAATCAAAGTTCCCGTAAAGGAGACAAGAATGATCTTTGGCAGTGAGAGGTACCCTTCGTGTGCGAGAAAACCGGCAGCAAAAATCACCGATTCTCCTTCCACAAGGGAGCCCAGAAAGACGGCAAAATAGCCCCAGGTTTCAATAAATTCTTGCAAAAAATCTCTCAAAGTTGATGTGTTTGTTAATTATGTATATAGGGTATCTAGGAGAAAAAATCAAAAATTAGTTTAATATCTTACCAGCCATTAAATTATATGCTGTTTTTCAAGTGCAACCTACGCAATGAATCCAGATCAGGAGGAAGATCTACAGGCTTTACTGAAGCAACGCCAAGCTACCTTAGAAAAGGGGCAAGAGATTTCAGCAGTGCAAGAGCAACTGCGTCAAGAAAGTAAAAGAAGGATGGAAGATGCTCAAAACGATATGATGAGGATGCTGCTGAAAACGATCGATTAATAAATGAGAGCTCTGCGATTTTAGATGCTATGATGAACGGTACTATGAGTCATGAAGAGGCAGAGCGCAGATTAAGCCAGCTAGAAAATAAAGCTCAAGCTAAATAAGATGTTAATTAGGTAACATTTGAACTCAGTTTGAGGAAACTTATTAACGTCCCATGGATGAGCCATGGGACGTTATTTATTGGTTTAATGGCAGGCTGTTTTTTTTGTTGCACATTTAGCGCAATCTGCGCTGCAAGTACGGCAAGTTTCTGCACATTTTTTACAAGCTTCAGCGCAGGTCTTTGAATACTCGTTATCTACTTTTGAGCACTCTTTGGCGCAATCGTCGCAGATTTTTGCACATATATCGTAAAGTTCAGCACAACAAATTCCCCGCGCTGTAAGGCGTCCTACAAGATTGCAAACTTCTGCACTTAAAATGCAACACTCCTGAAGTGGTAGGCACTCTTTTGAGGTCTCACATCCTTCGCAAGAACAACGGTCGCAGGCTTTAACACAATCAAAGCAAGCATCAATACAATTTTTATAAATCATGATAGAACTCCCTTTTTTTTGATATTATTTCTTAAGTTGTGGGAGAAAGAGGAAACTTCACCCAAAAAACTGTACCATTCTTTCCTGCATTTCGAAAGCCAATTCTCCCCTTCATCCCCTGCACACTCTTTTTAGCAATGTATAGACCCAAGCCAGCTCGTTTCTTGGATTGTCCAGGGACTTTAAAATTCTTTTTAAAGATATCTTTACGGTATTCAGGAGGAATGAGAGGTCCGTGGTTGGTAACGCTAAATTCAATAGATTTATTCTCGATTTCTTGAAGTAGAACTTTTATTTCCGAACCTGGGGTGGCATAGTAAACAGCATTCTGAAGAAGATTTCTAAGGATCGTTTCTACCTCTTCTTTATTGACCTTTAAGGGGGCGAGGTATGGTGGAGTTTCAAAAAGGATTGAGGTATTTTTTTTATCTGCTTCAAGTTTTGCACTTTTAACAAGACTTGAAAGGAGTGAACTTAAATCCACGTTCTGAACAGAAGGGAGTTCTTTTTTCACATGAGTAGAAAGGCTAAGTAAACTTTGAGTGAGCTTTGCAAGCTGATCGCATTTTTCTCGGGCAGAAATGAGAATTTCTTGTTGCTTATCTGTTAAAGGACCTACCGTTCCTTCAGAGCAAAGATGAATCGCCATGCGCACGTCATTGAGAGGTGTTTGAAAGTTGTGGGCAATCCTTTCATAGGCATCAACCTTGGTTGCTGAAGAGAGGGGTTTGTGGAGAAGATCTTGCAAGATAATGAAGACTCCTTCCAAAGAACTTGGATAATCAGCACCGGATTTTTTGATGGGGAAAGCCCAGGGAAGATAAAAAGCTTTCTTATTTTCAACGATAAGGGAGAGCACATCCTTTTCTTTATCAGGATGATACCGATCCTTGGTTGTAAGAACCGTATTGCAGATATTAAGGAGAGGTGTTTTCCAATCTGCTTTAACGTGGAAGAGAGAAGGAATCTTGTTATGATCTTGGGAAAGTTTCAGAATTTTATGAGCAGCTTTGTTGATACAGGTAAAATTGGAAATTTGATTTAAAATGAGGATAGGTTCCGGCCAAGAATCAAGGGCATCTTTTATAGTTTCATAGCTTTCAATCGCTTTTTGCAAAGAATCTTTCTGAAAGCCCTGGAGTCGAATTGACATAAGGTTAAATTCATTAGAGAGTTTTTCAATTTCTTCCGAGCCTTTTAGATTTAAAAAGATTGTTTTTTCTTCTGTCCCCATTTGACGCATTGTATCTCTCATGGTCGAGAGAGGTTTTAAAAATAAACCTGAGAAAAACCAGGAAAGATAAAGTCCAAATAGTAAGCTAACGGTGGCCGCGCCCAGGATAAAGATAACAAAATAAGAGATAAATAAAGTAAAGTTTTCTTTTGTTTGGCTTAGACCCTCTAGGTTTAAGGTGTTGATGGCATCGATGGTCTCTTTGACCTCTTGGTATTTTTTCTGTTCACCTGAAAGTAAGTTATTAGAAGGAGATGAAACCTGAATTTGGTATATTTTCCAACTTTCTTCTAACTTTTTTGTTAGCTTCTTTTCCTCATCATTTTTTATATTTTTGTCCTGAATAAAAAGTTGTTGGTCAATCTTTGACTTTAGACTATTAAATTTCTTTGGTTCCTTTGAAATAAATTGGGGATTTTTGATATAAAGTTCATTGAGTTCTTCAAGGTATTTATGAATATCATTCATAGAGGAGATGGTTTTAAAGTTTTGAACGAGAATAATATCAGCCTTATCTCTTAAGGCTAACATGAAAAAAATGAAAAACCAGGTGATGAATCCTATGATTAAAAGGGTGGGAAGTTGGGCGAAAAAGAGTTGTGTTCTTATTTTCATCAAGTGTCGCTCTCAATTTCGTTCTTATTGTAACCCATAATAAAGATATCAAGATCTTTCGATTGTTTGAGAAGAGAATTGAGGGTATCTAAACCAAGGGCTTCACGCCACCAACTTTCCTTTGGGCGGCCAATAATAAGTTGGGTAATGGATTCTTTCTCAGCAAATTCGAGCCAAGCATTGACGCGGTTTTCCGTCTTGAAATGAATAATATGAGCTCCTAAATCCTTTGCAAACTGAATGTCAGAAAAAAGATGGCGCTGTTTTTCAAGATCAATTTTCTCGGGGCTATCTTCTTCCGTTTCTGTATAGACGACAAACCATTCTTTGCTTAGGCGCCCTGCCAGACGGGAGGCTTTCTTTAGGAGAGTGCGCTGACTCCATCTTTCCGGCAAAAAACAGACCATGATTTGGTGGCTGGCAAAAATTGCCTCCTTCAGAGATACATTTCTTGGTAAATAGTTCGTTTGTTCAATGGATTCAGCAACTTCTCGTAAAGCAAGTTCTCTCAATTTGATAAGATTTTCTTGCTTAAAGAAATGTTCAAGAGCAAGAGATATTTTTTCTGATCCATAAATTTGCCCTGACTGAAGGCGATCAATAATATCCTCGACGCCAAGGTCAACGTTAATGACTTGATCAGCATGTTTGAGAAAACTGTCAGGAATGGTTTCATAAATCGTAACGTTCGTAAATTTTTTAACGATATCACTCAGGCTTTCTAAATGTTGTATATTAAAGGCACAGATGACGTTGATTCCTGCATTTAAAAGTTCGAGAATATCCTGATATCTTTTTGTATTTCGGCAAAGAGGGGTATTCGTATGAGCTGCTTCATCCACAATAGCAATTTGGGGTTTGCGCTTGAGTACTGCATCCACATCCATTTCTTCAACGGTAACGCCTTTGTATTCGTATTTTTTACGCGGGATGACTTCGAGCCCTTTCAAGAGTTCCTGAAGTTTTTTCCGTCCATGGGTTTCAATGAAGGCCAAAACAACATCTGCGCCTTGAGCTTGCAAAGAATGAGCCTCTTCTAACATGCGGTAAGTCTTGCCTACACCCGCAACGGGTCCTGTATAGACCTTTAATCGGCCGCGATTGGCTTTTTGAAGGAGAGTTAGAAAATCTTGAGGGGGCTGTAAATTTTTTTTCATAAACCCCCCACAGGGACACCAAAAGAAACATCTAGAGCTAAATTTAACTTTAGAACATTGAGGCGACTTTCCCCTAAAACATAAAATTGAGGGCTTTCCCTCAGGCGTTCAATTAAGGCCGTGATATGTTTAAGATTTACGTTACGGTGAAGAGCAATCTGGGGAGCCTGCCACAGCGCAGCTTCCTTAGAAATATGGGGATCAAGCCCGCTGGCAGAACTTGTAACTAAATCGATGGGAATGGGGTTTGTATTGATCTTTTTAATCTCGGCAATTCTCGCTTGAATGCGAGTGATCAATAGTTTTGAGGTGGGAGCTAAATTAGTCTCTTCTGCTGAAGGGCGTGGAAAAAAGTAGGCTGGATTTTTGAAATTCTGTCTGAGGAGCTCCGAGCCAATGACTCCGCCCTGCTCATCTTTGATAAGGCTTCCAGAAGTCTTATAAGGAAACAAGGAGCCTCCGATTTGGGTTATAAGAAAGGGATAGACCACGCCCGTAAAAAATAGGGTGATGAGAGAAACAGAGAAAGCAATGAGAAGGTCTTTTTTCATTTAAATCAGCCCCAAATTGAGTAAGAGCATATCAAGGAGTTTAATGCCAATAAAAGGGCTAAAAATTCCCCCCACTCCATAAATAAAAAGAGAGTGGGCCAAGAGACTTTTTGCTCCTCGGGGCCGGTATTTCACACCTCTAAAAGCCAAAGGAATTAGTGCCACTATGATCAGGGCATTAAAGATAACCGTTGCTAGAATGGCCGAATAGGGAGAAGACAAGTTCATAATGTTTAAGATTTCAAATTCAGGGATAGAGAGAAGGAAGATGGCTGGGATAATGGCGAAGTATTTGGCCACATCATTGGCAATTGAAAAAGTTGTCAAACAGCCTCTTGTCATCAGAAGTTGTTTGCCGATTTCAATGACCTCTAAAATTTTGGTGGGGTTGCTATCTAAATCAACCATATTTGCTGCTTCCTTGGCTGCTTGTGTGCCGGAGTTCATAGCAATCCCCAGATCAGCTTGAGCAAGAGCAGGAGCGTCATTGGTGCCATCGCCGGTCATGGCAACGAGGTAGCCTTTGGCTTGCTGTGCTTTAATAAAGTTAAGTTTTTTTTCTGGTGTGGCTTCTGCTAAAAAGTTATCCACCCCTACTTCTTCAGCAATGGTGCTTGCCGTTAAAGGGTTATCTCCCGTAATCATAACTGTATGAATGCCCATTTTCCGGAGACGTTGAAAGCGTTCTTGAATTCCTGGCTTGATAATATCTTTAAGATGAATGATTCCAAGGAGTTTTCCATTCATGGCGACCGCAAGGGGCGTTCCCCCTGTAAGGCTGATTTTTTCCATAACTGTTAAAAATTCTGGGGGAATTGTTCCTTTCTTGGCGAGAACAAGGCTTTGTATAGCGTCGCAAGCTCCCTTGCGTACAGATAGAGAAGGTCCTTCGCAGCCACTCAAGCGGGTTTCAGCGCTAAAGGGAATGAAGGTCAGGGCCTCAGCATCTTTTTCACTCACAGAACGACCATAATTTTTTTCGATAAATTCAAGGATAGAGCGGCCCTCTGGGGTGCGGTCGGCTAAGCTAGAGAACTCAATGGTACGGGCAAATTCCTTAATATCCACCCCCTTAAATGGAATAAATTCAACAGGCATCCGGTTGCCAAGGGTGATGGTTCCTGTTTTGTCCAAGAGCAAAACGTCAATGTCTCCTGCGGTTTCAACAGCCTTTCCACTCATGGCGAGGATGTTTTTGCGTAAAGCTCGTTCAATGCCCGAGATACCAATGGCGGAAACAAGTCCACCAATGGTGGTAGGAATAAGGCACACGAGCAGAGAAACAATAACCGTGAGGGAAAGTTTAGAGTTTAAATAAAATCCAAAGGGAACGAGGGTTGTGCACACAATTAAAAAAATGATGGTCAGTCCGACCAGAAGGACCTGAAGCGCAATCTCATTAGGCGTTTTTTGCCGCCTGGCGGCTTGAACAAGACTGATCATTTGATCCAAAAAACTTTCTCCGGGATTGGAGATGATACGGATGAGGAGCTGATTTGAGATTAGTTTTGTGCCTGCGGTAACTGTGGATCTATCGCTATCACTTTCCCGAATAACGGGTGCCGATTCTCCTGTAATGGCGGATTCATCAATGGCAGCGATACCTTCAATAATTTCTCCATCAGAGGGAATAAACTCCCCCGCGATAACTTTGATGACGTCATCGCGCCTTAAATCGCTGGCGGAGATCATTTCCTCTTTCTCATTATTTACTATACGACGGGCAGTCATTTTTTGGGCAAGGGCTTTAAGGCTTGAAGCATGAGCCTTTCCTTTCCCTTCGGCAAAGGCTTCGGAAGCATTAGCAAACAATAGGGTAAACCAAAGCCACATAGAAACAGAGGTCGTAAACCAAAGGGGTTCATGCAAAAGTGGGGGGTAAAAAAAGTCACGTACTACGATGAGTGTTGTAAGGCTTGCACTTAAAAGAACAACGAACATGACCGGATGTTTTTTAAGATAACGGGGATCCAGCCGTTTGAAAGTATTCCAAAGGGCTTCCCTCATAAAATGGTTTGAAAGCTTAGCCATTAAAAGGACCTCCCCTGCCATAGGTCGATATATTCGATGAAAGGGCCGATGGCCAGTACGGGGAAAAAAGTTAATGCCCCTACAATTAAGATAACGCCTATCAGAAGCCAAATGAAAAGAGCACCTTGTGTTGGAAAGGTGCCGGCGCTGGGCTGGATAATTTTTTTGTTAACCATTAAACCTGCGATGGAAAGTCCTAAGTAGATAGGAAAAAAACGCCCTACAAACATCGCCAGGGCCAAGGAGAGATTATACCAAGAGGTGTTTGCATCAAGACCATCAAAGGCGGAGCCATTATTGTGAGTGGCGCTTGTATAGGCATAAAGGATTTCGCTGAAACCATGAGGGCCTCCATTATGAAGAGAGCCAAGGGCTGAAGGCGATAAAACCGATATAGCAGCGCCTACCAAGATAATTAAAGGGTAGAGTGCAATAGAGAGAATGGCGAAACGCACTTCCTTACCTTCAATTTTTTTTCCTAAATATTCAGGAGTTCGGCCAACCATCAGACCTGCCATGAATACGCTAATGATAATAAAAAGGAGCATGTTGAATAACCCCACACCCACGCCACCAAAGACGATCTCACCGATGAGGATATTCAAAAGAAGAATAAGTCCACCTAAAGGCGTAAAACTGTCATGAAGGCAATTTGTGGCTCCACAAGAGGTGTCGGTTGTTAGGTTGGCAAAAAGGGCCGACCCTAAGATACCAAAACGAACTTCCTTCCCTTCAAGATTGCCAGGAGTTTGATCTAGATCCAACCCGTGAAGTAGAGGGTTGAGCTGGGATTCAAAATAATAGATGGCTAGAATTCCCATTAAGGAGAGAATTACCATGGCGATGAAAATGGACCAGCCTTGCTTTTGACTCTGGATCATTTTTCCATAGGTATAGGTCAAAGCTCCCGGGATTAAGATCATAGAGAGCATCTGAAGAAAGTTAGTGAAGGGCGTTGGATTTTCAAAGGGATGGGCTGAGTTTGCTCCAAAAAAACCTCCCCCATTGGTTCCTAAGACTTTGATGGCCTCTTGGGAGGCAACAGGTCCCATGGAAATAAGTTCACGGCCTCCTTCAAGAGTTGTAATCTCAAGAGTTGGTGAAAAATTTTGAATCACGCCTTGGGAAATAAATAAAAGAGCTATAATGAAAGCTCCAGGCAAAAACACATAGAAAACAGACCGCAAAAGGTCCACCCAAAAATTTCCTAAAAGGATATCCTGAGATGAAGTTGAGTGGCGACTGAGCCCCCGAGAAAAAGCCAAAAAAGCGGCCATACCCGTTCCTGCAGACACAAAGTTTTGCCAAGTGAGGCCGACCATCTGTGTAAAATAACTCATGGTAGGTTCACTACTATAGGCTTGCCAATTGGTGTTGGTGACAAAGCTGACGGCTGTATTTAAAGCCAAGGCCCATGGCACTGCTTGAAAATTCTCAGGATTTAAGGGAAGGAAGGGCTGAAGACGCTGAATACAAAAAAGAATGGCAACTCCCATGATGTTAAAAATCAAAAGTGATTTAAGGTAGGCTTTCCAGTTCTGTTGTTCGGGTTTAAAGCAACACCAATTTAAAAGCTTGCCTTCTAGACGATTAAAAAGAGGAAAGAGGCTAGGGGTTTCATAGACACGATAAAGGTAAATCCCAACGGGCTTGATGAGAAAAAGAAGGGTTGTAAATAAGAGAGCAATTTGTAAAATGCCGTTTAAAGTCATTCCTTATCCCCTTCCTTTACGCAGAGTCGCCTCATGAAAATTTATGAGAAAAATAAAGTTTTTTTAACCTCTCCCACAAAGGGGAGAGGTGATCCTGTCTCAGCTGATAAATCAGCCTCTGTCATTAAAAAAAGATTGAAAATTTTCATGAGGTACCCCCTTCTTTTATGTTGATGAGATGTCAATAAGGAAGTAAACCAGGTATCCTAAGAGGAAAATGGCGACTACGAAGCCAATATAATATTCTACGGCCAATGTTTTTAACTCTCCCCGTCTCTTTTTTCTTTAAGTATGCCAAAGTTTTGAGAACAAACCAATGGAAAAGGAGAGGAGATGAAAAACCTTGTGTCCATACCTACCCAATGTCAGCCCTCGCGGAGATGGGGATTTATAGATCCTGAGTCCTTTTCGCTAGATTCAATCCTTACATGACAAATATACATACCATTGACGCCCCGCTGCTTGACAACGGGGTCCAGGGATACGGAAAGATGGGGTGATCCCGCGGTCTGGGCCGCGGGACGTCAACTGTAGGGAAGGGGTCTTGAGGAGTCCTTTAGGGCGAGCTCATCCATGGAAACAAAAGAAGCTCAATACTGAAACTGGACCTCTCCAAATGATATGCCAAGCTCTCTTTTGTCAGCATTAATCCCTAATGCAGAAGGACTTGCCGCATTTGAGATTTCAAATTGAATTACTACTGGGCCATCTTTAGGCAGAGGGATCTCAAGTGTATGATTATTATTGCCGGGTGTATAAACATACCTATTCCCTAACTTCCGATTCACCTTTACGGTTAGCGTTTGTGAGTGAGTAGGAGTTATAAGGCCTTTCGTATTCAAAAAAGAAATGCTGGAGGGGCGAGGCTTCATTTCTGCTAAAGGAAGTGTTATTGAAGCTTTATTTCCTACAGTCCATCTATGTGACCCCTCAAAGGCAGAAAATCCAGTTGTTTGGTAGGAATTAGGTTCTCCCATCTGGAACTTGGTAGCGCTTGCTTGCAAAGCAAGCTCATCAGCAGGATTTGCAGGCTGTACCGATGGAATTGAACTGCTGCTGCTTGTAGGGGCACTACTACTACTCGAGGGGGCAGCTACAGCAAGTTCCGATTTAATCTGTTCAATAAACGTAAGCGGGTCTAGGCAAGAGTAGCTATGATGCAAGTTAATCAAGAGAGTCTGTGAGTTTTGAGAAGCAACGTAGTGCCTAAAATCCACTGGATTAAGTTCTACTGCAAGATAAGACAGCTTATTAGCTATTAGCTCTAACGCAGGTGATGCATTTAAAAGGTTAAGAAATTCATCCGCTCTTTCCATCAATGTAGAGGTACCTAAAAGCGCTGCTGCTTGTTTTACTGGGGTGTAAAATTCGTAATCGCGTGTAGAAGAAAAGGACATCAACTTTTTCATAGACTCTGCACGGTCAATAATATCTTGAGTTTTAAGCTTCAACAAGAATTCCATTATGGAGAAAGCTTTTTCTTCCCACTCCTTTATGTAAGTGTACGGCCTATTTGGCAGTAAAGAGCCAGCACTCTTCTTAATTACCTCGGTACGGTATGTTATTTGACGGGGATCAAGTTTCAAGAGATCTTTAAAAAAACAAAGCAAATTAGGAGTTCTTCTAAGCAGTTCGGAAAGTTGCACATTATAAGATCGATCTACTTCTTCCTCTGTCTGAGGACAAAGGAATGACGGCAACACAGTGTGTTGGAAGGAAGGGAAAGCGTTATTTAAGTCAACTATTGTACGGATCATCCCTTTTGAACGCTGCTCTATTTCTTCTTTGGAAAGAGTCAGTGCAAAGGAAACAACATCTTGTAGAGAAGCTAGAAGAACAGGGTCAATAGCTGTCGATGATCTAGATGAATACGTGTTAGAAGTAGTAAATTTTTCTACAAGTTGTGTACGAATAGCCTCTGTTATCTCTTGAAAATTTTCTGGACTTGTAGACCCAAGTAAAGTTAACTGTTGGTTGATTCTTTCATTTGGTATAAAAGCTTGGCCAAAAAGCTGTTTCATCCGATTTGAACCTGCTCTATAATCAGTAGAGGGGGTTGGAACTTGATTTGAAAGACCCACTGGTAGTAGGCTATTGAAAACTGGACGTTCTTGGTCAGGTGTATGTGCTTGTATAGATGGTCCCGCTGAAGACGTTTTATCCTCAGGGGTCATCATGGTATGCCCTGCTTTAGGAAAGAACAGTATGCTCGTTGCTAAGAGGCTTAATTTCAACTTCTTTGATATATTCATGTCAATCTCCTATATTTGATGCATTATTGATATAATATATTTAAAATTAATTTCAACTATTTTTATTAGATAAATAGATCGTATCTCTTGTTATCGTCATAAGGCGTATTTTTCCCTGGTAATCTTAGAGAACTTTTGCACAATAGGGGTAGAAGAAATTTTTAAGGCACCTCTAAAAAAACCCCGTGTATCATTCTCGTCCTCGCAAAGGCGGGGAACACGGGAATCCAGATATTCCCCGGATCCCTGCCTTTGCGAAGATTGACAACGTAAGGACAAAAAAAGGAAGTTCTAGGTGCCCAACTTAAAAGTGGCTTTTTAACGTTCGACTGATTCTGCATATAGCAGATTCTTTTATCGTTTTAAGGCAGTAGTACGAGGTATAAGAAGAGCCCCAGCTATGAATTAACGGCTAGCTGAAGCTCTTCTCAATATTTCACTACTTGTGATGGGGTCTTTTATCTCTCAATATTGAAGTTATTGAAGCTCGACCTCTCCAAATGATATGCCAAGTTCTCTTTGATCAGCATTAATCCCTAATGCAGAAGGACTTATCGCATAGGGGATTTCAAATTCAATTGTTGCTGGGCCATCTTTAGGCAGAGGGATCTCAAGTGTATGATTATTATTGCCGGGTGTATAAATATAGCGACCTGCTTCCTTCCCATTCACCTTTACGGTTAGATTTTGTGGGTGACTGCCCGTTACAAAGCCTTTCGTATTCAAGAAAGAAATGCGGGAGGGGCGATGTGCCATCACTTCTAAAGGAAGAGTTATTGTAGCTTTCTTTCCGACAGTCCATCTATGGGAACTCTCAAGAGTAGAAAATCCACTTAATGGGTAAGGACTAACTTTTCCCATATGGTACCTGGGAGTGGAATATGCTTGGAACTCTCTAAATGATATGCCAAGTGCTCTTGTGTCAGCACTAATCCCTAAATCAGAAGGACTTGCCGCATTGGGCATCTCAAATTCAATTTCTGCAGAGCCAGCCTCAGGCAGAGGAATTTCAATTGTCTGATTATTATTGGTAAGTGTATAATCATAACTACCAGCTCCCTCCCCATTCACCTTTACAATTAAATGTTGTGGGTGACTACCTGTTACAAGAGCACGAGTGTCAAAAAAAGAAATTTGGGAGGGAAAGCCCATCTCTGCTAAAGGAAGAGTTATTGTAGCTTTCTTTCCGACAGTCCATCTATGAGCGCCTTCAGGGGCAGAAAATCCACTTAATGGGTAAGGACTAATTTTTCCCATATGGTACCTGGGAGTATTTTCTAATAAAGCAGGCTCATCAGCAGGAACTAGAGTTGCAGGTTTTGTCGATGGCATTGAGCTGCTGCTACTCGTGGGGCTGCTCGTAACAATGTCTCGCTCTTGAAGGGAAGTAGAAAGAGTTTTGACAGGACTAAGTGAAGAAGTAGGAGCTGAAGCCTGTGCAACAGGAGTTGTGCTTGTACTCCTCAAGGATGGTGATGAAGATCCAGTGATCTGCGGAGCTTGTCTTCTTTTTGCTAAAGCCCCACTCAACTCTTCAAGCATGCCTGATTGTCCAGGAAATTGAGATTCCGGACGAGTATATGATGATGGTGCAGAAACGGTCTCACTCTCAGGAGAAGGCCTAGATGTTAGCAATTTTTTTTCTCTCTGCAAAAGTGTACTATATACTTTTGCTGCTTCCTTAAGCTGTAACTCGTACTCCACGTGAGGATTGGCTAGCAACTGTTTTTGTTTGTAGCTTAGAGTAGGAGCTGTAGGAGTCCAACCGTCCACAACATTCAGAGCAGTAAAGTAATGCGCAAATTTTTCAGTACATAAATTCTGAGCTTCCTTTTCTGCTTCTGATTGCGGAAGATGAGCTAAAAAGCTGTTTAATATATTGGGAGTTTCTTCCATGACATGGGATAACTTTTCTGCAAATATCCTTTGTATCGCAGATTTATCACCCATTATGCTATCAAGTTCAGCTTTTCTATCATTCTGGCCCCAGCTTGTATAAACTTGTTTTGTCACTACGCTATCAAAAGGATCGTCTTGAGCTGAACTTATCTTCTGAAGTCCTTGTTTGATTAGCGCCTTTAATTCTTCGTTCGAAAGATCGGGTTTAAAGGTACTGTCATGAGCCATCACTTTACCAATGCCTCCCACATAAAGAGCCTGTAAAGAGTCCGCAAGCATGTCCTTTATAACAGGTAAACCATTGAGATGCCTTAAAACAACCTTTGCATCTAAAGATAGTGTAGAATTAACAAATATATCTCCAGCAAGTACTTGTTTAGCCGCTGTTGCCTTGTATGTTGTGGTTCCTATGCTTCTTGCATCCTCCTCGGTGTTTCCTATCATCCCCAAGGCCTTTTTCGCAGGGAGAAATACGGTTGTTCCTAACATTAAAGCCGTCATTAACTGTAACTTTTTTCTCTGTTTTTTCATAACTCAACTCCATTACCAAATAACTTAAAACCTTCTAATTTAGAACTCTCTGCAGAAATGAGAGATAAGAACTAAAAACTCACCTTAGCATACATCTTCACCTTTTGTAGCTGTTTCTATATTGGTTTACATATTACCCATACAATACATTAAAGCGTATTTCAATGTTTTTATAAATAAAAATCTCTACTTCTTAATTATACAATATTAATTGTTAAATTCAAGTTAATATTATATGCAACACTATGTAAGTTAAAAAATTAATAATTCAGAAAAACAAGATTTTTTTATTCAGTTATACCTTTCGCTAGGGTTAAGGTCCTTACATGACAAATATACATACCATTGACGCCCCGCTGCTTGATAGGCGGAGTCCAGGGATACGGAAAGATGGGGTGATCCCGCGGTTTGGGCCGCGGGACGTCAACTATAAGGAAAGGATCTTGAGGAGCCCTTAGGACGATAAGGATCCATGGAAACAAAAGAAGCTTAATACTGAAACTTGACCTCTCCAAATGATATGCCAAGCTCTCTTTTGTCAGCACCAATCCCTAAATCAGAAGGACTTGCCGCATCGGGCATCTCAAATTCAATTATTGCTGGGCCATCTTTAGGCAAAGGAATTTCAAGTGTCTGATTATTATTGCCGGGTGTATAAACATAGTGCTTAACTATGCCCCCATTTACCTTCACGATTAGATTTTGTGGGCGACTGCCCGTTATAAAGCCTTTCGTATTCAAGAAAGAAATGCTGGAGGGGCGATGCGCCATCACTTCTAAAGGAAGAGTTATTGTAGCTTTCTTTCCGACAGTCCATCTATGGGAACTCTCAAGAGCAGAAAATCCACTTAATGGGTAAGGACTAACTTTTCCCATATGGAATCTAGGAGTGGAATATGCTTGGAATTCTCTAAATGATATGCCAAGTGCTCTTTTGTCAGCACCAATCCCTAAATCAGAAGGACTTGCCGCATCTGGCATCTCAAATTCAATTGTTGCTGGGCCAGCTTCAGGCAGAGGGATGTCAATTCTTTTATTGTTATCTTCGAGTGTGTAAATATAGCGTTTAACTTCATTCCCATTCACCTTTACGATTAGATTTTGTGGGTGACTACCTGTTACAAGAGCACGAGTGTCAAAAAAAGAAATTTGGGAGGGGAAGCCCATCTCTGCTAAAGGAAGAGTTATTGAAGCTTTCTTTCCGACAGTCCATCTATGAGCGCCTTCAGGGGCAGAAAATCCACTTAATGGGTAAGGACTAACTTTTCCCATATGGTACCTGGGAGTGCTTTCTAACAAAGTAGGTGCAGGAGCTAAACCTAAACTTGGTGGATTGTCCAATAATTCTTGAGTTTTTCGATGCAACTCCTTAAGCCTTATCAGTAGAAAAGGAAGTTCCCTGATTTCTCTCATAATGCCCAAAAAATCTCGCACCTCGTAATCCATACCATTATAATAATAAGAATAGCGTGAGGCGAGAGCTTCTTCCAATTTTGCATAATCACTTGCTCCCGAAAAGACGGAGGCTATGAAATCAGGAGCGTCTTGCATTGACACCTCTCCTGGAGTCGGAATAAACTCTTGATAGGCAGAAGAATAGTGAGTCCAAACTACTGGTACTGGATCGTCCAAGAATTTTTTTTGAGCTTCTGGTTGTAAACTCTTAAGAGTCGTAAGTAGAAAAGGAAGGTCCCTGATTCTTCTCATAATGCCCAAAAAATCGCGCACCTCAGGAGGCGCATCATAAATATTAGAATAGCGTGAGGCGAGAGCTTCTTCCAGTTTTGCATAATCACTTGCACCTGAAAAGACGGAGGCTATGAAATCAGGAGTGTCTTGTCTTGACTGACGGTAAGGGGCGAGAATAGGGGCAAGCTTGTCTTCTAGCGCTTTATAGCCTAAAATATCATATATTTGATGTTCTCGATACTCTGCTCGATACATTGGAGGATACTGATAATTTGGATCACTTTCAGGTACCAGCGAAATACCTATCGACGAAAGACGGCCAAGTGCCTGTCTCACAATTCTCCACTCGTCACTTCTATAGGGTAGCCAGTGTTCGAGTATTTTTAGGTCTCTTTCATCGCCAGATTCTTTTATTCTGTTGAAATCAGCTGTTATTCTCTTGGCATTAGCCATGTACTCGTCTATTATTTTGTCAGCTTTTTGTATGTGCGGAGCGATTAACCTTTGCATTTTTAGGTAGCGGCCAGCCGCCTTGAGTGTGTCTTTACTAACTTCCTCGCCGAAGGTCCCTCCAAAAGCCCGTATAGCTGCGTCAAGATCTCGGTCTTCTTGCGATTCGGGCGCATAAATTTCTGCGCGGAGTGTGCGGTAAATTTTAGCAAATTGCGACCTAGCGTCTCTGTGACGCATTTCATGAAGAAAAGCAGGATAAATCCTAGCATTAATCCCATCTTTTTTCTTTTTGGCACTATCATAAAGCCAATATTGCCCACTAATCGCAGTAGCTTCAGTTAAAGGAATGTGTAAAAGAGTATTAACAACTTCCCTCTGTTGTGTAAGGGCCTGTTTAAGGTCGGCATTTTCCGTATTATCAATATTTTTCTGTAGCCTGTCAGCTTTAGCATGAAGAATGGTTGTTCTTTCTTCGGGGATTGTAGATAGTTCAGGGATATTAAATTTCCCGGCTTTCACAAGCGTGCTGGTTGAGAGAAAAGATAGAGTTAAAAGAGTTAAATAACGTTTCATGTTACCACATTTTTAAAAAATTTAATTAAAAACACACTTCTGTTAATACTCTACATTAAATTATACTATAAAATAGCATCATGTTATATAAAATTATATGTCATAAATTATGGACAACATCTTTTTTAATAAAAAATGTTAACAGCGGATTGTTATGAACGAGAATATTTTATATTCTTAACACTAAAAACATGCAATACATCTATCTTAAACATTTATATATTAAAGAAGTCAAATACTTTTTTAAAAGAATTAAATTGTAAAAAGAAAGCGGCTTTTAATAGACAGATACGTTATTCCTTTCTATGGCTTTAAATACAAAAAATGGTTAATTAATAAATGTGAGATATCCTCGTGGCGCAAATCCACGAGGTAATTGTGTGTTTTTTTATGTAATATTTTACTTTTCTCATAAAATATTTCAAGGTTTTTTTAAATCAAAAAACATTTTTTAATTATACAATATTGATTGTTGTTTTAAAATTAATATTATGCTTAATAATATCTAAGTTAAAAAATAATAATTCAGAAAAATGAGATTTCTTTATTCAATCGTACCTCTGTTGTCAACATTAAGCATATTTTTCCCTGGTAATCTTAGAGAACTTTGGCACAATAAGGGTAGAGGAAATTTTTAAGCAATAGAAGGGTTAAAAAGTGTCTGAAATTTATACAAAAGTGCTCATTATTGGAAGTGGTCCTGCCGGCTATTCCGCAGCAATTTATGCTGCAAGGGCGAATTTGGAGCCGGTTCTTGTCTCTGGTATGGAGCCAGGGGGGCAATTGATGATCACAACGGACGTGGAAAACTATCCTGGCTTTGCGGATGTCATCCAAGGGCCGTGGCTTATGGAGCAAATGCGTCTTCAAGCAGAACACGTGGGAACGAAGATCATTCAAGATCATATTCAGGAGGTAAATACCACTCAGCGTCCCTTTATCTGTCGAGGAGAAAGTGGGACTCTTTATAAGGCTGAAACCATTATTATCTGTACGGGGGCGCAAGCCAAATGGCTTGGGATTGAAAGTGAAACCAAATTCCGTGGTTTTGGGGTGTCCGGTTGTGCGACGTGCGATGGTTTTTTCTTCCGTGGAAAAGAGGTGGCCGTTGTGGGCGGAGGCAATACAGCTGTTGAAGAAGCCCTTTATATGACCAATCATGCCTCAAAAGTAACCTTGATTCATCGCCGCGATCAATTGCGCGCTGAAAAGGTGTTGCAAGAGCGACTGTTTAAAAATCCAAAAATCCATATTCTTTGGGATCATGTAGTTGACGAGATCGTTGGACGAGAAGATCCACTGACTGTGACAGGTGTTCGTTTGAAAAACACAATTTCAGGTGATTTGTCTGACTTGCCAATTGATGGTTTTTTTGTGGCTATTGGCCATGTGCCGAATACCAAAATTTTCCGTGGAAAGTTGAAGCTAGATGAAGAAGGGTATATTATTGGGGCTCCTTCATCCACGGAAACCTCTGTGAAAGGCATTTTTGCGGCAGGAGATGTTCGTGATAAAGTCTACCGTCAAGCGGTGACGGCAGCGGGGATGGGATGTATGGGAGCCCTTGATGTGGCCAACTTTTTGCAGAATGAAGGGGATGCTTAAAATAATTCATGGACTGGGATAAACTTAGAATTTTTTACAGTGTTGCTGAATCAGGAAGTTTTACACGGGCTGCCGCGCGCCTTGATATCACCCAATCTGCCATTAGCCGTCAGATTAGCGGTCTTGAAAATCGTATGGGCGTTCCACTTTTTCACCGTCATGTCAGAGGATTAATTTTAACAGAGCAAGGGGAGCTTCTTTTGCGCACAATTCGGGAAGTCTTTTCTGATTTGGCGATGGCAGAAGCAAGGTTAACTGACAAGAAAGAAGGAGCCCAAGGCTCCTTAGCGATTTCCTGCACAATTGGATTTGGAACAACTTGGTTTATACCGCGTTTAATGCAGTTTTTGAAGAAAAATCCTGAAATATTAATCAATGTAAATTTTAGTGATGATCCCGTGGATGTTTCAATTCGGGGGTCGGATGTTGCCATTTCTTCAGCAGTCATGCGGGATGAATCCTTAATCTATCATGAACTTATTTGTCGTCCTCTTTATTTTTATGCGAGCCGCAAGTATTTGCTCGACCATGGAGTTCCTATAAAAGCAGAAGATCTTGATCGCCACCAATTGATCGCCTACTTTGACAAGGCTCTTCTGCCCTATGATGATGTAAACTATATTTTAACTTGTGGCTCTCCTCCTGGAGTGATGCGGGAAGCTCATATTTCCATGAATAATCTCTATGGGATTGCAAAGATGGTCGAAGCAGGGAGCGGTATTGGGTGTCTTCCCATTTATATAGCTGAAAAGTTTAAAGATTTAGTGCAAATCCTTCCGGATATTCCTCCCCCTTACGTGCGTTTTTATTTTATTTATCCGCGTCAGTTGAAAAATTCTCAGCGCATCATCAAACTGTGGGAGTTTTTGCAACAAGAAGTGGCTAAAGATAATAAACAACAAGAAAAGATCATCCTATGACATATAAATTTATCCTTTTTGAAAAAATGGACAAGGTGGGCCTTATCACGCTCCATCGACCTGAAGTGTTAAACGCTCTTGGAGAGCAATTGATTGATGAGTTGGGAGCGGCCTTAAAAGACTGCGAAAATGATAATTCTATTCATTGTATGGTTTTGATGGGGTCAGAAAAAGCTTTTGCGGCTGGGGCAGACATTAAGGAAATGCAGGCAAAGATTTACTCAGAAGCTTATCTCGAAGATTTTATTACAAAAGGCTGGGAGCAAGTAAGCGCTTGTCGAAAGCCCATTATAGCAGCTGTTTCCGGATATGCCTTAGGCGGCGGGTGTGAAATCGCTATGATGTGCGATATGATCATTGCGGCAGAGTCAGCCAAGTTTGGACAGCCCGAAATAACCATTGGCACTCTCCCTGGAGCAGGGGGAACTCAAAGGTTAACGCGTTCTATCGGTAAATCAAAGGCGATGGATTTATGTCTGACAGGGCGTTTGATGGGAGCTCAAGAAGCTGAGAGAGTGAATCTCGTTGCGCGCGTTGTTCCGGATAATAAATTGAAAGAAGAAACCCTCGCCGTGGCTCATAAAATTGCCTCCTATTCCTTGCCCGTTGTTATGATGATTAAGGAATCCGTGAACAGAGCCTTTGAGGTGCCTCTCTCTGAAGGTTTGAGATTCGAAAGGCGCCTCTTTCAGGCTAGCTTTTCCCTTGAAGATCAAAAGGAAGGGATGACAGCTTTTTTAGAAAAAAGAACGCCTAAATTTAAAGAAAAGTAAATTTACATAATCTGATTTTCTCTAATAAATACAAAGAGTTGTTTTTATGAGACTTTGAGCGTAGCGAAAGGGACTCATCTCGCAGTTAAATCATTGATCCAAGATACGGACTCTTATCCTGCAAACTTTCTAACCTTTAGTCACTTCCTTATAGACTTTAATCGTTTTAGAAAGCATGGAGTTCTTTGAAAAATGAGTTTCTACCCAAGCTCGCTCACGCTTTCCCATTGCTGCCAGTTCTTTTTTTGACAGAGCTAGTACCTGGTCCAGGACTTTTGCGAGCGCCTTTTTATCCTCAGAGGGCACAAGCCATCCCGTTTTGCCATCTTCTATAAGATTACAGGCTCCGCCATGATTTGTTGCAATAATAGGTTTTTCCATAGCTTGCGCTTCCACGATCAGTCGGCCAAAACCTTCGGGAACATGAGAGGGACATACAATAACATCCGCCAGCTGATAAGCTGGTGCAAGGTCACTTATGGCGGGAAACCATTTGACACGGTCTTCAAGGTTTAAGGCGGCTACCAAGCCCAGGAGAGTGTCACGATAAGCTTCATGACCCTGGGCGGAGCCGAGGAGAATAAGAAAGGTGTTGAGGCTTTTTATCATCGCAAAGGCTTTAATTAAAGTGTCTTGTCCCTTTGATTTACTGAGGCGTCCAGGAAGTAGAATCACGCGTGCTTTATAGGGAAGATCCCATTCTTGACGTAAACGGGTCACTTTGTCAGGAGAAACTGTCTTGGGGTAAAAATACTCTAAATCAATCCCCCGGGGAATGAGGCGCAGTTTTGAGGGATCAAACCAGCGGAATCGGGCGTATTTGGTTTTGATGTGCTGTTCGATAAAAGGGGAGATGGCTATCACCCGATCTCCTGCGGCCATCACGGAATTATAAAGCGTCTTAAAGAAGCTACGTGATTTATAGGCCGCATGATAAGTTGTGATAAAGGGAATCCCTGTTTCTTTGGAGGCCTTAAAAGCACTCCAAGCGGGGCCGCGAGAGCGCGCATGGATGATGTCTACTTTTTCATTGCGGATCAATTCTTTTAAAAGTTTGGCGTTCCTCCAAATTTGAAGTGGATTTTTCGTATTCAACGGGAGGGTTTTTAAAAGTACTCCTTTTGTGCGTGGATCTCTGGAGAGGGTGCCCTGGGCGCACGCGATGATAGGACGTCCCCCTGCAGCTAGGATAGCGCTTGCAACTTCAAGGGTTTCGATTTCAACGCCGCCACTTTTTAAGGCAGGAATGACCTGCAAGATTGTGAGAGATTTAGTAAATGATCCATATGAAAAATGAGTCGAATGGGGCACCAATGGATCTTTCTCCTTGTATTTCAAAGCATGTAGAAACTTTGATAATATAGCCTATTATGGCTTTGATAAACAATCAATTGACAGAGACCCTTCTGGCCAGTTAGAAAATAGTAACTAAGATCTGGAGGGGTGGCCGAGTGGCTGAAGGCGGCGGTTTGCTAAACCGTTATACGTGGAAACGCGTATCGTGGGTTCGAATCCCATCCCCTCCGCCATTTTTTAGTATTTTCTGATAAGAAATTTTTTCCTTAAAAGGGCTCCGTGGGACACTAGACAATAACAAAAGACAGTAATGAGCATTATTGAAGGGACTCTGCTCAGTTCTCAATCGCAGGATTTTCTCCTGTAAATTTTTGCGGACTGTCCCGCCATTGTCCCATGCTGCAATAGAGGGTCGGTTGTCTTTGTTTATGTTTCGCTATAGGGGGACTGTTGCGAACTGACAAGATTTGAAGAATTTGTTATAAAGAATGGAAACTGTTGACGAGGCTCTTATGAATCAATTCGAGATGATTTGCTTAGATAAAATGGTATTACCCAACCATAGATACCGGAGGTTCATGAAGGTTTGAGACTTTAGAAAGGTTGATTCTCTCTTAAAACAGGTAAAAAGTAATAATCCTCATGAAGGTTATGGAATTGAAAGGATTTTTCGCTGTCTCCTCTTACAGTTTTTAGAAGATTTGAGCGATCGAGAATTAGAGGTCTTTTTACAAGAAAATAGTGCGGGCAAATGGTTTTGTGGATTTTTATTAAGTGAAGATACTCCTGACCATACTGTTTTTTCACGTGCCCGCAAAAAGATTGGTACGAACCTATTATCCAAGCTATTTGAGAACCTGCGAGATCAGTTAAAAGCTCAGGGCTATATGAATGAAGTGTTTACGTTTGTAGACGCAAGCCATCTCATTGCCAAAGCCTCTTTATGGGAAGAACGAGATGAAGCCCTTAAACAAAAGTATGAAAAGCTCAACAACGAAATTCTACCCAAGGTTGCTCATGATAAGCAAGCCCGCATTGGCTGCAAGGGGAAAAACAAATATTGGTATGGTTATAAAAAGCATGTCAGTGTGGACATGCAATCAGGCATGATTAATAAAGTTGCGGTTACTCCTGCAAATGTTACGGATGCTCAAGGCCTCAAGAATGTATGCCCTAGCCAAGGAGCCATTTATGCAGATAAAGTATTGTGTTGCACCTGCCAAGCAGATCGCAGCTCGTAAAGGATGTCATTTAGCGGCTATTAAGAAGAACAACATGAAGGGTAAAAATGTGGATCAGGATCGTTGGTATTCCAAGATAAGAGCCCCTTATGAGCGAGTCTTTTCTGGTGATTCAAAGAGGATACGCTATAAGGGAGTGGCTAAGAATCAGCTTGCTGTGTTTATGCAGGCGATTTGCTTTAATCTGAAGAGATTGCTTGTAATTTCTCCTCCATTTCAGGAGGAGACCACAGGATAATTGCGCCTAGATTCTGCTTTTTAAGTCCTTTTTGAGAATAAAAACCAGCCAAAAAGTTCAAAAAACTATCTGCACACTTCTTTTGCTTCTTTTTTAATTCAAATGCCTAAATCTACACGTTTGCAACAGTCCCTTTAAGGATAGGTAAGTCATATTAAAGCTTAGAGCTGCTATAAGGAGAGCATACATATTTTGGAGTCTTCTATAGG
>JAIEPE010000061.1 GCA_019749915.1 Alphaproteobacteria bacterium | reverse complement strand
CAAAATCATTGTCATTGCCAATGCTAGACTTAAACCTTTGGACCTAATTTTGCCCGCTTAAAAACATAGTTGATCCAGGAAAACGCACCTTAGATTTGCGATTAAACCACGAGATCCTGAGTTCCTCTCGCTACGCTCAAGGTCTCAGGATGAGATATTTTTTCTAACAAAAACAAAATGCTGTCATCCTAAGGAGCCCTTTAGGGCGAGCTCAGGATCTCCTGAAATACAGAAGATCACAGTTTCAAGAATTGATTAGTTAGTCTCTACTGCTTGCAGTTTGAGCCCTAAGTACTTCGATCTCAGCCTTCAGTCTTACAAGTTCAGAAACAAGATCTGCTTTTTCTTGCGCTGCTCTCTTTCTTTCCGCTTCAATAGTATTGCTTGCCCAAAAAATATCTCTTCTTAAATGCATTTCTCTCATTTTATGAGTATCTGGAATATATAGACGTCCTCCCGTGAGCTTTGAAAGCTGAGTGAGAGCCTCTTTTGTTGATGGGAGCGCCCCTATTATAGTCGATATTTTCCAAGCTACCTCAGAATATCTTCCATATTTCATCAAAGGATTTATCAGGGCGCCTTGACGCATTCGTCGTGGAGGATTATCACTAAGCTCTTCTTGTAGAAGAGGAAGTGTTATAACGCGATTTGTATCCCTCCACCTCTCTGAATCAGGCAAAATGCAATTTTCTTGCCAAAGGTAACCAAGGTAATGAAAGAGATTCTGAGCTCGATGATCTTCTCTTGAAAAGTCGTTTGCTGCTTCCTCCAACTCAGACCACTTAAAAGTCACTTTTTCTTTATCATGAGGAAATAGTGATTTTTGAGCAGAGCTTTGTGCAGAAGTTGCTGGAGAAGAATCACTTACCAGGACCTCATCTGACTCTTGATCAGGGGTGGTCCCGGAAAAAGAAGGGCCAGGCATGCTAATCAATGTTGAAGAGGCAAATTTGTCTTCCTCTATCCCTTCCATTGCATAGGCGCTGCAGGATAAGGAGAGCAGGGTAGATAAAGTATATAACTTTTTTCAAACATATTATAAACTCCTAAAATTGATTATCTATTTATTTAATAGTTGATAGTACTATTGTCAATAAAATTCTTGTCACAACTCCCATTCACCCGCTAACATAAGAAAAAAATAAAGGAGGTTCCTTATGAGAATTTTCTCAATTCTATGTGCTTTATTTCTTCTTTCGGCACCAGTTCAGGCTTTTTTTACTTTAAGCAGTCCTGCTTTTGACAACAATGCTCCCCTCCCCCTTAAGTATTCAGGAAAAAGACAGGACCTCTCCCCTCCCCTGGCATGGCAAAATCCACCTTTGGGGACACAGTCCTATGCTTTGATTTGCGATGACCCAGATGCTCCTTCTGGCGCCTGGACCCACTGGGTTCTTTATAATATTCCTTCAACCATGAAAAATATTGCCGAAGGAAAAACGCCCAAGGGAGCAACCTTCGGCAAAAATAGTTGGGGCAAAACTTCCTATAATGGCCCCAATCCCCCCTCTGGCACCCATCATTATCACTTTACCCTTTATGCGCTAGATGTACCCTTGGCTCTTTCCAGCGGCCTTACAAGCGAACAATTGATGGAAGCCATAAAAGCCCATATTCTTGATAAGGCCACCTTGGTGAGCACTTTTAAGAAGCAGTAAATAGAACGGCACCCTGGACCCCGCGGTCTGGGCCGCGGGGCGTCACGTGTAGGGTGTGTAACGTCCCGCTGCTTGATAGTGGGATCCATCTTAATGATTAGCCATGAGATCCTGAGGAGCCCTTTAGGGCGAACTCAGCAACTATGGAAACGAAAGAAGCTTAATACTGAAACTGGACTTCTCTAAATGATATGCCAAGCGCTCTTTTGTCAGGATTAATCCCTAATTCAGAAGGACTTATCGCATTGGGGGTTTCAAATTCAATTGTTGCAGGCTCATCTTTAGGCAAAGGAATGTCAATTGTATGGTTATTATCGCCGGGCGCATAAACATAGCTACGAACTACCTGCCCGTTTACTTTTACGGATAGTTTTTGTGAGTGACTAGCAGTTATAAGACCTTTCGTATTCAAAAAAGAAATGCTGGAGGGGCGAGATTCCATCTTTTCAAAAGGAAGTATTATTGAAGCTTCTGTTCCTATAGTCCATCTATGTGACCCCTCAAAGGCAGAAAATCCTGTCGTTTTGTAGGAATTAGGCTCTCCCATCTTGAACGTGGTAGGGCTTGCGCGCAAAATAGGCTCATCAGCAGGCGCTGGTGAACTTGAAGAGGCTGGCAATGGATCCAATTCGATAGGAGCAGATGACGCTGGTGGCGTTGCTCTGTCATTTCTTTGTTTAAGAAGGTAAAACGCTTCTGCTAAGGCATTAAGCTCTTTATCAAATTGCTCTTGGTGTTTCCGTTTGAGGCTTTCTTGGCGTTTGTGTTCCTCATCAAGTTGGTGTTGGATTTGAAGTAGGGTTAGGGGTCTATTCTTAGACGCAAGCACATTAGACTTTTTTGGCTCCACTGGGTTATTTAGTCCAAAATAGGTTATCAGGTCACGCACCACCAGCGCAATTTTATCTTCTTCTCGTGGATAACGAGCAATAAGAGAAGGGACTATAGTTGGATAAGACGCGACCACGTTAGGAAGGTTAGCGGAAAAGAAGTCGCTTAGCTGAGCATCTTTTTTAGCCTTTTGAAGAGATTGTCTTATAAAATCCATCTCAGCAGTAGGAATGACAGGTTTGCTTTCATCACGTGTAATGCTATCATAAGGATCCTCGTCTACAGCAAGACTTATGGTTAGAAGGCCTTGTATAACAAGGCTATTGAATGGTAAATCAGGTTTTTCAGAGTCTAGGTCAGTTGTAACTCTCGCAAGCTCCCTAATAAAAAAGCTTACCTTCTTCTCGTGGTCTAGAACGCAACCGCTTATGATCAAGGTCTTTCGAAATAATAGCCCCTTTTCGGTCAGCTCAAACATATCAGGCCTTTGGTCAAAAATGCTTAAGAGAGACTCTGCCCCCTTACGTGTTTCCTCATTCACACGCGCCGTTTCAGTAAGAAAAAAGCGAGGCGCTGCAAGATGGGTTGAAGAAGCACCCCCAATGAGGTCATTTCCATCACCCATACCCCATGCTGTGTCCATGGACGACAACATCGTTGTTCCTATTATGAAAGCTGTAACGATAGGTAGCCTATTTCTTTTCTGTATCATCATAATTCTTAAATTTCCTAATTTTTTAAAATCTATTAATAAAACACATTATATAAGAGGAATTTTACTATCTCTTATTTTAGAAATAGTCAAGTTATTTTTACACCTTCTCTAAAAGTTAGATGGTTTATTTTTCATATTACATTAGCGTTTCTTGGAAGGATGAAAAGATCCTGAGTTCCTTTCGCTATGCTCAAGGTCTCAGGATGACGAAAGTACTCAATAAATACAAGGAGATGTCATCCTGAGATCCCGAGTTACACGAGGGGGATCTATGGAAACGAAAGAAGCTTAATAGTGAAACTGGACTTCTCTAAATGATATGCCAAGCGCTCTTTTGTCAGCATTAATCTCTAAATCAAAAGGACTTATCGCATTGGGGGTTTCAAATTCAATTGTTGCGGGCCCATCTTTAGGTAGAGGGATGTCAATTGTATGATTATTATCGCCGAAATTATAAACATAGTGACCATGTTCCTTCCCATTCACCTTTACGGTTAGATTTTGTTGTGGGTGATGATCCGTTATAAGTCCTCTCGTATTCAAAAAAGAAATGCTAGTGGGGCGTGGTTCCATGCTTTTTAAAGGAATAGTTATTGAAGCTTCCTTTCCTTCAGTCCATCTATGTGACCCCTCAAAACCAGAAAATCCACTTGTTAGGTAAGGATTAGATTTTCCCATCTGGAAGGTGGTAGGGCTTGCGCGCAAAATAGGCTCATCAGCAGGCGCTGGAGTTGAGCTTGAAGATGATGGACCTGGGTTAGAATCCTGTGCTATGCTCTATTCATTTGCTTTTTTAAAAAGAGAAAATTGAATAGTAGGTATTACGTGAAGGGAGTCCTCCCCAAAGTTAAGCTCCGTCTTCTTCCAAGAATTAATCTCCGTGGCTGGTATGACTACTATCTTCGAGACTACCGGAAGAATGGACCGAACCCAAAGGTTAAAGCCCTTTTCTCCATGACTTTTCCAGGGAATATCACTTATTCTAAATTCAAAAAGTATATCACAATTATCCACAGTTCTTTTACCGTAATAGCTCGTCACCCCTGGGGTAACGGCTTCAGCATTATAGTGTAATGCAACGAAATTATTTGGAAAATCGCTTTCGTTGAGTTTTAGTAAAGGCTGTAAAACCTTAGGGTCATTAGACTCCCACAATCCAGGACTATCATTAAGATTAACTCGTAGGGCGAGTATACTTTTATCAAATTGACAAACAGTGACACTTCCATATTTTGGTTCTAAAAACGCTGCTCCATCAATCTCATACTCTCCATCAAAAAGGACAGGAGCATGTCTATTTTCTCCCTTATCCCCTTCTTCGATCATTGCATGAACAATAGAGCTGGTACTTAAACACAATGCCATAAAGGTCACTTTTAAAAACTTATTTCTCATCAATTTCTCCTATAAAAAATATGCTTTATTGTAAAAGAATTTCATTGCTAAATATTAGATAGCAATTGATAGTGTAAATATCAATAGTTTTAAAACAATAAAAGTCAACAAAACTACTTATAAACTATCCCTTGTAAAGGGTGAATGCAGATAACATCTTATAAAATCACCCCAGAGAAATCAAACTAATCCGATTATTCTGAATCCCAATGGCCACCTTGCCTTCTTTTAAAGCAAGGGCGGCATTGCCAAAGACCTCCCGGCGCCAACCTTCAAGGGCAGGCACAGTGGGATCTGAAGTGCGGGCGATCACTTCAAGATCGGTAGAAGTCGCAATGAGTTTTGCCGCAACATTATATTTATCCGCCTTAATTTTTAGAAGAAGCTTAAGCATTTCAAGAAGGGCTGAAGATCCTGGAGGTGACGCCCCCTCCTTTTTAACTTGAGGACAATCTTCTAGAGGCAAGTTTATCCCCTTTTGAATCAAGGAAAGAAGTTCTTCTCCCCTATTCTTCTCGCTTAAGAACCCTACCATACCCCGCATCCGGCTGAGTTCTTCTCGGGTTTTGGGCGCTGCTGCTGCTAGCTCTAGCATCATTTCATCGCGCAAAATACGGCCTCGAGGCACATTACGTCTTTGAGCTGTAAACTCTCGCCAAGCCGCAATTTCTCGAAGAATTCCCAACATCCGAGGTTTGGGAGAACGAACTTTTACTCTTTTCCAAATGTTATAGGGATCAATCTCATAGGTTTTGGGGTCCGTGAGAATGGCTAGCTCTTCTTCTAACCAATGAAGACGATCTTCCTTAAGCAGTTTGGCATAAAGTTTTTCATAGATCACCCGTAAATGGGTCACATCCCCAAGGGCATAGGCAAGTTGTTTTTCTGTCAGCGGCCTTTGGGCCCAATGGGTGTAACGGGAAGATTTGTCCAGAGAAACTTTGGCATAGGATTGAACCAAAACATCATAGCCCACCGAGTCGCCAAAGCCACAGACCATAGCGGCAATTTGAGTATCAAAAAGTCGGGCAGGAATTTGACCGGACATGTGATAAAAAATTTCCACATCCTGACGGCCTGAATGGACCACTTTGACCAAATGGGGGTTTTGCAACAGATCAAAAAATGGCGTTAAATCTAATTCTTTAGAGAGGGGATCAATAATAAAGGCTCCCTCAGAGAGCCCCAATTGAATGAGGCATAACTGAGACCAATAGGTTGTTTCCCGAACAAACTCTGTATCAAGGGTGACAAAGATTTCCTGAGTAGCCTTCTCACAAAGGTCTTTTAAATCAGATGTTTGTGTAATAATTTTCATGTATCCTCGTTATCATTGAAACCGAGTCTTGACAAGAGACTCAGAATGCCTACCACTAAAGAAATATAATTTTCTAAGAAGAGAGAACTCAATGTTAAACCCCTATCGTTCCCATACTTGTGGTGACTTACGCCTTTCAAACGCTAAAGAAACTGTCCGTCTTTCCGGCTGGGTCCACCGGAAACGAGATCACGGTCAATTGCTTTTTATTGATTTAAGAGACCATTATGGGCTTACTCAATGCGTGGTTGATGTGGATAATCCTTTTTTTAAACTTGCTGAAGAAGTTAAATTAGAAAGTGTCATTACTGTTGTAGGTCGGGTTGTTCAAAGAATGGCTGATACGGTTAATCATCAGATGCCAACCGGGGAAATTGAAGTTGTTGTTGATGAAGTTATTATTCAATCAAAAGCCGATCTTCTTCCTCTTCAGGTGAATAGCAACGCAGAATTCCCCGAAGAAACCCGTCTTAAATATCGCTTTTTAGATTTAAGGCGTGAGAAAATGCATGAGAATATTATCCTTCGGAGCAAGGTTATTTCTCGTCTTCGTCAAAAAATGATCGACCAAGGATTCCTTGAGTTTCAAACGCCCATTTTGACAGCGAGCTCGCCAGAAGGGGCTCGAGATTATTTGGTGCCAAGCCGCCTCCATCCAGGAAAATTTTATGCTCTTCCTCAAGCCCCACAGCAATTTAAGCAGCTATTGATGGTGGCTGGCTTTGATAAATATTTCCAAATCGCGCCTTGTTTCAGGGATGAAGATGCCCGTGCTGACCGTTCTCCTGGTGAATTTTATCAGCTCGACTTTGAAATGTCCTTTGTCACTCAAGAAGATGTTTTCACGGCGATTGAACCGGTTCTTCATGATGTTTTCGTTGAATTTGGCAAAGGAAAGGCGGTTACTCCCCTTCCCTTCCCTCGCATCCCTTATGCAGAAGCCATGATGAAATATGGCTCTGATAAACCCGACTTACGGAATCCCCTGATCATTACGGATGTCACCGATGTCTTTAGGGGGTCAGATTTTGGCCTTTTTGCGAATGCCATCGAACATGGATCCATTGTCAGAACCATCCTTGCACCAAAAACCGCAGAAAACGCGCGAAGTTTCTTTGATAAAATGAATGAATGGGCTCGTGAACAAGGCGCTGGTGGCCTTGGGTACATTGTTATGGCTCCTGAAGGTCCAAAAGGCCCCATTGCCAGACATTTAGATGAAGAGCGTCTTAAAAAGTTGCGCTTTATCACGGGGGTTCAAGAGGGAGATTCGGTTTTCTTTGCGTGCGACAAACCAAAAGTTGCCGAAAAACTTGCCGGCCTTGCCCGCACCCGTTTGGGAGAAGAGTTGAACCTGATCGATAAGAATGCCTTTAACTTCTGCTTTATCGTTGACTTTCCCATGTATGAATATGATGAAGATAAAGGAAAGATTGAGTTCTCCCATAATCCTTTCTGCATGCCCCAAGGCGGTCTTGAGGCTTTGGAGATAAAGGATCCTCTTGATATCATTGCTTACCAATACGATATTGTTTGCAATGGGCTGGAGCTTTGCAGTGGGGGCATAAGAAATCACCTTCCTGAAATTATGATCAAAGCCTTTACCCTTGCAGGGTATACTCAGGAGCAAGTGGAACAGAAATTTTCCGGCATGTTGAATGCTTTCCGGTATGGTGCTCCTCCTCATGGTGGGGCGGCTCCTGGTATTGATCGCATCGTCATGCTTTTGGCGGATGAGCCTAACTTACGTGAAGTTGTGGCCTTCCCAATGACCCAGCGCGCAGAAGACCTTCTTGTGGGCGCCCCTGCTGAAGCGATGCCAGAGCAATTGAGAGAGCTGCATATTCGTCATGTTTTACCGCCCACAAAAACTTCAGGAGCATGATCTGATTAGCTCAACACCGGACAAATTTTTTTGGTCGTCATTGCGAGCCCACACAGTGGGCGTGGCAATCCATGGATTCCTTGGAAAGATGGATTGCTTCGTCGGGTCTTCGACCCTTCTCGCAACGACGAAAAAACGTGGTTTTCCTTGGTATATAAAAATCCGTCCGGTGGTTCGCCATGTTCATTGAACAAACTTATAAAAAAAATACCCTCTTTCGAATAAGTCTGATTCTTCTTACCCTTATGATCCTTGGCATGGTCGTTTTAGGAGGCCTGACACGCCTTACAGGAGCAGGGCTTTCCATTGTGGAATGGAAACCTATTGTAGGAATCCTTCCTCCTCTTTCTGCAAGTGAATGGCTTTTAGAATTTTCCAAATACCAACAAAGCCCGGAATTTCAAAAAATTAACTTTTCCATGACCCTTGGGGATTTTCAAAACATCTTTTGGCTTGAATACATTCATCGCCTCTGGGGACGCCTTTTGGCCCTTGTTCTTCTTGTCCCCACGTTTTTAATGATCTTTAAAAAACAACATCTCGATCTGTGGCCTTATCTTGCTCTCCTTTGGATTTTAGGTTTTTCTCAAGGACTTATGGGATGGCTTATGGTAAAAAGTGGTCTCACCCACGATCCTCATGTAAGCCCCTATCGTTTGGCAGCTCACTTGCTTTTAGGCTTTGCTCTTTTTGGAATTTCTCTTTGGATGACGTTAAAGCTGTTTCAACCGTCTCTTCAAATATTAAGGACGGGATATTCAGAGAATGCTTATCGAAAATTAATGAAGCTTTGTCTCGGAGCTCTTCTGCTTGTGCTTTTAACTGCCTTTATGGGCGCCTTGGTTGCAGGGCTCAAAGCGGGTCTTCTCTATAATACTTTTCCTTTGATGGGAAATGATTTAATTCCGTCTGAGATTTTTAGCCGTGAGCCTTGGTGGCAAGATACCCTTGAAAATCCTGTAACCGTACAATTTCTCCATCGTCTCCTAGCTCTTATAACAGCCGCTTTTTGCTTGGGAATATGGACTTATCAACGAAGCTGCCTTATCCCCTCTCGCCTCTCTCTAGCTTTGGGAGCTGTCGTTGTAACGGCTCTCCTTCAAGTTTCCTTGGGTATTGTAACTCTTCTCCTGCTTGTTCCTATAGAAATAGCTGTTCTTCATCAAGGATTTGCTTTTATTTTGTTTGGAAGTCTTCTCTTTGCTCTTTTTCTGATTTATACTCGTAAAAGTGATTTATAAGGATTTACGTTTATGACCATTCCTTTTACGAAAATGCAAGCCCTAGGCAATGATTTTGTTTTGATTGAAGAAAATTCTCTCAAAGCCCCACTCACGACGAAACAAATCCGTTTCCTGGCCGACAGACGCCGGGGCATCGGATGTGATCAACTTATTATCTTTAAGGACTCCCCTCATGCAGATGCCACCATTGGCTTTTTTAATGCAGATGGTAGCACGGCCCAGGCATGTGGCAATGGGACCCGTTGTGTCGCTTATTATTTGGGGAAAGATCAAGGGGCTATACAAACTCCTTCCTTTCTTTCCCAATTCTGGAAAAAGAAAAATCAAATTACGATTTCTCTTAAAGATCCGACTTTCCAAGGTAGTCATCTCATAGGACACCGCATTAATGTTGGAAATCCTCACATGGTCATTTTTACGGATGACTTAGAGGAATATGATTTTGAAGGACTCGTTCTATCCGTCCAACCTCCACGCGGCGTTAATGTGGAATTAGCTCAAATTATCTCTCCTAAAAAGATAAAAGCAAAAGTATGGGAACGCGGCACTGGCGTGACTCCGGCCTGTGGATCAGGGGCTTGCGCTGTGGGCATACTCGCTTTAAAACTAGGCTTTATTGAAAAAACCCCCGTCTCTATTGAGATGCCGGGGGGAACTTTAATTGTAAATTGGGCAGAAAAGAAACCCCTTCTTTTAACGGGCCCTGTTGAATTTTGTTATGAAGGAATTATTGATATTCCATGACCACTGAAGTTGTTACGTTTGGTTGCCGCTTGAATGCTTATGAGTCAGAAGTCATCAGAGAAAAAGCTCTCTCTGCTGGCCTGACCAATGCAGCTATATTTAATACTTGCGCTGTGACGGCAGAGGCAGAGCGTCAAGCACGTCAAGCAATTCGCAAGTACAGGCGTGAGAATCCCGACACTAAAATCATTGTTACAGGGTGCAGTGCTCAAATTAGCCCTGAGACTTACTCCAAAATGCCCGAGGTGGACCAAATTCTTGGCAACCGCGAGAAAATGGAGGAAAAATATTTCCTTCCCCTCCCCGTCCATGAACGGGTTATTGTGAATGACATTATGTCCGTCAAGGAAACTGCAGAACACTTGATTGCTGGCTTTGATGGAAAGGCACGTGCTTTTATTCAAGTCCAAAACGGCTGCAACCACCGCTGTACCTTTTGTACCATTCCCTATGGCCGAGGCAATAGCCGCAGCGTTCCTTTAGGCGTTATTGTCGATCAAACCCGCCTTCTCCTTGAAAAAGGATTTAAGGAAATCGTTCTGACAGGTGTTGATATTACGGCCTATGGAGAAGATTTACCCGGCACCCCTACCCTAGGTCAAATTGTAAAACGCCTCCTTGCGCACGTTCCTGAGCTCCCCCGTCTTCGTCTTTCTTCCATTGATTCCGTTGAGGTGGATGAGGATCTCCTTCAGGTTTTCGAGCGGGAGCCACGCCTTATGCCCCATCTTCATTTGAGTCTTCAAGCGGGAGACAATATGATTTTAAAGCGCATGAAGCGTCGCCATCTTCGCCAAGATGCCATTAATATGTGCCGTAAATTCCGTGAACTACGTCCCGACACCACCTTTGGTGCTGATATTATTGCTGGCTTTCCAACTGAAACAGAGGAGATGTTTGAAAATACTCTTCGTATCGTGAACGAATGTGATTTAACTTTTCTCCATGTATTTCCTTACTCTCCAAGACAAGGAACCCCAGCCGCACGTATGCCTCAAGTCCCCAAGGACATTCGCAAAGAACGGGCGGCACGCCTGAGAGATGCTGGGCAAAGAAACCTTGAAAAAACACTACAATCCTTTGTTCATCAAGAAATCAACGTGCTTTTTGAAAGCGAAACTCATGGACACAGTGAGCATTTCCTGAAGGTTGAGGCCACTCTTCCCCAAACACCAGGATCCCTTATGAAAGCGCATGTCTTGGGAACAAAAGGAGACCATCTTATTGTTGAGGTTTTATCATGAGCAATTGGTTCTCACGTCTTAAGGATGGTCTCAAAAAGTCATCTAATCGCCTTACAGAAGGAATCACGACCCTTGTTACCCACAAGAAACTAGATACAGAAACCCTGGAAGAGCTTGAAGATCTTTTGATCACAAGTGACTTGGGTGTAGAATCCGCTCAAGAACTGATTAAAAAGCTAAGCAAGAAAAAGTATAACCAGGACATCACGATTGAAGAGGTGAAGGAAAGCTTTGCGGAAGACATTGAAGCTATTCTTGCCCCCCATGCCATACCCTTAATGCCTGAAGGTGCCTCAAAACCCTTTGTTGTGCTGGTTCTTGGAGTCAATGGTTCGGGCAAAACCACCACCATCGGCAAACTGGCGAAACAATGGAAAGGCCAAGGCTATCAACTTTCTCTTGTGGCGGGAGATACCTTTCGAGCTGCAGCCATTGAACAGCTTGAAGTTTGGGCTCAGCGCGCAGACGTTCCTCTGGAAAAGGCGCCTTCAAAAGATGCCGCTGGTCTTGTGTATGATTCTCTGGAAAAAGCCAAAGCTCGCCAGGATGATGTCGTGATCATTGACACCGCAGGGCGTCTCCAAAACAAAACGGAATTGATGGAAGAATTAAAGAAAATCAAACGGGTCATCCAAAAAGTTGACCCTTCAGCGCCCCATGCCACCCTTTTAGTTTTGGATGCGACCACGGGACAAAATGCTCTAAATCAAGTTCAGGTCTTCCGAGAAGTCGTGGATGTTTCAGGACTCATAGTGACAAAACTGGATGGCACCGCAAAGGGCGGCGTCCTTGTTGCCATTAGCAAACAATTTGCCCTCCCTATTCATGCCGTGGGTGTAGGAGAACACATCGATGATCTCCACAGCTTTTCCGCCAAAGATTTCGCGGTGAACTTACTGGGTGCTAAAGACCATTTGTAATCAATGTAGTGGTTTTTATGTACTTTTCTGTCAATTTTACTCTGTCGACTGTTAAAAACCCCCAATAAAGCACTTTACCCTCTTTTCTTCCCTCCCTTTGTCATCCCCGCGGAAGCGGGGATCCATTTTAACTAGCTGAAATAAAACAAATATTTCTGGATTCTCGCCTACGCGGGAATGACATCCGGAGAGGTATCAGTAATAATATATAGCGATCATTTCTCATAAAAAAATTGCAAGATTTTGAAGATTAAACCTCTTTTTTCTTCCAATTTTTTATTAAGCTTTTTCTAATTTTCTTAGAGTTTTTACCGTGTTTAGGACTTTTTAACATTCAACTACTCTGAAGGACGACACCCAATATACCATAAGGCAGCCCGCAAGTATTTAATTGTCTTAGGAGTATATGTCTGTCCTCTACCATGAGTATAGGTTCCAGAGAGAGAGTCTCCATTAGGACCAACTAGAAGACGATGAGACCCTCCATGACTTCCTACTACCCTTCCACCTTGTTTGATCCAAAAAGTTTCAAAATCACCGTAAGTTATACTTTTAAACTCTCTTGCATCAAAAATACTCTCAATAAAACTCTGATCTTTTTTCTTTAGCTTCCTAACTTCATAGAGGGATGAAGGGATGAACTCATGAAATTTACGGACACCTGATGGCATAATAAAATCTGTAGAACTACTTGCTCCTGTAGAACTACTTGCTCCTGTAGAACTACTTGCCTGGCTAGAAGTATCTTTCTCAGGAATCTCTTCTTCGGCGTCAAGCTCTTCGAATGGAAAAGTATCAAAGAAACTGGGCTCTTTGAGGAAGATTACCTCTTCTGCCTCAGCGGAAGAGCTTGTTGGTTGCAAGAAAGTGGGGTAAGGAAGATTTTGTTCCCATAGTCCACACTCAAAAGGAGTCAATTCTAGGTAAATACCTTGATCCTTGACGTTGCCAAACACTTTAAAAGGAATAAAACGTGTCTTTTTTGTGAAGTGAGCTTCAAATAACGCCGCATCGTTACGTAATTTTTCTTGTTCCCACAAGGAGCATGTACGCCTATTTCGTATGTCTAGTACTGCTCTCATAGGGGGATTGAAGCCCTGCTGCGATTCATACTCCCTAAATTGTTGCAAGTATGCTTTAATAATTGCATATCCCCCTGCATCATCAGGATGGCCTAAGTCATGTGTTTCACCCTTTAAGAGAGGCCATAACTTGGGAGAAGCTCTTAATAGTTTCACTGTCGCTTCACTTAATTCATCTCGCCTCAAAATCCTGAACATAGAAGAAGATAAGAGATTTAGAAATTGATAACGTTGTAAATTTCTTGCCCTCGCCTCTTCATTTTCTTCTGCTATAAATTTTTTATTATATTTTTGCATATATTTCAAAAAATCAGATTCAGAAGGGACACAACTTAATGTCGTAGCAAGATTTGTACGTTCTAAAAGATACTTCATACGTAAGAGAAGAATCTGACGGAAAAATATATCTCCTGTTACTTCTCCATTTAACAGTTTCTCTCCAGACTCAAGCGTTTTACTAGCTAGAGTTAGGTCAGCATTAAGGGTCTCTTTTTGAAAATCTGGAATATCATTCTGCTCCTCACATAAAAACTCATGAAAACGCACGATTTGCCTAAAAACAGGCATGTAGCGACTTCTCGGATCCTCTATCTCTGTCGGCATAGCAAATATTTCTGTTTTTAACAGCATAAAGGCAAAGAAAAATAAAAACGTACTTTTTTTAATCATAAGAATCATCAATTAAAATTTACCTAAAAATACTTAGCAATAAAAAAATAAAATGTAAATATTAAAAAGAATATTTTTATCTTGCCCTTTTAAGACTAAAAACTTCAAGGGTCTAAATGTATTTTCTTAACAAATTTACTCTGAAGGACGACACCCAATATACCATAAGGCAGCCCGTAAGTATTTAATTGTTTTGTGAGTGTATTTTTGTCCTCCACCATGGGCATAGGTTCCAAAGAGTGACTCTCCATTTGGAGCAATCAATAAGCGATGAGATCCTCCATGACTTGCTGCGATCCTTCCTTTCTGCTTTTCCCAAAAACGCTGAAACTTTTTATAGGTTATCTTCGCAAATCGTCTCTCGTCAAAAATTACATCAATAAATTTTTGATCTTCATTAAGTAATTGTTTTATAGGATAAGATGTTTTAGGCATGAGAGCATGGAATTTACGTATGCCTGATGGCATAATAAAGTCTGTAGAACTACTTGCTCCTGTAGAACTACTTGCTCCTGTAGAACTAGTTGCTCCTGTAGAACTAGTTGCTTCTGTAGAGCTAGTTGCTCCTGTAGAATTAGTTGCTTCTGTAGAACTAGTTGCTCCCGTAGAACTACTTGCCTGGCTAGAAGTATCTTTCTCAGGAATCTCTTCTTCGGCGTCAAGCTTTTCAAAGGGAAAAATGTCAAAGAAACTGGGTTTTAGAGGAATCAGTTCTTCTGTTTCGGTAAGCTTGCTTGCTGGTTGTAAGAAGTCGGGATAAGGGAGATCCGATTCCCATACTCCACATTCAAAATAAGTCTGCTTAATCCACGGGTCCTTTAAAGGGGAGCAAAATATAACCACTTTTTCTTTGAAGTGATTTTCATATAACTCAGCGTCAATAAATAATTTTTCTTGTTCCCACAAAGGACAAATAACTTTCTGTATTATTTTTTTTACTGCTCTTGCAGGGGGAGATAAAGCAAGATCAAAGAAATCAAAGGAATCCTCCTTTTCTAAGTTTTCCAAATATGCTTTAACAATTGCATATCCTCCTGCTTCATCAGGATGGCCTAAGTCACGTGTTTCACCCTTTAAGAGGGGCCATAACTTGGGAGAAGCTCTTAATAGTTTCACTGTCGTATCACTTAACTCATCTCGCCGTAAAATCTTGAACATAGAAGAAGCTAAAAGATTTAGAAATTGATAACGTTGTAAATTTCTTGCCCTCGCCTCTTCATTTTCTTCTGCTATAAAGTCTTTTCTATATTTTTGCATATATTCCAGAAAACCAGATTCAGAAGGGACACAACTTAATGACTTAGCAAGATTTGTACGGTCAAAAAGATACTCCAAACGTGGCTCAAGAAGAAGTTTTCGAAAAAAGAAATCTCCAGTTATTTCTCCCTTTAACAGTTTCTCTCCGTACATACGAAGGTTACTAGATAGACTTAGATCAGCCGCAACGCTCAATTTTTGAAAATTGCGAACATCATCCTGCCCCTCAGATAAAAACTCATGAAAACGCACAATTTGCATAAAAACAGGCATGTAGCGACTTCTCGGTTCCTCTATCTCTGTCTCTGTTTCTGTCTCTGTTGGCAAAGACATGTAGCGAGTTCTCGACTCCTCTGTCTCTGTTTCTGTTGCCATAGCAAATATTTCTGTTTTTAACAGCATAAAGACAAAGAAAAATAAAAACGTACTTTTTTTAATCATAAGATATCACCGGTTAAATTTTATCTAATGAGTATTTAGCAAAAGAAAAATAAAACATCAATATTTAAAATTAATTTTTTAACTTCAAATTTTATTTTTGAGCATTAGATTCAGATGGAAATTCGGCAGCTTTGGAATAAAATCGAGCATGGAGAGGGTCTTGTTTAATATCCTTTAGGATCAAATCTACATTTTTCTTTATTTCATCAGGAAGTTTCTTGTTTGTATCAGAAAGCACTTTATTAATGACTTGATTAAAAGTCTCTTTACATCCTGAATTATCGGGATTTTCTTTGCATGCTGCATTGAGCTGGGCAATATCATCATCGGTAAAACCATCTAGAATAGGCTCCATAACTGTAAGCATTGAAATTACAATCAAGGGAGCGGTTTGACATTTCCAATACATAGGACTAAATGCACTTTCTTCTCCACAATTCATTTCAGCAGATAATGAAGAAATAGTAGAAAATACCATAAGTATAGTTACCAACACAGCATGTTTAATTTTCATTTTTTTCCTGCTTTTTATCTCTATTTATCTGAATAAAAATCTTCATCTATCGAGAAACCAGTTCATCTTCAGGCACGTAATCGATAAATAATACTCCATTGAGGTGATCGATTTCATGTTGAATGAGGCGTGCGAGAAAGCCTTTAGCCTTTCCAGTCACTTTTTCTCCCTCAGGGGTCCAAGCTTCATAGATAATTTCCGTAAAGCGGGGCACTTCCCCTGCAAGGCCATCCACTGAAAAACAGGCTTCCCAATCGGTGGTTTTCTTGCTTGAAACGGGCTTAAAGGAGGGATTAATCCAAATGGATTTAGGGAGCATGTCGGTAAAATCTTCCCGATATTTCTTCAGCTCTTCATCATTAGCCTCTAAAATAATAACCCGCTTGCTATAGCCAATTTGTGGTGCAGCAAGGCCACCACAATTTTCTTCTCCATCAAATTTTTCTTCTAACTGGCGAATAATTTCCCGTGTTTCCTCATCAAGAGGAAAATTGATCCGTGGTGTGGGCGTGCGTAAAACCTCCTTGTTTTGAGACGAAGGGTCATTAATAATGACATAAGATGGCAATTTGCTTTTGAATAATTGGGTCATTTTTCTTTACTCTGAAAGACACGTTCAATTGTTTCACTCAGTTGCTCAAAGGCAATGTTTATTAAGGGCTCTCCATGGGCTGTAAGAAGATGCTTGAACTGCATTGTCTTAAGAAGGCGGTAAAAATCAGTGGCCTTTGTATGGGTTGCCCCGAGCCAAATAGGGGTAATGTTTGCTGGCTTTATCAACCCTTGAGAGTGAAAGGATTGAGCCGTTTCAGAACTATAAAAGTCATCTGTGGACGTTATGTTTTGGATGCTATCACAGGAAACGAGAATCCCCCCTTCCCTTTCAATATGTAAAATGCCTTCGGGAAGTTGTGAAGTTTCAAAAATAAAAAGAGAAGATCCTGAAAACGGCATGGTACCACCGGGGATTAAATCACGATCGGATTTCAAGCCATTCTCATAGGTCATTCCTTTTAAGGTCCAAAGGAGAGAATTTGGATATTGATTTCGATAAAAGGCATCATCACGGCCATGAAAGGCCCCAATTCGGAGAATATGAGCAACCTTTCCTAAAGAATCCAGCTTTCTAAGACCTTCATCATTTAACCTTACCGTATTGATCAAGGTTAACTCAGAACCACTGCGGATGATCACCATATTACGGCTTGTTTGAATTTCATGCCCCTCATGATGAACTTTGTTCGTTCCTGTAACAAAAAAGACATCTTTGAAAATTTCACGAATTTCTCCATGAGGCCAGAGAGGTGTAAATTGAAGAGATTGAGGGGGTGCCATTGGGGGTCTCCTATTAATTTAATTTTAAAAGTATATTTAAAGGAATCGAGAGAGTCCATAAAATCTCTCTATTATTATACCATTGACGTCCTGCAGTTAGACCGAAGAATCAATAAATGGCTAAATACAGTTTAACAATTTCTTTAATATTTTGTGTCACACTGAACTTAGCTTAAGAAGAGATAAGATTATGGCTGAAAAGCAAGAACCATTTGAAATTGGAGGACAAATCATCCAACCTGGCACCAGCAAGGTTGTGCGTATTCCTACCTCTATGTTTCCTGAATTCCCAGCTTTTAATTTGACGGCTTATGTCATTCACGGAAAATATCTTGGAAAAACGTTATTTGTCAGCGCAGCAATTCATGGTGACGAATTAAATGGCATTGCAGCCATAAAACATGTTCTTTCCTCACATCACGTAAAACACCTTAAAGGAACTCTTATTGCTGTTCCCATAGTCAATCTGGTTGGAGTTCTTATTAAAAGTCGCTATCTTCCTGATCGTCGTGATTTAAATAGAAGCTTTCCTGGCTCTGAGACGGGCTCCCAAGCCGCACAACTTGCTAATCTTTTCCTGAATGAAATTGTAAAAAAATGCACTCACGGCATTGATCTTCATACGGGATCTGATAACCGTACTAATTTGCCGCAAATCCGCTGCGATTTTGATAGCAAAGAAGCACTCAATCTGGCTCTTATTTTTGGGGCTCCTATTATCCTTAAAAGTAAGATTCGTGACGGATCTTTGCGTGAAGCTTCTGAAAGCTTAAAAATTCCCACAGTTGTTTTTGAAGGTGGAGAAGCCCTGCGCTTTAATAAGTTTGCAATACGCATTGCTAAAAATGGTATTTTACGGGTTATGGCTCATCTCGATATGATTGATAGAACAAAATTTAAAGCCATCAAGACCCCCTCCTTACTTTCACCTGCGAGTCGGTGGATACGTTCTCCTAACACAGGTATTTTACACACGATGTGCGATCTTGGTCACAAGATTATCAAAGGTGATATTTTAGGAAGGGTAAGCGATTCTTTAGGTCTTAGCCACACAAATATTGTGGCTAATTTTGATGGTGTTGTCGTCGGGCGTACCCAATTACCCTTCGTCTTTCAAGGAGATGCTATTTTTAATGTGGCGTGGGTGCCAGACCCTGAAAAAGCTGAAGAAATCCTTCTTGAATTTAAGGAAGAAATGGAACTCAACGTTTCTTCAGACGATCCAACAACTTATTAATCTTAGTGTTTACATCATTATGCCAAATTCTCTTCTGCAAAATTTTCAGGAGCTTCTTACTCTCGAGCTAGAGAAAAGGAAGCAAGAAATGGCGTCCTATGTGTGGGAGAACGTCGCAAGGTCAAATCAACTTCCGCCAAAAGGAAATTGGAAAATTTGGTTGATTTTAGCCGGGCGTGGCTTTGGAAAAACACGCATGGGCGCTGAAACCATTCGTGCTTGGGTTGATCAAAAGATTTATCGACGTATTGCATTGATTGCCGAAACTGAAAATGAGGGCCGAAGAATTATGATCGAAGGGCCTTCTGGCCTTTTGAATATTTATCCTCCTAAAGAAACCCCTCTTTATGAGCCTTCGAGGCGCAAAGTTACCTGGAAGAATGGCGCTGTTGCAACCACCTTTAGTGCTGATGCCTTTGAACAATTACGTGGCCCCCAATTTGATGCGGCTTGGATTGATGAACTCGCCAAATTTAATTATGACCAACACGTCTGGGATCAACTTATGTTTGCCTTGAGACTCGGTAGATGTCCTCGAGTTATTATCACAACCACCCCGCGTCCAACAGCACTTTTGAAAAAGTTGATCAAAACCCCTGACACCGTCATCACCCGTGGAACAACCTTTGAGAATGCCGCCAACTTGGCAGAACCATTTCTTAGCTATATGAAGCAAAATTATGAGAACACTCGCCTAGGACGCCAAGAGCTTTATGCAGAGCTTTTAGAAGAAAATGAGGAAGCTTTATGGACCCACAAAATGATTGAGAATGCCAGAGAATCCTATCTTCCTCAGCCCTTAAAACGCCTTGTTATTGCTATTGATCCAGCAGTCACAAGTAAAGAACATAGTGACGAGACGGGAATCATTGCCGCTGGCATCACACACAATGGAATTGGTGTTATTTTAGAAGATCTGTCCATGAAAGGCACGCCTTCTCAATGGATTCGAAGGGCTATTGAAGCCTACAAGCGCCTTAAAGCTGATCGTATTGTGGCCGAGGTTAATATGGGTGGGGAGCTTGTTGAGCAATTATTACGGACCTTTGATCCCTCCCTGAGTTACAAATCCTTACATGCCACCCGTGGAAAAATAATGCGGGCGGAGCCTATTGCTGCCCTTTATGAGCAAGGAAAAGTTTGGCATGCAGTAGCCTTCCCCGAACTTGAAGAACAGCTGTGTAATTATTCTCCCCGGTCCAGCATAAAATCTCCCGACCGTCTGGATGCCTTGGTCTGGGCTCTTTCTGAGTTAATGTTAACGGCTTCATCTCAATTCAAAGTTTGGCAGGTTTGAAAGTTTTTTTATAGATGATCTTTCTTCTTTAGACGTTCCCTAAATCTCAAATTTCATCTATACTTAATCCTATAAAAGAATTTAAGGGTAGAACATGATGTATAGAGATTATATTTTAAGAACGTTGAAAATTCATGAATCTGAATTACGTCAGATGGGCGTTGATCATATCGCTCTCTTTGGTTCATGTGCTCGTCAAGAGGAACGCCCAGGGAGCGATATTGATATTCTTATTGATCTAAATACTAAAAATCCTATTGATCTTTTTGCTTACGCAGGGCTTAAGAACCATATTACAAGTTTTTTTGATCGTTCTGTCGACGTTGTGGATCGAGCTGCTCTTAAAAAAAGGTTAAAAGGTGCCGTTGAAGAAGAGGCTATCTATGCCTTCTAAAGAGGCAACCCAAGCTCTTGAAGATATCCTTGAAAACATTCTGTTGGCAACTTCCTTCGTAAGAGACACGACCTATGAAGATTTTCTTACGGATAAGCGCACAATATATGCAGTTATTAGAGCTCTTGAAATTATTTCAGAGGCAACACGTCGCTTGCCAGAAGAGATCTGTAGTAGGTACCTTCATATTCCTTGGGCAAGGCATTAAAGGGGCTGGAAATATTTATCGGCATGATTATGAAGATGTCCTAGAAAGTAGAGTTTGGGCAACAGTAATCAATGCACTGCCTCCTCTTGAACTGGTTATCAGGGAAGAACTTGAGAAGTGCGCGAGTTCATAACATATGAGACAAAATAAGGAAAAGTAAAATTAACCCTACGGGCCATTACTCTTTGCAATGCCCCCTAGGGTTAAAATAATAGCTATTCGGCAGACACTATCTAAGAGAATTTTTATTATCTTCTTCTAGCCTCATCTCTTTTTCTACTTTCCTTCGAAGGGCCTCGTGAAGACAAATTCAAAGTCTGGCAAGTTTGAGAGATGCCTTTTTGGCTTTCATTAATATGACCCTGGACCCCGTGGTTAAACCACGGGGCGTCACCCCACACCACACTTGACGTTCCGCGGCTTGACCGCGGGATCTAGTGTATTACTCATTGCGCAGCAATGTAATATCTCATTCCTACGACTGAATTCCCGTGTTCCCCGTCTCCGCGGGAATGACATCTGGAGAGGTATAGATAATATGATAACGATCATCTTTCATAAAAGAATTGCAGGATTTTAAATATTAAACCTCGATCACAAGACCATCATAGGCAGGCAGAACACCTTTAGGGAGCTCTTTGAGAAGCGTCTCGTAATCAAGAAGAGCGGACATGTGCGTTAAGTAGGCTTGTTTAGGTTTGACTCTTTCAATCCATTTTAAGGTTTGTTCAAGATGAGAGTGACTGGGACGTGGATCCCTTGCAATACAATCCACAATCCATACATCCACGCCTTCTAGGATCTTAAAAGCAGCTTCATCGAGTTCAACTACATCCGTGGAATAGGCTATTTTCTCAAACCTATATCCGACAGTAGTCGAATAACCATGACCCTGTAAAAAAGGAACAACGGAGATGCCGCCAATTTGAAAGGGCGCCTCTACAATATTCGCTGTGAGAAAAGCATAATAGATATCTGGTTTTAGAGTTTCTGAGGGAAAAGCATAGGCAAAACGTCTTTTGATAGACGCAATGGTATGGGCATCACTATAAATAGGAATGGGGATTTTATTCACGTAAGTAAAGGGGCGCACATCATTAATGCCATGGGTGTGGTCAGAATGATCATGGGTATAGAGGATAGCATCAGGTTTTCCTATACCCGTGGAAAGCAGCTGCATACGAAGATCAGGAGATGTATCCACTAAAAGCGTTGTTTCATCCTGTTGCACCACTATAGACGCGCGGGTGCGTACATTTTTGGGATTAGCAGGGTCGCATTCTCCCCACCTTCCCGTCACAACAGGAACGCCTTCAGAAGCGCCACAGCCTAAAATTGTTACCCGCATGATAATTTTACCTTTGAAAATAATGTTAAAAAGTTCTGACTGGTTTGCTCGCACAATTGACTGAAATCGACGGCTTTAAGTTCTGCCAGCTTTTTAGCCGTTTCCACAATATAAGCCGGCTCATTAGATTTTCCACGATAGGGCTCGGGAGCAAGAAAGGGCGCATCGGTTTCAACCAACAAACGGTTTAAGGGAACGTCCTTAACGATACCTCTTAAGGAGGCGGCTTTCTGAAAAGTAATAATACCTGAAATTGAGATATAAAAACCAAGATCAAGGGCCTGATCTCTTAACTTTTCACTTCCCGTAAAACAATGAATTAGCCCTCGTACCCTCCCCTGCCCTACTGTTTTTAAAAGCTCAATCGTGTCTTCTTCCGCATCTCGCGTATGAACAATCAAAGGAAAATCCGCCTGAAGAGCAGCCTTTATATGGGCTTCAAAGGCTTTTTTCTGTTCATCCTTGGGGCTATGGGCATAATAATAATCAAGACCTGTTTCTCCAAAACCCACAACACGAGGATGCTGGGCAGCTTCTATTAAAAGATTCAAGAGATCTACATCCTTATTTATCTTTTCTGCTTCGTGAGGATGTACTCCAATGGAGGCAAAAACTCGCTCGTCACTTTCTGCAAGTGAAGTCACGACAGGAATCTTTGAAAGGTCAGTGCAAATCGTCAAGAAGAGATCGACTCCTTTATTTTGCGCTCGCTTCAAGGTTCCTTCAAGGTCACTGACCATAGGATCATAATCAAGATGACAATGGCTATCGATGAGAAACATTCTCTTTCCTTAAATTAAATTATTCGCTAGTATACACAACAAATTAAATTTTCTTAAAGGGTATTTCATGTTTCGCGCTTTCCTTCTCATTTTTATGATTGTCGCTTTATCCCCTGCACATGCTTACGAAAAAGCACAAACGGTCATTATCACCCAAGTTAAGGAGGGGGTTCTTAATCCTTCTATTGCAGGTGTGGGAACATTTAGCCCCTACAATGACGTAATTTTAAAGTCGGAAACTGCAGGGCGAATTCATGCTGTACATTTCAGCGATGGTGAGTTTGCAAAGCCTGACCAAACACTTTTTACTATTCACAATGAAGAACAGCAAGCCAACGTCAAAAAGGCAGAATCTGCACTTCAAAAAAATATAAATATTCTTAAACGTAAAGAGGAACTTGCGACAAGAAAATTTGCGAGCCTCCAAGATTTAGAAGCGGCTGAAACGGATGTTAAATCTTCCGAGGCAGATTTAATCCTTGCTAAAGAAAAACTTGAAAAGACTAAAATTCGAGCTCCCTTCGATGGCGCTCTCTCGGAAAGGCAGGTTGGGAAAGGTTCTTATGTTACTGAAGGAGATGCTTTGGTGCGTATTCAAGATATAACACCTATTCGCCTCAAATTTACGATTCCTCAAAAAGAAATCCCCCTTATAAAAGTTGGCGATAAAGTCCTTGCGACAACGGATGTTTACCCGGAAGTAATTTTTGCAGGTACCGTTGAGGCCATAGAGCCAGCCGTTGATGAATCGAGCCGTAGCGTTATGATATTTGCAACATTTCCTAATGAGGATAAAAAGCTCATCCCTGGTCTTTACGCCTGTGCAGAATTAAAAACTACTCTCAACACAAAAAATTCTCTTTTTGTTCCTGAGCAAGCGTTGGTGATTCGACCTACAGGGAATTATGTCTATAAACAATCTGGAAATAAAGCGATTCTCACAAAAGTTACTTTGGGCCAACGGACTGCCGATCAAGCCGAAATTCTCTCAGGTCTTGTTAGAGGAGATTCTATTGTTCTTGAAGGACAAGATAAAATTCAAGATGGCTCAGTCATCACTGTTGCCCCGAAATCCTAGGCCTTAAGGAAAAGTGTATCATGCTTATTACGGATATAGCGATTAAACGGCCTATTTTTTCAATCGCCCTAAGCCTTATTATCATCATTGTTGGCCTGTTATCCTATATGAACCTAGGCCTGCAACAATATCCTGAAGTTGAAGAACAGGTTCTTGTTGTGGAAACTAAGTACTCAGGAGCCGCTGCTAATATCATTGAATCAAAAGTCACAACATTTTTAGAAGACACGCTTGCAGGCATTCCCGGCCTTGATTATATGGAATCCTCAAGTAAAACTGGCATCAGTAATATTAGCCTTTTTTTGCGTCCTGAAGTTTCCCTTTCTGACGCCGCCTCCGATGTGCGTGAACGTATTTCTCAAGTCGTTAGCGATTTACCAGAAGAAGTTGACGCGCCCGTCGTTATCAAAAGTTCAGAGTCAAAAGATCCCTTTATGTATCTGACCCTCACAAGTCAGATCCATCCTGAAACAGATCTCACTGATTATGCGGATCGTAATTTAAAGGGAACTTTTGAAACCATTCCCGGCGTTGGTAGTGCTGATATCTATGGGAATGCAGTGACGATGCAGGTCCGTTTGGATCGTGAAAAGATGAAGGCTCATAACGTTTCAGTTACGGATGTCATTGATGCTCTTGAAGAGAATAGCCGAGAATTTCCCGGAGGAAGCATCGTTAAAGGACAACGATATGTGAACATTGTGGTGGACTCGGGATTAAATACACCTGAGGAAATGAGCGAATTAGTCGTTCGCGAGAATAAAGGATCCCTTATTTATCTCAAAGATATTGCCAGCATTACCTTTGGTAAAGATTCTCGTGAAAATGAATGGCTTCCTCGATATAACAAGAGCCCGGCCGTCTTTATGGGAATAAAGAAGCGGGCGGATGGCAATGTCCTCTCCATCTCCCACACCATAAAAGATTTTATTTCACAAATAGCACTTTCTCTTCCGCAAGGAATGAAAGTTGATATTGGTTACGACTTTTCAATGTTCATTGAGGCTTCCATTAAAGCTGTTCAAAGAGCCATTGTGGAGTCGATTATCCTTGTTCTTTTGATTGTTTTCCTCTTTCTTCACTCGGCACGGGCCACGCTGATTCCTTTGCTGACGATCCCCATTTCCTTAATTGGCTCCTTTGCTTTCCTTTACCTTTTTGGATGTTCCATTAATACCATTACACTTTTAGCCATGGTCCTTGCTATAGGCCTTGTTGTGGATGATGCGATCGTGGTTCTCGAGAACATCCATCGTCATATTGAGGAAGGACTTACACCTATGGAAGCCGCCCTCAAAGGAAGTCGAGAGATTGCCTTTCCTGTCATTGTCATGACACTTACCCTTGCCAGCGTTTATGCCCCTATTGCTTTTATTCAGGGACTTACAGGGAAACTCTTTGCGGAATTTGCCGTGTCTCTTGCAGGAGCCGTTCTTATCTCTGGCGTTGTGGCCTTGACCTTATCTCCCATGATGTGTTCTCGTCTTTTACGCGCCAAAAATCTCGAAAATCACTCTCGGTTTTCACGCTTTATTGAAGGGGTTATTGAAGGACTTAGCAAAAAATACCAAGCAAGTCTTCAAAAGGGACTTGCCCGCCCCAAACTCCTTAGCGGTCTTCTTGCTCTTACCCTCATTGCCGGGGGCGTTCTCTTTTACCTTATACCTTCTGAACTTGCTCCCCAAGAAGACCAATCTCTTATCCGGGCTTGGGTTCAAGGGCCAGAGGGGGCCACCTTAGAATCAATGACTCCTTATGCCCTCCAAATGGAAGAGCTCCTCTCATCAGCTCCTGAGCAAGCCTCCTTGTGGGCGGTGGCGCAACGGTCGGGTATTTGGGGAGGCATTCGTCTGAAACCTTGGGATCAACGTTCCAAAAGCCAAACAGCTATTATTCAAGAGTTAAGACAAAAAGCTAAAGCAATTCCTGGCGTTGATGTTTCCGTTTTTCCCATGAAAGGGCTTCTTGCAGGCGGACAAGCTGCTATTGAAATAGCCCTTAAAACTACAAAGTCTTATGAATTTCTTGAAGCTGAAGCGGATAAGCTTGTTAAAAGCTTAAAAGACTCCCCTATCTTTGATTTCGTCAGTCATGGGCTTTATCTCGGTACGCCTCAATTAAACATTCAAGTTGATCGCAATAAAGCGTCTCTCTTGGGCGTCAAAATAAAAGATTTAGCGCGCGCCTTAGAAGTGATGTTAAGCGGCTCCAGCGTGACCACTTTTCAAAAAGAAGGCAAAAATTATGATGTCATTGTTCAATCCGTTGACGGTCATAAAAAAAGTATGGAGGATATCGGTAATTTTTATGTGAGTGCCTTTGAAGATGGCCCTTCTCCTGACAACATCCTTCTCAATCATCTTATTACACTTAAAGAAATTGCTATTCCTGCGGATTTAAAACATATGAATAAAATGCGTTCAACCGTTCTTAGTGCGGAGTTAAATCCGGGATATTCTCTTCAAGAAGGGTTGAATGCCGTGAATGCTGCTCTCCAAAAGCAGCTCTCCCCTTCCCTGCAGTATGAGCCTGTTGGTAATTTGCGCAAATTTTTGCAATCAAAAATGGACATGTACATCATGTTTGTGGCGGCTCTCCTATTTATCTACCTTGTTTTGGCGATTCAATTCGATAGCTTGATTGATCCTCTCCTAATCATGGTCACAGTTCCTTTGTCCATGGTGGGGGGACTTTTGGCTCTTTATCTTGCAGACGGGACTCTTAATATTTTTAGTCAAATTGGCCTTATAACCTTGGTGGGGCTCATCACAAAACATGGGATTTTGATTGTTGAGTTTGCAAATAAAGAGCGCCTCAAAGGAATTTCTGTAACGGAAGCTATTCAAAAGGCGACTCTCCTACGTTTTCGGCCCATTTTAATGACAACTGGAGCTATGGCTTTAGGGGCAATTCCCCTTGCTCTTGCTATGGGTGCTGGGGCTGAAAGCCGTCAACAAATCGGCTGGGTCCTAGTGGGAGGCCTTCTTGGCGGTACTTTCTTTACCCTTTATGCCGTGCCCTTTGTTTATAGACTTGTGAAGGAAAAAAGATAAGGTCTTCCCAAAAGGTAGAATTTAATAATATGCGTCTAAGGTTTGTTTTAGTCCTCATTTTCCTCAGCTTACTCTTTAATCTAAGCAGTTATGCTTTTGATGCTGAGAGAGATGATTTTTATAAGCTATACCCAACCTTAAAACCAGCGAAAGATGATCCCTGGCAAGATCGTCTCTTTACAAAATTACCGGATGCTGTTTTGGATCAACTTCATGAAAGAAACAAAAAAAATTTTGCTTCAAAGAAAGATTTTCTTTCCGCCGTACAAATGACTGACAGTCAACAACTAATTCAGATGGGCGACTTTATTTACAATAAGCGCCTTCTCATTGGAGAAGGGGAAGAAGGACACGTATATCTCGCCCGACATATCCCTTCAGGTTGTTATGTGGCCGTTAAGACACCAGTACGAACAAGTGAATATGAAGCCTTTAGAAATCTTGGGCGATGCTACGCCCACTTTACAAGTGACTCTCGAGATTATCTTTTTACTCCTTTCATCATGGGAACGCCTCTCTCTCAATATTATTTTGATGAAGAGCGACTCTATGTTAGAGTTGATTCCCACAATAATAAGGTTAGTTATAGCAATTGGACTCATAATTTAAGACTTTTAGATGCTTTCCTTGCAGAGCTCGAACGGGGTATTCACTATGAAGGGACTCCCAGAGAGTTTGATTCTAAAAGTATGTTTGTTGTTGATGAGTTTTCAGAAAAACCGAAGGTCGTTTTTGTTGATCTAGAGGAGGGAGGATATACACCAAAAGGCCTGGATTATATTCCGGATGAATTTTGTGTCTCAATGTTTCTCTTACTAGGGTCTCAGGGCAGCACTAGAATGAGAGAGTTGGTCTTCCCTCAACCTATTCAGGACTTTTTCGACAAAGCCAGTAACGGAGATGGATTTCACGTTCGTTTAACAGAGATAAAAAAGGCCCGTAATCAACTAATGGAAGAAATGCAACAATTGGGATATCCTGGCTTAAGCCTTGATGAATCCTCTGTTGCTAGCGAACAAGCTCCTTGCTCTAGTCATGAGTACTAGGGCGTTATTCTTCAACCTTGTTAAGATAGAGTTTTCTTAAGCTCTCGTAGGTTGTTTTCATTTCTGGGTAATAAGTTTTGATACGCTCATACACCGCATCTGCTTTAACTTTCTTATAGGTATGAGACATAATGTTTCTATCCTTAAGCATCTCAAGCCAAAGGGTTTCATTATCAAACCATTTCATCTGATAGGCTGCAGAAATAGCCTGCCGAGGAGATAAGACTTCCTTGCCTTCCATTTCAGCAAAATTTGTAAAGTTTTTCCAAAAAAGCTCTATACAAAATTCAAAACGCTGAATTGTACCATCCATAATAAAGCGGTGCTCATCCAGTGGAGCGTCTAGAATTTCTTTTAATCTCTCTAAGGCTTCGCCTAAATCGGAAAAATTTTGCATCCACAAAGGATCCGTCATATGATCTCCTTTCCTTTTGAAAAGCAAAATTCTGTCTTCCTTTAAGCGTTGTTCAAAGGAAGATTTCTTTTCAATTTCATCCAACCTAACACAATCTATTTTCAATAAGGTATCAGCATTTTCAAGGATATCTAAAATTTCCTGCCATTGTGAGGACGTGGCATGGGGAGAATCAATAACTAAATCTATATCAGAGCGTTCCTGATAGTCTCCTCGAGCACGGGATCCATAGACCCAAATCCTCTCAATAAAAGGAAGAGCGGTTAACTTTGGAAAAAATGCGTAATCCGTAACTTTTATCTTCATCAAAAAAGTGTAGCTTGTAATGCTACAGACAGCAATAGATATGCTTAAAGCATTTCAAGCTCCGGGTGCGTTGCCCTGCGGGATTCGCCCTCTGTCACGTATCAGAATACGCTCATCGGGCTCACCCTTGGGAGCCTACCCGGTAACTTGAAATGCTTTGAGTATACAAATCACTAATGAAATATCCCCTAATGAAAAATCTCCTTGACGCCTTTATCTATAAAAATGACACTATACTTTGCGTACTTGAAAATGCTTTTTTGACTTCATTAATGTGCCCCTGGCCCCCGTGGTCAAGCCACGGGGCGTCGTGGGAGTGTGGAAGATGACGTCCCGCGGCTTGACCGAGGGATCCAATCTTGAGTAAGGCCCTTGATTTTTAGATATGACGGAACAACAGGCAGGGAACCATGCTTCATAAATTACTTACCGCTATTCTTGTCCTCTTTACTTTACAAGAGGCGTCAGCAAAGCTGGCCATCCAATTAAACATTGATGGCGCCATTGGCCCGGCGGCGCAAGATTATATAAGGGATGGCATCACTTATGCTCAGGAAAAAAAAGCGGATTTCATTCTTTTAAAAATAAATACCCCGGGGGGCCTTGACACCGCCATGCGCAATATTAATGCCAGCATTCTTGCCTCTCCCCTGCCCTTCGTGACCTATGTGGCACCGGAAGGATCGCGTGCTGCAAGTGCTGGCACCTATATCCTTTATGCCAGCCACATCGCAGCTATGGCGCCCTCAACTCACTTAGGAGCAGCAACACCTGTCTCAATCGAACCCCTTTCTATGGAAACACCAAAGGAAAAAGGTCTTAAAGACCAAACGACCATGGAAAAGAAAAGCATTAACGATTCAGCGGCTTATATCAAAGGTTTGGCAAATCTCAGAGGCCGCAATGCACAATGGGCCGAGAAAATGGTGATTGAGTCTGCAAGTCTTCAGTCCGATGAAGCCCTGCGCCTTGGGGTGATTGATGTTGTCGCTTCAAACACCTCTGATTTATTTCAACAAATTAATGGCCTAAATATTAGTGTTCAAAATCAACCGTATCAAATTGATTCTAAAGATGTACATATTGAAAACTTTGACTGGGACTGGCGCCTCAAATTTTTAGAAGTCATTACGGATCCCAGCATTGCTTACATTTTGCTGATGATCGGTATCTGGGGACTTTTCTTTGAATTTGTAAACCCCGGATTTATTCTACCTGGCGTTATAGGTGGCATTTCCCTTTTGATGGCTCTCTATGCCTTCCAACTCCTTCCCATTGATTATACAGGCCTTGCCTTAATCATTTTAGGAATTCTCTTTATGGGTTCAGAACTTTTTGTGACAAGTTATGGCGTTTTAGGCATTGGCGGCGTGATTGCTTTTGTGATCGGCTCTATCCTTTTATTCGATCAAAAGGACTACTCACCTCCCTGGACAATTATCATTGGGATGAGTGCCATCTCCCTTACCTTCTTTTTAGGGGTAATTGGCTTTGCCATCCAAGCTCGCAAGCGCAAAGTTGTCAGTGGGAAAGAAGCCCTGCCCAGCACCATCGCCATTGTTCAAGAAGATTTTAAAACAAAGGGGTGGGTTCGTGTTGAGGGGGAACTTTGGAAAGCGCGGACAACAATTCCCTTGCAAAAAGGCGAAGAAGTTCAGATCATAAAGTGTGAAGGTTTGGAATTAACTGTGAAGCCATTAAAATCGAAAGGGCAAAAACATGTATGAGGCACCAGGAGACTTCTCCAATCTTTTTGTAATCCTTGCTGCGGCCGGGGTTATTCTTTTCTTTATCCTTATCCGAAGCTTTCGTATCCTGTGGGAGTTTGAAAGAGGTGTTATCTTTACCCTAGGTCGCTTTTGGAAGGTTAAGGGGCCCGGACTTATTCTGGTGATTCCTTTCATTCAAAAAATGATGCGCGTTGATTTGCGCGTGGTTGTTTTTGATATCCCCACCCAAGAAGTTATCTCACGCGATAACGTCTCCCTGCAGGTCAATGCTGTCCTTTATTTTCGGGTTATGGATCCCCAAAAGGCCACCATTAACGTTGAAGACTATTTTGAGGCCACAAGCCAGTTGGCCCAAACCACCCTGCGCTCTGTTTTAGGGCAACATGAGTTGGATGTCATTTTGGCAGAGCGGGAAAAGCTTAATGCCTCTCTCCAAAACATTTTGGATGAGCAAACAGAAGCCTGGGGAATCAAAGTCACCAACGTTGAAGTGAAGCAAGTGGACCTTAATGAAAGCATGATTCGCGCCATCGCAAAACAAGCGGAAGCTGAACGTGACCGCCGAGCTAAGGTCATCCATGCTGAAGGAGAGCTTCAAGCTTCAACAAAGCTTTTAAAGGCAGCCCAAGTCATGGCTCAGCAACCTCAAACCATGACGCTTCGCTATCTGCAAACTTTGGGATCAATTGCGGAAGAGAATAACTCAACCATTGTGTTCCCTCTTCCTATCGAACTTATGCCTATGATGGAGAGTATGTTGAAAGGAAAGAAGGAGAGATGAGAGGTTAACTTAATGTTATCTTATCGAGCGAAATTCTATGATGAATAATCAAATCACTGTTCCTGTTAAAGTTAAATCTTCAACTCATATTTTAGCTGAAAACTAAGAGCAACTCTGTCTTTTCTATCCCCTATCTTAAAAAACATCAAAAGTTAAGCTTAACAGTGTTTGATAGTTTATAGAAAATGGTTTATATTACATGCATGAAAAAAATATTAAGGGATCGGCTTTACCTTTTTATAAAATCAGCTCACACCCTCACCTCCTCTTTTAAAAAGGTGGAACAGGTTGGGTTTGTCTCTGTTATCAATCTAATATTGATCCTTTTCCTTGGCGTCATCATGTTGATTTCATCCAGTCAACCTCTCTTTTTCTATTCAACTTTCATCTTAATATTAAGCACCTGTACTATGATTGTTGTCTTGTTGTTTAAACTTCAACAGGTAAAAATCAAAGCACGCCTAGACCATATAAAATCGAAGGGATATGACGCCATTGAATCCCCTCTTCTCATCTTAACCCCCGAACTCCACTTTGGCTTTGGAAACAAAAGAGCCACTGAGGCTTGCTGGTGGGCTGAAAGTATCCCCTATTTAAAGAAGGTTTTGATCCAATCTAATCAAATGCCCATTTTAGATCGCCTTATTGAAGGCCTCCAAAAAAAGGAAGAGCGGCAAGAGGTGCTCCACCTACAAGGTACCAAAGGTGAAGAGGTTTGGTCTATTCACTCTTTTCCCTTAGGAGATAATGCTTTATGGCAGTGTACCAATGCTTCAGAAGAAACTTTCAAATCAGGGAACATTTACTCTCAGCTAAATCCTTTAACATTGTTTCTAGATAATGCAGAACATGGGCTTTTTTCTCTCAATGAGAAGGGGATAATTCTTTTTTGTAATGAAAATTTTTCAAATTGGCTTGGTTACACGCGGGAAGAAATGATTGGGAATTCCTTATCAAAATATATTGTTAAATCTCGCAATCATGGAAGCACCCATCTTTGTAATATTCAAGGAAAATGTGATTTTCTTACGGCTTCTTCTCGTATAAAAAGTGGCTATTTGGAACAAAAATTAATTCAATCGAAAAAAGGAGAAATTTTTACTTACTCTCACCTTAATATTCATGCTCCCTTTGCAAATCATGAAGATATGATCAAGGTCGTTAATATGACGCCACTACCTGTCATTTGCCTCGATGAAAACGCTCTTCTTCAAGATTCTAACGTCCTATTTCGTGAAAATTTTATTTTTGATGAACCTCCTATTCGTGGAACTTCTTTTCTTGACCTTATTATTGAATCTCAACGAGAGGAAATCAAAAGTGCATTACATTTCTTTTTAAAGAAAACGACCGATGAAACTTGCCTTGATATTTATTTAAATGACAGTCGAGAGTCCGTTGTTACAGCTTATCTTGCTCCCTTGCCTCTTAAGGATGAGAAAGGTTTTTTGATTCTTCTTCAAGATATTACAGATCAAAAAAGTTTTGAATCACGCTTGGCCCAATCACAAAAAATGCAAGCTGTAGGTCAACTCGCTGGTGGCATCGCCCATGACTTTAACAATCTTCTCACCGCTATGATTGGGTTTTGTGATCTTCTTTTGCTTCGCTACACACCCGGAGACCAGTCTTTTACTGACGTTATGCAAATCAAACAAAATGCGAACAGAGCCGCCAACCTCGTCCGGCAGCTTTTAGCCTTTTCTCGTCAACAAACTTTGCAACCTAAAATTATGGACATTACGGATTGCTTAGCTGAGATCTCAGCTCTACTACGCCGACTTATCGGGTCGAATATAGAATTGAATATGAAGCATGCTCGAGATTTAGGACTTGTCCTTGTTGATCAAGGGCAATTTGAGCAAGTCATTATTAACATGGTGGTCAATGCTCGGGACGCTATGGATGGAACAGGGACCATCACCCTTACGACGGAAAATTGCGAGTTGAAAAAACCTAAGCGTTCTGGTCACGATGTTATCCCTGCAGGATCTTATGTTTTGGTAGAAATTGCTGATACAGGAAGCGGCATTAATCCTGAGATCATTGATCGTATTTATGATCCTTTCTTTTCAACAAAAGAAGTGGGCTCTGGAACGGGACTCGGTCTTTCTACGGTTTATGGAATTGTAAAACAAACCGGGGGATTTATCCATGTCAAATCAAAGGAAGGAGAAGGAACGACCTTCAGCATTTACCTTCCCCATTGTACAGCCGAGAAAACAGAAACCTCTCCACAACTTCTCGAAGAGAAAGTCACGACACCTGACTTGACAGGTTCAAGTACCATTCTCCTTGTCGAGGATGAAGATGCCGTCAGGCTTTTTAGTGCACGGGCTTTAAGAAGCAAAGGTTATGAAGTTCTTGAGGCGATTAATGGAGAAGAAGCGCTGCAGTTGATTAAAACAAATAAGCATAAGATTGATTTGATCATTTCAGACGTTGTCATGCCCCAAATGGATGGACCCACTTTCATTAATAAGATTAACCAACTTAAGGTGAATCCTAAAGTCCTCTTTATTTCCGGTTATACAGAAGATACCTTCCATGATCGCATCAAGAATAACGCTAATATCCGCTTCTTAGCTAAGCCCTTCAGCCTTAACGACCTCGCTACACGGGTCAAGGAAATCTTAGGAGAAAAGCCCTCTTCTCTGAGGAATGCGTCGTAAATGATTAGTGGTTAGATTCTTAATCTCTTTAAACATTTCAAGATGCTGAGTCCTCCTTGCGTTGCTCGGAGCCTCAGGATGACATGTTTTTTCTAATAAAAACAAAGAACTATCATCCTGAGGAGCCCTTTAGGGCGAGCTCAGTATCTCTTCAATAACATAGTTGATGACAGCTTGTCTGAAATGGTTTCTAGAGGTACTCAACGCAGTTACTCCAGTGTAATCTCTTCTTCACTTTCACCGTGAGGAGGAAGCCATTCCTGTTGTTTGATAAGGAGAGAATTCCCGTCAATTGTAACCGTGGAGATGATTCTATCCCCTAAACGGTATGTTCCCAGAACTTCAATAAGAATTCTCTTCCGGTTAAGAGAAAAGGTGTCATCATATCCTTTATCTTCCCTAATGCGAACAAAGAGTAATTGCGAAAATTGACCCGAACCTCCTCCAGCCTCAATAATTCCAGCCTCAATAACCCTAAGAACGAAAATGCCATTAGCCGTTTTTCCAAGAACTTCATAGCTAAACCTTTGATAAGGCGACTCTGAAGGCCAGGGTATTTCCGCAGAAAAATACGCTCCATTACCCTCAATTTTCAAATCCTCCTTCCTGGAGGAATACCTGCCCGCGTCAGCGAGTAAGTCGATAGAAACAACTGGAGGTTGATCATCTACTTCTGTTTGAGGAGTTAAGTCCTTTATAATCATAGGGTTAATGGGTTTTCCATTCATGAGAAAGTATGTTTGAGCACAGTATAATTGTGTCTTAAAGTCTGGATTTGGCGTTTGACACTTGGCAGGAACGTTTTGAAGGATCGCGTTTAAATCTGTGGTAATCTGCTCCTCAGCACGACCATAACTTACTGATAACAGTAAAGAAACGCTTAACAGAGACAAGCTATAAAAAAAGTTTTTCATAATATTCTTTTCATTTTTTTAGAGTCCGTATTCCTGAAGGTCTTATCATCATAGTTTCTTTTTGTCCCATAAAATTCATCTTTTGTCATATTTTGTGATTAAGAAAGTCTTTGTTTTTATTGACCTCGGCTACCCTTCCTCATAAATTGCCCTCATGAGTAACATTTTAAATTCAAATTCTTCTTTTCCACGTGTGGCCGTTCTCGGATGTGGTGCCTGGGGGAAAAATCTGGCACGAAATTTTTCTGAAATCGGCGCCTTAGCTGCGGTTTGCGACAGTGACACTTCAAAAGCTGAGGCCTTATCGACCCTCTATGCTGTACCGTCCCTCACAGAAAATCAAGTTTTTGCGGCTCCCTCTATTGATGCTGTCGTTATTGCCTCGCTAGCTCCTTTACATATTTCCCACGCTGAAAAAGCACTTCTAGCAGGTAAACATGTTTATATTGAAAAGCCGATGGCTCTTACGGTCAAGGATGCGCAAACTCTTTGCTCCCTAGCCAAAGAAACAAATCGTACTCTTATGGTAGGGCATATTCTCAATTACCATCCTGCCTTTATTAAGTTAAAAGAACTTCTTCCTGAACTTGGCCCCCTAAAGCACATTTATGCCAACCGTTTGGCCTTGGGACGCTTCCGCCGTCAAGAAAGTGTTTTGTGGGATTTGGCACCCCATGACATCTCCATCATTCTTTCCTTAGTTAACGAAATGCCTCTTACGATCTCCCCCACCTGGCATAGTTTTATAACGCCGGACAAACCAGCCAGCGCCCTTTTAAACCTCACTTTCTCAAAAGGCCTTACAGCGCACATCCATGCCTCTTGGCTTTCACCCTTTAAGGAGCAAAAATTGGTTGTCATGGGGGAAAAGGGAATCGCTATCTTTGATGATCGGAAACCTTGGGCTGAAAAACTTGTCCTATCAAAGGATTGTTACCATTGGCACGAAGGACAAATTGAGGCCAATGATCAGTTTCAAACTGAATCCATTCCTCTTGCAGAAGCAGAGCCCCTTAAAAATGAATGCCTTCACTTTTTAACCTCTATTCAAACGGGGAAGACGCCCCTCACCTGTGGAGAAGAAGGTCTTCGCGTCACACACGTTTTAGAAATCGCTGAACAAACACTCCATCAAAGGAAAGTTGCATGATTCCGTTTATAGATTTAGCCGCCCAACAACTGCGCATTCGTCCTCAACTAGAGGCTGCCCTGCTTCGTATTTTAGATCATGGCGGTTATATCATGGGTCCTGAGGTTGATGAGCTGGAAAAAAATCTTAGTTCTTTTTGCGGAGCTCAACATACTCTGACATGTTCAAACGGAACAGATGCCCTATCTCTGCTTCTATTAGCAAAAGGCGTGAAGGCAGGCGATGCTATTTTTGTTCCGGCTTTTACCTTTGCTGCCACCGCAGAAGCCGTCGCCCTCTTAGGAGCAACTGTTGTCTTTATTGATGTGTGCCCAAAGACCTTTAACATAGATTGTGAAAGTCTTGAAAAAGGCATTGAAAAAGCCAAAGCTTTAGGACTTTCCCCAAGGGGTATTATAGCCGTTGACCTTTATGGCCAGGCCGCGGACTATGATAGCTTGAATTCTATTGCCGCAAAACATGGTCTTTGGGTTCTTGCCGATGCGGCACAAAGCTTTGGTGGTACCTATAAAGGCCGCAAAGTGGGAGCCCTTGCAAAAATGACAGCCACCAGTTTTTATCCCTCAAAGCCTTTAGGCTGTTATGGGGATGGAGGTGCTGTTTTTACAGAAGACGCTGAAATTGCAGATATTTTAAAGTCTTTACGCGTTCATGGCCAAGGCACAGATAAATACGATAATGTTCGCATTGGTATGAATGGGCGCTGTGACACACTGCAAGCTGCGATTCTCCTTGAGAAACTCAAAATTTTTCCTGAAGAACTTATTTTAAGACAAAAGATTGCGGATCGTTATAACGAAGGGCTCGCCGCTGTTGCCACAACTCCTGTGATTGAAAATAATTGTGAGTCTGCTTGGGCGCAATACACTGTAAAGATTGATCCTGAAACGCGCGCGCCTTTGATGGAAGCCCTGAAAGCAGAAGGCATTCCCACCATGATTCACTACAACACCCCCCTTCACAAGCTTCAGGCCTATAAGGAGTATCCTTGTGCCACTGATACCCTTCCTGTTTGTGAAGATTTGGCGCACTGTGTTATGAGCCTTCCCATGCACCCTTATTTAGAGACAGAGACGCAAGATCATATCATTAAGCAATTTTGTGAAATTTCTCACCGCCTGCAAATGAAAAGAGTGGCTTAGGAAAAAGATCGCCCCTCGACTCCTTATTTAGAGGCAGAGGCGCAAAATCAGTGTCTGATTTAACGCATACCCACTTTCAAAACGATGCTGTTGTCTGTTATGAGTTATAAAACAAATTTATAAAAATAGGAAATGGTTATGAAAACTATTCAAAGAACACCATTACTCTCATGTCTATTTCTCCTTTTGCTAACTCCTGTTTCTGCTGATCCTGTGTCTTTTGGTGCAAAAGTCGGCACATTAGGCCTTGGAGTCGAATCTTCTTATAGGATTGATCCTATTTTTTCTATCACTGGGTCTGTGAATGGTTTTAAATTTACAGCCAGTCCACACGATAGAGATTTAGATTTTGATGGCAAACTGCGACTTTTGACGGCGGGTGGAAGTGTAGGTATTCACCCCTTTAAGAATGGATTCAAAATTTTAGTAGGGGTTTTTTATGATGGAAACCAATTTAATTTATCTACCATGTTAAGGCGTAATGTTACCATTGATGGACGGACTTTTACTCCAGAGCAGGTGGGAAAGCCTGGCTTAACGATTCACTTTAATAGAGTGAGCCCTTATTTAGGCATTGGTTTTGACTCCGCATTTTGCACAGATAGTTCTTGGAGCCTAACGGGAGAATTAGGGGTTCTTTTTCAAGGATCTCCTAAAGTTAAGCTCAAAGCAAAAACTTATCCTGAAGTTGAAGCCTATATCAAACATAAAGCCAAACATGCTGCCGATAAATTTCTTTTAAAATACTTCCCTGTTCTCTCCATAGGCGCTAAGTATAGTTTCTAGAAACGAAGGATAAGTTCTGGTTTACTGATAAGTCAATGACTTCCTCTTTTGGAGAAAGTCATTGATTTTTCAATTAAAAATTTCACTACCAGCGGGGTTGGGCTCTAAAGGTACCAAGAACTTCTTTCTTTTCCACAACTTTGCCTGTATATGCCTTACGAAATCCTCCTTTTCCAGGAATATAAACATCAGTTTCCTCATATCCAGAAGCGGGTACAAGATTATACTTATTCTCAAAAGTTCTATTCACTAATTGCATTGTACTGGTTGCTGGGTCAAATTCTATCGTTGCTGATCCACCAGGTGCCATTGAAGAGGGATAAAGAGGTTCCTCTGCTATATAAGTTAAGCCACCAAACTCAAAACCTCCTTTTCCTTGAATTTCGCTTACTTCGTCTTGAGTAACCATACCAGAAGATAGGCGTGGATAATAGGAGCTTCCCCCTTCTTCTTCATACATTCCATAGGCACTATTTGTAGCTATAGAAGCAACACAGAGAAGAGAAAAAGCTAGCATGTTTAATTTTTTTTTGTGTTTCAGAAAAGTTGTCATAGAATATCCTCCTATATATTTTGTTTGATTGAGTTATTTTTATTATATTATAAACAATATAATAATATAGTTAATATTTCTTAAAAAAACGCAAAATCAAAAAAGAATTTGCATATCGCGTGCTCATACATAGTTGAAAAAGAACTTGCAGGTTTTCTCTTCTTTTTATTAAGCTAGCTTGCAGTAAAATGATTTTCTTACAGGTAAGGAGTTACACTATGAGTCAAAAGGATCTCCATAATCACAACGATCCCCATGAGGAATCTGATTGTGAAGAACACCATCATCACCCAGGATGCCAGCATGGCAGACAGCATTTTCCTGTCACCCAGAAAATAAAAATAGGACGAAATGATCCTTGCTTTTGTGGCAGCGGTAAAAAATATAAAAAGTGCTGTTTAGATTAATGAACATACTGTAACAAGTAAAGAAAAACTAAAAATGTTATCTCTCGCTCAAGGAACAATAAATGAAAGAAAAAGTTTATCATTTAGGCATCAAAGCTCTTATCCGAAACCAATCAGGGGAAATTTTGTTGCTTAAAGTCAATCAAGAAAAATTTAAGAATCCAAAACTAGGAAGTTATTGGGATATTCCTGGCGGTAGGGTCTTAAATGGTCATACTATAGAAGAAACGCTACGCCGTGAGGTGGCAGAAGAAACGGGCCTTACAACTCTTGAATTATTTGAGCCTATAGATACAGTTGTTTCAAACATTGAAATACCTTTGGAAGATAAGCAGAAGGCAGGTCTTGTATTATCAATCTATAATTGCTTTCTAAGGGATGAGGCAAATGTTAAATTAAGTGAAGAACATACGGAATCCTCTTGGTTTTCTCCTAAAGAGGCGGCTCACTTGTTATCCTATAAATATCCAGCTTCGTTCACAGAGAAAGTGATTGGAATATGAAAAAACGAAGCCAATTTTTGTACGCAATTTTTTTCTTGATTATACAGGGTATTTCCCTTGTAAAAGCAACGGAACATACAAATAAAGAATCATGGCTTATTTCAAAAGCCGTTGAATCCTCATTAGAAGATATTCAGGGAAAAGATCTTGTCTCTTCTTTAAAGGATTTCGGTATCTCAGCAAAGATTGAGCCCTTTGATGAGTATCTTCAAGCTTACGCCCTTTCAAAGGGAAAGTACTTTACTCTCTATTTAGCCCCCACGTTTTATCAAGAGAACCAGGTATGGATTATGAGCAATCCTGAACTGTCTGCATCTTTCGAAAATCTTACTCCGGAGCAGCTTAGTGAACTGGAAGAATTCCGATATTTAATGGGCGAGATTTATCGCAAAGCTTTAGGCTATCAAGGCTATGTTATGTTTATGGACTTATCAAAAGATTATAGCTTGGGACGCCCCTCGCTTTGTCTTGAAATGATTCCGGCTTCCTTAGGCGGGAAAAACAAGGATTTACTTGATATTCGTGAGAAAATCGAAAGAAGTAGTTATTTCCTTTTTGCAACTGTCCCTCTTAAACAACTTTCTCCTGATGACGCTAAAACAAAAATTGGAAAGTTAACGCCCTTCGTTTGGGAACTACTCTCAAATGGAGAGACTCTTACAAATCAAAAAAGGATTGCCAAGAACACCCTTCCATGGTCTCGAAAAATTACCCACATGAAAGAACTTCAAGAAAAAATTGTGTTCGCTTTAAAAGAAGAGCTCTTCAAACGTTATGGTCTTTTCACCTCTCAAGGGGCAACTGATGAAAAGTTAACGAGTAAAAATACAAAAAGCACCGATGAAGGAGAGTTTACGCAGGAAAAAGTAGCCTCCATTGATAAATGCGCTTTTTGCAACCCCGAGGTCATTCAGAATCAGATGGTTTACAAGCAGGGCGATTTTGCTGTTCTTTACAATTTTCGCCCCTATACGGAAGGGTACCATTTTATGATCACTCCCTATCTTCCTTTGCATGTTGAAGATTGGCAAAACTTTTCCCATGAAGACGTTATGAACATTGATCGCTTGGCTCAAGCTCTCGTCAGGGAAATTAAAAAAGAGAGTGGAAGGAGTGATGTCATCCTCTTTGTTCAGAATGGAATGGCTGCCGGTATGACTGTTCCTCATGGGCATATGCATGTTCTTTTACGGCCTTCCAAATTGCATTTAGTAAGCCAAGTTCTTTTAGAAATCTCAAAACATAAGCGCAAAGGATTAACAGCCGAAGAAATGGATCCCGTAAAGAAAAAGTTCAATAAAAGGCTCAGCCAATCATAGAGATTATGAAGTTCCTTCAACTCACCTTCAAATCGAAGGCAGCTTTAATCAACGATTTTGTATAGGGTTTTTCAGGAGCGGTAAAGATGGACGCCGCAGTTCCCCGCTCAACAATTTTTCCATGGCGCATCACGAGAACGTCATGGCTGATGGCCCGCACCACCGCCAAATCATGGCTGATAAAGAGATAAGCCAACTTATGGTCGGTCTGCAGCTTACGCAAGAGATCAATAATATCCACCTGCACAGAGCGGTCCAAGGCGGAGGTAGGCTCATCAAGCACCACAAGCTTTGGCTTCAAAGCGATGGCACGAGCAATGGCGATTCGTTGACGCTGCCCCCCTGAAAATTCATGGGGATAGCGGTGACGAGCCTCGGGATCAAGGCCAACTTCTTTTAAGGCCTGCACCACAAGGATATCCCGTTCCTCCGGGGTTTTCCCCAAACGATGGATTTCCAGGCCTTCAGCAACGATTTGTTGCACACTCATGCGGGGACTCAAAGAGCCATTGGGATCTTGAAATACAACCTGCATTTCACGGCGCAAGGGACGGAGTTTTTTCCGCCCATAATCTTGAATTTCTGCGCCATCAAACCAAATGATTCCTTGGCTTTGTTGTAGGCGCAGCATGGCCATGGCAAATGTGGTTTTTCCCGAGCCACTTTCCCCCACAATTCCAAGGGTATGTCCTTCCCTTAAGGTAACGGTGACATCATCTACAGCACGGATATCATCAACCTTTCGACGAAAAAGTCCTTTGCGCACATCAAAGTAAACCTTGATGTGTTCAGCCTTTAACAAAGGTTTAGCTTCAGATGAGACAGGAACCCCCTCCCCCCGCGGGAAAGAATTGAGAAGATGGCGTGTGTAAGGAGATTGTGGTTTAGCAAAAACCTTTTTGGTCTCCCCCTCTTCCATTACTAGTCCATCCTTCATTACCACAATACGGTCGGCCATCTTCCGCACAATGCCTAAATCGTGGGTGATGAGGAGCATCGCCATATCTAGCTCTTTTTGAAGCTTCTTGAGAAGATGAAGGAGCTTGGCCTGAATTGTCACATCAAGGGCCGTTGTCGGCTCATCAGCAATAAGAATTTGAGGTTCACAAGCAAGTGCCATGGCAATCATCACTCGCTGCCGCTGACCGCCGGAGAGCTGATCAGGATAGGCCCCCAGGCGAGATTCCCCATCCTTAAAGCCCGCCATCTCTAAAACTTCAATACACCGCTTGCGCGCTCTCTCGCCGGTCATTCCCTTGTGCACCAGCAAAACTTCTTCAATCTGTTTCTGCACGTTATGGAGAGGGTTCAGGGACGTCATGGGCTCCTGAAAAATCATGGCAATTTTATTGCCCCGAATAGGAAGGAGTATCTTTTCTGGCGCGTTCACTAAATCATGATCATGAAAGTAAATGTGGCCTGAAGGATGAGACGCCTTTGGATAAGGGAGAAGTTGCAAGATAGAAAGGGCTGTAACCGACTTCCCCGAGCCACTTTCTCCCACAAGGGCTACGGTTTCCTTAGGATTCAAGGTAAAGGAGACGGACTTGACCGCCTCAATAACCTTATCTTGCTGCTTGAAATTAACGCTTAAATTTTCAACGGAAAGTAAAGGCTTCGTCATAAATTCGCCTTTCTAGGATCAAAGGCATCCCGCACCGCTTCCCCAATAAAAATCAGCAAGGTGAGAAGACTTGCTAAAACCGCAAAGGTTGAAATTCCAAGCCACGGCGCTTGAAGATTGTTTTTACCTTGATTCAACATCTCTCCCAAGGAGGGCGAGCCCAAAGGCAAGCCAAAACCTAGAAAATCTAGGGAAGTAAGGGTCGTAATCGAGGCATTAAGGATAAAAGGCATAAAGGTCAAGGTGGCCACCATGGCATTAGGCAGAACGTGGCGGTAGATAATCCGGGGCGTAGAAAGGCCCAAAGCCCGAGCCGCTTTAACATATTCTAAATTTCGGGCGCGTAGAAATTCCGCGCGTACAACGGGGACAAGCGCCATCCAACTAAAGAGAAGCATAAGCCCTAAAAGCCACCAAAAATTCGGCTGAACCACACTTGCGAGGATAATCAAAAGATACAAAACAGGCATGCCGGACCATATCTCCATAAATCGTTGGAATATAAGGTCGGTAAGCCCTCCAAAATAGCCTTGGACCGCTCCTGCCGTCACCCCAAAAAATGAACTGAATAGAGTAAGGGTCAGGCCAAAAAGGACAGAAATACGGAACCCATAGATGAGGCGCGCAAGCACGTCTCTCCCCTGATCATCGGTCCCCAGCCAATCTTCAGCAGAAGGCGGCGAAGGTGCCGGCACGACGAGATCATAATTAACTGTGTTATAGCTGAAAGGAATCAAAGGCCAAATCATCCAACCCTGCGCGTCAATCAGATTTTGAACAAAAGGATCGCGGTAGTTAGCTTCCGTTTCAAATTCACCCCCAAAGGTTGTCTCTGGATATTGAACAAAGATAGGATAATAGAAGTGATTTTCATACTTGACGAGAAGCGGCTTATCATTGGCAATGAATTCAGCAAAAAGAGTAATTATAAACAAAACAAGAAAAATCCAAAATGAGACATAGCCACGTTTGTTCGCTTTGAATTGAGCCATCCTACGCTGCGTTAAAGGCGTAAAAGTCATTAACCCATCCTCCGTTCAAAATCAATGCGTGGGTCAATAAAGGTGTAGGTTAGGTCCCCCATAATATGTAGGAAAAGACCAAGTAAGGTAAAAATATAAAGTGTTCCAAACACAACGGGATAGTCGCGGCTAATGGCCGATTCGAAACCTAAAAGCCCCAAGCCATTGAGAGAGAAAATAACCTCAATCAAAAGCGAGCCTGAAAAGAAAATACCAATAAGGGCAGCAGGCATACCTGCAATCACAATCAACATGGCGTTGCGAAAGACATGACCAAAGAGAACTCTGCGTTCCGTCAAGCCTTTAGCTCGCGCTGTAACCACATATTGCTTATTAATTTCTTCCAAAAATGAGTTTTTGGTTAAAAATGTCAGGCTCGCAAAACCACTGATAACCATAGCCGTGATAGGCAACACCATATGCCATAAGTAATTTAAAACCTTATCGATCAAATCTAATTGGTACCAGTTGTCGGACACGAGACTTCGTAGGGGAAAGATAGACCAAAAACTTCCTCCCGCAAAAAGAACAATTAAAAGGATCGCAAAAAGAAATCCAGGAATCGCATAGCCCACAACCACAACGGCGCTGGTCCATATATCAAAAGAGGTGCCATCATGAACAGCTTTTCGAATTCCAAGCGGAATGGAAATCAAATAAACAAGAATGGTGGTCCATAACCCAATACTAATGGAAACAGGCATCGCTTCGATAATTAACTCCATCACAGAGCGGTCCTTGAAATAACTGTCTCCAAAGTTAAAGGTAAGATAGTTTTTCATCATCAAGAGAAAGCGCTCAAGAGGCGGCTTGTCAAAGCCAAACATTTTTTCAAGTTTGGCGATAAATTCCGGGTCCAATCCCTGAGCGCCCCTATATTTACTATCAGAGAAGTGAGCCTCTCCCATTTGCTCCAAAGCCTGGGTGCTCTCCATGCCCGAGCCCGAAATACGGGAAGTGGCATCCACATTGTTACCGCGAATTTTGGCAATCATTTGTTCAACGGGACCACCGGGCGCCGCTTGAATGACAAGAAAATTGATCACCATAATACCAAAGAGAGTTGGGATAATCAGTAACAAGCGGCGTAAAAAATAAGCCAACATTTATAGAGTTACCTTTTTAACTTGGCTTCTAAAGCCGGATCCACCCACCAAGTGCTGAAACCAACTCCATCTTTGGGTGCTTTCGCTGGATGTCCAAACTTATTCCAATAGGCAAAGCGGGACGTTTTACCATACCATTCCGGAATTCCATAATACCCCCATAATAACACCCGATCCAAAGCATGAACACGGGTTTTTAGGGTGGGCCTATCCGGTGAATCTAAAAGAAGGGCGACTAGCTTATCCACAACAGGATTCTTAATCCCCGCGAAATTACGTCCTCCAGGAATATCGGCATAGGTTGACACCCAAAAATCTCGCTGTTCATTTCCTGGAGTTTCCGTCTCGGGAATAACAACCGCAATCATGTCATAATCATAATTTTGAACTCTTTCCATATATTGAGAAGGGGTCACGGTTCGAATAGACATTTTTATGCCTAATGATTGTAAATTCCGTTGAAGGGCCAAAGCAACCCGTTCATAGTTAGGATCGCTTAGCAAAAGTTCAAATACAAAAGGCTCGCCTGTTTTTTGATTAACACGCTGGCCATTCTTGATCACCCAACCAGCTTCTTCTAAAAGTTTATTTGCTTTTTCAATAAGACGACGGTCTTGTCCCGAGCCATTGGAAACAGGTAATCTAAATTCTTCTGTAAAAAGTTCTGCAGGAAGCTGGGCTTTAAAAGGCTCAAGGAGAGCAAGTTCTTCCCCTTGGGGCAGGCCCGAGGAGGCCATATCTGAGTTGTTAAAGTAACTATGGGCCCGCACATAAGAATTAAAAAAGAGATTCTTGTTAATCCATTCAAAGTCAAAGGCTTCTGCTAGAGCCTGCCGAACTTTGGGATCCTGAAATAGAGGCTTACGGGTATTGAATGCAGACATCGTCATCCCTTGGGGAAGCTGATTGGGCACTTCCTTTAAGACGATCTTTTCCTCTGTTACGGCAGGAATTTTATAACCAGTGGCCCAGTTTTTAGCGAGATTCTCGAGGCGAAAATCATAGGCTCCCCCCTTAAACCCTTCAAACTGAACCGATTGGTCCCTAAAGTAGACATAAGTAACATCAAAGTTATGCTGTCCCTTTTGAGAAGGCAGGTTTTCTCCCCACCACCCCGGAATGCGCTCATAGGTTACCGTTTGTCCGGCTTGAAAATTCTTGACCTTATAGGGACCACACCCCACAGGAGGCGTTAAATCAGCGGCTTCAAAATTATGTTTTGTATAATAGGCTTTAGAAAACACGGGCAATTGCCCCAAGATAGCGGGAAGCTCACGATTGCGATCGGTGGAAAAGAGGAAACGAACCTGATCTGGCCCCGCCTTTTCTACTTTTGTGACGTCTTTATAATACTGGGCAAATAAGGGAATTCCCTTTTTTATGTGCGTATTAAAGGAAAAGATGACATCCTCCACCGTGACTGGCGACCCATCGGAAAATTTTGCATTTTTGTTAAGAGTAAAAGTCACACTTTTGTGATCAGGAGCAACCTCAACTTTTTCAGCTAAATACCCATAAAGGGAAAAAGGTTCATCCTGAGCAATATCTAAAAGGCTACAATGAAGAAGCCAGGCTCCTGCAGCTGCATCACCTTTGATGACAAAGGGATTAAAACTATCAAAATTACCTGTGGTCGCTAATTTTACATTTCCCCCTTTAAGGGCATCGGGGTTCGCGTAATCATAATGGGTGAAGTTTGCCGGATACTTGAGATCTCCAAAAATGGCAATTCCATGGGTAGGTTGAGGTTGGGTTGATGCTGGCGGTGGCGTTTCAGCGTGGAGAGGTGACAATAGAAATGTCGTCATTGCGAGGAGGGACATAGTTCCGACGAAGCAATCCATATGAGCTCGCGATGACGATTTATTTATATTTTTGGGAGTGAAACGCATTAATTAATCTCCTTCCTTCTTTGATTCTTGTGGAACAGCTTCCTTCACTTCTGGAAGCGGCATGGGAGAATCACTTTGTTTCATCATATAAGCAATCAAATCGGCTCTTTCCTTATCATCTTTAACGCCCACGAAGGACATTTTTGTCCCCGGCACGAAGTCTCGAGGAGAATACAGCCATTCGTTTAAGTCATCAAGAGTCCATGTGCCTCCTTTTTTCTCCAAGGCTGAAGAATACACATACCCCGGATGTTGTCCCTTTGGAGCTCCAACAACGCCGTAAAGGTCCGGACCTATACGGTTAGGCCCCCCTTTTTCAATAGTGTGACAACTGGTGCATTTTTTGAAAGCAGCTTCTCCCTGCTGAATATTAGCAGTCGCCAGAAGAGGTTCTATAGGTGCGGGTCCTTTTTTTGTCGCTTCTGCAGGTGCTCCAGAAGAAGAGGGAGACACCCCCGCAATTTTGTAAACGTTTTCCTTAAGCATGTTAGGTTCAATAAGGTGATTCGAAATCAGATCCGCGCCTTTAATGGTCAGCAAGGCAATCAAAATAGCGGCGGCAATCTTGTTAAATTCAAAGCTGTCCATTTTCCTGGTCTTGTTGTTCCTTCGAAATTGCCCTCACTATATCGTCCTTTCCTCAAAGATGATAGTCATTCTTCACGCATTTTCTCTGGTTTTTGGTATGACGCAAACAAAATCTGATAGGACGTTTGGGGACGTATGTTATAAATATCCATCACCTTTTTAAAGGTTGAATGAGGAAGCGGACGGTGGCCAGATTGGGGCAAGCCGGCACCAATCTTTTTCAAACCACGCAGAAATTCAAGGGCATTTGAAGGAGTTGTTGTAATCCATTCTTCTTCTACAGCACGGTAGCCTGACAAAGGGAGCCAATCCTTTAACTGACCAAAGGGGATAAAATCTAAAACACCGCTTGGAGCCTCTAGCAAAGCGTGTGCCGTACGCCATTCGTAAAAGGTATTATTCCCTAAAGCCGTAAGATAGAGCCATCCTCCTGGTTTAAGGCAAGCTGTAAGCCGCGTGAGAGCCCCCTTTGGATCTTGAAACCAATGAAGAGCTAGATTTGATACGATAAAGTCAAAGGAAGCTGAAAAACACGGATACTCGGCATTGAGCACAAGGGGCAATACCTTCTCATCCTGCGTTTTTTCCATAGCTACTTTAAGAATCGAATAGGAAAAATCACTTAAAACATACTGAGCACAGTGGGGAAGCAAATGAGGCGTTAAGATACCTGTGCCACATCCCACCTCTAAGATTGTGCCTAAAGACGCCCCTTTTTGTGCTAAAATTTTTGAGGCCAGTCGCTGAGCTACAAAATTTTGGACAAGCGCTTGCTGATCATAGCTCGTTGCCGCACGAGAAAAAGCTTGGGATATTTTAAGGGGTTGCGCCACACCATTACTCCTGAATTCATTTTATGAAAGAGTAGCTCTTTCTAAGATCTTTTGGAAGGAGGAGATTGCATAGATCCTGATCTTGCCCATCGGGCTTCTCAAGAGGATGCTTTTTTTAGCTTCGTTATGTTTTTTGGATCAACTATGTTTTTAAGCGGGCAAAATTAGGTCCAAAGGTTTAAGTCTAGCATTGGCAATGACAATGATTTTG
>JAIEPE010000046.1 GCA_019749915.1 Alphaproteobacteria bacterium | reverse complement strand
GGAGTGATCTGGCAGTTTTACTCTCCTGATCAAATCTCCTTTGACAGATTTGGTTGTGATAGCAGTGTGTGGGTTGTGGAGACTCATGCACTGCGCTTGTTTTTTTCCTCTTCGTCTTTCAAGTAAACTTATTAAATTCTGCCTTGAAATCCTTTGAGGATAAGTTTTTATTGTCGAGTTTTCCTCGATTTTTTTCCATAGATATCCTTTTACATAATGACCTCCTTTTGTTTATCGAGGGGTCTTGTTTCTGACAGACCTCTTGATTTAAAAGCCTCTAACCCTTGAAGGGCCCAAAGTTTGAGATCTACGTCTGAGGATTTTGTCAATTTATTCAGCTCCAGCAGTCCTTTAAAGAGAGCTGCGATGTTGTTTTTGACAGAGATGTCCTTTTGCAAATCAACGCCGAGAGGAATATCAAAAACATCAAGGGTGCCTGCGAGCTCTAATAGGCCTCCCAGCTGGATCAAACTTCGAGTTCGTGCCCGCCTTTTAGCGGAAGAAGACGTTTTATTAAGACCCTCTTTCATTCTTTTAAGCCTTTCCGCTTTATGGATTCTCTGCTGTATTTTGAGGCACTTCACTTTGAGGCGTTGCAATTCTCTTTGCGTTTCGTTTGCTGGAGTCTCTGCGAAATTGCTTGGCGGATTTTATCCATTCCTCCTTTTGTTTCTCTGAGGCAGAGCCCCAAGAGTTTTTAAGAATGGAAAGGACGAGCTCATAAGAGAAGTTATCAGAAAGAATCCCCTGAGCTTCTTTAAGCAAGAGCATAGCCTTTTGTGTTTTCATCTTTTCTCTTTTTTGCCGGAGTAAATTTATCTTGTCTTCAATTTTGGAGATATCGTCGTCCATGAGGCCTTTTTTCCTGTTTAAAGCTTTTTTGAAATATTTGATATAAAATTATCAAATCTTCTTTCAATCGTCAAGAAGGCTTCAAAAAAGAGAAAAAAGAAAAGATGTTAGATCTAACATATTATAAAACAACAAAAAACACAAAAATATAAGTCAGTCCGCTGTAAGATTATTTTTAAATCTTGCTAGGCGCGCTGATACGTTATATAAATATAACCGCGCTCTGTTGCACGCAACGACGACTTCTCTACAAATAATATAAACAAAATAAGCAAAAAATACTCTATGGCCATATACCACCACACCACTCGCATGATTGGACGCAGCAACGGGGGCAATCCTGTAAAGACCATTGCGTACATTTCAGGAATACAGATTACAGATCCGAATACGGGCGAGGTTTTTGATTTTCAGGATAAGTCCGTCCAAGACGTGCAGATTTTGCTTCCTGAGAATGCGCCCGCCTGGGCCAAAGAAATTCAACAGCTTGTCTCAACAGATCGCGAGAAAGGGATTCAGCTCCTTTCTAATATAGCCAATGCTGCCGAAAAGCGCGTTGATGCCCAAGTTTATCGTGAGATTGAGTTTTCTCTTCCCCGGGAATTGACCTATGAGCAAAGAAAGGCCTTGGCTCAAGAATATGTGCAAGATCAGTTCTGTGGTTTAGGAATGCTCGCTATTCAAAGCTTTCATGTAGAAACCTGTGAGGAAACGGGTGAACTTAATCCCCACTGTCACACATTTTTTTTAACGCGCGAACTTGTGGAAGGAAACTCGTCTCAAGGACTCGTCTCTAAAAAGAATCGCGACTGGAATACACGGGAGGTTCATGAAGTGTGGCGCGAGCAATGGGCTCAATATGCCAGCTTTCATCTTAAAATGCATGGATTTGATATTACCCTTGATCATCGGTCCTATAAGGATCAGGGATTAGATATTGAGCCTCAGGTCAAATTGGGCAAAGGAGTGAATGAGCAAGAAAAGCGGACAGACGGCATTGAAGGTTGTTCATTGTCAAAGAATCAAGAGAATGCAGAAGACATTGGGGGATTTGTTGCATCAACACCTACCACAAAACGAACGCAAGCCTTTCGAGAAGTTCAACTTCGTAATCTTTATAGGATTATGAGGCGTCCAGAGACAGTCCTTGATATTGTTACCCGCCATCATGCGACCTTTATGTGGGGAGATGTGCAGAAGATTTTGGGGCGGTACGTTGATGATAGCACTCTTTTCCAGAGGTTAGATGCCCGACTTCAGAATTCAAAAGAATTGATTTTGTTAAAAGGCAATGGGGAGCAAGCAATCTACACCACCCATACCATGCTCAAAGCTGAAAAAAAGCTCGTTGGAACAGCTGAAATGTTGGCGGGTCATGAATCTCATTCGGTTTCTTCCGCCTCTCTTGAAGACGGCTTAGAGCGTTTAAAGACAGGATTAGCCCAAGAAGGTCATACTCTGAGCGAGGGGCAAGAGCAGGCCATTCGTCATTTGGTGGATGAGGGGCAGCTCAAGTGCATTGTGGGCTATGCAGGCGCCGGTAAAACAACGGCCTTGGAGGCCTGCCACGACATTTGGGAAGATGCTGGCTATAAGGTGTATGGCCTGGCGCCTACGGGAAGAGCGGCGCAGAATCTTGAAGGCAGTGGGATTAAATCTCAAACCTTACATAAGTTTCTTAAGTCCTTTGAGGAAGGAAGGTGCCAGTATAATGAGCGCAGTATTTTTATCCTTGATGAAGCGGGTATGGTGGATGTGGAGCGATTTGATAAATTTTTAGGTGCTGTTCAAACCTTAGGGATTAAGGCCGTTGTGGTGGGAGATGGGGCTCAGCTCCAGCCCGTGGAAGCAGGACCTGCTTTTCGTTTAGTTACAGAAAGGGTGGGTGTTTCTCGCCTTGAAGAAATCGTCCGCCAAAAGGAAGACTGGCAAAAAGAAGCGACCGTCTTATTTGGACAACAAGAATCACAAAAAGCCATTCAGACCTATCAGGACAAAGGCCATGTTCATCTTGTAGATGAGCATATTCCTACTGACGTCGTCACTCGCTATGAGATGGCTGCAAGAGCGTCAGGGCTGATCTTCCGGGAAATCATGCGAGAGGTCAAGGGTAGTTACCCTACGGAGCCTTCTCTTGCTTCTCAGCATGAAGATTACGACCTGTTTTTGAAATGGAAAGAGTGTCAAAAAACAGCTGGTAAAGAAATCTTAGCAAACCCTGAGGTGTATAAGCCTGTTCTTGAGTCCCGAAACATTGACCCTCTGGAAATGGCACGGCTTTTTGTGAACAAAAAACAAACTAAAAAGTTGCAATATGATGAGGCTGCTTCCATTCTTAAGGAGAAGGGACTTGGTCACCTTATAGGTCTTGAGAAACTTCCCGGTCAAACCATTGAGGTCAGAAGCGGTGCCAAAGCAGCCATGATTGAAGATTGGAAGCAAAATCTTCAAGACTCTCCTGAGAAGAGCCTCCTCATGATGGCTTACAGTAACCGGGATGTGCGAGATCTTAACGTCCAGGCACGCACTTACCTAAAGGAAGTAGGTGTTCTTGATAAAAAAGACTTTGCTCACACCATTCACCGAGAGGTGGAGGACGATTTTGGCCGCAAGAAAATCTTTAAGGAAGAGCGGGTTTTCTCAAAGGGAGACAAGCTCGTCTTTGCTCGTAACAATGCGGGTCTTGGCGTTAAGAATGGCACCATCGGCACTATTACGGAGATTAATGCGCAAAAAATTGAGGTTAAGATCGCAGATGATCAAAAGGTTTCCTTTGCGCCCAATCTCAATCCTTATTTTGATCAAGGATGGGCCGTGACTATTCATAAATCTCAAGGGACAACGGTGGATAAAAGTTTCCTTCTGGCTTCTCATGAGATGACGCAAAACCTGACCTATGTGGCCATGACCCGTCACCGGGATTCTGTACAAGTTTATGGCAGCACCTTAGACTTCTGGAGAGACGAAAAACTTCCATCTGTTCTCTCTAAATCAGGGGAAAAACTGGGTGCAGCTGATTATTTGGATGCCAATTCTCTCGCTAAACTTATGAAAGAGGAAGACCGACTTCTCACGAAACTCTTTACTCGTCTCGGGGATGAGCTTCATGCCATGGGTGCCGTCTCCAAACAGGCCTTTAAAAACGTTGCCGATTATTTTCTAGGGCGAACTTCAGAGAAGTCTATTTTGTTAAAGCCGGAAACGGTTCGAGAAGAAGCCAGGGCGCAGGAGATTCTTCAAAAGGGGCCTGTTTCTCTACGTACCGAGATCAAAACCGTCCACGATGTACAGGGAGATATGAAACATCCGGCCTTTCATGAGGCTGACTTTTACAAACGGGTCTATGCAAAAGGCCTCAAAACTCAAGGAGAAGCTGCTTCCATTGAGTACTGGAAAGAAAAGAGCGAGCCTTACAGACAAGTGTTTGAGCAGAAGATGGAAACAGTTGAGCAGGCGCTCCAGTCTCCACTTTTAAGCTATATGTCCGATAAAGCAAAGAACCTCGCTCGCAAGGCTGCCTTTGAAGATCCCGATAAGACTATAAAGTTTTTATGTGATCTCCAAGACATCAAAAAGGCTAAACACGATGCTCACGCGCAGGCCCTGCAAGCTAAAGAGGCAGCTCTTAAATTGCAAGCCCAACAAGAGCAAAGACGGCAAGAGAGTCTTAAAAACGGTTTGTCCCATTATTATCGGTTCAAAGATCTTAACTATGAGCTGGAGAAGAAATACGATTCTGACTTAGAGAAAGAGCGGGCCGACCTCAGCAAATCTCTTTACAAAAACAAGGAAGTGTATGAACACATACAAAAAATCGATCCCGAAATGAGCCAGACTATTAAACAACTCGCTCAAGAAAAGCAACTGCAACAAAAAATAAGAGAAATGGATCGAGGTGGGATGTCGTTGTGATTATATAGCCTGCTCCTATATGGACGTTAAAAACAGCCTGAGGTAGACAATTTACACTATTCGTAAAACAAATCTGTTTTTTTCAAATTAGTTGCAGCCACATCCCCCGCCTGAGAGACCATACCCCCCTTCTGTTCCTTCCCGACTGAAATTCACATGATCTGTAAAGGCATTGCGCAACGCCTCGGGGACTAGTTGCATGTTCCCTTTAGCCAGATTTTCTCGCTCCCAGGGTTCAACGTTTACACATCCACCCAGAAAGAGAGGGAAAACCATAAAAATGTAAATTATCTTTTTATTCATGTTCGCACATCCCTACATAATAATCTTTAATGAAATACTCACAGGGACAATAAATTTATTTTTGTTGTCCGAATTTTTCACTGGGACTTGCCCCGGAATCCTAAGCGTTTTTGCTTTGTTCCTCTGATAATAGTAAAGTCCTGTAGAGAGAGAAGGGTTCCATAAAGGGGTGCTCTGTTTCATCAAAGTTCAACCTTTAACATTGTTTTAATAATAGAAGATTGGGTGAGTGTTTTATGAACGGGACACTTTTCAGCAATTCGGACCAGGTCTTCTTTTTGTTCAAAAGTGAGGTCTCCTTCTAAAAAGAGAACACGCTCAATTAAATCCAATCTTTCATTTTTATCTACACAATTTGTTAAATCTTCATTGTAAACTTTTTGATGAGCTAAGGTCACGTTGATGCCTTCTAGAGGGATCTTTTTGCGATCAGCATACATCCTTATCGTCATGGAGGTACAAGCACCAAGCCCTGCTAAAATGAAATCATAGGGACTGGGTCCTTTATTATTTCCCCCAATCTCTAGAGACTCATCTGCCATTAACGTATGTTCTCCAACCTGAATAAGCTGAGTAAATTTGCCATCTCCCATTTCGGTGACAATGACTTCGTTATTTTTTCTTTCGCTTGGTCCTGACTTTTTCTCTTCAGGTAAATATCGGTCTACCCAACTTTTGATGATATCGGCTACATAAGTAGCATCAGCAGGTCGGGTTAACAGATGATCCGCTTCATAGAAGGAAATAAAGTTTTTTGGGTGATGGGCAGCTGTAAAAATCATTTTCGCATTATCCACATCCACAATTGTATCTTGAGGACTATGAAAGATTAAGAGGGCCGCTCCAATGTCTTTAAGATAGGAAAGTGACTTATGTTTTTCCAAATCATCAATAAATTGTTTTTGTATCTGGAATTCTCGACCAGCCAAAACCACCTTAGCATATCCTTGTGCCTCAATCTCTGGAAGGGAGTTTTTCAACAAATGGCGGAGATGGCTTGGATCGCTAGGTGCATTAATCGTTACGAGAGCCTTAAGATCTGGAACGGATTCAGCAGCACGAAGCACAGCCGATCCTCCCAAACTATGACCAATTAAAATTTGAGGAGATTTATCTTTTGATTTTAAAAAATCTATAGCCGCTTTTATGTCTTCGATATTTGAAGAAAAATTGGTATTACTAAATTCACCCTCACTGCTACCTAGACCTGTAAAATCGAATCTCAAAACAGCAATACCTTTCTCCGTAAGAGCAGAAGAAATATGGCTGGCTGCTAAAAAATCCTTTGAGCAGGTAAAACAATGAACAAAAAGAGCATATGCCTTAATTTCTCCCTGAGGGCTATCTAGCCGTGCAGATAGAGTATTGCCAAGCGCCCCGTGAAAAGAAATTTTTTCTGTTGTTATAGTCATTTTTCTTTTTTCTACTTAGATATTTACCGATAGGAACAAATTCGACCCCAGGTATTTTTTGTCCCCCAAATGCCAGAGCGGAGGCATTCTAATTGGACAATTTGGCTATGATCAACAAAAAGGTTCACATCTAGGCCGTAGTTCTTGATGTACCATTCAAAAACCTTTGGATCTGCCGCCTCAAACATGACCTTTTCTAAGCCAAGGCTATTGATAATCCTGGCAGCGACATCCGTTTTCCAGACTTTTACATCTTCCGTAATACCCTCCGATTCGATCATAATCATGTAGGCTCCAGCATCGAGGCATCGTTGAGCAAGGTTGATGGCCCATTGCACGTCTCGAGTACCTTCAGCTTCAAGGATTTCTGGAGGGGTGTCTCCTCCCGCTCCAAATTGGATGCCGACTTCTGGCTTTGCTTTAAGGCCAATTTTTTGAGCTTTTTCAACTAAGCGAACCATATCATCCACGGGTAAGCTGATGAATCCTGCTGAGATTTCAATGACATCAAAACCAAGAGCGTGGACTTCCTTCATATATTTCTCAACATCTTCTGGTCTATGTCTGATAATATGTTCAATCCACCCTCCTGTTGAAACATACACGTCATACTTATGGGCAAGGTCGATCATCTTCTTAACCTCATCTCTTGGCATGAGCGCAAAAGATCCACCAGCAAATTTCAATCCATCAACGTATTTGCCCATGGTTTCTAAAATATCTGTGAGATAGCGGATTCCCATTACGGAATAGTAGGGTCCACGAATTTCCGTCACCCCTTGGGTACGGGGTTTTCCTTGGCGGGAATTTAGTGGTATAAAGGAAAAGGCACGTTCACTCATGATTTTTTCTCCTGGTTAATTTGGCTGAAAAGGTTGGTTAAATCTTCTATTTTTACAGTTTCTATATGATGGACAATTTGTACAATTTTATTGCGAATTTCTTTTGAGGCAAATGGCTCTGCGAGTTGATGAAATTTTTTGGTAATGTCTTCCCAAGAAAAAGGGCGGGTAAAAAATCCTTCGTAATCTTTTTTCTCAATTCTAAAGGTTTGACCATCTTTCAGCTGGATCTTTACGTTGCAAGGAAGTTCACTGGGAAACCTTGCGGAGAGGGAAGGATTTTCTCTCACCGTAACCCGTTGTAACAGATTTTGCACATCATCCTTTTTGATGCGCTGAGGCGCATATTGTTGGGGTAAAAGTTCCCCATCAAGAAGAGCCACAGCCACCATATAGGGAAGACTATGATCCGCTTCTTCTTTTGTACGGACGCTTTTCTTATCCCCTTCCTCACCGCCTCCAATGATATGATACGCAACGTCGAAAATATCGATTTCCACTGCTTCAACTTCATTTCCACTGAATCCATGTTGGGCTCTTAATTCAAGGGTGCCTTCAATCGCAGATTGGGAATGGATCTCGGCGTTATATTTTTTGACGATTGTTCGGTTCACCCTTTCCAGATCTTCCTTAGGCCAATCAATTGTAAAGGGCCCAGAGATGGTTTCCTTAAACCCCTTGTTTCCTTCAAAGACTTCAAGAGGACCTGTAATGCCACGACGAGCGAGGAAAGCAGCATGGGTGGCAATGTAAGCCGTATTGGGATAGGCCAGTCCCTTCCAATGGGAGAGAGAGCCTGTACGCGCAACTCTAAGAGCAATATTGGAAGTCCCACTAATGGCAATAGCATTGGCTGTTTTTTCCTGATCTAAGCGTAAGACTTTTGACACACCTGCAGCGATGGCATAAGCCCCTTGGGTGGTATGATCAAAACCTTTTGCACGCACGGGAGCTTCATCACAAAGCCGACATTGGATTTGGTAAGCCATGGCTAAGGCAGTGAGGAGTTCCTTCCCTCCAACATGGGCATAATCGGCTGCAGCTAAGAGGGGTGCTAGGTTATCGCTCGGGTGGCAGGTTTCGCCTTTAGCGAGATAGCTATCCATAAAATCCAAATATCGAACCAAGGCACCATTATAAAATGCAGCTCTATCAGGAGCCGTTTTCCCACCCCCGATAAGGCATGCTATGGGGTTTCCCCCGAACTCATCAATATGGTCTCGGATCAAGCAAATGGGCTCTCCCTTAAGAGCGCCAATGGCGCACCCTAAACTGTCGAGAATTCTAATTTTGAGTTGCTCAATAACTTCTTTAGAGAGGTCATTTATATCTCTTGTTACGACAAATTGAGCAAGTTCTTGAACTTCCGTCATGAAGACGCCTCTTCAATTTTCTCCCGATAGCCATCTTTCATAAAGAAAAGAGCAATGACAGAAATGACTGAAGCCACGCTTAAATAGAGAGCAGGTGCGGCATTATTGTTTGTTAGGTGGATAAGACTTGTTGCAATAAAGGGGGCAAAGAAGACGCCCATTATTAAGGAAAGAGCAATTTGAGCCAATAGGGCTCCTTCAAAGCTACTTTCAAGGCCTAGGAAGAGCGGATAGGAAAAAAAGGCAAATCCCAGCCCACTGGGAATAAGAACCGCTTTGCGGCCGATTTTATCAGAAAGCCACCCCCCAAAGAGAATAGCTATTCCCATGGCTATCATACTGATACTTGTCATCCTGAGGCTTGTGACCTTATCCATTTCTAGAAAGGCGGTCAGAAAGTTGTTAATAAAGGTCACGATGAGATAAAAGCTAATAGCAAGGGCAAGCTCGATGGTAACAACATAAGCAATCGTTTTGGCGTGATGCTTGAACGACTTCTTAACGGGCGCAGCGAGTTCTTTGTGATGAATTTTAGCTTGGGTAAATTCTTCCGGCTCTCGCAAGGTATGGCGCATAATCGATTCTATGAATCCACCCACCATACTCATGAGAAAAGGTATGCGCCACCCCCAACTCATCAGTGAATCTTCAGAAAGCAGATAACAGGTCGTCGTTGCGACTGCGGAGCCCACCAAAATCCCGATGAGCAGACTAAAAACGACCCAACTTCCATCAAGACCCCGGTTTCCCTGCTGGGCATTTTCGACCACAAAGACCATGGATCCCGTAAACTCACCACCCATGGATAATCCTTGGGCTAAACGAATAAAGGTTAAAAGAAGGGGTGCCAGCCACCCTATCTGCTCATAGGTGGGCAGTAAGCAAATAAGAGTCGTGGGAATAGCCATAAGATAGATTGACCACAGGAGCGCGTTTTTACGACCAATTTTATCTCCTATATGACCAAAAATAGCTCCTCCTAGGGGGCGCATAATAAAACCTGCTGCGAAAATACCAAAAGTGGCTAAAAGTGAAGCAACAGTGCTGAATTTTGGAAAGAAAAGGGAGCCGATGGTCGTTGCAAAATACCCATATAGGGCAAAATCATACCATTCGAGGGCATTTCCAACCATACAGGACAGTATAACCCGTTTGATATAGCTCCCTTCTTGAGGGATGGTTACATCTTCAGCGGTAAGTGTTTCAGAGGTCATTGTGTGCCTTCCCACTTACGGCAGAGAATTTTACATTTTTCTTTTGCGCCATCCATTCTTCTTTCTCCCAAATATAGTCCCGTGTGAGAGGTGTTAGCTCAGCATTCCGCATCATTTGAATTTGAAAAACCATGTAGCCCCGTTTGCGGAAAGCGACCTCACAGCTGGCGAGGTAAAAGTCCCACATGCGAAAAAATTTCTCCCCCCAAATTTTTTTTACTTTGTCTTGGTGAGCGAGAAAACGTTGTCGCCAATGGCGCAGAGTTTCTGCATAATGCTGATGAAGCACTTCGATATCTGTCACATAGAGTTTTGAAGGCTCAAGGGCACTCAGAGTTTCAGAAAGGGCTGGAGCATACCCTCCTGGAAAAATATATTTATTAAGCCAGGAGTTGGGCGTTGAAGGACCTGTAGCACATCCAATGGAATGCAACAATGCAATACCATCGGGTCTTAAAAGAGAAGAAATTTGCGAGAAAAATTCATTGTAATGCTTGACGCCAACATGCTCGAACATGCCAACAGAAACAATGCGGTCATAGGTTCCTGTTTCCTCGCGATAATCCCGCAAGAGAAAGCGGACACGTTTTTCGAGACCAGCTGCTTTTACCCGCTCTGTTGCTACGCGATGCTGTTCTTCTGATAGGGTAAGGCCCGTGACATCCACATCCGCTTCTTTGGCCAAGCTTATGGCAAGGCCCCCCCAACCACTGCCAATATCAAGGACTTTTTGTCCAGGCTTTAGCTGAAGTTTTGCGGCTAAGTGACGTTTTTTATTGATCTGTGCCGTTTCAAGGTCATCATCAAGGCTTGTGAAATAGGCACAAGAATATTGCATATCCTTATCCAAAAAGAGCCGATACAAATCTTCCGAAAGATCATAATGGTGGGCCACATTTTGATGAGACCGATGGATAGGATTTTTTTCATGCAAAAGATGGCGGAAAGCCGATAATTGATTCGTCAATTTTTGTACTAAAGGGAAATGGACCTGTCTGAGATTAACAGCACAAAAAGAAAGGAAGTCATATATATCTCCCTTCTCAATGGTGAGGGTCCCTTCCATATACCCTTCTCCTAAAGCGAGCATGGGAGAATAACACAAACAATTTTCTAAACTTTTAGAATGAATCTGAATCGTAATTTCTGGTGTTGGTGTTGCAGAATAAGAATAATTTTTTCCTTTTGTATCGATGACATTCAACGTCCCTACTTTTACAAATTGTTTCAAAAAATGATGAAAAAGCATAGGCCTCCTCCCTAAGTTATCTCTAGGAAATAATTGAACCATTAATTGCTTAAAAATTGATTAAGCGGATCACGCTGGACACAAGCCGCTTGTCAGAAATTTAGAAAGGTAAACACTTGGATTTTCAGGAAATCTATAATGAAGAGGTAAAATGCCGTGCACATAAAAAGAATCAGAATGATGAGTGGACTTATAGGCGTAAGAAGAACCCCAAAGGTCGCCATTAAACTTATAATCAAAATATCTGCAATAGTGATAAAGAAAAGCCAATTTGAGGGTCGAGAGTTCCAAAAATGATTCCGTTCTCTGACAAGGTAAATGTTGCCTTGACCCGTAAACACAAGGGTCAAAAAGACAAGGGTTTGAAGCTCTGGCAAGGGAAGAAGCAGAATGTCTTTCCCAACAAGAAAGACGGAGAAGGAAAAGATCAATACCAGAAACGCTAACGCTCCACCAGCCATCATCAGTTTATCAATTTTCCAACGGGCAGGTTTAGGGGAGGCCAAGGCATTGTCGGTTGCAATGGCCATCGTTGCAAAATCGTTTGTAAAAAGCAGAATCACCATGAGAAGCGGGGTAAGGATCAAATCATCAGCCAAGATAAAGCCTAAGCTAAGAAAGACGATGATTTCCAAACTTTTCATGACCTTGTTGAGTGTGTAGGTCAGCATTCTACGATAAATGCGCCGACTTGTTCTGATTGCGGAAAGGATGCCGGATAACCCCGGTTCGGTTAAAACAATAGAAGCTGAACTTTTTGCAACGTCCATGGCATTGGCAACAGCAATACCGACTTCGGCTTGTTTAAGGGCCGGCGCATCATTGACGCCATCTCCAGTCATTCCAACCGTATGCCCAAGTTTCTGAAAATCCCTTACAAGCTGAAATTTATCTTCTGGGAATACCCCCGCAAAAACATCACAATCGAGGAGAGCGTGACCTTTGTTTTTGTGAATAATGTCTGAAGAACAAACCCTCTTGCCAATGCCGACTTCTGCTGCAATCGTTTTAGCAGTTTGTATTCCATCCCCTGTGATCATAAGAATACGTAGACCTAACTTTTTTAAAGTTTTGAGAATGGTTTTAGAATCCTCTCGAGGAGGATCATAAAAGGCAAGAAGTCCTGCCAGCTCTAAACTTTTCTTATTTGCTCCTGTCACACCGACAGCAAGGATACGATAACCCTTTGCAGCTAATTGGGAGATCTCTTTCTTTAAATTTGGTTTTTTTTCTGTGAGCTTACTAATGACAAGAGGAGCACCCTTGAGAACACGGTACTTGTGTCCCTTTTCCTTGAACGTAGCTTCAGTCCTTTTAAGTGAAGGATCAAAAGGAATAAATTCAATAATCTCTGATTTTGAATTAAGAAAATTATTTAATTGAGCGGCCTCCAGAATGGCTTTGTCTATTGGATCTTGGGTTTCTTCCTGGCTTGCAAGGGCCGCCAATTCTAGCAAACGCTCTTCCTGAAAGGAGGCAAAAGGCTTCACCGTTGCGAGTTCAAGAGAATTTTGCGTAATGGTCCCTGTCTTGTCAAGACAGAGAATATCCATGGTTGCTGCCTCTTCAATCGCAGACAAACGAGTCACAAGCACCCCACGTTTTGTTAGATGTTGCGCTCCAATGGCTGTTGCTAAGGTAAAGGTTGCGGGAAGAGCAACAGGAAGAGATGCCACAATGAGCATCAAGACAAAGGGGATTATTTCCGTGAAAGGGTGGCTTATAAAAATCGCATATCCACAAACAAGAAGAACAAAGAAGATATCTATTGTAACAAGATATCTCACAATTTTAAAAATAATATCCTTAATATGGCTTTTTGTTTCAGATATTTGTAGCAAGCTAACTGTTTTGCCAAAATAGGTCTGCTCCCCCGTTGCCGTTACTTCACCTGTGGCCTCTCCTTGTACAACGATAGAGCCTGAATAGGAGCTTTTTCCGACACCACATTCAAAGGGTAAGGATTCTCCCGTAAGGGCAGATTGATCTAGGGAGATCTTTCCATCAGAGACCTGAATATCTGCTGGAGAGATATCTCCCATTCGTAAATGAACAATATCTCCTGGGACTAAATCTTCTGCAGGAATCATTTTCCATTTTGAGTCTCTTAAGACCCGTGATTTAATGGCTAAGTGCTTTTTGAGGAGGACAATCGCTTTATTCGAACGTTCCTCTTGGAAAAAACTTAAAGTAGCATTGGAAAATAATAAGATCAAAATAATGAGGGCTTCCTCATATTTGCCTAAGAAAAATTGGAGAGTAATGGTCGTTTCAAGCATCCAGGGGACAGGTGCCCAAAATTTTTCAAGAAATAAAAGTAGCTTATGTTTCTTTTCTTCTTCAACAAGATTGGGCCCATGTTGTAGTAAGCGTTCCTGAGCTTCTTGTGTTGTAAGACCGGTTTTTTTATTCTGCATCCGAAACCCGTTATCTATTATCAGGTTAAAATGCAAGCTTAATGAAATTAAATTAATAAAGACCTTAAAATTTCAAACTTTTTTATAAAATTCAATAAAGAAAGTTACTTGACCTAACGGCCGTATACTGTGCGTAATTTTTGGTTCAATAACTCCGTTTTTTCCAGGTTCTAATATGTAGGTTTCATCGTTTTCAATATTATATTCAAGTTTTCCCTCGACAACTTGGATTAATCCCCACACATTTTCTTTTGTTCTATGGTTTTTTAAAAAACCTGGTGGAACAGTTTCATGCGTAAACATTGGGGTAAGTTTATAGGATTTTACATCATCAGGTAGTGGTTTCATTTTTCACTCTTTGGCAATGTAGGGTAGAGGCCTAACTTGAGGCTTTCTGCGATGCGCTTGCTTTTCTCTACAAAATGATTTGCAATTTCTTCTGTGTGGAGTTGACGGGCTGTTTCCTCAAATAAAGCCAACCAACGATCAAATAATTTTATGTCAAAAGTGGGTAAGTTCCGATGTTTTTGAAGAGGATTGCCCTGGTAACGACCTCCACTTATCATTACGGATGACCAAAAATCATACATCTTTTGCATATGGGGTTCCCATGCTTTTGGATCGGCACCTATAGCTTGGGAGAAGATTGGGTTAAGTGTACTATCTGCTCTGACTTTTGAATAAAAGGTATCCACCAGTCGCCGGATGCTTGCTTCAGTAATACGATCTTCTCTCATCTTTCACCTGATACTGATATGTAATCCAATAGGCTCCCATTAATGCAATCATAACTTTCAGAATATCCGCACCAATATAAAACCAATGCAGTAGGCTTGGGGTTGATGGCCCACCGGAAATAACTTGTTCTACTCTTACATCCAGCGCAGGTAAAAGCCAAAAAGTTTCCAGTATAAGAATAATTAGCAAAATTCCGGTAAAAAACCATTTAAAAGAACTTGCTCTGATATTTGCTGTAATCAAAACAACAAACAAGCAAATCCCCCATTCAATCTTATTGAAAAGATGAAAGGTTACCTTCCCTATTTCAAGAGCCACAGGCATAGTCAAATGGGGAGCCATAAATTTCACAGGAGTTGCAATAAAGGATACTCCTAATATTATCCCTGCCCACAGAATAAATAGAGCATAGAGAAAAGAGATTTTAAACATTAGATATTCCTGGATTGTGAAATTAGTCCCTTCTCATATAATTTTTGAAGCAATAAATGGAAATAAATCATCCCTGCATGTGGATACCAATTTTTTTCTATTTCCTTAATCTTATCATAGCCAGGAATTTCATCAAGCTCGAGTAGATTTTTTAAGTTTTTTTTAATTCCAACATCATCTCCAGGTAGAACGTCTAACCTTCCCATTCCCCGTAATAAAGCATATTCAATTGACCAGCGACCAATTCCTTTTAAATGGGAGAGAAACAAAGAAATGTCTTGATCAGATTTATGTTCAAGGTTGGCATAGAGTTCTTCATGTTTATTAACCTCAGTGGCCAGGTTAATAAGAGCTTCGCTTTTATGCTGGCTAAATCCTAACTTTTTGAGCTCCTCGGGAGCACAATTCATAATCTTGACTGCTTCTGGAAAAGCATAATTTGTTTGACTACCTTCTTGAAAAGGCAAACCATAGTGTTGAGACAAACGATTCAGCATGCTGAGTCCTGATTCAAGAGAAAACTGTTGGCATGCAATGGCATTCGTAAGCGCTTCAAAAAGACTCGGAAAGCACGGGGGTTTTAAACCCTTAAATTTGAGAACGAGGGGATAGAGTTTTTTATTGTTTTTAGCAAATGCATAAAACTCTTTTAAATTAACCTCTAACCCTAGCATCCTGTTTAACACTAAAGTTAACGTCTCTTTTAATGCAGAGATGGAATGCAAACTATGAGCCGTTATGATCAGGCTTGATTGTCCAACTTCTTGCCTAATCATAACTTTAGCGGGAGTATTATTGAGGATAAATATCCTTATGTATTGAGTGCCATCCCATGAATCTATAATGTTTCTGTTTCTTCTTCTCAATGCCCATACGGTTAGGTCAAGCCTAAAAGGAGGCAGAGGATTTAAAACAAAAGATGTCTTATGCATCACGAGTGATCATTAATACCCAGAAAATTCCTCTGTACGAATATTATCATCATCAACGCCAGCTGCATTTAAAGTTTGTCGCATAGCAGCAACCATAGCTGCAGGTCCTGAAATATAATAAATAGGCTTTTTTAAATCATGAACATGTTTAAGCAACATTTCCTTATTTATATAACCTGTTTCACCGGCCCACTTCTGATGAGATTTTTCCATATCTGTCATCGTTCCAATAAATTTATAATTGGAATTTTCCTTTTCAAGGACTTCTAACTCTTCTAAAAACGCCGCATCTTCTGGGCGCTTATTTGAATAAAAGAGAAAAATATGATGGGGTAATTTATCTTTTGCGGCTTGTAAGACGATGCTTCTAACAGGTGTGATGCCAATCCCTCCTGTTAGGAAAACGGCGGGCGTCTCTGAATTATTATGTAAGGTAAATGAACCATAGGGAGCATCAAATTTGAGAATAGACCCGCTTGGTAAGCTCTTTAAATTGCGCTTAAACGCCGTATCTCGCATACGGGTTGCAATCATTATATCATTCTCATAAGGAGGATTAGTAAGTGAAAAACCCCGCACGTTTCCTTCTTCATCTGTTTCTTTAGGATTAATCAGTGTAAAATCAGCAAACTGCCCAGCTTTAAATGAAAATCCCTCTGGTTTTTTAAAATGAAACGCCATTGTTCCTTCTGCAACTTCTTCATGTTTTAAAAATTCAATATTGTAAATGGTCATATAATTCTCCCTGCTTGTTTATTTTTTATAATTCTAGAAGTTTTTGATTTAAGAAAATTTTAAAAATCCTCAATTTAGGTTAGATATCGAGCATGCGTTTAGTCTATATAATTAGCATGTTTATGAAAATGCTTAAAGGGCCTAATTTTACGTATAAAATCCCAGGCCATGAGCACTGCGCCTAAAGCAAAAACAATATCGCCAGGCATACGCATCCATTGCCATAATAAGGTTGTGTTATAGAATTCTAAACTACGAGCATAGTTGTAGCCATGTTCATAGACAGCCATAAGCTGTGGCCAACCAATGGGGAAGAAATTGAGCAAAACCCATAACACCAAACCTGCATTATAGAGCCAAAATGCCCAAACCCCTAAACGATCATCCCAGTCTGTTCGATCACCTGTCATGTATCGTAAGGTCAAGTAAATAAGCCCAATGGAGAGCAAACCAAAAGCACCGAAAAAAGAGGTGTGGGCGTGGTTTAAGGTTAAGAAGGTTCCATGTTCATAATAATTCACTAAAGGTGCATTAATGGCACTTCCAAATACACCAGCTCCCACGAAATTCCAGAAAGTTGCCCCTAGAATATATAGAAAAGGTAAACGGTAAGGAAACTTATCATGATTCTTGATAATAAAGAAATGCTCAATGGCTTCTAATATGAGGAGGAAGAGTGGAAGTACTTCCAGAAAAGAAAACATACTCCCAAGAGATATCCAAATATCTGGCCCGCCTACCCAATAAAGATGATGACCAGTACCAAGAATTCCACTGCCTAAGATAAGAATCCACTCAAGGAGGATGGTACGCTCAGCTAATTGACGGGAAACGAGACCAACAGCCATTAGGAAATAAGCAGTAATAGCAGCTGCAAATAGCTCAAAGGCCCACTCGACCCAAAGATGAACGACCCACCAACGCCAAAAATCAGTCAGAGTGAACGAAGATCCAATTTTGGTTAAGGGAATCATACCAAAAGCATAAATCAAGGCAACTCCCATAGTGCTGTACCATAAGAGATGTTCGGCGCGAAATAAGCTGTAGTAGGATCTCCAAGAAATCAGCCCCATCAGGGTTGGCCACATTGTACGTAATAATACAAGGCTCCAGATGAGAAGAGCAATGAAGAAAAGAATCTGCCAAAATCGTCCAAGTTCGATATAGGAAAGACCTTGGTTTCCAAACCAAAACCATCCTTTCTGAATGATGCCTTGGATTCCTAAATAATTCCCAATGAGCGCTCCTCCTACGATAACAACGAGCGTCCAAAAAATGACATTGACTAATGCGCGTTGTCCTTTGGGTTCATTCCTTCCAATGAGAGGAGCGAGAAAAAGAGCGGATCCTATCCAGCCAAGGCCTATCCAGACAATAGGTGTTTGGAGATGTACACTTCTTAAAAAAGAGAATGGCAAATAGGTGCCAATATCAAAACCATAAAAACTCATCCGATCAACATAATAATGGGCTAAAAGAGCTCCGGCCCCTACTTGCACTAAGAGCAATAAAGCCACCACAATAAAATATTTTCCAAGAGCAGTTTGACTCGGCGTTAAAGGAGAAAAAGTAGTTAAAAATCCTTGGGTCGTCTCATGAGAGCCCTTATGCTCAATACAAAGACGAAAAACAACAAGAACGGTGCCGATTGCAAAAAATAAAAGCGTCAAAGAGGCCCAGGTCCATATAAAAACACTCTTCGTGGGCGTATTTCCTAATGAAGGTTCATAAGGCCAGTTGTTTGTCCAAGAATAATCTTTCCCAGGTCTATTTGCCACTGTTGTAATAGATGAATAAAGAAGAAAATCTGCTGTCTGGAGAGCCTCTGAAGGTGAAAGACTTGAGGCTTTCGTCCACCCTTTTACAAAATCATTCTTTAATAGTTTGGTGACTATACCTTGGCGTAAATCCATAATAGCCTTGGCAACTGGTTCCGATAAAACAACATCTGCATCAGTTAGAGTGATCTTTTTTAAAAGAGTTTGTGTTTCCTTTTGCACCACATCACTTTGCTCGGGAGTTAAAAATTCTAAAGACTTAGCGTATTTTTCCATAGCAATATTGGAAGAAACATCTTTACCTAAAGCAACCAAGTAATGGGCCGTATAATCTTCTCCAAAATAAGAACCCATTCCATAAAGACTGCCATAATCCATGAGTCCTGCTTTTTGAAATCCTCCTTTTCCAGCAATGATATTTTCTTTTGTGAGGATGGATTCTCCAGCAGGACTTATAAAACGTTCTGGAATGGGAGGCGCTCCCAAATAGGTGCAGTAGGTGGCCCATATCATTGTTCCCCAGCAACCAATAACAACAAGAATCAAAACATTAATAAGGATACGGGACACTTTGTCCTGCGGAGGAAGTAAAGAAATATTTTTAGTCGGCATTTTTCGCCTATTATTTTTTTTAATCAACATATGACATTTTTCTCTTTTAAGTCTATAAAAAACTTTTTTAAGAAATAGCAAACATATGGAAATGTATAGCAATTTATTTTTATAAGCTTATAATTGCATTATACAAATATTAACTAATGTGAAGTATTATAATATATATAATGTTAGTATTATGTCTTAAAGGACCATTTTTATTCATTCAGACGATGGTAAATCACCTTAGAATGGGAGAATTTAGAGATGTCTTCAGAGGAAAGAGATAAAGAAAAATCAATAAAAGTGAGCAGTCCTGAACGTGATAATGTAGGCTCATTTCAGTCTGAGCCTCTGCGCTCTTTTAATACTTCTCTCCCAACTTCTGATCATCAGTTTACAATGGCTTTTGATAGAGACTTTCATGCAAAACTTGGAAAATTTTGGGCTTTCTCGCCTGCATCCCTTACAGGGACCTATTTCGACTGGTTTATCCATCTATCCATGTTACCTGGAAAGCAACTATCCCTCGTGGAAAGTGCCATGCGAAAAAGTATGAATTTAATTGATTACAGCCTATGGGTGACAAGTGGAATAAAAACAGAATGCTGCATTCATCCTCTTCCCCAGGATAGAAGGTTTGAAGATAAGGATTGGCAAACTTGGCCATACAATATCTATCAACAAGCCTTTTTATTAACTGAAGATTGGTGGAATGAGGCGACGGGCACAGTAAGAGGCGTCTCTCAGCATCATTCTGCCGTTTTTCCTTTTTTAACCCGTCAATATCTGGATATGTGGTCTCCTCTTAACTTTCCTTTTACGAATCCACGAGTTGTTCGGACAACCGTTCAGCTCAAAGGGGTCAATTTAGTAGAGGGAGCGAAAAATTTTAGAGAAGATGTGACCCGCTATCTAAAAAAGGAGCCACCTGTAGGGATGGAAAAATTCAAGGTCGGGAAAACCGTGGCAGTCACGAAAGGAAAAGTCATTTATCAAAATCGGCTTATTGAATTGATTCAATATTCTCCATTAACGGATGACGTCTATGGGGAGCCCATTCTTATTATACCTGCATGGATTATGAAATATTATATCTTAGATTTATCCCCCCATAATTCACTCGTAAAATACCTTCTCAAGCACAACCATACAGTTTTTATGATTTCTTGGAAAAATCCCACCTCTAAAGATAGGGATCTTGGCTTTGAGGAGTATCTAAATTTAGGAATTATGGAGGCTTTGGAAGCAATATCAACCATTATGCCAAAGAAAAAAGTACATGCCCTTGGCTATTGCTTGGGTGGAACATTGCTCTCCATGGCTGCGGCTCGGATGGGACACAAAAAAGATGATCGATTACAAACCATAACACTCTTAGCCTCCCAAGTTGATTATGAAGATGCAGGCGAGCTCCTTCTCTTTATAGATGAAAGCCAAATTACATTTTTAGAGGATGTGATGTGGGAGAAAGGGTATCTCGATGCCTCTCGTCTGGCCGGTACATTTGATATGTTGCGTTCTTATGATCTTGTGTGGTCAAAAGCAATCGAAAAATATCTTTTAGGCAAAAGGCTTCACTTTACTGATTTAATGGCATGGAATGCGGATACAACACGAATGCCCTATAAAATGCATTCAGAATACCTGCGCAAACTTTTTCTTCATAACAGGCTCACGAATGGCAGGTTTACAATCGGAGGCAGGCCCATTGCCCTTAACGACATCAAAACACCTATCTTTGCAGTTGGAACACAAAAAGATCATATTTCTCCCTGGAAATCCGTTTATAAAATTCATTTATTTACAAGTAGCGAGATCACGTTCTTGCTCACAAGTGGAGGGCATAATGCAGGTATTATCAGTGAACCTGGGCATCCCCATCGAAGTTATCAAATGTCAACACACAAAAAGTCTGCTAAACATCTGTTCCCAGATGAATGGTTTGAAAGAACACCACACCATCAAGGTTCATGGTGGCCAGCTTGGGAACAATGGATCACCGAGCATTCAACTCATAAAGAAGCTCCTCCTCCAATGGGCCAACCCACAAAAGGATATAGGATTTTGCGAGATGCTCCAGGACTTTATGTCATGGAGAAATGAAGGAAATGATGGAGGAATTCAAGACTTTTTATACAATAGTATTTCGCTTAACTGCTTGTTAACCCTTAGTTGATAAATTAAGTCAACTTGTGAATAACATGGAGAAGTTTATGAAAAAAGTGGCTTTGGTCACAGGGGGAATACGGGGTATTGGCGCCGCTATTTCTCGAAATTTAAGGGAAGCCGGATATAATGTAGTCGCCATCTATAATGGCAACGATAAAGTTGTACATGAGCAACTTTGGTAAAAAAGGGAAAAGAGTAACGTTAAGGATGAAATATTTTTTAAATTAGAAAAAGAAGTAAAAGCATAAGAGCCTTGAAACATTAAAAAACAGGATCTCAGGGATCAAATATGGTAACAAGATTACAAAAATTGGATAAGAATCTGAAACGCCCACCATTTCAAACCATTGCTTTATTGTTGCAAGGTGGAGGTTCTCTAGGAGCTTATCAAGGCGGCGTTTACCAAGCATTAGCAGAAGTTAACATTCATCCTGATTGGGTTTCAGGCACATCAATTGGTAGTATTAATGCAGCGATTATAGCTGGCAACCCCCCGGACAAACGGGTTCAAAAGCTTAGAGAATTCTGGGAGTATATTACAACTCAATATATTCCAGATAGCTTAAAATTCTTTTTCCCTGATTTAAGTAAGGGAGATGTAGCTCGAAGTTATTTAAATGAAATGAGTTCAATTGCTGCAGCTTCAAGAGGCGTTAATGGATTGTTTAAGCCATGGCCCCTTTTACCTTTCTTTCAACGATGGGGTACTTCGGAAGCAAGAAGCTATTACGATAATACAGAGCTTAGAGAAACGTTGATGCGATTTATAGATTTTAATCGTATTAATTCAGAGAAAATGAGATTGAGTATTGGTTCGGTAAATATAAGAAGTGGAAATTCTATTTATTTCGATACAACAACCCATACCATTGCTCCTGAACATATAATGGCCTCCTGTGCTCTTCCGCCAGGTTTTCCGCCTGTTGAAATTGAAGGTGAGCCTTACTGGGATGGTGGTCTTATTTCTAACACTCCATTGCAATGGGTTTTAGATGGAAGCCCCTGCGAGGATACATTAATATTTCAAGTTGATTTGTGGAGCGCACGAGGTAACTTACCTCGAAATATGCCAGAGGTAATGACACGTCTTAAAGAAATTCAGTATTCAAGCCGCACCCGTAGTAATACGGAAAGATTTAGGGATATCCAGAAAATGCGTTATGCTGTTGCTAACTTTCTGGATACTCTTCCGGATAATTTAAAAGATATACCAGAGGGTGAGTTTCTTAAGTCAATTGCTATCCGTAAGATTTATAATATCGTTCATTTGATCTATCGTCCCAAAAACTATGAAGGCCATTCAAAAGACTATGAATTTTCTCGATTAAGCATGGGAGATCATTGGGATTCAGGTTATTTTGATACTATTCATACCCTCCGTCATCCTGAAAGCCTCGAACGAACCCCTAATAAAGAACCTGTTTCAACTTTTGATTTTACGAAAGATGGCGCTGATTAATAATAATTTATAAAAGGAGAAAACATATGCGTTTAAAAGATAAAGTTGCCGTTATCACAGGAGCGGGAAGCGGCATTGGAAAAGCCATTGCCGAAAAATTTGCTCAAGAAGGAGCAAAAGTTGTCATAGCCGATATTGATTTAGGTGCAGCCGAAGTCACCGTTAAAGAGATTCAAAAAAGTGGCCATGAGGCCATGGCTGTTGCGATGGATGTGACGAATGAGGAACAAGTTGATTCAGCAATAGCAAAGGTCGTTTCGACCTATGGTGGCGTTGATGTCCTTGTGAGCGATGCGGGAACCCAATTCATTTCTCCCATCGAAGATTTACCATTTAAGGAGTGGAAAAAACTCTTAGCTATTCATCTTGATGGAGGGTTTCTTACTACACGTGCCTGCATAAAAGACATGTACAAGAGAGGAAAAGGGGGGAGCATCATTTATATGGGCTCGGTCCATTCTAAAGAAGCTTCTGCCCTAAAAGCGCCTTATGTTACGGCTAAGCATGGATTAATAGGTTTATGCAAAGTCGTTGCAAAGGAAGGTGCCAAGCACAATGTTCGAGCCAATGTGATTTGTCCAGGTTATGTCAGGACACCCCTTGTGGACAAACAAATCCCAGAACAAGCCAAGGATTTAGAGATAAGTGAAGAAGATGTGATCAAAAAAGTCATGTTAAAAGATACGGTTGATGGAGAATTCACCACCACAGCAGATGTTGCAGATGTTGCTTTGTTTTTTGCTTCCTTTGATTCCAATGCCTTGACGGGGCAATCCCTCATTGTAAGTCACGGTTGGTTTATGCAGTAGATCTGAAGAGAGGATAAACAAGATGAAAATAGCAGACGTAAAGAAGAATGCCTTTTCTATGCCCTTAATGTCTCCAACCTATCCGAGAGGGCCCTACAGATTTATTAATCGTGAATTTTTGACCATTACCTACGAAACAGATATAGATAAGCTGAAAGAAGTTGTTCCTGAACCTCTGGAAGTGACGGACCCTCTTGTTAAGTTTGAATTCATTCGTATGCCTGATTCAACAGGCTTTGGGGATTATACGGAATCAGGACAAATCATTCCCGTGACCTTTAACGGAAAAAAGGGTTCTTATTTCCATGCTATGTACCTTAATGATGAAGCACCCATTGCTGGGGGACGAGAAATCTGGGGTTTTCCTAAAAAATTAGCAAATCCAAGCTTGCGCATTACACAAGAAACGCTTGTCGGACAACTCCATTATGAAAACTGTCAAGTTGCCTTAGGCACGATGGGGTATAAGTTCAATGATTTGGATATTCAAGATATACACAAAGCTCTCCTCACACCAAATTATCTGCTTAAAATAATCCCACATGTGGATGGATCGCCCCGCATTTGTGAGCTCGTTGAGTATTATTTAGAAAACGTAACCGTCAAAGGTGCGTGGAGTGGTCCCGCTGCTCTCCACCTTATTCCCCATGCTATGGCCCCAGTAGCCAATCTTCCCATTAGACGAGTTATCTCAGCTACACATGTCATAACCGATTTAACCCTCCCTTATGGAAAGATTGTCTGGGATTATTTGAAACAATAGGCGTTATATGCCCAAGCTCTATACAATTGGCCATTCAACCCGAGCCCTAAATGAGTTTACGGCAATATTGCATGCCTATAATATTACCCATCTGGTTGATATTCGTACGATTCCTAAATCTCGTCATGTGCCTTGGTTTAATGAAACTCCTTTAAAGTTGGCTCTAGAGAAAGAAAAAATCCATTATACTCATATGCTGGAACTGGGGGGATTACGCCATACACACAAAAATTCTATTAATCAAGGATGGCATAATGCCAGTTTCCGGGGATTTGCAGATTACATGCAAACCCCTGAATTTTATGCAGCACTGAAGAAATTGAATAAAATTATAAAAGAAAATAAAAATGTCGTTATTATGTGCGCTGAAGCGGTGCCTTGGCGTTGTCATCGCTCCCTTATTGCAGACGCTGAAATTATTCGGCACATAAGGGTTTTCCATATTATGAGTGAAACAACTCTCCGCTCTCATACCCTAACCCCATTTGCTGTCATTGATCGAACCAAACGGCCCATTAAAATTTTTTATCCTTGAATCAGGGAGTCAAAACCATTGGCTTTGAAAGCCGAAAATTTGTAAAATTGTGTAGAGCGACAATTCACTCTTCAAGCGTTTCTTAACAATTGCAACCAGCACGTAAACCCCATCGCAATCCAAATTTGTGTTTTAACAGGGTTTTCACTGGTTCCAAAAAAAGAACGTGGCTCACCGGACAGTAGTGAGGTACGCCCAACCTGGGAAGTTACAAATATTATCTAAAATTTGCAAAAACTATTTACAAAATTTTTAGAGAGTATTACCTTAAAGACACTTAAGAAGTAAATTTTCCAATTTAAGTGGGTTTAAAAAACAGGGGTTTATGAAGCTACACAATAGGAAAAATCTTAATAACGCTTATAGTAAGCCACTACATGTTCTTTTTTGTCATTGAAGGATGGATTTCTCGAAACGTCTTTAAAAAAGCCTTTGTCACTGGGGAAGGTTCATTCTGATATGAAATCATAAGAGGAATAATCGGAGTTTCTTCTTTGAGATCAACAAATTGGATGTTAGGAATATTGAGATGACGCACACAAGCTGGAACAAGAGAAACCCCCAATCCAGACTCTATCAATAGAAATAATGTCTGGAGTAAATTAGGTTCATGGGTAATCGAAGGATCGAATTTCCCTTCTTCTTGACAGAAACGAACAATAACATCAAAGAAACATTTTGTTTCTACTCGATTAAACAAGATAAAGGATTCCCCTGCTAATTCTGTAATTGAAATCGCTTTTTGATTGGAAAGAGGATGATCTTTGGGAAGAACAGCCACAATACTGTCTTCATATATAAGATCTTGTTGAAGATTGAGAGAGTTTTCTTGGGCAAAAAATCTCGTAAATCCGATATCTATTTTTTCCTCTTGAAAAGCTTTTAATTGCACCTCAGGATTCATGTGCTGAATTGTAACGACGACATCAGGATGTTTTTTTTTAAAGGTGCGAATAACCCTTGGAAGAAAACCCACAACTGCTGGTTCAAGCGCTCCTATCCTTAGTTCTCCACTGTATCCCTTAAAGGCTTTTGTTGCCTTTTCAATAGCATTTTCAGTCAACCGCAAGATTTCTTTTGCTTCTTTTAAAAAAACTTCGCCCGCTACTGTTAACTTTACAGAGCGGCTACTCCGCTTAAAAAGGCTAAACCCCAGTGTCTTCTCTAGATCTGCAATCTGTTGGCTGATTGAAGGTTGAGTGATGTTAAGAGCATAGGCTGCTGCTGTAAAACTCTTGAGTTCAGCTACTGAGACAAAATATCGAAGGTGTCGGAATATCATTGTTGTTTTTGCCTTGTAATGTGTCAATAGGTAAAGAAATTGTAAGGCCAATCAAAATACACCACAAGTGCACAATCATCACCTTGCGCAATCATCACACCATATAGCTTAAGTCCGAGCCAAAAGTTGGGTATGCGAAAACCATTTCTTTAATTTGGGTAGAGCTGACTCCATGTTTCATGGCAAGTGCTAATAGATTGATGAGCTCAGGGCCATCATGGCCAATAATGTGAGCTCCTAAGATCTGATTTGTGCCTTTCTCAATCAATATTTTTGAAAAAGCCGTTGATTCAGCATAGGTACGTCCAGAAAGCCAAGACGTTAGATCATTTGTTTTGGAGATAAATTCGAGATTCTTTTCCCTGGCTTGAGTTTCAGTAAGGCCAACGCTAGCAAGTGCTGGAACGGTAAAAACACAACTGGGTATGGAAGAATAATCGGGAGAAATCATCTTATCATTCGTAAGATTATGGCCAACTACTTTTCCTTCATACGTTGCAACAGGAGAAAGTTGGGCACTACTTGTTGGATCTCCTGCTACAAAAATGTCAGAATTGGAACGACTTCTCAGATATTCATCGAGGATGATACGATGGCCTTCATGTTCTATATGGGCTGCTTCTAAATTAAGCTTATCAACGTTAGGTACCCGTCCTGCTCCATTGGCCACAAACTCAGCCCGAATACTTTTTTCTTGCCTGTTCTGGAGAAAGTGGACTGCAAACCCAGAATCATTCTTTTTAATACTTTTAATCTCAACGCTCGTGATAATTGTAATGCCAAGCTTTTCACTCTCTAAAACGAGTTTTTCAACAATTTCTTCCTCCCATTGGGGCAACGGTCGTGAAGCTGCTTCTAGAAGGGTTACCTTAACTCCTGCCCGAGCGAAAACATGTGAAAACTCAAGGCTAACCACACCTGCTCCAATGAAGAGGAGAGAGGGAGGAAGCTCCTCAAGTTCAAGAATATCATCGCTGGTGATAACATGATGAAATCCTTCAATAGGGAGAGAGTGTGGGGTTGACCCAGTGGCAATAACAATTTTCTTAGCCTCATAAAGAGAATTATTGATCACAACAGTATGATCATCAACAAACTCTGCTGATCCTCGAATTAATTCAATGCCTTTATGGTGTAAACTTTTTTCGAAGGAGGATGAAAGGGGACTGATAATTTCGCGCTTTCGCTTGATCAGTTGAGGCCAATCAATAGAGGGTTTTCCAACATGGATATGATGTGAGGAGGCGTGATTGATTTTATCGATAACTTCTGCTGCTGCCACCAATACTTTTTTGGGGACACACCCCCTCAAGGGACAAGTGCCACCTATGCCATCTTTTTCAATAATGGCAACCGATAATCCAGCTTTTTTAGCAATCGCTGAAGCTGCTAAGCCGGCATTGCCCGCCCCGATAACAATGACATCAAATGTTTGTTTCATTTTTTCCCTCTTTTTTTTCTCTCTCTCGGGTCAACTGGACTTTGTCCATAAGTGTAATAATAAAGTTTTCCCAAGATCTTCTTCTTAAAATAACGTGTTTAAATCTTAAGTTACTCCTAGTACAAAATCTTAAATAGAAGCCCAGAATACCACGGAAAAGCTAAGAGAGCGATTGATATGACTACGATAATCCAAAATATTCCTCGCTGGATGAAAAGTACCTTAGGAGAAATGCAAGCAGCACCAACCCCGCAAGGAGGGGGCTTCATGTATAATTTATAGAATGAATACCCAAATAACAGCATTACAAAGACAATCATATAAGGACGATAGGGCTCAAAGAAACCAATATAAGTTGCCCATGTTCCTCCAATTCCCACTGTAAGTATCAGCCAAGGGCCTATGCAGCATAAAGATGCTAAAAAAGAAGACCCTAAAGCTCCTATTAAAGTTCCCCAAATAGATTTGTTTTTCATGATATTTCCTCCTCTATTTCTAATGCATCTAGAATCGGACATTCTTCCTGGTAATGATTTTCGAGATGACATTGTTTCATTAACTGCCCTAATGCATTTTTCATTTTTTTAAGTTCGCTCATTTTTTGATTAATTATTTTTATCTTGTTTTGAGATTGTGCATAAACAGCTTCGCAGGTGTCTTTTGAAGAAATCTTAATGGCAAGTAATTCCTTGATTTCAGCCAACGTAAACCCCATTTCTTTTGCACGAATAATAAATCGTAATCGCTTCAAATCTTCTAGGATATAATGCCGATAACCACTTTGGGTATGCAACGGCTTGGGCATAAGACCAATTTTTTCATAAAAGCGAATCGTATCGGTTTTAACCTGAACGTCCTTTGCGAGTTGACCGATCAAATAGTTCTTCATCTTTTGTCCTTTGAGGGAAGCTCACAAGTACATTCAGCTGAAGAAGCACTTTCTTCCTTAAAGGCTTTATAGGCCTTCAAGGCCCATGTTTCTCCAACACATCCTCCCATCGTGGATCCAATGGCTAAGATCTCCCCCACTTCTTCTTCTGTAATACCTAATTCCTTTGCTCTAAGCATATAATAGGTTAAACAAGGCTCACAGCGCATACTCACACCCCACAAAGAAGCGATGAGGGCTTTGTACTTTGCTTCAAAGGTCCCATCTTTAAAGATAACTTCTTCCCGCATTTCGTGAAGTAAGGTCGTTGTTTTCAACCCTACTTTTGAAAACTCTCTTAAATGTCCAAAAGCGGGATCAACTTTTTTAGGATCAATAGTCATAACATCCTCCCTATATCTCTTTCCCTATTATTTTTAAGTATACACCTTAGAGTATGCTCCAAGGTCAAATAAAATAACTCCATGAAAAAAAGTGCTTGACCTTAGAGCATAGTTCAAGGGGCAGAATGGTGAAGAAAGGAGAAAAAACCATGAAAACAAAATCATTATTTAAATCATTTATGGCAGCAGCAACCGCACTGTTCGTAAATATTAATCCTCTTTCTGCAATGGGCGGAATCGAAGATGAGGATATTGCTATTATTGGCAGTGGATCTGGGGCTTTTTCGGCCGCCATTCGTCTTGCAAATAAAGGGGCGAAGGTTACTATGATAGAAGAAAAAACTGTAGGAGGGACCTGCGTTAATGTGGGGTGCGTTCCTTCTAAAATCTTAATTCGTGCAGGACAAATAGCTCACTCTCAACGCTTTCATCCTTTTGAGGGAATTGAAAAACATGAACCTGTCATCCACTCAATGTTACTCCTGGAACAACAGAAGATGAGAGTTTCAGAGCTTAGAGAAGCTAAATATGAAAGCATCCTCTCCCAAAACCCCAACATTAAATTTGTCCAAGGGAGAGCAAGCCTAAAAGATAGAAGCAGAGTACTTATAAAAACATCGGAGACAGATTCTTTTGAGATCACTCCCACTAAAATTCTCATTGCAACAGGAAGTGCTCCTACCATTCTTGATATTGAAGGATTAAAAGAGACGCCTTATTGGACATCAACAGACGCTCTCTTTAGTGGAATTGTACCGAAGCATCTTATTGTTTTGGGAGGATCGGTTGTCGCTGTTGAGCTTGCACAAGCTTTCTCTCACTTGGGTTCAAAAGTCACCATGCTTGCCAGAAGCACGTTACTTTCCAAAGAAGATCCAGAGATCGGAACTGGATTGAAAGGAATATTTGAAGGAGAAGGCATGAGAATCTTAACTCATACACTTCCCCAATCAGTAAGATACGTAGAAGGAGACTTTCACGTTAATCTCGCAGAGGAAACGATTCTTGGCGACCATCTTCTTGTGGCCACAGGACGTCATGCGAATACCAAGGGCTTAGGTCTTGAAGAAATTGGTTTAAATCTTGACTCTGAAGGAAGGATTTTAGTTGATGACTACCTTCGAACAAATTTGCCAAATATCTTTGCTGTAGGAGATTGTACTCAGCTTCCTCAATATGTCTATGTTGCCGCCGCAGCAGGCAATAAAGCCGCCATAAATATGTTAAGTGAACATACGGGTGGAGAATCAAAATTAGACCTTTCTATTGTTCCCGCCGTGACTTTTACTGAACCACAAGTAGCGACTGTTGGACTTTCAGCAAAACAAGCCGAAGAACGAGGTTATGAGGTTGAGACAAGGACTCTTACGTTGGATAACGTTCCAAGAGCTTTGGCAAACTTTGATACACGAGGATTTATTAAGCTCGTCGCTGATAAAGAAACAAAGCGTCTTCTTGGATCTCAAATTGTCGCTTCAGAAGCAGGGGATATCATTCAGACAGCAGCTCTTGCTATCCGCAATAACATGACTGCCGGTGAGTTAGCAAGCCAGCTATTTCCTTATCTAACTATGGTGGAAGGTATAAAGTTGTGCGCACAAACATTCTTTACAGATGTGAAGAAGCTCTCTTGCTGCGCTTCCCATACGGATGAGCTTTCTAATCTTTAATTAATCAAATGGTGAGAGGTTGAATGCGGCCTCTCTAATTTCCTTCTTCACTTCTTTGTTTTTTTATTTGGGCTTTGAATTTTAGGCCTGCTATTTGTGAGTTGATTTCCCTTCTTTGTGGCTTCGGAACTCTTTTTATATTTTTCAAAATACCAGAGAAGCATATTTTCATTGAAAGCAAGTCTCTTTTCGTAATTTTGGATTTCTTGATTATGCTTGATCCACAAAAAGGAAGCACAAACAAAGAAAATAATCATTCCCGTAAAGGCGGACGCAAAAAATGTAAGAATAAAGGGTTTATTCCACAAATGGCTGTATTGCTTCATCATGGATTTCCAAGAGCTTAAAGTCTCCTCTCCTTGCCTATGAAGGCGCTGGAGGTCTTCTTCAGCCCTCTTTAAGAGGGGAGCAGAGCTTTCGTAAAAGCTCGTGGTAACCTTGGTGCTAATATCCAAAAAGTTGTTTTTCAAGTGGGCGGAGATTCTCTGGTCCAATTCTTTTGAGATGGTGTCTTCCAGATCACCCTTAAAGGCATTGAGAGTTTTCTGGATTTCCTTGGAAAAGGTGGCTTTGTTTTTCTCAATATCCTTCGTGATCTCGCCATGGAGGTCCTTAAGAGCTTTTTCCAAAGCATCCTTAGCAAGTTGTTTTTCTAAATCTTGAAAGCTTGAATTGTCTTTTGGCATAGGGGGGGATCCTTTTGGATTATTGTATAAGGTTTGCCTTTTATATGGAGACTGGGGCGCAGAATTTTAAGGGATTGGATTTATTTAATACTTGTTTTAGAATAAGGTTAGGAATCGTACATTAACAGCAGAGGGTGGAATACAAGTGCATGCAAGACCTCTGTTCTGTTTGGGAGTAAAAGAGTTCGTCCTCTTGTAGTTAATCTTACTACAAAGAATTTACTCATTCGAGGCAACTTAAAAAAAGATTTTTGAAGTAGGAGTGGGACACTCATGGGACATTTGGAGACAAAAAACAGTAACTTATCCCAGCAACCGGTAACACCAGAAACTATGAAAGATCTTGATTTGCCTGTTATAACCTGTTAGAAGCTGTTATTAATGAAACGTTGGAGGTGTCTCCAAAACCGGGGGTTGGGGGTTCGAGTCCCTCCACTCCTGCCAAAGTGTTTGTAATTTTTAACGAACTCTGCTATGAGAGGGTGCGTTTAACCTGAAAGTAGAACTATGGCTAAGATATCGCCTATCGAATTTATACGCCAAGTGCGTCAAGAAGCGTCAAAGGTCACCTGGCCGACACGCAAAGAAACAACCGTCACAACCATTTTGGTTTTTTTGATGGTGTTCATTTGTGCTGCCTTCTTTTTGGTAGTTGATCGCATCCTTGCCTGGGGTGTTTCGCTCATTTTAGGAATGGGAGTTTAAAGAAAAAATGACCCAAGATTTCCGTTGGTACGTTGTCAATGTTTACTCAGGTTTTGAGAAAAAAGTTGCTGAGTACGTTCGTGAGCAAGCTGAAAAGAAAGGTCTGTCCGAGCAAATTGATACCATACTCGTTCCGACCGAAGAGGTTGTTGAGATTAAGAAGGGGGCAAAAGTCACCTCAGAGCGCCAGTTTTTTCCAGGATATATCTTGATTAAGATGCACCTTTCTGATGAAGTTTGGCATTTAGTGCGTCATACACCAAAGGTTTCAGGATTTTTGGGCACACGCGGTAAGCCAACCCCTGTGAACCAAGTGGAAGTAGATCGCATTTTAGCTCAAGTTCAAGAAGGTGTTCAAAAACCAAAGTCATCTTTGATTTTTGAAGTTGGAGAGCAGGTGCGTGTTTGTGAAGGACCTTTCAGTTCCTTTAACGGTATTGTTGAAGAAGTTGATGATGACAAGCAACGCCTTAAGGTTTCTGTCTCAATTTTTGGACGTTCAACGCCCATAGATTTAGATTACGTTCAAGTTGAAAAATTGTAATCCCATGTGGGATTCGGCGGAAGGTGAGCCATCGCCGTACCGCAAACTCAGAGAAAAGAGGAGTTTAAATGGCAAAGAAAATTGAAGGATATATTAAGCTGCAGATCCCTGCAGGAAAAGCAAATCCGTCCCCGCCCGTAGGGCCTGCTTTAGGTCAACGTGGCTTGAACATTATGGAATTTTGTAAAGCGTTTAATGCCCAAACACAAAATATGGAACCGGGGATGCCGATTCCTGTTGTGATTACAGCCTATGGCGACAGGACTTTTACCTTCGTGACAAAGACTCCTCCCGTCAGTTATTTCCTTAAGAAAGCGGCTGGGCTGCAAAAAGGGTCACAAACACCCGGTACAGGTACCGTTGGAAAGGTGACGCTTGCGCAGGTTCATGAAATTGCAAAGGCGAAAATGACGGATCTGAATGCAAATGATATTGACGCCGCATCTCAGATGATTATTGGATCTGCCCGGTCAATGGGTATTGAGGTTATGGGGTAAGGAAAATGGCAGGAAAACGTATACGTAAAGCCTATGAAGGTCTCGACGCATTGGCGGTTGCGAGTGTGAAAGAAGCGGTTCGCATTATTAAAGAGCGGGCAACAGCAAAATTTGATGAAACTATTGAGCTTTCCATGAATTTAAATGTGGATCCTCGCAAATCAGAGCAGAATATTCGTGGCGTGACGCAACTTCCAGCAGGCACAGGTAAAACACTAAGAGTCGCTGTATTTGCTAAAGGACCAAAGGCAGAAGAAGCCAAGAAAGCGGGCGCAGATATTGTGGGTGATGAAGATCTGGCGGAAAAAGTCCAAGCCGGGGAGCTTAATTTTGATCGTTGCATTGCAACGCCAGATATGATGGTTTTGCTTGGAAAGCTTGCACGGGTGTTGGGCCCCCGGGGTCTTATGCCGAATCCTAAGTTAGGGACAGTCACCATGGACGTGGCCGAAGCTGTTAAGGCGGCAAAGGGTGGCCAAGTTGAATTTCGAGCTGAAAAAGCAGGAATTATTCATGCAGGTATCGGAAAAGCAAGTTTTTCTGCTGAAGATATCGAGAAAAACTTGCGTTCTTTCGTAGATGCGATTATGAAAGCTAAACCAACAGGAATAAAAGGATCCTATGTGAAGAAAATTTCTTTGTCTTCGACCATGGGTCCATCTGTGAGAATTGATATTGCTGACCTTGCGTCAGCTTAAGAAATTACTGCGAAAGCAGTAAGGAAAGGGGAAAACCCTTTTCAGCCTGTCCAAGACTGTAGGGATTTTTTCTTGGGAGACCAAGAAAAAGTTTAATGTGAAAGCCCCTGCAATAGACGGGAGAGTCGGATTAAGGAGCAGTTAGCCTCTGAATGAAGATTTTCGCGGACGGGTAAAGCCAGTGAAAACTGGATTTTTAGTGTAACCTAACCTTTGGATTTTCCAAGGGTTAAACTATGGAGACGTATCGTGGACCGTAGCGAAAAGGAACAGCTGGTTTCTTCTTTGCGTGAAGGACTTCTTGAGTCTAGCTTGGTTGTTGTAAGCCATCAAACAGGACTTACAGTGGCACAAGTTTCAGATCTAAGACGTAAAATGCGCGAAGCAGGAGCACAGTTTCGTGTTGCCAAGAATACTTTGGCGCGCTTGGCTGTTGCTGGAACAGAAAATGAAGGGATAACTCCCTTGCTTTCTGGGCCAACGACGCTGGCTTATTCTAAGGATCCTGTAGCGGCTGCAAAAATATCGGTAAAATTTGCCAACGATAATGACAAGTTCAACGTTGTTGGAGGAATATTAGATGGAAAGCTTTTAGATGCAAAAGACATCGAGACTCTCTCCAAATTGCCCTCCATTGATGAATTGCGGGCAAAAATTATTGGTATTATTTCAACTCCAGCAACACGCGTTGCAGGAATTGTGCAGGCCCCGGCAGGGCAACTAGCTCGGGTGTTTTCTGCCTATGGTAAAACGGCATAAAAAACCCTAAATCTAACAAAGGAGTAAATTAAAATGGCTGCAAATTTAGATAAAATTGTAGAACAACTTTCAGAATTAACCGTCATGGAAGCTGCAGAGCTTTCAAAGTTACTTGAAGAAAAATGGGGTGTTAGCGCAGCAGCCCCTGTCGCTGTTGCGGCGGTAGCTGGTATGGCTGCTGAAGCGCCTGCGGAAGAGAAGACTGAGTTCCAAGTCATTTTGGCTGCTGCTGGCGATAAGAAAATTGAAGTTATTAAGGAAGTACGTACAATCACAGGACTTGGCTTGAAAGAAGCAAAAGACTTAGTTGAAGGCGCTCCAAAAACTTTGAAAGAAGCCGCACCTAAGGCAGAAGCTGATGAAATTGTGAAGAAGCTTGAAGCTGTAGGCGCAAAAGTGGAGTTAAAGTAACCTGACGGGTCACTTGACGCCACTGCGTTAAACTAAATAGCCGACGGGGAATAGGTGTATTCCTGCGTCGGCATGCCTGTATCCAGGCGTGATCGTGATGAATGTAGATATTATTTAAGAGGAATCAATGGCTAGAACCTATACGGAACGTAAAAGAATTCGCAAGAGCTTTGCAAGGATTCCTGAAATCGCTCCTTTGCCTAACCTGATTGAACTTCAGAAAACATCTTATGCAAACTTTTTGCAGAGAGATATTCCTGCTGAAAAGCGAGTTTCTGCAGGGTTGCAGGAAGTGTTTCAGTCTGTATTTCCCATATCTGATTTTTCAGGAAAATCTCAACTTGAATTTTTCCGTTATGATTTTGATCTCCCTAAATATGATGTGGACGAATGCAAACAACGGGGCATGAACTATGCCGCCCCTTTGCGTGTCACCTTCCGTTTGGTTGTTTGGGACATTGACGAGGATACAGGGTCTAAGACCATTCGTGATATTAAAGAGCAAGATGTCTATATGGGGGACATCCCTCTTATGACCGAGAACGGTACATTCGTTATCAATGGCATTGAGCGGGTTGTTGTTTCTCAGATGCATCGTTCCCCAGGTGTTTTCTTCGATCATGATAGTGGAAAATCCCATTCTTCTGGAAAATACCTCTTTTCAGCACGTGTGATCCCCTATCGTGGTTCATGGCTTGATTTTGAATTTGATGCCAAAGACATTGTTTATGCGCGTATTGATCGCAAACGTAAGCTTTCTATTACCACTTTCCTTATGGCCCTTGATAGTCAAGAGACGGAAAAGGAGAGGGCGCGTTTAGCAGAAGAGGGCAAGCAACTGGATCCTCTTGAGGCTCAAGGTATGTCCCGTGAAGAAATTCTCAATGCTTTCTACGGTACGGTTGAGTATGTGAAAACAGCAAAAGGTTGGAAGACGGCCTTTCGTCCTGAATCCGTAAAAGTGGGGAAACTGGCTCAAGACTTAATTGACGCCAAAACCGGTAAAGCTGTTGCTGCTGAAGGCGCGAAGATGAATTCACGCTTTGCCCGTAAACTAGAAGAAGAAGGGCTTAAAGAAGTTCTCGTGGCGGAAGAGGATTTGGTCGGTCGTTATATTGCCTCTGACCTTATTAATGAAAAGACAGGAGAAATCTTTGCAGAAGCTGGCGATGAGATTACCCCAGAATTACTAGAGCTTTTTGCTAATGAAGGCCTGAAAAATATTCCAACCCTTGATATTGATCACGTTAACGTGGGAGCTTATTTGCGCAACACTTTGATGGCGGATAAAAATCAATCAAGGGAAGATGCTCTTATTGAAATTTATCGTATTTTACGCCCAGGAGAGCCGCCGACAATTGAAGGCGCTGAAGCTCTTTTCCGTGGTTTCTTCTTTGACCCCGAAAGATATGATCTTTCCTCCGTTGGTCGGGTGAAGATGAATTCAAGATTGGGTCTTGACCTGCCTGATACGCTGCGCGTTTTGTGTAAGCAAGATATTATTTCCATCATCAAAGTTCTTTTAGAATTAAAGGATGGAAAAGGCGAAATTGATGATATTGATAACCTTGGTAATCGTCGCGTACGGTCTGTTGGAGAACTTTTAGAAAACCAATATCGCGTTGGGTTGTCTCGTATGGAGCGCGCCATTCGCGAAAGAATGAGCTCCGTTGAAATTGATACGGTTATGCCTCATGATGTGATTAATGCCAAACCTGCAGCTGCGGTTGTGCGTGAATTTTTCGGCACCTCCCAATTGTCTCAGTTTATGGATCAAACCAATCCGTTGTCGGAAATTAACCATAAGCGCCGCTTGTCTGCTCTCGGGCCAGGAGGCTTGACGCGGGATCGGGCGACTTTTGAGGTGCGCGACGTGCATCCAACCCATTACGGACGTATTTGTCCTATTGAAACGCCGGAAGGGCCAAATATTGGGTTGATTAACTCATTGGCAACCTATGCACGCGTGAATAAGTATGGTTTTATTGAAACCCCTTATCGTAAGGTTGTAGATGGTAAGGTCACTAAAGACATTGCCTATTATACAGCTATGGAAGAAAATAAGCATACCATTGCTCAAGCTAATGCTGAATTGAGTAAAGATGGGGAATTTATAGCTGACTTTGTCAACTGCCGTCGTAACGGTGAATTTGTGGTCGCGCCTGCAACTGAAATTGATTTAATGGATATTTCTCCAAAGCAAATTGTTTCTGTTGCTGCATCATTGATTCCTTTCATTGAAAACGATGATGCAAACCGTGCCTTGATGGGTTCTAACATGCAACGTCAAGCCGTGCCTTTGTTGAGGACGGAAGCGCCTTTTGTAGGAACGGGAATGGAAGCTCCTGTGGCGAGTGATTCAGGTGTTGCTGTAATTGCAAGACGAGGTGGTACGGTCGACCAAATCGATGCGTCGCGTATCGTCATTCGTGTCACTGATGACAGTGCCATGACAACGAGTAATGTAGATATTTACAATCTTTTGAAGTTCCAACGCTCCAATGACAAGACCTGTGTGAACCAAAAACCTCTTGTGAGGGTAGGTGACAGAGTTGAAAAGGGCGATATTATTGCTGATGGTCCTTGTATGGACATGGGTGAACTCGCCCTTGGATCGAACGCTTTGGTCGCCTTCGTTTCTTGGAATGGTTATAACTTTGAAGACTCCATCATTATTTCTGAAAGAATTGCGAAAGATGATATCTTTACGTCAATTCATATTGAAGAATTTGAAGTGGATGCTCGTGATACCAAGCTTGGAAATGAAGATATAACCCGAGATATTCCGAATGTGGGCGATGAAGCACTTCGGCATCTAGATGAAGCAGGAATCGTCTATATTGGTGCTGACGTAAAACCTGGTGACATTCTTGTGGGTAAGGTTACACCCAAAGGTGAATCTCCCTCTACTCCAGAAGAAAAGCTCTTGCGCGCTATTTTCGGTGAAAAGGCATCTGATGTGCGGGATACTTCCCTTAGATTACCTTCTGGAGTTCAAGGCACGATCGTAGAAGTGCGCGTTTTCTCTCGCCGAGGGGTTGAGAAGGATGAGCGCGCTCTTGCTATTGAGAGGGCAGAAATTGAGAACTATGCCAAGGATCGCGATGCAGAACGCTCAATTCTAGACCGGAACTTTTTTGTGGCCTTAGAAGAGCTTCTTGTGGACCAAAAGATTGTTAGTGGCCCCACAGGCCTTAAAAAGGGAACCACAGTTACAAAAGAACTCTTGGATTCCTTGTCAAAGGGACAATGGCGCCAAATTAAGGTTGAAGATGATGCGGTAATGTCTGCTTTGGAGGCGACAAAACAACATCATGATGAGCGTGTGACGGCTCTTCAAGTTCGCTTTGAAGATCGGGTAGAAAAGCTTCGTCGAGGTGATGAATTGCCAACGGGCGTTTTGAAAAAAGTAAAAGTCTTTGTGGCTGTAAAGCGTAAGTTACAACCGGGAGATAAAATGGCTGGTCGTCACGGAAACAAGGGTGTTGTTTCACGTATTGTTCCTGTTGAGGACATGCCTCACCTTGAAGATGGTACGCCCGTTGATATCGTATTGAACCCGCTTGGTTTGCCATCACGTATGAATGTGGGACAAATTCTCGAAACCCACTTAGGGTGGGCCGCAGCTGGTTTAGGGCGGCAAATTAACGATACTCTTGCGAAAATGGCTATTGCTGAGCATACGGACATTAAGGCCTTGCGCACAACCTTAGACCATGTCTACGAAGATAATGATATCGTTAAGGAAATCCAAGGGATGTCTGATTACGATGTGGTGGAGCTTGCAACAAATCTCACCTCTGCCGTTCCTATGGCAACGCCAGCATTTGATGGCGCTCATGAAGCGGATATTAACCATCAGTTGAAAAAGGCTAATCTGGACACCAGTGGGCAAGTGACTTTGTATGATGGACGGACTGGAGAGCCTTTTGATCGAAAAGTAACAGTGGGTTACATGTATATGCTTAAGCTTCATCATCTTGTTGATGATAAGATCCATGCGCGTTCTGTTGGTCCTTACAGTCTTGTGACTCAACAACCTCTTGGAGGTAAGGCACAGTTTGGTGGACAACGTTTCGGAGAAATGGAAGTTTGGGCTTTGGAAGCTTATGGCGCTTCTTATACCCTTCAAGAAATGCTGACGGTCAAGTCAGACGACGTTTCTGGAAGAACAAAGGTTTACGAATCGATTGTTCGTGGAGATGATAATTTTGAATCAGGCATTCCTGAATCTTTCAACGTTTTAATGAAAGAACTTCGTTCTTTGGGATTGAACGTTGAATTGGGAATGAATGAATAAGTAGAAATGAGGAGAAGAATAGAATGCGCGATGTAATGAATCTCTTTGGTCAGGTTCCAGGACCTCAGCACTTTGACAATATTCGAATTGCTATTGCGAGTCCGGAGCAAATTCGTGCTTGGTCTTTTGGAGAAATTAAAAAACCTGAAACCATCAATTATCGAACCTTTAAACCAGAAAGAGATGGTTTGTTTTGTGCGCGAATTTTTGGTCCTATTAAGGATTATGAATGTTTGTGCGGCAAATACAAGCGCATGAAGTATCGGGGAATTATCTGCGAGAAGTGTGGTGTTGAGGTTACCCTTACGAAAGTGCGTCGTGAACGTATGGGCCACATTGAGCTTGCCTCTCCTGTTGCTCACATTTGGTTTACCAAGTCCTTGCCAAGCCGTTTAGGTCTTCTCCTTGATTTAATGCTTAAAGATTTGGAAAAGGTTTTATACTTTGAAAGCTATATTGTCCTTGAACCAGGCCTTACACCACTGAAAAAAGGGCAACTTTTGAGTGAAGAAGAATATTATAGAGCTCAAGATGATTATGGAGTGGATGCTTTTGAAGCGAGTATTGGTGCTGAAGCTTTGCGAGATATGCTTAAGGCAATTGACCTTGAAAAAGAGCGCGAGCAACTTCGTATTGACCTTTACGAGACAAAATCCGAGCTGAAGCGCAAAAAATACGTCAAACGCTTGAAACTTATTGAAGCCTTCATTGATTCAGGGGCTCGTCCAGAGTGGATGATTTTAGAAGTCGTTCCGGTTATTCCACCGGAAATTCGCCCCCTTGTGCCTTTGGATGGCGGTCGTTTTGCCACTTCAGATTTGAATGATCTTTACCGACGTGTGATTAATCGGAACAATCGTTTGAAGCGCCTTATGGAGTTGAGAGCTCCTGATATTATCGTTCGAAATGAAAAGCGGATGCTTCAAGAATCTGTCGATGCTCTTTTCGACAATGGAAGAAGAGGGCGGGTTATTACCGGAACCAACCGTCGTCCCTTGAAGTCTTTGTCCGACATGTTAAAGGGAAAGCAAGGCCGTTTCCGCCAAAACCTTCTTGGAAAGCGCGTTGACTATTCAGCCCGCTCCGTGATCGTGGTGGGGCCAGAGTTGAAGCTTCACCAATGTGGTTTGCCAAAGAAAATGGCTCTCGAGCTCTTTAAGCCTTTCATCTACTCTCGACTAGAGCGTTATGGTTTGGCCAATACCATTAAGGCGGCTAAGCGGATGGTTGAAAAGGAACGTCCTGAAGTTTGGGATATTTTAGAAGAAGTGATTCGTGAGCATCCCGTTCTCTTGAACCGAGCCCCAACCTTGCACCGTTTAGGTATTCAAGCTTTTGAGCCTGTCCTTGTGGAAGGAAAAGCTATTCAACTCCATCCTTTAGTTTGTGCAGCTTATAACGCTGACTTTGACGGGGATACCATGTCTGTGCATGTGCCCTTGTCCTTAGAAGCACAACTTGAATCACGGGTTTTGATGATGTCAACGAACAACATCCTTCATCCAGCCAGTGGTAAACCAATTATTACGCCTTCAAAGGATATCGTTTTAGGCCTCTATTACCTTACTATGGAGCGAGATGGCGAACTTGGAGAAGGAACTATGTTCTCGTCTCTTGCTGAGATTGAGCATGCTCTTTATCAAAAGACGGTTTCTTTGCATGCTCTCATTACAGCACGCTATGAATACATTGATGATAAAGGGGAAAAGGTAACAGCGCGGGTAAAAACGACCCCAGGCCGTATGCTTCTTTGGGAAATTATGCCAAGGAATCAAGGTGTTAAGTTTGAGGCTATCAATCAGCTTTTGACCCAAACCGAGCTTTCTAAGTTGGTCGATCTTATTTATCGTAATTGCGGCCAAAAAGAAGCGGTTATTTTCTCTGATCGTTTAATGGGACTCGGTTTCCGTTATGCGACAATTTCCGGGATCTCCTTTGGAAAAGATGATCTTTTGGTGCCTGAAGAGAAGAAAAAGCTTGTTGCCGATACCCGCGAGAAAATTGGGGAATTCCAGCAACAATATATGGATGGTTTGATCACCAATGGTGAGCGCTATAACAAAGTGACGGACGCTTGGACCAAGTGCACGGAACAAGTTGCTGACGCTATGATGAAGGACATCTCTGAAGTTAGACCTGGAGAGCAGGTGAATTCCGTTTATATGATGGCCCATTCACGGGCGCGTGGTTCTACTGCTCAAATGCGACAGTTGGCTGCGATGCGTGGTTTGATTGCGAAAACATCGGGTGAAATTATCGAAACGCCAATTATTTCCAACTTTAAGGAAGGATTGAACGTTAACGAGTATTTCAATTCAGCCCACGGTGCTCGTAAGGGATTGACTGATACGGCTTTAAAGACAGCGAACTCGGGTTACTTGACCCGCCGTCTTGTGGATGTTGCTCAAGATTGCATCATTGTTGAACCAGATTGCGGTACGGAAAAAGGAATCAGTCTGCGTGCGGTCGTTGAAGGAGGTGAGGTTATCACACCACTTGGAGATCGCGTTTTAGGACGGACAGCTGCCATTGACATCGTTGATCCCGTTGTTAATAAGGTTATTGTTCCTGCCGGCACATTGATTGAAGAAAGTCACATTGATGCCATTGAAAAAACAAGTATTGATGAGATTCTGATTCGTTCTGTTCTTACCTGTGAAACCAAAGACGGCATTTGTGGTAAATGCTATGGTCGAGATCTTGCTCGCGGAACACCCGTAAATATGGGAGAGGCTGTTGGTGTGATTGCGGCTCAATCTATCGGTGAGCCTGGAACGCAGCTGACTATGCGGACCTTCCACATTGGAGGTGCTGCCCAGGTGGCTGTTGAGCAGTCCAGCATTGAAGCCTCCGTTGAAGGAACCATTTTGATTAAGAACCGTAGCGTTGTGAAGAACAGTGCGGGTGAAAATATCGTTATGAGTCGCTATTCCGAACTTTGCATTCTGGATGCATCTAATCAAGAACGCGCTAGTTATAAGCTTCAATATGGTTCACGCTTGTTGGTGGATGATGGAGCTCAAGTCAAACCAGGTGATAAACTTGCTGATTGGGATCCTTATACCCTTCCTGTGATTTCTGAAGTGAGTGGTATTGTCCATTATGTTGACTTGGTAGAAGGTATTTCCGTACGTGAAACTTTGGATGAAACAACAGGTTTGACCAAGCGTGTTGTAGCAGATTGGAAACAATCCGCACGTGGAGCAGATTTAAAACCGCGCCTTGTATTGCGCGATAAGAAGGGTGAACCTCTTCTCTTCGCTAATGGTGCAGAAGCGCGTTATTTCTTGTCAACAGATGCAGTTTTGGAAGTTGAAAATAATGCTACCATTCAGGCAGGAGATACCTTAACCCGTGTTCCCCGTGAATCCAGTAAAACCCGTGACATCACGGGAGGTCTGCCTCGAGTGGCTGAGCTTTTTGAAGCCCGGCGTCCAAAAGATGCGGCAATCATCAGTGAATATGATGGCCACATTGAATTTGGAAAAGACCATAAGACAAAACGGCGTGTAATGATTGTGCCCGATGATGAAACTCTAGAGCCTATCGAATATCTGATTCCAAAGGGTAAGCACATCGCAGTGCATGAAGGTGAGCAAGTTAAGCGCGGTGATATTATTATGGACGGTAATATGGTTCCCCATGACATTCTACGCATCTTGGGTATTGAAGCATTAGCCAGTTATTTGATCAATGAGATCCAAGAAGTTTATCGTTTGCAAGGTGTTCCTATTAACGATAAACATGTGGAAGTCATCGTGCGTCAGATGATGCAAAAGGTGGAAATCATTAATCCAGGAGAGACTACTTTCCTCTTAGGTGAGCAAGTAGACCGGCAGGAGTTTGAAAAGGAAAACCAGAAAACCATTGCGGAAGGTCATCGTCCAGCGCAGGCTCATGCGGTTCTTCAAGGAATCACAAAAGCTTCCTTACAGACACGTTCCTTCTTCTCAGCTGCCTCTTTCCAAGAAACAACACGTGTTCTTACGGAAGCAGCTGTCTCTGGCAAGATTGATGAACTCAAGGGGCTTAAGGAAAACATCATCGTTGGTCGTTTGATTCCTGTGGGAACAGGAAGCATTGTCAACCGCATGAAAGCTATTGCGGCTGAGCGGGATCATGAGATTCAATCGACAAAGGCCAAGCAAACTGCTGCGATTGCTCATGAAAAACAAGATGAGCAGTTGATTGGGGCTTAAAACTTTAAAGAAACCTTGACAATCCCGCGCTCTCTCCGCGGGGTCAAGGTTGGGTTTTTTTTATTAATTTTAATAGTGATAGCGGCACTGAAGAATAATAACTTTATGGTCATGAATTTTGTAGACCAGACGATGTTCTTCAGTAATACGTCGTGACCAACAACCAGCCATATCAAATTTTAAAGGCTCTGGCTTTCCTATACCTTGAAAGGGCTGGCGCTGTATATCTTTAATAAGATTATTTATACGTTTAAGAATATTTTTATCGAAGGTTTGCCAATAGAGATAATCATTCCAAGCGTCTTCTAAAAAGGCAATGTTCATTTAATCCTCGAGGAGTTCTTTTTCAGTATACTCTTCACTTTCAACGGCTTGTAAAGCCTTGAGCAAACGTTGGGCGTTGCGAGGACTTCTTAAAAGATAAAGAGTCTCTTCAATAGCGTTATAATCTTCAAGGGATAGCATCACAACTGGATCTTGATTTTGGCGAGTTATGATAAGTGGTGTATGATCTTCGCAAACTCGGTTCATGGTATCCGTAAAGTTTTTCCGCGCTTGCGTGTAAGTAATTGCATCCATAGTTGTTTCTCCATACTTTCTAATTTAAATGTACTATATAAGTACGTATTCAGTCAACATGTTTTTTGTAATGATAAATTTATTGCAGGGCAAAAAAACTTTTAACCAATGCTTGACTCTTGCGCAGAGGCCGATTAAGATTCGCCATCATTAGAGAGCTGGTGGTAGACAAACCGTCTAGACGCGGCTCGAAAGATTGGCTAAAAGAAATACTTGTTTTTGGACAAGAGTTGGGTATAAGAATACCTGAGCTTTATGCCAGTTATAAAATTGTAATTTTTTGAAAGGAAACGGTTTTAATGCCGACAATTAACCAGCTAATCAGAAAACCTCGTAAGGATAAGGAAGAGCGTAATACGGTTCCTGCCCTTCAGAGTTGCCCTCAAAGGCGAGGCGTGTGTACGCGTGTGATGACAACAACCCCGAAAAAGCCAAACTCGGCTTTGCGTAAGGTTGCGCGTATTCGTTTGACAAATGGTTATGAAGTTACAGGTTATATTCCAGGGGAAGGTCACAACCTTCAAGAGCACTCTGTTGTGTTGATTCGTGGAGGTCGTGTTCGCGACTTGCCGGGTGTTCGTTATCATATTATTCGCGGTACGCTTGATACCCAAGGTGTTCAGAAACGACGCCAAGGACGTTCCAAGTATGGCGCTAAGCTTCCGAAGTAGGAGAAGAGAATCATGTCAAGAAGGCACGCTGCTGAAAAAAGACCTGTAATGCCTGATGCTAAATACGGGGATACGGTTCTTTCAAAGTTTATGAGTTGTTTAATGTATGAAGGAAAGCGATCAGTTGCAGAAAGCATCGTCTATGGCGCTTTAGATCAAATTAAAGCAAAAGCTTCTCAAGATTCCTTGCAGGTTTTTCATGAAGCCCTTGGCAACGTAAAGCCTGCGGTTGAAGTGCGCTCCCGCCGTGTGGGAGGGGCTACCTATCAAGTTCCTGTTGAGGTTCGTGCAGAGCGTGCCCAAGCTCTTGGGATTCGTTGGATTATTGGCAGTGCACGCAATCGTTCGGAGACGACGATGACAGCGCGTCTTGCAGCTGAACTCTTGGATGCCGCAAATAATCGCGGAGCAGCTGTAAAAAAGCGTGACGATACACACAAAATGGCAGATGCAAACAAAGCATTTGCACACTTTAGATGGTAAAGGGTGATTAGTTAAAATGGCACGTATAACTCCCCTCAACCGTTACCGTAACATTGGCATCATGGCGCATATTGATGCTGGAAAAACAACAACGACAGAGCGCGTTCTTTATTATACAGGAAAATCTCATAAAATTGGTGAAGTTCATGAAGGTGCGGCCACCATGGACTGGATGGAGCAAGAGCAAGAGCGTGGTATCACCATTACCTCTGCGGCGACAACTTGTTTTTGGAATGATCATCGTATTAATATTATTGACACCCCTGGTCACGTTGACTTTACCATTGAAGTTGAGCGCTCTTTGCGCGTTTTAGATGGCGCAGTGGCTGTTTTTGACAGCGTTGCTGGTGTTGAGCCTCAATCAGAGACTGTTTGGCGTCAAGCTGACAAATACCATGTGCCGCGGATTTGTTTTGTGAATAAAATGGACCGTACGGGCGCAAATTTCTATCGTACCGTTGAGATGATCATTGATCGCTTGGGAGCAGTTCCTCTTGTTCTCCATTTGCCAATTGGTACAGAAGCTGAGTTTGTGGGGATTGTGGATCTTGTTCAAATGAAGGCGATTCGCTGGAAAGACGAGACCATGGGGGCGGAATTTGTCATCGAAGATATTCCTGCTGACCTGAAAGAGCAAGCGGAAGAGTATCGGGCTCGCCTCTTGGAGACAGCGGTAGAGCAAGATGATGCGGCTCTTGAAGCTTATCTGAATGGGGAAGAACCCAGTATTGAAACCTTAAAGAAATGTATCCGTAAAGGAACGGTTGCGGCTAAGTTTGTGCCTGTTCTTTGTGGGTCAGCCTTTAAAAATAAAGGTGTTCAGCCCTTGTTGGATGCGGTCGTTGATTTCTTACCATCCCCTCTTGATATTGGAGCGGTGAAGGGGGAATCCATTGACGGTAAAACGGAGTTGGTTCGTAATCCTTCCGACACAGATCCTTTCTGTGGGCTTGCCTTTAAAATTATGACCGATCCATTTGTGGGATCCTTAACTTTCGTACGTGTTTATTCCGGAGTGCTTAGTGCAGGATCTTACCTCTTGAATTCAGTTAAAGATGAAAAAGAGCGGGTGGGGCGTATGCTTTTGATGCATGCTAACTCTCGTGAAGATATCAAAGAAGCATGCGCTGGTGACATTGTGGCCATTTGTGGCCTTAAGAATACCACAACGGGTGATACGATTTGTGATCCTTCCAAGTCCATTATTCTTGAACGCATGGTTTTCCCTGAACCCGTGATTGAAGTTGCTGTTGAGCCAAAGACAAAGGCTGACCAAGAAAAGATGGGGATAGCTCTTTCCCGCCTTGCAGCAGAAGATCCTTCTTTTCGGGTGACATCCGATTATGAATCGGGCCAGACCATTATTAAAGGAATGGGCGAGTTACACCTTGATATTATCGTGGATCGTATGCGACGCGAGTTTAAGGTAGAAGCCAATGTGGGGGCGCCTCAAGTGGCTTACCGTGAAACCATTACGAAGGCAGCTGAAGTTGATTACACGCACAAAAAACAAAGTGGTGGTGCAGGGCAGTTTGCGCGGATTAAGTTGCGCTTTGAGCCTGTGGCTCCTGGTGAAGGTTATATTTTCGTGAACTCCATCGTTGGAGGTGCTGTTCCAAAGGAATATATCCCAGGCGTTGAAAAGGGATTGATCCAAGCTATGGATAACGGCGTTATTGCGGGCTTCCCTATGATTGACTACAAGGTCACTCTTTTTGACGGTGCGTACCATGATGTGGACTCAAGCGTTCTTGCTTTTGAAATTGCAGCTCGTGCTGCTTTTAGAGAGGGGGTTCCAAAGGCTGACCCTAAATTGCTAGAGCCCATAATGAAGGTTGAAGTTGTGACGCCAGAGGAGTATATGGGAGACATCATTGGAGATTTAAATAGTCGCCGTGGTCAAGTCTCTGGTATGGATCAGCGAGGAAATGCAAGAGTTGTTGACGCTTTTGTGCCTTTGGCTAATATGTTTGGGTATGTGAATACCTTGCGCTCTATGAGCCAAGGCCGCGCCCAGTTCACCATGCAGTTCGACCATTATGAGCAAGTTCCGCAACATGTTGCGGATGAAGTTAAATCAAAGTACGCCTAGAACGGAGAAGAGAGATGGCAAAAGAGAAATTTCAGAGAACGAAGCCGCACTGTAACATCGGGACGATAGGTCACGTAGAC
>JAIEPE010000033.1 GCA_019749915.1 Alphaproteobacteria bacterium | reverse complement strand
ACTCACTCCCACTGGTACCGCGTTCATCTGACAATCTAATATGTAAATCTGTGTGTTCGAAATCGGACGCCCTATGGAAATATAGCTTTCCAAGAAAGCAAGAGTGGACCATATAGTTGTTTCTGTAGGACCATATGCATTGTACGAATGATATGTAATGTTTTTTAGTTTCTTTTGTAGTTTAGGTGAAAGAGTTTCACCTCCGGAAAGCATTTTAATCTTATCAATATATTGCCATTCTTTGTCCAATAAGGTTCCCCACACTGAGGGTGTTGTCTGGATGATTGTAATGTTTCTTAGGTGAATAAGATCTATGAGATTAGAAGGATAAACGGTACTACCATGTTTTACGAACACAGTAGAAGCTCCTATGCTAAGAGTTAAATAAATCTCTAGAGCTGCAATATCAAAAGTAATGTTTGTTAAAGCTAGCCAAACATCTTCTTTTGAAAGGGTTATAATTTTTTGAATACCGTCTAAAAGATTAATAACATTTTGATGGGAAATCATCACGCCCTTAGGTTTACCAGTAGATCCTGAGGTATAAATAACATAAGCAAGGTTATGAGGAGCGGTAACGGGATGTGGGTTTTGAGACGATTCCGGTAGGTTTATCCACCCTTTAGATAAATCGCTATCCAAAGGGTCTTTAATAATTAAGTCTTTCGTCTCTGCGCAAAAGTGAAGACTCAAGACTCTCCCTGAACACTCTTTAAATCTTTCTGTAAGAGAATCTTGGGTAAGGAAAATAGATGCTTGTGTATCAGCTAGCATAAACTGGATTCGCGTCTCAGGATAGTTTGGATCAAGAGGGACATAAGCCCCCCCTGCTTTTAAGATCCCCAAAAGACCAACGATCATCTCGAGAGATCTCTCAAAAGCAATAGCCACAAGGGTATCAGGACCCACTCCGAAAGATCTGAGGCAGTGAGCCAGTTGGTTGGCTCTTTGGTTAAGCTGTTCGTAGGTGAGCTCTTGATCTTCATACACAATAGCCACGTTGTGAGGAAACTTTATAACCTGTTCCTCAAACAACTGATGAATGGTCTTGTCTTGTGGATAGGATGCGCTTGTGTCATTCCATTCAACGAGAAGCTGATGGGTTTCTTCTTGGGTTAAGAGGGAAAGAGCTTGAAGAGTAGTCTCTGGGTTTTGCGTTATACTTTGAAATAATATTTTTATATGTTTTGATAAATTCTTAAGCAGGACTTTTGATGTATTATCTTTAACTCCTTTGATCTTAAATGAATAACTCTTATCCTCTTCATCAAGAGAGAGGATAATAGGGAATTGATCCAAATAAGGATCATCTACGTGAGAAACTCCTAAATCTATAAGAATAAGAGGATTTGTGGAGAAGAATGAAGAAGTTTCTCTAAGAAGTTTTGGGTGTCTTACGTAAACATCTTCACAATAGGCTTTGTTTGTTTTAATAGAGGTTAAGCGGGTTTTAACATTATCTATGATATCAATAGCACTTGCATTAGGTTTAAGAAAAAACGTTGCAGGTAGGTAAGGTGGAAAGAAAAATGACAGATTTTTAGGTATGTTTTTAAGGTAAGAGGTGACAAAGCCAACCGTGAAGGGTGAAGAGCTTCCGAGTCGAGCGAGGTATATTAAGAAAGCTGTTATAAAGGTCTCCGTAAAGGAAGCAGATGAGCCCTTTGTGAAATTGGGTGAGAACTCTAAAAATTTATCTGTTATTATAATTTCTTCTGCGAGTTTGTCATCGTCTTGTGTTTTTTCGTCGCTTATGAGCAATGAACTTAAAAAGGGCAGGGTAGGAGGAGAGACAGCTTCAATTTCTTGAACCCAAAAGTCTTCATTGGCAGAGAGATCACTGGAAAGAACTTGCAAAACCTTAAGGATTTTTTGGTCAGGAGTTTCTATTAAATCCCCAACACTCATCCCTGTTTTCTGTATAAGGTCCTCAATACTGCATGAGTTGCCTCTTAAATCAGTAAACTGGGAAAGACTTATGCATTCAGTTTTTGTAGAAACATGAATAACTTGATCAGTGATTTGAATAAGGGTACCGGGCATTTTTTTGGAGAAAAAGGGAAGAATCTCGAGCTTGCCAGGGATGAAGACATTGTGGTTAATGAACACCTTAAAAGTAGCAAGCTCATTAGGATAGCTTCCAAAACTTAGAGCCCGAAATTTCCTTTCAATATCCTGAGCTGAATCTTGCCAAGATAAAAAGCCGCAATGTGGAGGTTTTTGAGAACGGGAAAAACAGCTTCTTTTTTTAAGATCTTGCCCCTTTTCCAAGAGAAGTCCTTTTGCAAGATTTTGAAGCAAATGCTTAAAAGTATTTAAGGCGTAAGCATAACATTTAAGATTAAGACTTAAAGCCGTTTCATCAGCATCAATAGGAAATATCACTTGTTTGAGAATATTACCGTGGCCCACCATCTTACTTATGATGTGCCAGCTTATGCCGTGAGTGGGCTCATTATTAAGGATGGCCCAAGAGGTAGCATGAACTCCAGCATATTTTGGAAGAGGGGCATCATGAAAATTGATGGTACCATTGCGTGAATAGTCTAAAATTTCTTTTTTTATAATCTTTTTATTAACAATAATAAAAAGGTAATCAAAAGTTTTATGTGGACTGAGACTTTGAAACTCATCCAATGAAGAAAAAAAAGGAATATTATGGCTTTTGGCCCATTGCTGCGTGCCAGTGTGAGCAGAAATAACCCCTAAGAGTTGGTGTTTTTCCTTCAGAAGAAGCTCAGCACATTGAAGACCTAGGCTTGTTTCACTGATTATATAACAGCTAATTCTCTTGTTCACACTCATCTTCCCATTACAACTCCCACAATAGATTGCAAAAAACGATCCACTCTTTTTTACCAAAAAGCCTTTCCGACTCAATGTCTTTTTTTGCAAGTTATCTACATTGATTCATGACTATACACATGAAGACAGGTATAATCTAGTCTTAGGAGATGATGGGCTTTGCCAGAGAAACTCGATCTTTTCCAAGACAGGGTAGCTTCGAATGAATCTAGCCATGACGATGGCACTTGCAGGATATACCTCTATTGAGCATGTTCAACAGAAAGGTTTTGAGAGTATTGCTAAACGACTATGAATTTATAATAATCCGTGCAAGACGTTTTATGCCTTCTTCTATGTATTGCTCTCGCGGGTGAGAGAAATTTAGACGCAGGCAATTTTTAAATTGCTCTTTATTCCTAATGGAAATAGCAGATCCAGGCGGAAACGAAACTTTTTCTTCATGAATAGCGCGATGAAAAAGGGGCTCGTATCAATAGGGCTTGGTAACGCAACCCAGATAAAAAAACCTCTCTTCGGTTTTTTGTAGGTAGACTCTGGTAAGTACTGTGCCAAAGCTTCAAGCATAAGATCTCTTTTTCTTGTGTAGCATCCTTTTAAAAGAGCAAGATGCATACAACTTTTTCGAGCTCTAAACGCGGAAAAAGGTCTGCAGCTGGAAACCCTAAAGCAAAAGAGGTATTTCTCCTATTTTACATTTGACATAGAAGTTATAAAAAAGATAGTGTAAATATTCAAATACATGGGATGATAGACGAGAGATCCCTTTTTTCATGACACGAAACATCAAGACACAAAACAAGGATATAAGAGAAGATATCTTTCGTTTGTCTCTGGACAGCATCCAACTCTGGCATGTAGATATTTGTCAATTATCAGCAACCTTTTATCAACATTTGTTGACTTCTTTATCGCCTGATGAGAGAGAAAGAGCGGCCAGTTTTAAGTTCGAAGAAGATCAGTCCGTCTTCGTGATTGCACGTGGGATCCTGCGTCACCTTTTAGCAGCTTATCTTAAGCAATCTCCTTCAAATATAGATTTTACCTATAATGTATATGGAAAACCTCTCTTAATACAACCAAAGCAAGATAATCCTATTTATTTTAACCTTTCTCATTCCAATGATATGGTTGTTTATGCTTTTTCTCTCAAGAAGTTCGTAGGGATAGATATTGAATATCTGAAAGCCGATATTGTTGAGCCTGGGGTTGTGCAACAAGTGCTCTCAGAAAAAGAACAGAAAGTTTTTTATCGTAAGCCCATAGAAAAACAACCTTTATCTTTTTTTAGGATATGGGTGTGCAAAGAATCCCTTATAAAAGCTCTAGGCCATGGATTTTCCTATTCTCCCATAAAGATTGAGTTAGACATCAGCAAAGATCCTATCTCTCTATCCAAGGAAGGACAGGATAAGCCATTTGCTCAAAAGTGGCTTTTAAAAGAATTTAGCTTAACTTGTGGATATGTTGGAGCGGTCGCTTTGAAAACCAGACAACACAAAGGCCTTACACATTCTTGGGTTACAAAAGATCTTTTTTACTAGAGAGAAAAAACATCTATCCTATAAACTTTTCTAAGATCCTGCTGCTGAATGAAACAGGATAGGCTTCCTCCGATCCAAACAACGTACATCAAAGAAGCCTACATACACTACTTACAAAGTTTAGGAGAAAACCCCGACTACATAAAGAAGAAAGGGTTACAAGAGAACTAAACCCCTGTGGCTCCAGCCTGTATCTGAACAGCCATGGCTTCTTTTAAACTACGAGGTCTCATGTCTACCCACACTTCCTTAACATGTGCTAGACAATCTTCCTTCGTTCCTATCTTGCCTTCTTCGCGTCAGCCATAAGGGATTTCTTTTCTGGCGGGCCAGATGGAATACTGATCTTCTAAATTTATGACAACACACCAAGTATCTGCTAAGCTTAATACGTCGCTCATTTTAAATCTCCAAAAGAATAATTGTTACCTCATATCTTATGAGAAAGAAAAAATGAGTGCAAGTACTAATTCCCTTTTAAAGCACAAAATACTACGAATATTTCCTATTTTACAAAGACCTCTCCAACAACATTAGAAGCTTTGATTAAGTCTTCTCTGGCCAAATGCGCGTAGCGTGTTGTCGTGCGAATATTTTTATGACCCAATAGTTTGGCAACTTGGTAGAGATCTAATCCTTGTTTAATAGCAAATGAAGCAAAACTGTGCCTTAAATCATGAATACGCACATCATTAAGGTCAGCTCTCTTACGTATTTTTTGCCAAGCTTTTTCAATATTCACTACGTGCCCGTTCTTATGGGTATTGCTGCAAAATACATAAGGATTTCCAGGTTGCTGTTCCAATTTCTCCAAAACCTTTTTAGCTGACTCATTTAAGGGGACAACCCTTTCTCCTGTCTTACTATCTTTAAGATGAATGTAACTTTCATCTAGGTATGTATCTTCCCTTTTTAGGGTCAAAATTTCACTCATACGGCAACCCGTATACATGAGCGTCTTAATAGCTCCCAACACATAAGGTGATTTCAATTGTAAATATTCCTCATCTTCTAAAACTTTTTCCAATCTTTTTAATTCTTCAATTTTTAAAAACCGCTCTCTCTTCTGCTCTGGATATTTTTGAATACCTCGACAAGGATTACTATTTTTTGGGCGATAACCCCAAAGCTCAGAAAGTTCAAATGCTTTATGAATCACAGCAAAGCCCTTATTACAGGTCACAGGGATATATTTTAAAGAGTCTTTGAATTCCATGATGTCTTTGCTGTTAATTTCATTAAGGTTTCTGTCTCCAAAAAAAGGAAAAATATGGAGCTTGATTATGTAATTATCTACCTTAATCGTGCTTGGTTTGTGGTGAATAAGTCTATAGTCCTTAGTAAATTTCTCAAAAAAGTGAGAAAAGGAGATAGCTTTCTTTGCTTGATTCTTGCTGTCTTCCTTTACTTTTTTAGGGTCAATCCCTTTGGCTAAATCTCCAGCAAAACTTTTTGATATTTCGCGACCCATATCACATGTGATATTTCCAAACACCCCAATTTTTATGCGTTGGTTTTTTCTATTAGCATCATAATATCTAAAGTAGAAGGTCTTCCGCCCAGAAGGCGTTATGATAACATGAAAACCTTTAACTTCGGTATCCCAAACCTCATAGGCCTTATCTGTAAGTTTTGCAGTGTCTAAATGACGCTTGGTAATTTTGGTTGCCATGATCCTCAAAGATTTAAAATATGGTTTATATATGGTTTAACTGACGAAGAATCAGAAAGAAATAAAAATATCTTCTGCATATCAAAAATAACTTTAACTATCTGAAAAACATACATTTTTATAACAAAAAAGAACGAGAGAGAACGTAGGGTATCTTAATGACTATACAATGACATTGTAGAGGTCGGTGGTTCGGTTTCCCCTGTCTCCATCAGAGGCAACAGTTTGTTTCCAAATGCTACCTATTTGCTACCTAAAGAATTTTCCTGAATTTTACAAACCTAAAAAAACCGAGAGAAACTCTGGCGCGCCCGAAGAGATTCGAACTCCTAACCTTCTGATCCGTAGTCAAGTGCCAATGGTCTATGTAGGTCTACCAGGGTACATAATGCATATTTCTCAATTAAGCTCATCAGAATTTAATTCGGGAGAATAGAGAGGCAAGATGGAGAAGTCTTCACGAGCAATCTTATACAAGACCTCGACTCTGCTTGGGAGCAAAAGGTTCATCCTCTTGTAGTTAATCTTCCTACAAAGGACTTGGTCATTCGAGACAACTTAAAAGAGATTGTTGAAGTAGGAGTGATACACTCATGGGATAGTTGGAGATAAAAAATGATAATAACTCTGCATAAACAACAGCTAAGCGTTCGCAGCAATACATTGATTTCATTGATATACGTTGTTATCAGTTAAACATTTTGAGCGTCTTGTTTTCCCTTTGTTTGTGTAGGATGGTGGATTTGATCCTCAGGCTCTTCTTACTCACTCCAAAAGTATACCCGGCGTATACCCGGAGAAAATCAGTCTTTTTCAAACAACCCTAAAACCCTTGATTTGACTGGTGGGCGATGAGGGATTTGAACCCCCGACCCTCTCGGTGTAAACGAGACGCTCTCCCGCTGAGCTAATCGCCCGCTCATGAGGGCTTGTATACCCCAATAGGAATCATTTTGCTAGAGAAAAAATAGAAATTTTATCCATATTTATCTTATCCATAAATCATTTTGATTTCAAACAATGAACAGGAAGACGAGGCGAGGTGCGCGGAGTGTATTCCAATACATGAGCACACCGACTCCGACGTCTGACGCACTCATTGATAGAAAGCGAAATGATTTTCACATATGCTTGAGACCAGCACGCAGATAATCAAAACCCGTAATTAAGGTCAAAAATGCGGCTACCCACAATAGAATAAGACCGAGCATATCGATGGGCAAGAAAAATCCAGGAATATCTTCAATAATCAATAGGCTAAGAGCTGCCATTTGAATGCCCGTCTTCCATTTCGCAAGTTGGGTTACGGGAATGGAAACATGGACTTCGGCCAAAAATTCACGGAGGCCCGAAACCAAAATCTCGCGACATAAAATGATAACAGCTGGAATCAAGCTAAAACCTTGAATGCGTCCAAAGCCCACCAACATCAAGATCGTAGCCGCAACCAAAAGCTTGTCGGCCACAGGGTCTAAAAAGACGCCAAAACGGCTTGTTTGCTTCAAGGCTCTTGCAAAATAACCATCCAAATAATCAGTAATACAGGCGAAGATAAAAATACCAGCAACAATCCAATTGCTGATGGGGCGATCAAAGTAAAAAAGAATAACCACCACAGGAACCAACGCGATCCGTGTATAAGTTAATAAATTAGGCAGTGTTGTTGATTTCATTTAGAGAGCCTCTTAGTTCCCTTTATATTAACCATGGCCATGAAAATAATCATAGATTTTTTTTGCCAAATTTTTACTCACTCCTTTTACCATTTCTAAATCCTTGAGCCCTGCCCCTTCCACCGCCTTGGCAGATCCAAAATGTTGAAGTAAAGCACGCTTTCGAGCGCCCCCGACTCCCGGAACTTCATCTAACTTTGAGGTGCGAATAGCTTTTGTACGACGCGTCCGATGAGCACCAATGGCATAACGGTGCACTTCATCCCTCAGACGTTGCAGGAAATATAAAACCTTATCATGAGGAGGCAAGGAAATGGGAGCATAACCAGACATAAAAAAGGTCTCCCGCCCTGCATTACGATCAGAGCCTTTGGCAATGGCGATCAAACGGATATCAGAGATCCCCAAATCTGCAAAAACGGCTTCAGCAGCCGACAGTTGTCCCTTCCCTCCATCAATCAAGACCACATCAGGCCATTGGGCAGTATCATCTTTATCTTCGGCCAACGCCCGGGAAAAACGCCGCGTAAGGACTTCCCGCAGCATAGCATAATCGTCCCCTCGCGCCATATCCTTTGAGCGAATGTTAAACTTGCGATAGGCATTTTTTTGAAATCCTTCAAGCCCCGCCACAACCATCGCCCCTACGGGCAGAGCCCCTTGAATGTGACTGTTATCATAGACCTCAATACGGTGAGGGGGGACGGGCAAGTGAAATTTCTCCATAAAGGCTTGCAATAAATTCTGCTGACTGGCCCGTTCACTCAAGTGACGTTCCAACGATTCCTTGGCATTTTGAAGCGCATGATTCACAAGATCGGCTTTGGGACCTGTACGGGGCACACGGATATAAAGCCGTTTTTTACGCTTTTGGGCAAAGGCTTCCTCCAATAATTTTGTTTGGGGCAAAGGAACATTGAGAAGAATTTCCTCAGGTAAAGGGGCTTCTTCATAAAATTGGGCGATATAAGCCTCCAATACTTCCTCTGGCGCGACATCCTCCCCATAGGAAGGGAAAAAGGAATAAGAGCCATAGTTGGATCCATGGCGAAAGAGAAAGAGCTGAATACAAATCCTTCCCTCCCCTTCATAGAGAGCGAAAACGTCCGCGTCAGTCACATGAGTCGTATTTATGATTTGACGCGCCTGTATGGTCGAGAGCGCGCGAATACGGTCCCTAAAAACAGCTGCTCTTTCATACTCACGGGCATTGCTGGCCTCTTCCATACGACTCGCAAGATCCTTTTGAATCTGACTTGATTTCCCCGCCAAAAACTCCCGGGTTTCTTCTGCCAGCTTTTGGTAGTCTTTCTCAGAGATGTAATTCACACAGGGCGCGCTGCAGCGCTTAATCTGGTATTGAAGGCAGGGACGCTTACGGGAAGCAAAAATCGTATCTGGGCAAGAGCGTAGCAAAAAAGCTCGGTGGAGCACTGTCAAGGTTGTATTGACCGCTTCTCCTGAGGCAAAGGGGCCGTAATAATCCCCAGGTAAATTACGAGCCCCGCGGTGTTTTGTCAGTTGAGGATAGGGATGACCGCCCGTAATTCGGATAAAAGCAAAGGACTTACTGTCCCGCATAAGAATATTATAACGCGGTGCCAGCTTTTTAATAAGATTAACTTCTAAAAGAAGGGCCTCCGCCTCCGTATGGGTTGTCACAAACTCCATACGTACAGTTTCAGCCACCATGCGTTGAAGGCGAATGGGCAAGCGCTCTACATGAGTATAGCTGATAACCCGCTTTTTCAGGTTTTTTGCTTTTCCCACATACAACACCTCATCCCGTGAATTGATCATACGATACACGCCCGGCTGGAAGGTAAGTTTTTGGGCCGTAGATTTAATCATCAAGGCCCCTTGTTCAAGGGAAGAGAGGATATTTGTCATGGCGGAAGTTTAGCATAGGATTTTTTAATAGAAAATTAACATTTGTCCACGCAATCTGTGGATAAGTTTGTGGGTATTCTGAGGGCATGAGGATTTTTTAATGCTTCCCTCTCCTTTTAGTTTAGGGTGCCTCATTTTTAGGCACACATTTATAACTTATTGATGTAATTAGATTTTTTAAAGTAAAGACCTTTTTTTTAAGCAGGTAAAAATTTTTTTCTTGACGAAAAATCGACAAATTTTTCTTAGCTTTGATCTGTGCATAACATTTATAAATGCATCCTATTTTTTCTATCAATTAATCAGTAATGACTATACTCCTCATAAATTAAAGATAGTTTTTTTGATTTCAATACTGCAAACCCCACAGCTTGACCGCACCGCAGGGTCTTAGCACCTGACAAATTTTTTTCGTCGTCATTGCGAGCCCACGCAGTGGGCGCGGCAATCCAGGAATTCATTTGAAAGATGGATTGCTTCGTCGGGTCTTCGACCCTTCTCGCAATGACGAAAAAACGTGATTTTCCTTAGTGTGTAAAAATCCGTCAGGTGGTGAGCCGCAGGGTTGATCTACTTTTCAGTAATCTTTAAATAATTACTTACTTTTATTTTTTCTTCTTAATCTTAATGTTCTTTTCTGCCGCCATATGAGACTTGGGTCGAGGAACGTGAATGGTCAGCACTCCATTATCAAACTCAGCTTCCACCTTATTGGCTTCCGCATCATAGGGTAAACGCAAGCTTCGAGTAAAAGAACCGAAGGAACGCTCACTCATATAGTGGTTTTCGCCCTTTTCTTCTTTTTTACTCTTTTTCTCCCCTTTGATAGTTAGCATATCATGATACAAAGAGATGCTGATATCCTCATCTTTAACTCCAGGAAGCTCAGCAGAGACAGTAACCCCATCTTTATCTTCATGCATGTCGACCCTTACGTTGTGCAGGCTAACTTCCTGAAAAGGGTTATAATCCAACAAATGATAAAATTCTCGCCGCAGTCCCTCAAGAGAATCATTTTTCCGTCGATGAATATGGCGACGATTAAACGGCGAGAGTGATTTCAAGTCCATGGTTCTTCTCCTTATACAACATTTAAGTACTAGTATGCTCAAAGAAGATTAAAAAGAGGTTAAAACGCTTGAGTAAAACTCCTCATCCGCAATAATATTTCATGTTTCATTTCTTAGGGTGTGATACATGAAACACGTGAGCCCCCCTATATTAGTTTCTTCAGATACTTCCCCGTATAGCTTTTTGCTATACGAATAATATCCTCGGGCGTGCCTGTTGCCACGATCTGACCACCACCATCACCCCCTTCAGGACCGATATCGATAATCCAGTCGGAAGTTTTGATGACTTCAAGGTTATGCTCAATCACAATTACCGTATTGCCTTGGTCCACAAGGGTGTGGAGCACCTCTAAAAGCTTGCGCACATCATCGAAATGAAGGCCTGTGGTAGGCTCATCCAAGATATACAGAGTTTGCCCCGTGGCTCTGCGAGAGAGTTCTTTCGAAAGTTTGACCCGCTGGGCTTCCCCTCCAGAAAGAGTGGTCGCCCGCTGTCCCACATGAACATATCCCAGCCCTACCTGAGAGAGGGTCGAAAGCTTTTCCCGAATACTGGGCATAGCCTCAAAGAATTCAAGCGCCTCATCAACGGTCATATCTAAGACGTCCGCAATGGATTTATCCCGATACTTGATCTCAAAGGTTTCCCGGTTATAACGCTTGCCATGGCACTGATCGCACTCCACATACACATCAGGAAGGAAGTGCATCTCGATCTTGATGACTCCATCCCCTTCACAGGCTTCACAGCGCCCTCCCTTCACGTTAAAGGAAAAGCGCCCTGGCGAATACCCGCGGGCTTTCGCTTCAGGAAGGGCGGCAAACCACTCCCGAATCGGCGTAAAAACGCCCGTATAGGTAGCAGGATTTGATCGGGGCGTACGGCCAATGGGAGATTGATCGATATCCACAATTTTGTTAATCAACTCAATACCCTCAATAGCCTTATGGGGGCCTGGGGTTTCAGAATTGTCATTCAGCAACTGAGCAAGCCCCTTATAAAGGGTTTCGATAATCAGAGAGGATTTCCCCCCTCCCGACACGCCCGTCACAGAGATAAACGTTCCTAAAGGAAATTCGGCGGTGACGTTCTGAAGATTATGACAGGTAGCTCCAATCACCTTCAGCGCTTGACCTTTTTTAGGCTTTCGGCGCGCCTTAGGAATAGGAACTTTTTTTGTGCCCTGCAAATACTGGCCCGTCAGGCTTTTCGGATTATCCATGATATCTTGAGGGGTGCCTTGGGCTACAATATCCCCTCCCCTCACCCCCGCACCGGGGCCCATATCAATCACATGATCCGCTGTTCGGATGGCATCCTCATCATGCTCCACCACAAGAACCGTATTTCCTAGATCCCGTAGACGGGTGAGAGTTGCCAACAAACGGTCATTATCCCGCTGGTGGAGTCCAATAGACGGCTCATCAAGCACATACAAAACCCCCATCAATCCTGAGCCAATTTGAGACGCCAAACGAATGCGCTGACTTTCCCCACCAGAAAGAGTTCCGGAAGCACGAGAGAGGGAAAGATAACCAAGCCCCACACTGACCAAAAATCCAAGACGTTCTTGAATTTCCTTCAGGATCCGTACCGCAATATCTTTTTCTTTTTGAGTCAGCTTTTCTGCGAGCGTCTGAAACCATTCGGCTCCATGACCAATGGACATCTCCGTCACTTGGCCGATATGAAGCTTGTTAATTTTAACAGCCAGTGCTTCGGGTTTAAGACGATAGCCCTGACATTCCTCACAAGGAAGGGTGCTTTGGTAACGATTCATTTCCTCTTGCTGCTGGCCATAGCGCTCTTTGCGATCCCGCTGCCGCCGCAGAAGAGTTGGAATGACCCCTTCAAAGGCCTTCTTTTGAGTAAAGGTCCGCGCTTCATCTTTGTAAATTGTAGGAACAACTTCCCCACCTGACCCATGGAGGATAATCTCTTGAGTTCTTTTCGGAAGTTTATTAAAGGACATGTCCATACTGCCGCCATACTTTTCCACCACGGCTGCTAAAGCTTGCTGATAATAGAAAGCAAAAGACCCTGACCAGGGAACAATCGCCCCCTCTTTTAAAGAAAGGCTTGGATTCGGCACAACAAGTTGTGGATCAAAGACAATCTTAACCCCCAAACCATCGCAGGCAGGGCAAGCTCCAAAAGGACTGTTAAAGGAGAAAAGGCGGGGTTCGATCTCATCGATCGTAAAGCCAGAGACAGGGCAGGCAAATTTGGCAGAAAAGGTATGGCGCTCACCCGTATCGGCATTTTCAGCATACAAAAGCCCGTCGGATAGGCGCAAGACCGTCTCAATGGCATCAGGAAGGCGATGCCCGATCTCAGGATTAATAACAACTCGGTCGACAACAACTTCGATATCATGCTTAATTTTTTTATTCAACGTTGGCGCTTCATCAATCTCATAAAGGGTGCCATCAATTTTAAGGCGTTGAAAACCTTGCTTTTGAAGGTCCGCGATTTCCTTTTTATATTCCCCCTTCCGGCCCCTTACAATCGGCGCTAACAGATAAAGACGGGTGCCTTCTGGCAAGCCCTTCAACCGGTCCACCATTTCAGAGACGGTCTGGCTTTGAATCGGAAGACCCGTAACGGGAGAATACGGCACGCCAATGCGGGCAAATAAAAGGCGAAGGTAGTCATAAATTTCCGTGACGGTCCCCACCGTGGATCTGGGGTTCTTGGAGGTCGTCTTTTGCTCAATGGAAATAGCTGGTGACAAGCCATCAATTGAATCCACATCGGGCTTTTGCATCAGTTGCAAGAATTGACGCGCATAAGCCGAAAGGCTTTCCACATAGCGGCGCTGGCCTTCCGCATAGATGGTATCAAAGGCAAGAGAGGATTTTCCCGAGCCGCTGAGCCCTGTAATCACCACAAGCTTATCCCGAGGGATTTCCACCTCAAGGTTTTTTAGGTTATGCTCCCGCGCGCCGCGGACATGAATTGAATTGGTCATATATTACACATTAAAGCGGAAATGGAAAACATCCCCATCGTGAACAAGATACTCTCGGCCCTCAAGGCGCAGCTTACCAGCCGCTTTGGCCCCTTGCTCACCATTGCAAGCCACATAATCCTCATAGGAGGTCGTCTCCGCACAAATAAAGCCCCGTTCAAAGTCCGTATGAATCTCACCAGCCGCTTGCGGGACCTTAGCCCCCTTATGGACAGTCCAGGCTCGAGCTTCTTTCGGGCCAATGGTGAAAAAGGTAATCAGGTTTAAAAGGGCATATCCTTCCCGAATCACACGGGCAAGGCCGGTTTCTGAAAGGCCGAGGCTTTGGAGAAATTCTGCCTTATCTTCTTCCGAATCCAGGGAGGCCACTTCTGCCTCAATGGCAGCTGAAATAATCGCGACCTGGCCGCCCTCTTTTTCAGCACGGGCTTTGACTTGTTCTGTAAAGGCATTGCCCTTAACCGCATCACCTTCTGAAACATTGCAGGCATAAAGGATGGGTTTTGTTGTAATGAGTCCTAAACGCCTTAACTCCACTTGCTCTTCAGGAGCACACTGAACAAAGCGGGCAGGTTTGCCTTCCTTTAAAAGGGTCAGGGCCCGCTCCATTAAAGGAAACTGCACAAGAGCCACGGGATCCTTTGTCCGCAATTTTTTTTCAAGGGCAGGGATTCGTTTTTCCAAGCTTTCCATATCTGCCAGCATCAATTCGGTTTCAATCACGTCAATATCCCGCAAAGGATTGATCTCTCCCTCAACATGGGTAATATCCGTATCTTCAAAGCAACGCACCACATGCACGATAGCATCCACTTCTCGAATGTGAGCCAAAAATTGGTTACCCAACCCCTCCCCTTTACTGGCCCCACGCACAAGGCCCGCAATATCCACAAATTCCAGCTGGGTTGGAATAATCTTGGCTGAACCGGCAATTTTAGCCAGTTCATCAAGTCTTTTATCGGGAACGCCAACACGACCGACGTTGGGTTCAATGGTACAAAAAGGATAATTGGCAGCTTCTGCTGCAGCCGTTGCCGTCAGAGCATTAAAAAGCGTTGATTTGCCAACGTTGGGAAGCCCCACAATACCACACTTAAATCCCATCTTTTTCTCCATTTTTATGCGGCAAGAGCTGCATGATTTTTGAAACGTACTCTTCCTTCTTGTCACTTAAAAGAAGGTGAACTTCATCGGCTAAAATGCCAAGTAAGGGGTCAAGCCATGTATGATCTTGCTTTGAAAAGTCGGACAGCACGTAAGAGCTTACCTCTCCCTGATGTTGCGGTCGACCAATTCCTATGCGAAGACGCCAATAGTCTTTTCCAAGGTGAGCATCCAAGTCCTTAAGCCCATTGTGTCCCCCATGCCCACCTCCTTGTTTAAGGCGAATCTTTCCAGGAAGTAAATCCAAATCATCATGGAAAACAATAATGCGCTCAGGTGGAATCTTATAAAAGCGGGCGGTCTCAGCAACAGGACGCCCAGATCTGTTCATATAGGCAAGAGGCTTAAACAGAAGAACTTTTTGATGGTCAACGGGCCCTTCTGTTAGAAATCCTGAAAACTTTGACTTTTCAGAAGAAAGACCATAGCTAGTGCGAATCTCATCCATACACATAAAACCCACATTGTGGCGATTTTTTGCATATTCGCTTCCCGGATTTCCAAGCCCCACCAGAAGATACATGTTGTTACCTCAGGGGAGAGAGCTTACGCCTCCCCTTCTTCTGTTGATGCGGCCGCTTCTATAGCTTCGCCTTCAGCTTCTTCAGTCTTCTTCATGACAGTTGGGGCTACGATATTGGCAATATCATTATCACGCTCAGGATGAGCTGGAGCCACATTCTCGGGCAATTTTAAATGGCTAAGATGGATGGTGTCATGAATCTCGAGCCCAGTTAGATCAATTTCAATATGGCTTGGAATATGATCAACGTCTGCAACGACTTCTAAGCTGTGGTTGACAATGTTCAACACACCACCACGCTTGATTCCAGGAGACGCCAATTCATTAACAAATTGTAGAGGAACGGAAACGGTAATTTTTGCCCCTTTGGTGATTCGGTAAAAATCTACATGCAATGGACGATCGGTAACAGGATGAAACTGTACAGCACGCGCAAGGGCTTTTTCTTTTTTTCCTTGAAGAGCGAGTTCAAACACTTTTGACATAAACCCTGTCTTATGAAGCTCCTTATCTAATTGGATAGGATCAAGAGAAAAATGGGCGGGGAGGTCTTTTCCGCCATACAAAACGGCAGGAACACGGCCCTCACGACGCAAAGCGCGCGTGGCTCCTTTTCCCGTTCCTTCCCTTAATTGAACGTCAAGCTGAGGTGCTGCTGTCATCATAATAACTCCTTCAAAACGAATTCTTTGATCAGGGCTCAGAAACCCAATTCCTGATTCTTGCCTCTGTTATATACACTATTCAAATAAAATTGAAACTGATTTTTCATTATGAATGCGTTCTATGGCCTCTCCCAAGAAGAGGGCCAGAGAAATTTGACGTATTTTTGCGCATTTTTTAACTTGGTCAGTCGCTAAAATACTATCCGTCACTACAACTTCTTTCAGTTTGGACTCGTTGATACGCTCAAGGGAAGGTGGGGAAAAGACGCCATGAGTAACATAAGCCCTTACAGACAGCGCCCCTTGGTCGAGCAAAGTTTCGGCAGCATTGCAGATGGTTCCCGCTGAATCCACGATATCGTCCGTAATCAAGCAGTGATAGCCTTTGACGTCCCCAATCAAGTTCATCACCTCAGAGACTCCTGGCTTTTCGCGCCGCTTGTCAATCACCGCAAGGCCACAATCCAAGCGTTTAGCCAGTCCTCGGGCGCGGACAACGCCACCCACATCAGGAGAGACCACCAAGATGTCCTTGTTAGGAAAATTTTCTTGGATATCCTTTTGAAACAGGGGAGCGGCATAAAGATTATCGACAGGGATATTAAAGAATCCTTGGATTTGGCCTGCATGAAGATCAAGAGTTAAAATACGATTCGCTCCAGCGGTAGTAAGGATATCCGCTACAAGCTTTGCCGTAATAGGCGTCCGTGGCCCTGACTTCCTGTCTTGCCTGGCATAGCCAAAATAGGGAATGCACGCTGTGATGCGGCGGGCTGAACCCCGCTTTAGTGCATCAATGGTAATCAAAAGTTCCATCAAGTGATCGTTAGCAGGGTTGCTGGTAGATTGGATGACGAAAACATCTTCGCCCCGGACATTTTCTAAAATTTCTACAAAGATTTCATGATCCGCAAAAAGACGGATCGTGGCTTCACTTAAAGGAGTTTTAAGGACTTTTGCGATTTCTTCCGCAAGGGGAATGTTACTATTACAAGAGATAAGCTTCATGAATTTTTATGCCAATTAAAATTTCCCTAAACCTAGCAGAGCCTTGCTTTTCTGTAAATGGGGTTTCCACCTTAGATACTATTCAATATCTACAGGGGGTAAAATTAGCCGCAATCCAGCAGAATCAGCTTCATTAGGATCAAGAGAAGCATTTGTTTTTTGGAGGTACAAGCAGGTCTTTTGATAATCACTAAAATTAAGACTGAGGGTATATTTCTGGGCAAAGTCTAAGGTGCGAATAAAGGGCTCTGGTATTCCACGATGAGAAAGCGCCCGCAAGGCACTGAGGTAATTATTTCTGTAAACTGTAGGAATGATAATACGCTCTTCTAAGGAAGAAACTAACTCAGCATTCATCATCACCCGTGAAATGCGCCCATTTCCATCGGTAAAGGGATGAATTTCTGCAACAAGAAACATCATAAAGGCTGCTTTATGGAAAGGAACTTCAAGAGACTGATAAATCTCAAAGCCCTTTTTTAAAGTACCAACAACCAGGTCAGGAGAAACAAATACTGTGCTTCCAGCCATATTTGAAGCTGTCTTAAACTGTCCAGGCCCTTTATCGGGGCGACCTTCCATAATCATAGCATGTCGTGTTTTTAGAAGAGTCAGAAATTCCTCAAAAGTTGTAGGGGTTTTACCCATCTCTTGGGTATCTGAAGTGATTTTAAAAGTTCCTAAAATATCATGAGCATCTTCTGGACGTTGTGGAGGAATTTTGCCTTTAAAAATGATATCAAAGGCTTCATTAATTTCAAACTCTGTCCCCTCTATAAAATTTGAAAAATAAGCTTCAAAAAAGGCAAGATTTGCAAGAGCTTCCGAGGTCAATAATGGTGCTAATCGAGAAACTGGAGCTGAATTCATAAGAGTTTCGTGTAACTTCAAAAAAAGAGCAAGCCGGTTAGGATCATAAGGAAATCCAAATTGCCTTGCCATTCCCGTAGGACTTTGAAGAGGATGATTTTTTGTCCTGAGCAAACTTCCTATCAGCTTATCGAGATATTTATATTCCTTTTCTAACTCTAAAAGAGGGGCAATCTTAAAAGCTTCGTCCCGTAATTTATTTAAGGCTTCTGGGCCTCCTCGCCGCAAGAGAACTTCTAGCTGTTCTTCAATTTCTAAGCGTGAAAGTGTCCTTGAGATAGATCCCTTATGAGCTCTTGAGAGCTTCATATTTTCGAGAAAAGCTCTTCCTTGAGATGGAAGAAAAAGCCCCCCTATAAAGGGGCGGTCAGAAGGAAGAGGAGAAATTCCCTTTCGAGGACGCAAAACAATACCGGGCAAGAGAATGTCTCTTTTTTTTGAAGAAATCAAGAAAACAGAACCATCTGAGGCAGGTTTATTTTCTATAGCAGTACGGTCTGTAATAAGGGCTCCTGGAAAGTATGATCCCACAATTGGCCAAAGATTTCTTTTGATAATGAGTTCAGGGGCATCTTTCAAATTTCTTGTATAGAGCCGTGAAGCAAGTTTACGAAGCTTTCCCTCTTTAAGATAACGCGAGATGATCTTTGTCGAGGAAGAGCTTGATACAATAACTTCAGGAAGATTTTCTAGGGATATTTTGGGCATTTCATCACTCCTCACCGAATTATATAGGATTTTTTGGGAGATATAAACAAAGAAATAGGATTTTTCGGGATTTATGAGTTGGCAAAAAATTTTTGCTAAATTAATAGAGGAAATTAAAAAAATTCCCTGGCCACCTCCTCCACATTCCTCTAGCTTTTAAGCTCCATTTTTTCTAGAATCAGCCCACAATAAGAAGGATGAGCATGACAAAGACGGTTGTATTGTGCATTTTGGACGGATGGGGTCATCGAGAAAATGGTGCGGATAATGCCATTTCCCGCGCCAAGACGCCCCATTGGGATGAGCTTATGGCCAACTCTCCTCATACCCTTCTTGAGGCCTCTGAGCTGAATGTGGGCTTGCCTGAGGGTCAAATGGGCAATTCGGAAGTGGGCCACATGAATATTGGTGCGGGCCGCATTATTCTTCAAGATCTCCCCCGTATTGATGAGGCCATCAAACAAGGCTCTCTCTATGAATTACCTGAACTTAATGACTTTATTGAAAAGCTAAAAATCTCAAAGGGGACCTGCCATCTAATGGGGCTTTTATCCCCCGGTGGAATTCACTCTCACCAACGCCATATTCAAGCCCTTGCCGAAGTCGTGGCTAGCCAGGGTGTTCCTGTCATCATCCACGCCTTTCTGGATGGACGGGATACGCCTCCTCAAAGCGCTGAAGAGTACCTCACATCTCTCCTCCACTTTATGCAAGACCATCCCAACATCACCCTAGGAACCCTTGGCGGGCGCTATTATGCCATGGATCGGGATAAAAGGTGGGAGCGTATTGAAAAAGCCTATGACGTGATGGTAAGTGGTCAACCTTCCACCCAAGATCCCCTCGTCTATCTTAAGCAAAGCTATGCTAAGGGAATCAATGATGAATTTGTTGAATCGGTGGCCGTTGCTCCTTATGCTGGCATGAAAGCGGGAGATGGAATTCTTATGGCGAATTTTAGAGCTGATCGTGTTCGCCAAATTCTAACAGTGCTTTTGGATCCCCACTTTAAAGAATTCAAGAAAACAGCCCCTCGCTTTGCAGCTGCCTTAGGCGTTACCGAGTACAGCGATACCCTTAATAAATGGATGAAGACTCTTTTTCACCCAGGCTCCCTTGAAAATGTCTTGGGAGAAGTCATTTCTAAAGCGGGCTTAAAACAGCTGCACATTGCGGAGACGGAAAAGTATGCCCATGTAACCTTCTTTTTTAATGGAGGCCGCGAAGACGTTTTCCCAGGTGAAGAGCGGATTCTTATCCCTTCCCCTTTTGTGGCTACCTATGACCTGAAGCCGGAAATGTCCGCCTTTGAACTTACGGATAAGCTTATTGCAGCAATTGAAAGTAAAGAGTATAGCTTCATTGTTGTAAATTACGCCAATACAGATATGGTGGGACACTCAGGCAATTTTGAAGCCGCCCGTAAGGCTGTAGAGGCAGTGGATACGTGTTTAGGAAAACTTATGACGGCCATAAAAAAAGTGGGCGCTAGCCTTATTATCACTTCCGATCACGGCAATGCAGAAATGATGTTTGATGATGCTCTTAAGTCGCCCCATACGGCCCATACTCTCAATCCTGTGCCTTTTGTGCTTTATAATGGCCCCGAGGGCACACTTACGAGGGGTAAACTCTCCGACATTGCTCCGACAATTTTGGAAATCTTGGAGATCTCAAAGCCGTCCCCTATGACGGGTCAGTCACTTTTGGAGTCACTTCATGGGTAAGTTTTTCTTTCTTTTCAGTTTGCTCCTTTTCTCCCCCGTCCTTGCCCAAGATCTGGTGACAGAGATTAAGGAGCTGCATAAAGAAAGAGCTCATTTGCTCGAAAAAAAACAACAATTATTAGATGAAGCCTCTGTTTTAGAGAAAACATTGCACGATTTCACTATAAAACAAATTCAAATGAATGAGAACATCACTCTGCAACGCAAGCAAATTGAAGCTAAGCTCCCTCTGCTCATCCGTTTAGGACGTGTCAATCCCTTAAAGCTTTTAGTGGACACAGCCACAGGGAAGGATACTATTCGCGGCATTATCCTTATGCGTTCCTTATCCCATGCCTTAAAGCAAGAATTGCAACGTCTTCAAGCAACTTCCACTGAAATTCTGGCCTTAAGTAAAGAATTGGAAGTGAAAAAAAAGGTGCAGGCTCAATTACTTGAAAGCCTTCAGCTTCAGCACAACCAAGTTGAAGCTTTTGAAAAAGTAAAACTTGAACAATTAACAAATACAGAGCTTGAAAAGCTCAGCAAGGAAGAAAACATCAACTTTCTTTTAAATGAAACTCGTGCCACTCTTTCAAAGAAAGCACAGAGCGCTTCAAAAGCTTCCTCTAACCAAGACCTTCCCTTTCGATGGCTTGAACAACCAGTAGCAGGAAAAATAGTAAAAGATAAAGAGTTACAAAAGAAATTTAGCCCAGGCGCCCAAGGCATCATTTTTGAGACGAAGAAAAATGCTGACGTATTTGCCCCTTCTGAAGGAACCGTTGTCTTCAAAGGCCCCTTTAAAAATCAAGGAGATATTCTTATCATCGAAGCCGGTGAAAAAGTGTATACCATATTGATGGGAATGCATAAAATTAATGCAGAAATTGGTGAAAGCGTATATGCTGGACAGAAAATAGGATCTATGGCCAGCTATGGAGCCAGCTCTCCTAAGCTTTATTTAGAGCTGCGGCAGAAAGGCAAAGCTATAAATCCAAAGGATTATTTTGCTCAATGAGAGGAAATACATAAATGAAATCGAAAGTTGTAGGATTACTTGCTGTTGTTTTGTTTTCATCGGTTGCTATTGCAGGAATATATGCGACTTCATCTCCAAAGGAAACGGAAGCTAAGGAAACAACTCCAGCAGTCACTGATTTTGACTCCCATACCTTTGATGCTATTTTGCAGCGCGTTAAAGAAGATTACGTGGAACCAGTCTCTGATGAAAAACTTCTTACAGGTGCCCTTAACGGCATGCTTGCAGCCCTCGACCCTCATTCAACTTATCTAGATCCAAAAGCCTATAAGGAGCTGCAGATTCAGACAAAATCTGAATATGGCGGCCTGGGAATGGAAGTTACCTTAGAGAATGGTGTTGTCAAAGTTATCTCTCCTATTGATGATACTCCGGCAAAAAAAGCGGAGCTTGAATCAGGAGACTTGATCATCGCCATTGATAAAAAGCCTGTCATGGGAAAGACCATCAATGAAGCTGTTGATCTTCTTCGTGGTAAACCAGGTTCAACCGTAACGCTTCATATTAAGCGGGAAGGCAAAGATGTTTTCGAAAAAACCCTCACCCGTGAAAAAATCCACGTCAAAGCTGTTAAGTGGCGCCTTGAAGGCAATGTTGGGTATATTCGTATTGCCCAATTCAGTGAAAGCACCCTCCCCCTCTTAAAAGAAGCTCTTGCTGATTTCAAAAAGAAAGAAGGCGACAAACTTGAAGGTCTTATTATTGATCTTCGTAACAATCCAGGCGGTCTCTTTGATGTAGCCATTGATACAAGCGATCTTTTCCTTCCCAAAGGTAAAGAAATTGTTTCAACCCGCGGGCGAAATTCAAAATCCGATACCCATGCTTATGCCAAGGATGGAGATGTCACAAACAATCTACCCATTGTCGTCCTGATTAATGGAGGATCGGCTTCATCTTCAGAAATTCTAGCGGGAGCACTCCAAGATAACCATCGCGCTCTGATTGTGGGAACAAAATCCTTTGGAAAAGGGTCGGTTCAGCCTGTTATGCCCTTGACAAATGGCGGAGCACTGGTCTTAACAACGGCCCGGTATTACACGCCTTCCGGCCGCTCAATCCAAGCTAAAGGTATTGAGCCTGATATAGTTATTGAGCAGCTTCAAGGTAAACTTGAAAAAATCGATGAAGCAAAATATATTTTCGAAAAGGATCTAGAAGGCGCTCTTGATACCCCTAAAGAAACAAAACCAGAAGCTCCAAAAATTGAAGATACAAAGATTCCACTTGAAGAGGATAAAACCAAGACGGGAAAGCCCGTTGAAGATTATCAATTGATGCGTGCTATTGATATTCTTCATGCCGTTGCCATGACAGAAAAAATGGAATCCTCTAAAAAGTAGAATTGTGGATAGTATATCATCATGTCAACAGAAACCATACTTAAGAATCTTCAAAAGACCTTACTGAAGCCTGGATCCCGCGATCAAGTCGCGGGACGTCACACCCCACACGACGCCCCGTGGCTCGACCACGGGGTCCAGAGTATCCCTAATAAAATTAAAAAAAAGCACCTTCAAGTCCAATGAATACTACATTGAAAAATAACTTTTTTAACAAAATTGTTATGATCGGCTTTGGAAGTATTGGTCAGGGTGTCCTTCCTTTACTTGCCAAACATTTAGATGTTGAGAAGCAACTGATTATTGTAGGTCCTGACATAGAATCAAAGAAAGTCGCAGATCAATATCATATTCCATACTATCAGCACGCTTTAACTCATCAAAACTATGAGACAATTTTGCGATCCCTTTTGAAGCCTGGGGATTTTTTATTAAATCTATCCGTGAATGTTTCGAGTTATGATCTCATTCAATTATCTCAAGAAATGGGATGCCCTTATCTAGATACGTGCATTGAACCTTGGGAGGGTGGTTATCTAGATCCTGAAAGACCACTTTCTGAACGAACAAATTATGCCCTCCGAGAGAGCGTTTTATCTTTGCGCTCTCATTTACCATTAAATGGTCCCACAGCAGTTATCGCTCATGGCGCGAATCCTGGTCTCATTTCAAGTTTTGCTAAACAGGCGATAGTTAACGTTGCTCAGGACGTAGGATGTTTTGATTTTATGCCAAAAACGAAACAGGCATGGGCAGAGCTGGCCGCTAAACTTAATCTTAAGGTTATCCATATTGCTGAATATGATTGGCAATTTTCCAAAATCAAAAAGAAAGCCGGAGAATTTGTAAATACTTGGTCGGTAGATGGGTTTCACAGCGAAGGGTGTCAACCTGCAGAGTTAGGTTGGGGGACACATGAAAAAAATTGGCCAAAGATGGCTTGTACTTACGACTATGGTTGTAAAGCTGCCATTTATCTTAAGCAACCAAGTGTCAAAACAACCATAAAATCCTGGACACCCCTTGCAGGGCAATATAAGGCCTTTTTAATTACCCATAATGAATCAATTTCCATAGCAGACTTTTTGACTCTTTCTGATTATGAGCAAAACGTAACTTATCGCCCAACAGTTCATTACAGTTATCGTCCTTGCGATGATGCTATTTTATCTCTTCACGAACTCAACGGCCGCGATCTCGTTCTCCAAGATGAAAAACGAATTCTTGGTGACGATATCATTGATGGGATCGATGAGTTAGGTGTTCTCTTAATGGGTCATAAAAAAGGGGCTTATTGGTTTGGATCCACTTTGAGTATTCATGAAGCGCGTCAACTAGCCTCTTATAATTCTTCCACCACACTGCAGGTGACGTCAGCTGTCCTTGCAGGCGTTTTGTGGGCTATTGAAAATCCCAATCGTGGCATCGTTGAAGCAGAGGAACTGGACTTTGAGCGCATTTTAGAAATTGCAGCCCCCTATCTTGGAACAATGTCTGGGCACTACACAAATTGGACTCCTTTACTAAATGAAGGGATAGATGCCTATCCTTCAATAAAAGACACCAGTGATCCGTGGCAATTTATCAATTTTTCCCTTGGAGAGTTTATCTAGAGTATTTTTTTGACTGCATACCTGTGACCTTGGATCCCGTACAACTTGATCGTAAGCTCCATTCGACCCCTTGAAGTTTTCTGGACATAGAACTATATGAAAATTAGTTATGTGTACTCAACACTCCCGTATTTTTAAAAGGTTATGTAAGGAGCGATCATGGAACTTGAATATCTTCCCTCTATCCTTAGTGTGGCCGGCTTGGTGATGATTTCCATTGTCAGCCCGGGCCCTGATTTTGCCATTGTCGTAAAAAATAGCTTGATTTTTTCCCGCAAAACAGCCCTCCTGACGGCTTTTGGCATTGCTCTCGGGATTCTTGTCCATGTAACTTATACCTTACTGGGCTTGGGTTTATTGATTGCCAAAACCCCTTGGCTTTTATTCGGAGTGAAATGTTTAGGCGCTGGCTATTTGCTCTATATAGGATTTAAGGGACTTTGTGCTAAGAAAGCAGTTATCCCCCCAGGAAATGTTCACCACAAACATGATATATCTTCCTTCACAGCTATTCATTCTGGCTTTCTTACCAATGCTCTTAACCCTAAATGCATGCTATTTTTTATGAGCTTGTTTTCGATTATCATTGATCCTAACACCCCCTTTATCATTATGCTTATCTATGGCCTTATTATATTCATGGAAACCTTATTCTGGTTTGGGTTTGTGGCCTTTTGTTTGTCGGGAAAAAGCACTCGAGAAAAGTTTAGTGCTGTAGGTCACTGGATCGAGCGCGTTACAGGCGGCATTCTCGTGGGTTTAGGAATTAGATTGTTTTTTATGGTGTAGTCTCTTTGACTAAGCTCACTATCACTATATGTTATATGAGTAAAAGGTTCTTCATTGAACCCGGTGTGTCACAGCTTATCTTTGAAGGCTGGTGGAGGGAGCAGGATTCGAACCTGCGTAGACGTACGTCGGCAGATTTACAGTCTGCTGCCTTTGACCGCTCGGCCATCCCTCCACGACTACTTATGGAAATAAGAGATTTAAGGACATCTGTCAATTAGGGATATGCGAAAAAGGAAATATTCTCTTCCCCAAGGTCTAGGTATAAAAAATAGCATTGGCAAACCTAATATCTAGCGTCTCTAAAACTGTTACCTCTCCCCCAAGCGGGGGAGAGGTAAATATGATTAATTTTTACACATTTTATATGTAGGTTCTGCTTTTCTCCCCTTACTCTTCTGCACCCGTAAGCTTTATAGAATCAACAGAGATAATTTTTTTGATCTGCTCACTTGAAGTTGGGTGAACAGAAAGTTCAGCTACAGCAGGATCAGGAACTTTGAAATCCATAGCGTTTAAATCATAAGCCGTATAAGCACTACTGGTAATAGGATAGGCGTATAATGATCTATCTGCCTGATATCGCAGCATGTTCTTGTCATAAAAGACCCCTTTATCCAAATCCTTAATGGTGCTCCAAATTGTTAGAGCGGCTCCTTTCAAGGGAGGCACAGCCAAAGAATCATTCAAAGAACTTGCTTGAGCAAGAGCAACCGCTCGTGACGTTGGAGCGGGGAGATTGTTTAATAAAACCCGCGCCCGCGCAAAACGTGAAGGAGGTGTATAATCTCCCAGCATTCCTAAAAGATTGGCTTCTCCTTTATGCTTAGCAGTTTCATAGATTTCATTATAATCATAAACAGTTTTGCTAAACTCTTCATTAGGGCCTGTATTGGTTGCAAGCAAAGAATCATAATGGGCCGCATTCTTTAATTGCCAATCAAGGGGAGGAGAATTTGTGATAATATCTCCAGCCTTTTCGTAGATTTTAACCTTACCATCAACAAATTCAACAGCAGCGCTGTCCCCCGTTTTATCTCGTATCACGTAATGAATAGGGATATCTTTGATAAAGATCCCACTTTCAGCTTGAACAGCTGATTGCACCAATTGGTAGGTACGCAGTAAATGTATGCCTTCAGCAACAGAGGCAGCTTGGCTTAGGAGAAAGGAGGCCACATCATAAGCACTCAGAACCTTTTTTTGATCTTTCGGATCATAGGCAGGAAATTTTGACCCCGGCAGATACAAAATGGCCACTGAAAGACCTTCGGTGTTCATTCCATCAATGATCTTGCTACCATTAAAAGCAGCTCTCCCAAAATAGCCATACTTATTTTTCCAGGTCGCTAATTTATCTGCAGGAATTTTATCGGCATCGATAATTATATCTGTTTTGTTTTCAGTTCCTATGAACCCCGCGCGATTTTCAAAAGCAAGATTAACGAGAAAGTCTAAGGTCCGCGCCTCAATATGATATCCACCTTTGTTAATAAAAACATCGCTACAAGCAATACCCTGATTTTCCATAGAAAAAAGCCCCGTAATTAGAGCTCCTAATCCAAGTTTATTTATTTTTTTCATGATTCATTTTCTCCCGTTATAGATTTTTCTAAGTTTATCATAGTCATAGATTATATAAGATTATCATAAAATTTGAGAACCTCAAATAACTTTTGTCAGCAATTTCTCAAATTCATCCTCAGTTAAAACCTCACGCAACACCTCATTTGTATGCTCACCCAGATGGGGTGGACGATAGCGATAAGTAGGCTTTGACTTCGAAAGGTTCAGAGGCGAGGCTACCGTTTTTAATCCCTCAAGAGGAGCCGCAATTTGATGAGCTATCACTTGAGGATCCTCAAAAGCTTCTTTTAATGAATTTACGGGGCCCACAGGAATTCCAATGTTATCAAGTTGCTCAATCCAATAGGCTTTTGGTTTTCTCTCAATAAGACTCTGAATTTTTCCGTTCACCTCGGCACGGTTAAGAACACGGTCCTTGTTTATTGGATAGGTTTTAAAAAAAGTTTCGTCTTTTACAAAGGTGCAAAACTTTTCAAATTGGCTGTCCGTGCCAATAGCAATAATAACATAACCATCCTGGGCTTCAAAGAGTCCATAGGGTACGATATTGGGGTGTCCATTTCCAATACGCGGAGGCAATTTTTCATCCAAAAGATAGGATTGAGCCGCAAAAGAAAGAAGTCCCATGGTAGAATCTAAAAGGGCCATATCAATATATTGCCCTTCTCCCGTTTGTACTCGCTGATAAAGAGCCGCAAGAATGGCAACAGCGCTATAAAGACCTGTGCCAATATCCGCAATCGAAATTCCTGCTCGTAAGGGAATACCCTCGGACTCGCCGATAAGGCTCATCAGACCGGAAAGACCTTGAACTTGAAAATCATATCCAGGGCGTTGGGCATAAGGCCCTGTTTGGCCAAATCCCGTAATAGAACAATAAATAATGTCAGGCTTAATTTTTTTAACGTCTTCATAACCTAGGCCGTACTGAGCCAGAAACCCTACTTTGAAATTTTCGACAAACACATCGGATGTAGCGATAAGCTTTTTTGCCACCTCAAGTCCTGCCGGCGTTGCAATATCAAGGGCCACTGATCGCTTGTTTCGATTACAACTTAAGTAGTAAGCACTTTCGCCTATCTCTTCTCCCTTAAGATTGCGCTCAAATGGAGGGCCCCAAGCGCGGGTCATATCACCATGAACAGGATGTTCGATTTTTAGAACATCCGCACCAAGATCACCAAAGATTTGAGTACAAAAGGGCCCCGCTAAGACACGAGTCATATCAAAGATACGAAGGCCCTTAAGCGCTTGCAAAATCTATTTTACTCCAAGAAGCTTAACATCAAAAATAAGGGTCGCATTGGGAGGAATCACGCCCCCTGCACCACGCGCTCCATAAGCTAGCTCTGCAGGAATAATAAGCTGCCGCTCACCACCAACTTTCATGCCAGCCACACCTTCATCCCAACCTCGAATAACATCACCTTTACCCAAAGTAAAAGTAAAGGGCTCATCCCGATCAACGGAGCTATCAAACTTTTGATCATTTTGCTTGAGTCTTCCTGTATAATGAACGGTGACCTCTTGGCCAGGTTTGGCTTCTGCCCCCTCTCCCACTTTTACATCTTTATAGGCAAGTCCTGAGGCGGTGGTTATTGTATTTGTCATGGTTGCTGATCCTATGTTGGGGGTTAAAAAAGCAAAAAGAGCGGCAAATGCTGCATATTTCATGAAATTGTTTCCTTTCCTTTTATCTCCCTTCTTTATAGTCGTTTTTTTGATTTCTTTGCAAGAAGCTCCTTAATTTCACCCATAAGGCGTTGAATATCTTCATCCTTTAGGTCAGCAAGGGAAAGGTTTTTATGAGACGAAGCCTTAAAGAAATTAATATGTTTAGCTAAAAGCTCCTTTGCCTTTAAAGCCACCGCCAAATTTCCTTTTTCTAGGGCAAGAGTGTAAATATGCTCTAAATCCCCAATAATATTTCCATCAAAAGAATTCATAGAGTCCCCCATCATCCCTTTTAAAATATCAAACTATCTAGAAAGATCAAAGAAGTTCAATTGGTCATTTTGAGGGAAAGATATCAAACAACATGCTAAAAATTTCAGTGTTTATCAATCCCCGCATAGGCGGGAAACATTAAGATGGAATCCCCGTAATTTCCTGCCTGCACATGGAGATGACAAGGGGAAAGAATTTTGCAATTGCCTCAAAAGTCTTGTTTTGATGGATCGCCACGCCCACTGCGTGGACTCGCGATGACGAAGTTGGCATTTTTGTTAGTTCTTATAATTCTTACTTTAAAGATTTCACTTTTTCCGCAGACGCACATAATATGCCCCCGCCCCCCCATGATGAAGTCGAGCAGGATTATGGTAGGAAAAAACCATATTTTTCAAAGGCGTTTCTTCTAGCCAGCGAGGCAATTGATGCCGCAGGGTATGTTCTTCACTCAAAGAGCCCTTCCCTGTAATAACAAGAACGGTCTTAAAATGTTTTTCTTGAGCCCTTTGCAAAAATTGTTCAAGGATATCATAGGCTCTTTCTAGACTCAGCCCATGCAAGTCTAATTGCGCCTCAATCTGAACCTGGCGCACCTCTCGTCGCTGAAAGGGTTGGAGCACATCTGTGGACTTTGGCTTTTTCAAAGGGTGAACTTGTGGAGGTTGTGAAGGCGGCAGAGGAATGTCCTTTTTATCTTCTTCAGGAAGCTTTTTTATCTTTGATAAGGGTTTTACATCTTTTAATTGATTTCGCCATAGACGTAACTCTTCTGGAGTGAGTTTTCTTTTACTCATAACTCTCCCCGATGGGTTTTAAGGGCTTTTTCACAGATGCCTAAGGACTTCCATTGACACCCCTTACACGCCTCATGAAAGGCCGCAAGAGTCATGTTAGCTTTAATACGCTGTTTTGCTGTGGCCCATGTTAGAACATCCCCTGGCGCAAGCCCTAAGATCTGAGAATGATGATCATCAAGGGCACGGATTTTTTCTTCTGTATCACAGATACCACCTTGATTATGGGGACAGACGCTGCACACAGAGTCCAAATGAGGCACAACATGAATGGGAAGCTCTTCGTTATTTTGAAGGGCTTCCTTCACCTGAGTATAATTTTCGACAAAGTTCAGAGAATATCCCTTTCCTTCAAACCCAAGGGTACAAAGGAAGTGGTGAGGACGAAAGAAAAATTTCATCCCCGGCGATAGTGACGTACGATCTGTAAAGCTGTGCACAAGAGGCCAGCTTTAATAATTCCAGGAAGAATGAAAGGAAGCAAACCATGCATTAGGGCATTTGAAAAGCCAATCAAATAAGAAAGCCATCCAACCCCAAGGGTAAAAACAACTAGGGTCCCCATAAGGCAGAGCATCACATCTGATTTCCAAGAACTTAGAGAAAGCTTTTCTTTGAGAGTCGCCATAAGATAGGCAGACACGACAAAGCCCATAAGGTAGCCAAGGGTAGGCCCTGCAAAATAAGACAATCCTCCAGCAAACCCCGAAAGCACTGGCGCTCCTGCAGCAGCCAGACCAAGCCAAATGAAATGGGACTCGAGAGCCCGGCGTGGCGTATAGGTAAGCCCCATCAGCATCACAGCCACTGTTTGAAGATTAATGGGCACAGGTTTTAACGGAATTTCAATTTGAGAGGCTGCAAAGAGAAGGGCCACCCCTCCCAATGTAAGCAGAGTTTCCCGTAAAATTAAGGATTTTATTTTAAGCGTTGAAAGAATATTCATTTGTTCTTCTCCTTAAATCATGTCTCTTAATGTTGTATTAAGATAAGCCAGCATCCTGGCACATGTCATTTTGAAGAGCAAGAGGGTTTCCACACCGGCAAAACGCCAGCTTCGCGGCCCCTGAGGGTCTTTCAAGAATCAAGGTAAGGAAAGTGGGAATAATGATCTCCTCATCCTTTGCCATTTCCATGACAACAATAGCGCCTTCCCCAAGCCATCCATTATGATAAAGATTTTCGAGGCTCGGCACCAAAAGATTTTGATGATAGGGTGGATCTAGAAAAATGAGATCAAAGGGAGCTATGGGCACGCAAGACAAGTGAATGGCGTCTTCTTCAAAAATCTGCAAAGCCGGCAAATCAAAGGCTTTTAGATTTTCACGGAGAACCTTAAGGGCGGCGGGATCATTCTCAATAAAAGAAACGCTCTTAGCGCCGCGAGATAAGGCCTCCAATCCCAAAGCACCTGTTCCTGCAAACACATCTAACACCCTTTTACCTAAAAGAACTGAAGGACCAAGATGGGGATTGTGAAGGAGAATGTTAAAGAGGGTTTCCCGCGTCCGATCAGAAGTAGGACGTGTTCCTTGATGGGGAGGAGCTATGAGCTTTTTCCCACGAAGTCGACCTCCAACAATTCTCATTAAACCTCTAAAAGCTCTTCCACGAAGAATTGCTCCCGAGCAGCCATTTCCGTATAAAAAAGTCGCAAGATATGGTCCCGGGCCCATAACAAATAATTAACCCTAAAATCATCCCCCAATAGATGTGCTCATTCACGCATAAATACGTACATTGAATCACTAGGGTCACAATCAACATGGGAATGGCCGCAAGACGAGAAGCAAAACCTATAACAATCAAAACAGGACAGGTAAGTTCTATAAGAGTTACAAAGTAAGCCGCGAGTGTTGGAGGAAAAGCAGGCACCTTATATTCATTTTTGAAAAGCATTAATGTGGTGGGCCAACTTTGGATTTTGCAAAGGCCCGAATCCCAAAAAATGCGAGCAATCCACAGGCGAACAGACAGAAAAAAAAGAGGGCCAATAAATTTTTCTAGAAAGAAAAGAAGATTTAAATATCCCTTAATCCAGCGAGAGCGAAGTAGTGTTTTGGAAAGCGCCATTCTTAAGTCCTTTTATTATTCTGTCATGAATATATAATCTGAAAATACTCCATTTTTAAGAGAAAAGGAAAGGGTTTCCTGAAAATCAAACTTTCTCTCTCCCATTTTTTCTAAAATTTCCCCCAAAGAAAGTCCACTTGAAACATAGGAGAAAAAAGTGAATTCGGCCTCAGACAACCAATGGGTATTTATTCGTGCTTCCTGCCTGATAATTAAGGCATAAGCCCCCCTATTCTCAAGAGTAACCGATAATGCTCTTTCCTCAACAACTTCTAAGATCTGATCCAAGGGATAGGATGAGCTAAAAAGAAAAAGTGACGGATGAACGATAAAAATAAGCCTTTCATAGTGCTGAGAAGGTATGTTTTTTAAATCTCCCGCTATCAAAGGAACTTTCTCTTCAGCACATAAGGACTCTCCTGTGAAGCATTCCAATTTTGCAAAATCTGCGAGATAAGAAAGAACCTTAGTCGCCTCAAAAGTTTTCAAAAATTCAGGAAAGTCTCTTCCCCAATTCAAAAGGGTTCCCTCTTGTGGATATGACTTTTGAGCCCGAATAAAAGCATAGGCCGCGCCATCGGCACACTTTTGACCAATCAACTTCCAGATTAAAGGGTATGTTCCCTCAAGAGCGTTTCGAAACGCGCCTTCCACATTTCCTTTATAAACTGAAAAGCGGTTCTCAGGAGAAACAGCATTTATTTTAACAAAATCCTTAAACGACCTTGTTCCTTCATAGGTTTCTAAAAAAGCCTTTTGAAGGTTCAACAAATCAACCATAGATCACCTTTTGTTCCTTCAGATAGCTTTCAGCAAGCCGGGCTTCTCCCATCAAGACCTCAAAATCTGGAATATCCGTATCCCATTCAATAAGGGTTGGGACCTGCATCCCCAATTGAAGAGCTTCAGCATAAAGAGCCCAGACCTCTTTACACACCTGGGAAGAATGGGTGTCGATTAAAAGGGAGGAGCCATCTTCAAAGGTTTTTTGACTATGACCTGCAAGATGAATTTCTCTTACAAAAGAAGGGGGAATACTTTGCAGATAAAGAGAGGGATCCCATCCATGGTTTACGGAAGAGACATAAATATTATTAATATCTAGCAAAAGCTTAGCACCCGTTTTTTGACAAAGGGTATTTAAAAATTCAGGTTCTGTCATGGTTGACACATTGTATTCAAGGTAGGAGGAAGGATTTTCAATCAAAATTTCTTGTCCTAAAAAGCTTTGAGCTTCATCAATATGATTTGAAAAAATTTCCAAAACCTCATCCGTATAGGGAACAGGCAAAAGATCAGGTAAATATTGCCCACCAACCCGGGACCAGGAAAGATGTTCGGAGACTAAAAAGGGAGAAAACCGCTCTATCAAAGCTTTCAGTTGCTTTAAGTGATCCGAATCAATTCTCTCGGCTGATCCCAAGGATAGGCCGACACCGTGAAGACTTAAAGGATACCCTTCCCCAATCCGGTCTAATAATTGTAAAGAAGGCCCTCCCCTCATAAAGAAATTTTCAGAATGAACCTCAAACCATCCTATAGAAGGACCGTTCTCTATAATATATTGATAGTGGGGAGGACGCAAACCAAGCCCCACACGTTTATTTATAGGCATCCCAAAGCCTTTGTTTTTACAGTTAATTCCACAGTAGATTGATTAAAATCTTATCCTATACCTAAAAAACTTCAAGAGGCTTCACTGAAGAGTGGATCAACTATGTTATTGAATAGTTGCGGAGTTCAGATTTTATGTTACCTGATATAGCAACCAAATTTGAGCATGTGATATAATAGCTACTATAATTTTTGAGTTGAACGTTCTATTAATAAAATGCCATAGCATGGATCAAGCGATTTACTATTTAACTTATTTTTAAGGAGAACAATCAATGTTACGTTTTTCAATTATGACAGGAATGATTCTTTCTACTTTAAATCCTCATTCATTAAAAGCTTTTAATGATGATAATAATAGTAGTGATAGGAGAAGTATCATAGCAGTATCCTCATCATCAGTTGATGATGCACAACAAGTATCAAACCCTGAAAGACCTCTTACTGGAATGGAACGTTCCATATATGAACTTGAGCAAAAGGGAATTACAATACCTCCAGAAGGACAACCAGCTTATTTGCCTGATGGCACTTGGGTCTGTACGCTTTATCCTGAGGGTTATACTTTAAATATGGCAATCTTTGACCGAAGTGGAGAATGGAGAAAAGAGCAAGAGCGCAAACAACAATACGCTCTATTTCTAGAAAAGAATGAATTTCTTATAGAAAAATTGGATAAAATTAGTGGGGAAAGAGCTTTTAATTGCGAAAATTCTCCTTCCACTAATTACATATGGAGAGCTATCATTGATGGGCAACCTTTTGCTAACCTTGAAATTGGCTTTTTTGCTTTAAAACATAGAGAAGACAGTCGAGTTCTAATGGAAGTTTTTAAGGGCATTACACCTGAAGAAAGAAAAAAACTTTTTGGCATGCTCTGTTTTCAATTCTCTCCTAAATTTGAAAACTTTACCACCCAAATGATAGGAGAAGAAGAGCATAGGAGACTTAAGAGTCTGGAAGAAGAAATAATGAAGCTTCCCTATGACTCATCAAAAACAGATCTTTTAGCTATACTTAACTCTCTTAAGATTAAAAGTTTGTTTGAGAAAGAAGATAGTCAGCCTGCATCCTCGTCCCAAGAATGATTTGAGGGCTTATTTCGCCTCCGCGATCAAGTCGCGGGGCGTTATCCTCCCTCCACAATATAAAAGTTGCCCATAAGAAAAAGTCGCTTTAGTGTAGGGCTATGGATGAAGATATTTTAAAAAATGGCACTAATTCAACTCCCAAAGAGTACATTGCATCTCTTGATTTGGGAACAAATACTTGTCGTCTTTTAATTGCGGAAGTTACGCCAAATGGCCCCAAAGTTGTTGATTCTTTTGTTAAAGTGGTTCGCCTGGGTGATGAGTTAGCCACCAAGGGACACATCTCAAAGGAAGCTGCACGCAGAGCCCTTTCTGCTCTTAAAATTTGTGCTGAAAAGCTTAAAGCTTACCCCATCAGCCAAGGACGTTATATTGCCACAGCCACCTGCCGTCAGGCATCAAATCGTCAAGCATTTCTTGACGTTATTCGTTCACAAACGGGCATTCAATTAGAGGTCATCTCCCCTGCAGAAGAGGCAAGACTTGCCATTCTTGCTTGTGCCGATCTTTTGGATTCCAGCACCAAGTATGCGATTGCTTTTGATATTGGAGGCGGGAGCACAGAAGTTATGTGGATGGAACTTTTTTCCCAAAAATATCCCGAAATCATTGAGTGTATCTCCCTTCCCCTTGGTGTGGTGACCGTCGCCGAAATGACGCGGTTTAATAAAACACCTCTGACTTCTCTTCAAAAAATTCGAAAATTAGTAGCAAAAGAAGCCAAAAGCTTTTCTGACAAAGCCCATATCTATCCCCAAATGCGCAAGAATAACGTTCAACTTATTGGAACGAGCGGAACTGTAACAACGATTTCAGCCATTCACATGAAACTTGATCGCTATGATAGAACACGGGTGAGCGGCCAATTGTTAACGCCAGAGATGATCAATAAAACCATTTCCTCACTTTTTTCCATGAGCGTTGAAGAGAGGTTGATTCACCCTTGTATTGGTCCCATGCGCTCTGAACTCGTTCTGGGGGGCATGGCCATTTTTCAAGGCATCTATGATGTCTTTCCAATAAATCCTGTACGCGTTGCAGATCGTGGCCTGCGAGAAGGAATCCTTTTGGATTTGATATCTCATGAAAAGTAAAAACATCTCAAGTCGGCCCCTTTCTGTGCGCCTTAAAACAGCACGGGGTAGAAAAATCTCTTCTCAAAGATGGCTGACACGGCAATTGAACGACCCTTACGTACAAAAGGCAAAAAAGGCGAATTATCGCTCCAGAGCCGCTTATAAGCTACGGGAAATTGATGATAAATTTAAAATTTTGAAACCAGGTGCTCATGTGGTGGATCTTGGGGCAACTCCCGGGGGGTGGTGTCAAGTAGCCCTTGAACGCGTTGGTTCTCAAGGAAAAGTTATTGCCATTGATTTAAATCCCATGGAGCCGCTGAAAGATGTTCATTTCATTTGTGGAGACTTTACGGATCCTACGGTCCTCAAGGGTCTAAAAGAAGCCTTAGGAGGCCCTGTCAACGTAGTACTAAGCGATATGGCTACCTCTAGCACAGGCCATACACAAACGGATCATTTACGCATTATGGCTCTCGCAGAAGAAGCCTATCTTTTTGCTCAAGAAGTGTTAGAAATGGACGGCTCCCTCGTGATAAAAGTTTTACGTGGTGGCACTGAGAAGGAAATTTTAACATTAATGAAAAAACATTTTAAAAAAGTGACCCATTTTAAACCACCGGCTAGTCGAGCAGATTCGGCAGAAATGTACGTGATCGCTATAGGATTTCACCCATGAAGGATGCTGCTCGTCTTCAAAGCGTAATTGAAATTTTGACCCTCCATGGAGCTGAGAAAAAACCGCTGGATCAACTTAGCCATACCTATTTTAAAACCCGCCGCTATATTGGCTCCAAAGATCGTCAATCAATTTCAGCCCTCGTTTACGCTATTATACGTCATAGAGCTTCTTGTGATTGGTGGGCCCTGGAACGCAGTCTTTCTCCCCTTTTAATGGCTCCTTATGATGCGGCACGCATTCGCCTTCTTTCCTATCTTTGGCTCTTTGAAAAAATGCCCCGAGAAAAATTCGGCATCTTATTTTCAGAAGAAAAGTACGCCCCAGAAAGACTGTCCGATAAGGAGCGTTCCATTTTTGAAGCACTCCCAAAACTTGATAAGCTTCCCCCTTGGATTGAAGGAGAATATCCCGAATCCCTTTTTCCCTTCTTAAAACGCCGTTTTGGAGACAATTTACAGACTGAAGCCCGTTCTTTTTTAGAGCAAGCTCCTTTAGATTTACGCGTTAATCTTTTGAAAACAACCCGTGACGCGGCCTTAATGAATTTGAACAGCACGGGACTTAATGCTGAAATAACGCGCTATTCTCCTTGGGGTTTGCGTATCAAGAGCCGTGAAAACATTACTCAAACAAAAGCCTTCCAAGAGGGGCTTATTGAGCTTCAAGATGAAGGTTCCCAAATGGTGGCTCAACTCTTGGAGATTCAACCCGGGCAAAGCGTCCTGGATCTGTGTGCAGGTGCGGGGGGAAAAACCCTGGCTCTTGCAGCCCTCCTTAACAACAAGGGGCGCGTTGTCGCAACGGACACGGCTGCCTGGCGCCTCAAACGCACCAAGGAACGCCTGAAACGAGCGGGAGTTTGCAATGTAGAGCTGCGCGAAATTTCGGGCATAACGGATAAATGGCTGAAAAGGCAAAAAGAGCGCTTTGATCATGTTTTGGTAGATGCTCCTTGTTCTGGCAGCGGCACCTGGCGACGCAATCCCGATCAAAAGTGGAACATCACTCCTCAAGATATTGCTGAGCTGACAGCCCTTCAAAAAAGTCTTATTAATGGGGCCGCAGCTTTAGTAAAACCTGGAGGCAGTCTTGTGTATGCCACCTGCTCCCTCTTTTGTGAGGAAAATGAAGATATCGCTCAGGGATTTTTAAAAGACAATCCTGATTTTACCCTGATCAATTGTGGCCTTCAGGAAGCGCCCTTTTTAACTCTTTCTCCCTTACAAAATAATACCGATGGCTTTTTTGCCGCCAAATTTATTAAAGGCATTCTATGACGTTTTTAACTCTTCACGGTACAGCCGTAGAAATACAAGGAAAAGCAGTCCTTCTTACGGGAAAACCGGGGATGGGAAAATCATCTCTTGCCTTACAACTTATCGATCGTGGAGCCCGCCTTGTGGCCGATGATCAAACATGCCTTATCCTTGATAAAGAAGAGGTTTATGTTTCTTGTCCTAACGCTTTAAAAGGTCTTCTGGAGGTACGCGGCGTTGGCATTTGCCCTTTCCCTTCTCAGAACAAATCGCCCTTAAGCCTTGTCGTTGAAATTTGCGAGTTAGATGAAGTCCTTCGCTTGCCCGACCCCACTTTTATCCAGTATCATAATATCCCTATTCCTTCCTTAAAACTGGCTAAGTATGATCCTCTAGGGGCCCTTAAAGTGGAATTAAAAATGGGAAAAGAAAATGCTTAATATAGCGCTTGCAGGGGCAACAGGACGAATGGGGAGGTTAACTCTCAAAGAAATCACAAAACACCCCGATGTTGAAATTGCGGGCGTTTTAACGCGACCAGGTAATCCTTTGGTAGGATCGGATGTAGGCGTTCTCATGGGAACGCCTCCGACAAACCTTTCCATCACCGATTCCCCAAAAAATGCCTTTAAAGACGCTCAAGTCATTATTGATTTTAGTCACCCTGAGGTGCTGGAACTTTATCTTTTAGAAGCTCTCCAACAGGAAAAACCTTATGTGGTTTGTGTGACAGGCTTGAACAACACGCAGCAGGACATTTTAAAAAAGGCCGCCTTCCAAATTCCTATCCTGCTAGCCCCTAATACAAGTTTTGGAATCGCCCTTTTGAAACAACTCATAAAAATAACTTCAAAAGCTCTTGGTCCCAACTATGATATTAGCCTTCTTGAAATGCACCATCGTCATAAGGCCGATGCGCCCTCAGGAACTTCCCTTTCTCTTGCAAAGGCCCTTGCTGAAGACATAAGTTTAAATCATAACACACCACCCTACCCTTCCCAATCCCCGCGTCCTCCTCATACCCTTGAGTGTGCTGTTTTAAGGGGAGGAGGTGTTGTTGGAGATCACTCTGTCATTTTTGCAGGAGAGAAAGACATGATCACTCTGGAACATCGTGCCCTTAATCCTTCCCTCTTTTCTCAAGGTGCTATCAAAGGAGCTCTGTGGCTTAAGGACAAGGCGCCGGGTCTCTATACTATCGATCATGTGTTAGGTTTTTGCCAATGACATCGTCCCTGATGACCTCTACGGAAATTGAGCACTTCTTTGAAAAGTTATCCGCTCAAAATCCTAATCCGAAGGGAGAGCTCTATTCAATAAATTCATTTACTCTTCTGGTTGCTGTTGTTTTGTCAGCCCAAGCCACGGACAAAGGGGTCAACAAGGCCACTGTCGAGCTTTTTAAAGTGGCAGATACACCTGAAAAAATGCTCGCTTTAGGAGAAGAAGGCCTTAAAAAATATATTAATACCATTGGTCTTTACAATGCTAAAGCCCGCAATTTGATGGGACTTTGTCAAAAGCTTGTGAGCCAATTTAAGGGGATTGTTCCTAATAAAAGAGAGGATCTTGAATCTCTCCCTGGCGTAGGACGCAAAACTGCCAATGTGGTTTTGAATGCCGCCTTTCAAGAACCAGTAATTGCTGTGGATACCCACATTTTCCGGGTTTCAAATCGCACGGGGCTCGCCCACGGCAAAACGCCTCTTGAAGTTGAAAAACAGCTCATGAAACGAATCCCGTCGCAGTGGCTTTTAAAAGCCCATCATTGGCTTGTTCTCCATGGGCGCTATATTTGTAAGGCACGCAGGCCCCTTTGCCCCACCTGTCCTGTTCGAGAAGAGTGCCATTATCTCCATAAAACGGCGGATCCTCTATGACACTCGCTGAATGGCGGAAAGCGATTGAAGAAGCAATGATTCAGGCCGGCATGTCACAAGCTTCTCAGGAGGCTAAATGGTTGTTAGGCGCTGCAATTAACCGTGACGGAGCATTTGTAACTTTAAATCCAGCCTATATCCCAACTTTTGCAGAAGAAAAAATTATTCAGGACTGGCTGACTCGCCGCCTTGAGAGAGAACCTCTCTCCCGCATTAAAGGCATGCGCGAATTTTGGAGTCTTGCTTTTCAATTAAATGAACATACTCTTGATCCGCGCCCCGAATCAGAGCTCATCGTTGAGGCTGTTTTAAAATGGATTGGCCCTCGTACTAATGAGCCTTGGCGCATCTTGGATTTAGGAACAGGGTCCGGATGTCTTTTGATCTCCTTATTGCATGAACTCAAAAATGCCTCTGGTGTTGGGGTTGATATTGAGGAAAAAGCTCTCTCTATGGCACAAAACAATGCGGAACTTAATGACGTTTTGCCCCGCGCTCACTTTCAAATTTCCAATTGGGGAGAAGGGATTCGTGAAAAATTTGACATTATTGTCAGCAACCCTCCCTATATTCCATTGCAAGAGAAAGAAGCTTTAGAGAAAGCAGTTCTAACCTATGACCCACCCCAAGCGCTTTTTGGAGGTGAAGATGGTCTTGATTGTTATGCTCTGCTTGCAAAAGCCATTCCTTTTCGATTGGCTTCCGGAGGTCTGGTTGTTCTTGAAATCGGCATGGGACAAAGTGGCTCTGTAACTTCTCTCTTTCAAGAGCAAGGATTTCAGTGTTTGTTTATTTTGAAAGATCTTCAAGGGATTGAACGAACTGTCGCTTTTGAAATGAATTCTATACTCAAAAGCCAATTACAAAATTCTCGTTGTCATCCCCGCGGAGGCGGGGATCCAGGGGGTTACAAATAAACCAGTTAGTTCCATTGAACCTAGGGCTTCGAAAATTCTTGTCTTGAATATTATCTTCAATAATGTACAAACCTCAATGTTTTCCTGGATCCCGCGATCAAGTCGCGGGACGTCAAACAGCTGGAAAAGTCACGCCATCATTGACGCCCCGCGGTTTAACCGCGGGGTCCAGAGAACAGTACTTTGGATCCCCACTGCCGCGGGGATGACACAGCGGGAAGAATTTTGCAATTACCTCTCAAGGAATTCTATCTCTTAAGCTGCCACCTGACCAAATGCTTGTAAATTACGAAGAAGTTCCAAAGAAAAGTGAATCTCTTTTAAGAGTTTTGTTTCTTTTAACAAGGCAGAAACTGAGACCTCTAAAGATTGAAGAAAGGTATTATAACCTTTAATTTTAACATGAACGTTTTGAAGGCGTGGCTCGGCGGCTTGAATGGCCGTGGAGATAATTTGAGCGGTTTTTGGCCAAGTTTGTCGATTTGAAGGATCAAAATTGCTAAAATCTTCAAGTCCAAAAAAATCTGGCAGACCAAAAAGGGGAATTTCATCAATATGATTATCGTAAATTACTTTTCTAACCGTATTCCGTGTATTTAGCATTAAAGACAATTCTTTAATAATTGACTCTTGGAGTCCCTTAGCGTCCAAAAGCTGTTTACCTACAACTTGATCTATCCTCTGCTGGATAATGCGATCAAATAAGGGAGGAAGAACTCCTCTTTGAATCTTATTTTTTTCCATGATATCTTCCCTTAATTCACTTTGTTCTATTTTAACATTGTTTAAAGCAATTCCCCACAAAAAAAACGGCCCCTTGGGGAGCCGCTTTTTTTGGTTAAGTAATTTCCGATCACACTTAGGTTTAAGCACCCGCAGCTGGAGTAGCAGCTTGAGTCGGAGAGTTTGAACTAGAGTAATTAAGACCTCTAAAGTTTATGAATGAGACGACTTGTCCTTTTAGCTGACCTCCTTGAGCATAGGTGTAAAGCGTGTCGTTTCTTTGTAAAAAACGAAACCAAGCTTTAAGGGTATCTAGCTTGTTTCCTTCGAGAGAAACTGCCGAAGCTTCAAGTCTCGTAATGATGCAGTTTGTAAAATTTATGCTTTCTGTCACACTTAGCGTAGAGTTAATCATGTCAGCCCGAAAGACATTTATGGAACTAACATTCGTCCCCAGATAAAAACAATTTTGAAGATACATAGCAGCTGGAGTTCGCATAACTTCAATGTAGACCCAACTCGCATCAATCTCTCCTGCTGAAAAAAGATCATTTTCTGCAGCCGAATTGACGGCTCGAGTCGCGTGTTCACCAAAGCCTAACAATCTATCAGTTTTGACAAGAGTTGGAGCAACATTAGCCCCTGTCAATGTTCCTGTTCCTTGACCATTAATATTGATGTAGAGGTTTGAACTGCTTGTTCCCGTTTCCGCTGCAAAGGCCGCTGGATTGACTATATTGCTTTGATTTCCCATTTTATG
>JAIEPE010000014.1 GCA_019749915.1 Alphaproteobacteria bacterium | reverse complement strand
GAGGCGATTTCAATATCTATTTGAGCTACATTTTCTTGATTTCCAATACGACCCGCCACTGGAAATTCTTGGCTGATTCCAACACTTCTTGCATACTCTCCTTCGTCTGTTAACAAACTATCATCACTATTTAATAGGTTAAGTCTAGGATTGGGGTATTGACCTGCCTGCATTAAGCGAGCTTTAGCAATATCAACATTGTGTTTTGCAACTTTTAAAGCTTTGTTGTTTTGAAGAGCTATTTCTATTAACTGATCTAGTGATAGGACATCTTCAGCATTTACTACTGGGGCAATTATTAAAAATAGAAACAAAAACATGCTCCTAATTGCCCAAAAGAATAAGCTGTTTCTCATGATCCCTGATAAAATTATTATTTTTATACTCGCTCACCTTAAGGCAAGTTTAATAGAAGTATACGGTATCCACCGTCCTGTGTCATTGGGAAAAGCTCTCTGAAAATATAGCTTCTCCCCTTCTTCTCGTGGTATGCACAGCTAAACATTGGACGATATCCTCTGGGATAACTGTCCACCTTTAGCTCCTGGATAACCAGTAACATTCTAATATTAGCTTGCTTTAAAAAGCAGTTACCATGCCTGCCAAAACAAATGGTCGCTTCTGTTATAATTCCACCTTCTTCAGCATCGTAAAAACAACTTCCTGCTGTTAGTAAGCTGTTTTCTGAACAATACACAGTCTTACATCTTTCAAAAATTAATGACGTTATGCAATTGTTGCAACAATTGGCATTTACCGGGACATATTCGGTTAAGAAGAGTGATATATTAATATTTTTATTTTTCAGAAATTTAATAAAAAATTAAAAACTTATGGTTTATATGTATTTATAAAGTATAAAAAGATAAAAAATAATTATTCGTTAATTCATTAATGAGAGTGAGAAGGCTTCATGCACTTTAAAAAACATAAGGTAATTCCCAAACGCTCTTCTGAAATTCTTATGAAGTTTATTGAAAATAAAAATTTAAACGGAGACTTAACCTACCAACATATTCTACACACATTAGGCAACCGAGCATTTGGCATAGTCATTTTGTTTTTTGCTTTACCAAGCATTTTACCATTTTCAGTTATACCTGGCGTTGCTGTGGTTTTTAGCTTTCCTATCGTTATTCTTGCTTTTGAAATGATTTTGGGAAGGAAGTCTATTTGGTTACCAAAGAGAATTGCCCAGAAAACAATTTCTCATACAAGAATTACGGAGATAATCTCGGCAGTGATACCCTATGTTCTTCAATTAGAGCGACTAGCAAAGCCAAGATTAACCTTTATGACTTACCACCTTATGAAAATTATAAACGGCATCACAATTCTTTTCTTAGCTTGTTTACTTATGCTTCCTATCCCTTTTAGCAATTTTATTTTTGGAGCTTTGTTAGCGATCTTTAGTATGGGAATGATAGAAAAGGACGGGTTTCTTATTTCTATAGGCTATCTTTGTTTTATAGTATACTTGTCTTTTATCTATGTATTGGCTCTACATGCTATTGAAGCTCTTTTGTTTATTAAAAATCTGTCATCATAATTTATAATAAATTCTAAATTCTTAAGCTTTGTCAAATCAAATCTTAATGTCCTTTCAGGTCAACCTATTAAGTTGCAAAATGCAATCGCCTATAGTTTAAGGCCTCTGCAATATGTTCTGCTGAAACAGAGAGAGAATTATTCATATCTGCAAGGGTTCGGGCGACCCGTAAAACACGTCGATAGCCCCGTGCAGAAAGCTTAAATTTTTCAGCCGCTTCCTTTAATATTTTCTGGCCAGCATCGTCAGGCATGGCCACTTTCTCTAAAAGTTCGCCATCAATGTGAGCATTAAGACGAAAAGGTGTTTCGAATGCTTCATAGCGAATTTGCTGGTTTGTGCGGGCCTTTTTAACTCTTTCTGCAACTGTAGCGCTGGTCTCTCCTGTTGAAACGCAAGTAAGATCAGCAGCCGACACTTCAGGAATATCAATATGTAAATCAATACGATCAAAGAGAGGACCTGAGATTTTTGCTTGGTAATCGATGGCACATTTAGGAGCTCGCGAGCAGGCCCGACTCGTATCGGATATGTATCCACACCGACAAGGGTTCATGGCCGCAACGAGCTGAATGCGTGAAGGATAAGTGACATGCGCATTGGCCCTTGCCACGGTTGTTTTTCCAGATTCTAAAGGTTGACGGAGGGCTTCAAGGGTTGCGCGGGCAAATTCGGGAAGTTCATCTAAAAATAAAACTCCATGATGGGCGAGAGAAATCTCTCCTGGTTGAGCTTTAAGTCCACCTCCCACAAGAGCAGGCATGGAAGCAGAATGATGAGGATCACGGAAAGGACGGGTTCGGATTAATTTTCCTTCATTGAGCCGTCCAGCTAAGCTTTGAATCATCGTCACTTCTAAGGCTTCAGAGGGGGTAAGGGGGGGTAAAATTCCTGGAAGACGGGCAGCTAACATGGATTTTCCAGAGCCGGGAGGCCCAAGCATCAATAAATTATGGCCTCCGGAAGCTGCAATCTCAAGGGCCCTTTTTCCCGTCTCTTGACCTTTAACATCACGAAGATCTAAAAGCGTGCATGGCATTTCATCTTCCATGATAGCTTCCGGTGGAGAAAGAACTTGGGTTCCTTTAAAGTGATTGAGAAGGGAAAGGAGAGTATTAGCAGCTAGAATATTAATATCTCCTGCCCAGGCCGCTTCTCCTCCGCAAACCTTGGGGCAGATGATTCCTTTTCCAAGAGAGACAGCATGAATAGCTGCGGGCAAGACTCCAGAAATAGGAGCAATACGGCCATCAAGAGAAAGTTCTCCTAAAACAATATAATCTGCAATGGAATCAGAAGGAATGACCTTCATAACGGCGAGAAGACCTAAGGCAATGGGAAGGTCATAGTGACTTCCTTCTTTTTGCACATCGGCAGGAGCTAGATTTACAGTAATGCGTTGGTAGGGTAGCGAAAGTCCCATAGAATGAAAAGCTGACCTGACGCGCTCCCTTGATTCTGCAACAGCTTTATCAGGCAAACCTACAATAGAAAAATGAGGCATGCCTGAGGAAATTTTGACCTGCACATCAATGGTGATGACGTCTACGCCTTGAAAGGAAACCGTATTGAGCCGTGAAAACATGCCACCCCCGTTTTTATGTTTATTTGGCTATGTTAGTTTTAACTTCTATTAAATTAACCACTCTTTTAACGCCTGTAATATCAGACGCATTGTTGATCACGATTTGCATTTCTTCATTTGATCCTGCTGTTCCAAAAATGTAAACAACCCTATCAAAAGTTGTAATAGTATAATTAGGAGCATAAACTTCATCTTCAGAATATAATGCCGATTTTAGTTTTGTTGTGATCCAGCCATCTCGAACATATTCAGCAAAGGTATCTTGTCCTTCAACGTTTAACCCATCTATGACTTCTTTAACGCCTTCAACGCTTTTAGCAACACGGATGATATCAGCTTTGACTTGAGAACTTTCAACGACGCCTGTCATCAAAACCCGAGCCTTATAGACAGTCATGTCAATAACATGACAATTAGGAACTTCTCCACAAAGTTTTGAACGAATCGTAAATTGAAGAGCCTCATCACTAAATGTGCCGCCCAAACCACGATCTTCAACCGCATGCATTCCAACACTCCCAATACCACCAACAAGGGGGACTGCACAGCCTGAAAGTAAAATAGGCAGAAGGATTGAATATTTTTTGTACATTTATTTCTCCATTTAGTGAGGGAACCATGCTCCTTGAATATGATGGGGCCATTTCCAAGGAGAGATTAGAATGACATCAAACCTTAAATCAAGAGAAGAACAGCGCTTTATATAAAATGAAAGAGAATTTTGAATCCTTCTCATTTGGCGCGGAGATATAGATAGAGCTGCTTTCTCATAGGTTGCGCGTGTTTTTACTTCTACCGCTACAATATAGGAACCTTTTCGGCTAATCAAATCAATTTCACCAAAAGGTGTTTTAAATCGCCTCTCTAAAATAGTATATCCATTGAATTGAAGATACAAGCCTGCAATTTTCTCAGCCCAAATCCCTTTAAGATATGCTTTCTTTCTTTTCTTTAAGGGAAAGGGCACGTTGATATACCTCACGTTTTGAGCGTCCAAAAGCTTTCGAAACCATGTCTACGGCTTCCTTAACAGTGGAAGTTTTTAGTGCTTTTTCTAAATGTGCCTCAAATTCTCCTTCTGATAAAGTAGAAAGTGAGGAGGCCCCCTCAATCAGAGCTACAATCTCTCCACGGGGGGGAGTCACTTCATAATGTTGAATAAGCGATGATAAAGGCCCTCTTTGAACTTCTTCATAGAGTTTTGTCATTTCGCGGCATATAGCACCCTCTCGATCTCCAAAAATCTTTTGTGCATCCTTTAAAAAAGACACAAGTCTTTTTGGGGATTCAAAAAAAATAAGTGTAACGGTCATGTTTTTTAAAGCTTCCAAAGCACTGCTTCGAGCGGTGGTTTTTGGAGGTAAAAAACCACTAAAGTAAAAACGATCTGGGGAAAACCCTGAAAGGCATAAAGCCATTAAAGGCGCAGAAGCGCCTGGTAGAACCGTGTAAGGTAGATTTTCTATCTGGCAAGTTCTTACAAGTTTAAATCCAGGATCTGAAATGAGAGGCATACCTCCATCCGTAATGTAAGCGACTTTTTTTCCCTCTTTTAAAAAAGAAAGGAGGCGAGGACGCACTTGGTCAGCATTATGGTCATGATAAGAAAAAAGTGCTTTTGAAATGCCATAATGATGTAGAAGCTTTGATGAAACCCGCTTGTCTTCACAGGCAATGATATCCACCTCTTTTAAAACCTCAAGAGCTCTTAAGGTGATGTCTTTTAAATTACCGATGGGTGTTGCTATAAGGTAAAGCATGATTTACTCATGTTAGAGAAAATAGTATTTATATTTTAGAAACCTATTTCAACACGGGAGATTAGGAATGACAAGAATGTTGTGGTTTTTTATGTGGGGCATTCTTTTAGTAAGCCTTACCTCGTGCGGTCATGAGCAACCTTTAAAAACTGTTGTGACCTCAAAACCTTCAGCACCTCTCCCTACAAAAAAATCTATAGCTCCACCTCCTTCATCTATTGTGAAAGAACCTCTTACCCACAAGATAGGACTATTACTTCCGCTTACAGGATCTCAAGCTGATTTAGGTAAGGGATTGCTCCAAGCAGCTGAATTGGCTTTATTTGAAGTAGGCCCTTCTTCTTCCATTGTTCTTTTGCCTCAGGATACAAATCAGGGAGGGGCGCATCAAGCGGCTCTGAATGCTTTAAATGAAGGAGCTGAGCTTCTTTTAGGGCCTGTGTTTTCGCCAGAAGTTGAAGCTATAAAACCCTTAGTTGCTTCCCGAAATGTTAGTCTTATTGCCTTTTCAACCAATCAGAGGGTCGCAGGTAATGGTGTTTTTATTTTAGGATTTATTCCTTCCCAACAAGTTATCCGTGTGGCTGAATTTGCAAAGGGGAAAGGAATTTCAAAGTTTGCAGCTCTAACGCCCGAAGATGATTATGGGAAACTCATTGATCAAACTTTAAAGCAACTTGAAGTTCAGGGAAAAATTGAACTTTTGGGCACGACCCATTATTCAAAAGGGGATCTATTAGAGGGCAATCCAGGTAATGCTCGCCTTTTAGAAGATGTCACCTTATATAAGTCGAAAGGGGTTCAGGCTCTTTTTATCCCAGAAGGGGGAGAAAACCTTTCTCATCTTATAAATCTCCTTTCTCCTGAAATGCCCTTAATCATTTTGGGAAGTGGACAATGGGATACCCCTGAGACTCTTCAACTTGCCTCTACTTTTAAAGAAGGTTTCTTTGCGTCTCCAAATCCACAAGAACAGAAACTTTTTGAATCACGTTTTCAAAAAGCTTATGGATATAGGCCTCCTCGCATTGCAAGTCTTGCCTATGATGCTGTAGCTTTAAGTGTGGCTCTTTCTGAAAAAGGATATTCCGTACAGAACCTTACTTTTTTACAAGGGTTTGCAGGTGTAGATGGGTTGTTTCGTTTAACACCTCAAGGGTTTAATGAAAGGGGGCTTGCTATTCTTGAGGTAACACCAGATGGTTTTAAGACTCTAAGTCCTGCTCCACAGACTTTTTAAGAATAAAGGAAATCAATCCATTCAAGCGAAGTCTTCCTTCAAAAGTGGGAATAAGATGGGTTGCAGTGACGGTTAAAAGGCCTTCGTCTTCTAAAAATTTTAAATTCTTATCACAATAGGCCTCTCCCCTCTCTAATCCTGTTTCTTTCTTAAGGCGACTCAAACTAAGGCCTTGGGTAAGTCTTAAATTCATCAAGGTAAATTCCTGAAGCTTTTCTAAAGGGGAAAGTTTTTGAAAAATCTCAAGACCATGGCCATTTTTTTCAACTTCCCTAAGCCAAGTTTCTGGTGCTTTATAACGAGAGGTAGCATATTTATTTTTTCCTAGAGTAATCCTACCGTGAGCTCCAGGGCCAATACCTACGTAATCTTCAAAATGCCAATAGATGAGATTGTGAAAACATTCCTCTGAAGGTGCTGCATAATTTGAGATTTCGTAAGGAGGCAGTCCCGCTCTCTCCATGATTTCTTCCGTTAATTCATATAAATAGGCAGAAGGTTCCTCTTCAAGAGTCATTTTCTCCCCTCGAGCCAGACGAGTTGCAAATGCTGTCTGAGGTTCAATTGTAAGTTGATATAATGAGAGATGGCCTTTGGCGTAAGATAAGGCTTTTTTCAATTCATTTTTCCAGTCTTCAGGAGTTTGCTCAGGGCGAGCATAAATTAAGTCAAAGGAAAATCTGGGAAAATAGATTGCTGAAATTTCTAAAGCCTGGAGAGCTTCTTTTGACGAATGTCGTCTTCTCAGAAAAGTGAGAGCTTTATCCTCTAAGGACTGGATCCCTAAGGAAAGGCGGTTTACGCCCGCTTCAGAAAATGCCTTAAAGCGAGATGATTCAACTGTGCTGGGATTGGCTTCCAGGGTGACTTCTAGGGTCTCTGAATAAGGGAAAAGAATTTTTGCCTTCTCAATTAGGAGCTCAACAGTGTCAGGTTCCATGAGGGAAGGGGTGCCTCCTCCAAAGAAAATGCTCCCTAGAACACCATTTTCATAGGTTTGAACTGTATTTTCTAGCTCGTTCAAGAGAGCCTTTTGCCAGCGTGCTTGGTCGATATTTTCCCGAACATGGCTGTTAAAATCACAGTAAGGGCACTTTGATAAACAAAAAGGCCAATGAATATAAAGGCCAAAGGACTTTGTCATGAGGCTTGTGCAAGTGTTCGCAGGCGTTGATTGATAACTGTCATCATGGCGAAATCCACTGTTGAAGCATTCATGAGATCAAATAAAGTCGATTCAATATTAGAGCTATAGAGGATCTCCTTGATGAGGGTTCCGTCTTCCATGAAAAACTCATCCGGGGATTTTTGATTTGTCAAAATTTTATAGGCGAGGATTTTTTGTGTTGCATATAAATCTTCAATCAGAGCATTAGCGGCTCCTTGTTGCCAATGAGTATCACCCGAAAGAGAACGAGCTGTTTTTCTGAGCCAATCAAATCCAAGTTGTTGACTGAGGGAAAAATAAACGCGTGCTACCAATTGAATCTCTTGCTTTGTATCCTTGCTAAGAACAACCATATCTGGCCCAGAGATAAGTGGTTCCAAGATAACGAGTCGTTCACTTAAACTTGTTGAAAGACCAATATGTTCATATTCATCACATTTATCACTATAGGCTTGCAGTTGTTGTGGGGTGAAGAGAGCACTGAGTTCTTCTTTTAAAGTGTCAATGTTTTCCTTAAAAAGATCAATGGTATCTTCCACACTGTGATGTTCTTTCATGAACCTTAAGAACCAATCCGTATATCTTTTTACGTTTTGATAAATGCTGAGCATAAGTTCATTTTGAGTCGTCACAGGGAGGTTTTCTAATGTTTCTATATCGCGCCAAAGGGAGACTAAATCGAGAATATCTCTGACCACCAAATAAGCTCTTGCAACGTCAGCCCCTTCTTTACCTGTTTGGTGTTTCATTTCAGAAATAAAGGTAATTCCCATACGGTTGACAATACTATTGGTAAAAAGAGTTGATGTAATTTCTCGCCTTAAAGGGTGAGCGATAATCTCTTCTCGGTAAGCATATTGAAGTCTTTCAGGAAAATAACCTAGAAGACGCGAATGAAGGATGGGTAAGTCGGGAATCTCAGATTGCATAAGTTGATGTTTTAAAGCTAATTTTGAATAAGCTAGCAAGACTGCAAGTTCTGGACGGGTGAGACCTTGTCTGTCTGCTGCTCTTCGAGCAATTTCTGTTTCATCAGGCAAGCCTTCGAGAGCACGGTTAAGGACTCCTTCAGTTTCCAAATCTCTCATGAAACGGGCTTGTTCATCTAGAAGCGCTAATCCATGGCTCTGTGCTAAACTAAGAATTTGATTTTGCCAGAAATTATCTTTTAAAACTAACCGTGAGACATCATCAGTCATTTCTTCGAGAAGAATATTCCGTTTGTCAAGTTTCAAACCGTTATTCATCATAGCCTGGCTCAAGAGAATTTTGATGTTAACCTCATGGTCAGAACAATCGACTCCTGCCGAATTATCAATGGCATCCGTATTGATACGTCCTCCATTTTTTGCATATTCAATGCGTCCCAGCTGAGTGACAGCTAAATTAGCTCCTTCAGCAATGATTTTCGCGCGAACATCAACGCCATTAATACGAACAGCATCATTAGCTCGGTCACCGACCTCAGCATTATTTTCGCCTTTTGCTTTAATAAAAGTTCCAATGCCTCCAAACCAAATTAGATCTACAGAGGCCTTTAAAATATAAGTGATTAACTCGGAAGGAGTTAAATGATTTTCATGAATTTCAAGGAGATTTTTTATTTCTGGTGTGAGAGAAATTGACTTTGCTTTCCTGTCAAAAACGCCTCCTCCTTTGGAAATTAAGGCTGAATTATAATCAGCCCATGATGATTGGGGGAGATTAAAAAGTCTTTTTCGTTCTTGATAACTTTTTTCAGGATCAGGTTCAGGATCTATGAAAATATGTAAATGACTAAAAGCAGCTTGAAGTTTTAAATGGTGAGAGAGAAGCATTCCATTGCCGAAGACATCTCCTGACATATCACCAATGCCGATAACCGTAATTTTTTCACGGGTCACGTCCATCCCCATTTCTCTAAAATGGCGTTTTACTGATTCCCATGCCCCTTTGGAGGTAATTCCCATTTTTTTATGATCATAACCTGAAGAACCTCCTGAAGCAAAAGCATCCCCTAACCAAAAATGATAATCAGCAGCAAGTTGATTTGCAAAATCAGAAAAAGAAGAAGTTCCCTTGTCGGCAGCAACAACTAAATAGGGGTCATCATCATCCCTTTTTATAAGATTGGGGGGAGAGACAATATCCTTATCAATGATGTTATCTGTAAGGTCTAGAAGACCACAAATCATTGTTTTATAACAAGAAATAACTTCTTGTTTAAGAGCTTCCCTATCTTCAGGAGCAGGAAGCTGTTTAAGGACAAATCCACCCTTTGACCCAACAGGAACGATGACCGCATTTTTTACTGTTTGGGCCTTCATTAAACCAAGTACTTCAGTCCGAAAATCTTCTCTACGGTCTGACCAGCGAATTCCACCTCGAGCTACCTTACCTCCTCGCAAGTGAATAGCTTCAACACGAGGTGAGTATACAAAAATTTCATAAAGTGGCCGAGGAAGAGGCATCTCATCGATTTCTTTACAGTCAATTTTAAAAGAAAGATATGATTTTGGAAGGTTGTTTTCGAGTTGATAATAATTCGTTCGCAACGTTGACATCAGCATATTTACAAACTTTCGTAAAATGCGGTCTTCGTCCAAATTTATGACGTCCTCTAAATGAGAGAAAATACGCTTTAATATCTCATTTCTTGCGCTATCACGATCTTCTTTACAATCGGGACAAAATTGAAAAGTATAGAGCTGAATTAACATACGGCAAATAAGAGGATGGTTAGCTAAAACTTCTTCCATATAGGCTTGGCTAAAGGTAACTTGAAGTTGACGAAGGTACTTTGCATAAGCACGTATGAGCTGGCATTCACGCCAGGTAAAATTAGCTCTAACAATAAGGCGATTAAATCCGTCGTTTTCAACCTCATTTTGCCAGACGTGATTAAATCCACTTAAGAAGTTCTCTCGGATATGTTCGAGGTCAGCTTTATCTCCCTCTCGAGTTTCCAATTCGAAATCATGAATCCAAGCTTTCTCATTGTTGGGGAGCGTTACTAAGAAAGGAAGTTCACTCAGAACATGCATGTTCATATTTTCTAGGACAGGCAAAACATTCGAAAGTGAAACAGGGCCTTCAACGGAATAAATTTTAAACTTAAGTTTGTTACGTTCTTCACCATCTGCATAACCTAAAGATGCTTTTAATCCTGATGTTGAAAAAGCGCTTTCGATTTCATTGATATCAAATCCAGCTTCCTGTGCTGGAAATTTCTCTTGATATCCTTTACTGAAACTCATGCCATATTTTTCAAAGAGTTGAAGGCCTTTTTCTTCACCTTTAACTTTGAAAAGAGCCTTTTGTAAACTATCTCGCCAGGTTAAAGTAGCTTCTGAAAGATCATTTTCTATGGCTTTAACATCATAGGATAAGGGCTGTTTTTGCAATATACGAATAGAAAAATGAATACGCGCAAAGGCAAGTTCTCCCAGCTGGACTTGCCAATTTGTAATTTTTCCATTTAAGTCTTTTTCTAGAACGTCGCCGATTTTTTTTCTGAGCTCGCTATCATATCTGTCCCGAGGAACATAAACGAGGCACGTTACAAACCTTGCAAATTTATCTGGACGTATAAAAAGAGTTAAACGCTGCCGATTTTGCAGTTGAAGAATGGCCATAGAGGTTTCAAAAAGCCAATCTTCTGAGGCTTGAAAAAGTTCATCGCGTGGAAAAGATTCCAAAATGTGTAGAAGGGTTTTTCCATCATGCCATTGCTCATCAAAACCAGATCGCTTCAAAGTGCGAGAAATTTTACGCCGCAAAAGAGGAATTTCTTGGGCACTCTGATTATAGGCAACGGAGGTAAAAAGGCCAACGAATTGATAAAAGCCAATAACCTTACCATCATTATCAAAATGCTTAATAGTAATAGAATCCATAGGATCGCGCCTATGAACGAGGGAGACTTGCGTTGTTTTCGTTAAAATAAGAGGATCCTGATCGGTGATAAAATTCCAAACCGTTAAGTTAAGTTGGACACCCTCAAAAATATGGGAAAGCTCCTGCTTGGGGGAACTTTTTAAGATACCAAGGCCCTTTCCTGGTGCAAAAATTCTATGGTGCTGTCCTTTTTCTTTACTTATGGAATATTCACAATAACCAAGGAAGGTAAAATGATTATTTTCTATCCATTCAAGAAAATAAATTGACTCCTTAAGGGCTTCCTTAGAAATGGGGGGAGGATTTTTCTTTAAATTTATGATCGCATTTTCTAAACGCTTTCGCATGGGCTGCCAATCCTCAACGGAAGCCTCAACGTCTTCAAGAGAACGCTCAATTTCTTGCTTTAAAATTTTTAATTTTTCTGGAGAAGATGGGCCTAAAATCTCGCATCGAATAAAAGACTCATAGCTTCCTTTTTTAGTTTCTTGGGTTCTGTTGAAAACCTTTTTTAAATGATGGGAAGTGTCACGCTCAACTTGCATGACTGGATGCACGATAAGGTGAATGGAATAGCCTAAACTATTAATAGCGCCAGCCACTGAATCCACGAGAAAGGGCTTGTTATCATTGATAAGTTCGATGATGGTTTGTGAAACGTAAGTTCCGTTGAGCTTTTCTCTTTCAACAAAACACTTGATTTTTGGTTGGTCTGGCTTGCGAATGAGACTGAATTGCCACATCTCATAGGTAGAATTGACAAGAGCATCCAGAGAAGTTTCCCTAAGATCCTCAAGAGAGACATTTCCATAAAAAAGTTTTGCAAAAGTTTCAGCTGCGATCTTATACGGAGGCGCAACTTTATGAGAAATCTTTTTGGCAATTGATGTAAGGATCGCCTCTTTTTGCTCTTGAACTGTTAAATCTTTTTTAACCATGATTCCTTCTCTCTATCATCCTCTTAGTATGCCAAATGCTGTTGAGAAAGCAAAGACTCGTTTTCCGTCTTATTGTTTGAAAGTAAAATGATATTAACTCTTATTTAAATATGAAACTTATCCAGGGACCCCTCATGAAAATTTTTAATATTTTTCAATATTTTTTTAATGACAGAGCTTGACTTATCAGGTGAGATAGAATCACCTCTCTCAGTTGTAGGCAAGAAGCTTCTTTCTATTAAGTGAATGATAGAGGAAGTTACAAATTAACTTTCTGTATCTTCTTTAAGTAATTCGCTGATCGTGAGAAATTGATATTCTTGTTTTCTCACAGCCTCAATAATTGTTTTAAGAGCTTGAACTGTGTATGATCTGTCTTCTATGTTGTTCTCATCTGCATCATGGAGGAGAATGATGGCTCCAGGGTGGAGCTGCTCTATAATACGTTGAGTCATGATATGAGGAGATGGTTTTTCCCAATCTTTAGCAATCACATCAAACAAAATATGGAGTCTATCCATCCTTTTAAGAATCCACGGAAGAATAAGAAGTTTGTTGCCATAAGGAGCTCTAAAGTGAATAGGTCCTGTATATCCTAACGTCCTAATAAGGTGATCAGTACGCTCAATCTCATCTCGAACGAACGCAGGTGTCTTAAAGATAAGTCGAGCGTGAGACCAAGAATGATTGCCAATTTCATGCCCTTCTTGATATATTCTTTGAACGAGTTCAGGGTGAATCTCAGCATGTTTTCCTAAGATAAAAAAGGTTGCTTTTACTCCCTTCTCTTTTAAAATATCAAGGATATCGCTGGTAAAAGGAATTGAAGGACCATCATCAAAGGTCAGGGCTACAATTTTTTTATTAGTTTTTATTGAAAATTGAGCTTTACCAATCAATTGAGGAGCTGTATGCCCTTTAAGCCAGTAAAGAAACCCCGCACATCCGATAAGAACAAGGAAAATGACAAGAAATTTCATTTTTGTACCCATGTGTTCGGGTCGGACCTTTTGATCACTGGAGCGGGCGAAGGGATTTGAACCCTCGACCCCAACCTTGGCAAGGTTGTGCTCTACCCCTGAGCTACGCCCGCTTAAATAGATGGGGCCCATCATAACCAGGATTGTTCTATTTTCAAGAGGAAAAGGGATTTCATTGTAAAATTTTTACGATTTTATATAATTATTTGAAAATGAGATGTTTTTGGAGAGAATTTTGGAAAGTTTTTGTGTGGCTCCTTTTATTGAAGGATGCGGAACGGGGGCGGGCTTGATTATTGCCATCGGGGCCCAAAATGCTTTTGTTCTTAAACAAGGAATTTTAAAAAATTTTGTTTTTATAACGGCCCTTATATGTGCGTTGATTGATGCTCTCCTTATCTGTGTGGGGGTAGGTGGTTTTGGAGCTGTTGTGGCTTCAAACATATTTCTTTTGACGATTGCAAGGTGGGGCGGGGCTATCTTTTTGGGATATTATGGATTTCGTTCTTTTCATTCAGTCTTTAAGTCTGAATTCCTTAAAATTGAGGAGAATCGTGAGCGTCCAAATCTAAAAATGACGATAGGGACCGTTCTGGCTCTAAGTTTTTTGAATCCCCATGTTTACTTGGATACGGTTGTGCTTTTGGGAAGTATTGGAGCCCAATTTTCTGAATTCGAAAGGATATTCTTTGCTTTGGGGGCGATTCTTGCCTCCTTTATCTGGTTTTTTACCTTAGGTTATGGAGCTGGTTATTTAGGGCCTTTTTTTCAAAAACCGCTTTCATGGAAAATTCTTGATTTTTTCATTGGCTGCGTGATGTTGGCGATTGCGCTTTCTTTGATTTTGTGGGCGCCAAGCTGTGTTTGCGCTTAAAAGCGTTCTTTCAACTTATCGCTGACATTCTTGGAAACAAAGGGGGTTGTGTCTCCTTTTAGACGGGCGATTTCCTTGACAAGATGAGAGGCGATCAATTGGCATTTTTCGGAGGCAACAAGGAAAACCGTTTCAATCTCTGGGCATAATGTACGGTTGGTTCCGGCCATTTGAAATTCATATTCAAAGTCAGAGACAGGACGGAGACCTCTCACGAGAATGTGAGCCCTTTCTTGCTTGGCAAAATTGACAAGAAGGGTATCAAAGGGTTTCACGGCAATCTCAACCCCCTGAGGGAGCGATAGAGACTTAATTTCCTGTTCAATAAGTTGAATGCGCTCTTCAATCGAAAATAAGGGGGTTTTTTCACTATTTGTTGCTACAGCAATGATAAGGCGATCAAGAATGGATGTGGCCCGTTGAATAATGTCAAGGTGGCCCAAAGTAATGGGGTCAAATGTGCCAGGATAAATGCCGGTATGTAGTAGCTTAGCCATTATCTAGCTCTTCTAGCTCTTCGTGTCCATCGTCTTGAATGCGGGCAACAGAAACGACCGCCTCATTCTTATCAACCCGGAAAAGCGTAACGCCTTGAGTACGTCTCCCTGCAATACGGATGTCATGAACAGGACAACGGATGAGCTTACCTGTATTTGTTACAAGCATAACGTCATCTTCAGTCTTGATGGGGAAGGAGTCCACAAGTTTGCCTGTTTTAGCAGTTACGTCCATGGTTGTGATTCCTTGTCCGCCTCGGTTTGTACAACGATATTCATAAGCAGAGCTACGTTTTCCAAAACCATTTTCACTGACGGAAAGAATAAACTCTTCGACCGCAGCCATTGCCTCAAAACGTTCTTGAGATAAGGAAATTGTAGCCTCTTCACTGGCTTCATCCCCTTCCTGACGGCGGAGCTTTATGGCCTGTTTCAGATAAGCATCCCGCTCTTCAATAGTAAAATCAACTTGATGAAGAATAGACATAGAGACGATTTTATCGTCTTTCGTGAGGCGAATTCCACGAACACCTGTTGAGGTCCTTCCAACAAATTCGCGGACGTCAGTTACAGCAAAACGAATGCAACGACCTTCTCTTGTTGTTAAAAGCACATCATTTGTCTCGTTACAAGAACTGACAGCAATAAGTTGTTCTCCTTCTTCCAGCTTCATGGCAATCTTTCCATTAGCTCGAATGTTCGTAAAATCGCAAAGGGCGTTTCTTCTGACCTGCCCCGAGGAAGTAGCGAAGAGAATGTGCATCTTTTCCCAGAGAGCTTTATCATCAGGCATAGGCATAATTGTAGAGATTGTTTCGCCCTCTTCGAGAGGTAAAAGATTCACAATGGCCTTACCGCGAGCTTGAGGTGTGCCGAGAGGAAGTTTATAGACCTTCATTCCAAAGACACGTCCCGAGGTTGTGAAAAACAACATTTGGGTATGGGTATTGGCCACAAAGACTTCTGAAACTGTATCTTCCTCACGGGTGGCCATGCCAGAACGTCCCTTGCCCCCGCGTTTTTGAGCACGGTAAGTTGTCACAGGAACCCGTTTGATATACCCACCAAGACTGACAGTGACGACCATGTCTTCCCGTTGAATGAGATCTTCCTCATCTGCATTCATTTCAGCGTCTTCAATAGTGGTGCGTCGGGGCGTTGCATAATTTTCTTTAATTTCAATAAGTTCTGTGCGCAAAATTTCGAGACGACGATCACGTGAGCTTAGGATATGGAGATATTCTTTAATTTCTCCCACAATTTCGTGAAGTTCTTGAGCAATTTTTTCCCGCTCAAGGCCCGTGAGACGATGAAGTCTTAGATCAAGGATAGCCTTGGCTTGAACTTCCGACATCTTGTAAGTGCCATTAATAATCGGGAACCCAGGTTCATCAATAAGTTGAATAAGAGGCTCAATATCTTGTACAGCCCAAGCACGAGAGAGGATTTGATCTTTCGCCGTTTGTGGGTCAGGAGCTTTTCGAATGAGGGCAATCATTTCATCAAGGTTCGCAACAGCCAAAGCAAGACCCACTAATATATGAGCACGATCCCGTGCTTTCTTCAGTTCATATTGTGTGCGCCTTGTAATGACTTCCTCACGGAAAAGAATAAAGCATTCAAGGATCTCCTTGAGCCCCATTTGTTGAGGACGCCCTCCATTCAGGGCAAGCATGTTCACCCCAAAACTTGTTTGCAGTGGAGTCATTGTATAGAGACGATTAAGAACAACTTCAGGGATGGCGTCTTTTTTTAATTCAATAACAACCCGAACCCCATTGCGATCCGATTCATCTTGAAGGTGAGCGATACCTTCAAGTTCTTTATTAATCACAAGCTCTGCCATACGCTCAATCATTTTGGCTTTGTTCACTTGATATGGAATTTCTGTGACAATGATAGCTTCTCGGTCTTTCCGAATGGTTTCAATATGGGTCCGGCCGCGAATGATAAGAGATCCACGACCTGTTTTAAAAGCGCTGTAAATGCCTCTTCTTCCCATGATAAGGCCCCCTGTTGGAAAATCAGGACCTGGAATATGTTCCATAAGTTCTTCAACAGTTAAATCAGGGTTTTCAATCAGAGCACAGCAACCATCAATAATTTCTCCTAGATTGTGAGAAGGAATATTTGTGGCCATGCCCACAGCAATACCACCAGCACCATTAACAAGAAGATTAGGAATACGACTGGGAAGAACGGTCGGCTCTATGGTTGATTCATCGTAGTTGGCTTTAAAATCCACAGTTTCCTTATCAATATCAGTAAGAAGATAGTGGGCTGGGCGAGAAAGGCGTGCTTCTGTATACCGCATTGCCGCCGCAGGATCTCCATCCATAGATCCAAAGTTTCCTTGGCTGTCGATAAGAGGAAGCCGCAAAGAAAAGGTTTGGGCCATACGGACCAAAGAATCGTAAACGGCTTCTGTGCTATGAGGATGGTATTTCGCGATAACGCCTCCCACGATATGGGCGGATTTTTTGTGGGGACGACTGTAATCGTATCCTGACTCATACATGGCATAGAGAATGCGCCTGTGAACAGGCTTAAGTCCATCACGAACATCAGGCAAAGCACGACTAACGATGACGCTCATCGCATAATCAAGATAAGAATTTTTCATCTCATCTTCTATGTTTACAAAAGCAATGGCCTTATTTTCAGTCAAAGGGAAGCTCCTTGAAAAAACTTAAAATGGAATCTCGTCGTCAATTTCACCTAAAGAGACTGGCTCTTCGCGGGCGCTACTTTTAGGCGCTTCAAAGGAAGGGATCTCGTTATCTGCGCCTTGGCCCCGGCTGTCTAGCATGGTTAATTCGCCTCGGAAACGTGGGATGATAACTTCTGTTGTGTAACGCTCTTTCCCTTCTTGGTCTGTCCATTTACGGGTTTGGAGCTGCCCTTCAATGTAAATTTTGGCCCCCTTGCGGAGGTATTTATCAGCAACGTCAGCAAGATGTTCATTAAAGATTACAACCCGATGCCATTCCGTACGCTCTTTGCGCTCTTGCGTGTTCCTATCTTTCCATTGTTCGGAAGTGGCTAAGGCAAGATTAACAATCTTCATGCCTTCCTGGGTCATGCGAACTTCAGGATCTTTTCCTAGGTTTCCTACTAAAATGACTTTATTAACACTGGCTGCCATCATTTTCTCCTTGCTTTTCAGAGTGACCCTATTGTTATAGGCCATCTTATTTTGAAGTGCCATAGATATGTTATAGTATTTTAAAGTTTCTCCTTTTTTTATCCCCTTAAATATGGCACCTTTAGTGCTCGGGACTTCTCTGATAGGAGAGAATATGAAGGGTCAAGTTTTACGGAGGCTACTACTTTTACCAATTTTTTTGAGCGCGGTCTATGGGGAGGAGATTCCCGATGTATCGCTGCGCTTTTATGCTCAATGGGATGTGGGCGACAGGGAGCGTCAGAAGCTTACGGATATTTATGGTGTTCAAAGAGTGAGCTTTGATGCAAAAGGAAAAGTAACTCCTCACAATCTTCCATCAAATCAAATAAAACGCTGGATGCGGCTCTATGAGCTTTGTATGAGTGATGGGTGCTATTATTGTGATGCGAACGAAGGGAGTTGTGAAACAGGTACCTGTGGTCCCAAAAATACCCATTGCAAGCCCTATATCAATTCACAAGGACTTCCCAAATGTGGATCTCAGTGCGCCGATTACGCGTTTATTGCAACTCTTCCTTAGAACGCTCTTTCATAAAGAAAAGGGCAATGGCCCCAATAAGAGAAGCACCGCCTAAGTAAAGAGCAGGCGCCGCATTATTGTTTGTATAACTTATAAGAGCGGTTGCAATAAGTGGCGCGCTGCCTCCGAAGATGGCCATACTTAAGCTGTGAGAAATGGATATGCCTGAAGAGCGGACCGTAAGGGGAAAGAGCTCGACAAGGGTTGCGGGAATGGGGGCAAAGAATGACCCCATAATAAAGGAAAGAGCAACTTGAGCAAAAAGGGCTGAGGTAAAACCCTCTTCTAAGCATAGAAAAAGAGGATAAGAAAAGAAAGTAAAAGCAAGAGAGCTTGAGATTAAGACTGCCTTTCTCCCAATTTTATCAGAAAGCCATCCAGAAAGAAGAATGGCGATACCCATGCCGAGCATACCAATCGTTGTTGTTAAAAGACTCATTACCATTGAAAAATTGAGAAGAGCCGTTAGGTAATTATTGATGAACGTGACAATCATATAAAACCCAATGGAAAGCGAAAGTTCGATGGTAATGACATAAAGAATCATTTTCGCGTGAGATTTAAACAGTGCAACAATGGGCGTTGAATGCTCTTTGTGGAGGGCTTTAGCTTGTTTGAATTGTTCTGGCTCATCCACCGTTCTGCGCATAATGGAGCCAACAAAGCCTCCAGCAACGCTAATAATAAAGGGAATGCGCCATCCCCAAGCATAAAGCTCTTCCTGAGAGAGGAAATGACAGGTTGACGTTGCAACGGCAGAGCCCACTAAAATTCCCACCAGAAGACTAAAAACGACCCAACTTCCGTAAAGGCCACGATTCCCTGTATGGGCATGCTCTACAACAAAAATCATAGAACCCGTAAACTCACCGCCCATAGAAAGGCCTTGAGCTAAGCGAATGAGGGTTAAAAGAAGGGGAGCAAACCATCCAATTTGATCATAGGTTGGCAGAAGACCAATAAGAGCTGTGGGGATGGCCATCAGGTAGATTGACCATAAAAGAGCATCCTTGCGCCCAATTTTATCGCCAATATGCCCAAATATGATCCCTCCCAGAGGCCGCATAATAAATCCCGCCGCGAAGATGCCAAAGGTGGCCATCAGAGAAGCAAAGGTGCTAAAGTTGGGAAAGAAAAGTTGCCCGATGGTTTTTGCAAAAAAACCATATAAAGCAAAGTCATACCATTCAAGGGCATTGCCTATCATGCAAGACAAAATAACTTTTCGGATATAACTTCCCTTGTAGGGGACACTTAAGGATTCTTGAGTAATTACAGCAGCTGTCAATGAATTCACTCCAAACAAAAGGGGGGTTTGCCCTTCACCTAAACGGACCTCCATCTAAATGATCTTGGTTAGGTTTGGCAAGAAGAAGTTTTAATGTATTGAAACAAAATAATTATTTTTTTGATTTGTTTGTAGAATGTCCAAAAGTTTCTCCTTTTTAAGGAGAACTGGGACCAAGATCTCGAACATCTTCCTTTGTGGGAGAGCTAAAAGACTTAATTATCTCGCAAACTTATTGGAGAGTCATGATTATGGTCTTTGAAATCATTGAATTTTCGCCTATAATGAAAATGAAGTTCAAAAATGAAAAAACTATGGAATCTCAGGACAAATCCTCAACGACGTATTTAGAGTTTGAAGATAATTCTCTTCTTATTGAGCTTTTTGGAAGTCAGGAAAGCAATTTAAAGTTACTTGAAAAGGAATTGCCTATCACTATTTCAACCCGAGGTAATCAAGTTGTTATCCAGGGAGAAGAGGAATCTGCACGCATTGCAAGTTCGGTTTTGGCCTCTCTCTATCTTCATCTTCAAGAAGGAAAACACATCGATTCAACCGATGTTATGATGGCTCTTCGCCTTGCTAATGATAAAGAATCTCATGATGAAGTTTTTCTCACCACAAAACGCCGAATTATTACGGCGCGCTCTCATCAACAAGTGGCCTATATTCAATCTTTGAAGGAAAATGAGCTTGTCTTTGCCGAAGGCCCTGCGGGTACGGGAAAAACCTATTTAGCTGTTGCCTTTGGCGTCGAAATGATGCTTGCGGGGAGAATGGATCGGCTTATCCTATCGCGCCCTGCTGTGGAGGCTGGGGAGCGGCTTGGTTTTTTACCGGGAGATATTCGAGAGAAAGTCGATCCTTACCTACGCCCCCTTTATGATGCGCTCCATGACATGTTGCCCCTTGAACAAGTTACGAAAAAACTAGCGTTGGGAGAAATTGAGGTGGCTCCTTTGGCTTTTATGCGCGGTAGAACCCTTTCCGATTCAGTCATTATCTTGGATGAGGCTCAAAACACAACTGAAGTTCAAATGAAGATGTTTTTAACTCGCCTTGGTAATAACTCTCGCATGATCATCACGGGAGATCTGACTCAAATTGATCTCCCCAAGGGAACACCCTCGGGACTTCAGGACGCCATGACAACCCTCGCAGGGGTTAAGGGTGTGGGGTATATTAACTTTACAGAGCAGGACGTGGTGCGTCATCCTCTGGTTTCACGTATTGTAAGAGCTTATGAGCGAAAAAAAGCCCATTATTAATTTTATTATTTCAGAAAAACGCTGGAAGACGATTTCTCCTTTGTTGGAAGAAGAAGTCACCCTTGCCCTTGAAAAAACCTCTCATGCTTTGAAGAAGGATTTTTCTCAAAGCGAAGTGAGTGTTGTTCTGACAACCGATAAGGAAATCCACATCCTTAATAAAACTTTCCGACAACAAGATAAAGCAACCAATGTGCTTTCCTTTCCTTCTGATGAAAAGGGTGAGTTTGGAGATATTATCTTAGCCTATGAAACTGTTTTAAAAGAAGCTCAGGAATTAGGTATTTCAACCCTTCACCATACCCTGCATCTGATTATCCATGGATTTTTACACCTTTTAGGGTATGATCATGAAGCAGACCATGAAGCTGGAGAGATGGAAAGTTTGGAAATAAAGATTTTACAAACGCTCAATATTCAAAACCCTTATGAGGATTAATGAAAAACTGGCGATCATATTTCCCTTTTCTTTTTAAAAAAAAGGAGGGAGATAGCTCTTTAAGAGAAACTATCGAAGAGCTAATTGAAGAAGAAGAAATTGAAGATACGTCGCTCGCTCCTGATGAGCGGGAAATGCTCACGAATATTCTAAGTCTGCGTGATTTAACCGCCAAGGATTTGATGATTCCACGTGCCGAAATTATTGGCGTTTCTCATGATTCTTCCCTTGAACAGGTCATTGCAGTGTTTAAATCAAGCCAGGTGATGCGGCTTCCGGTATATCGCCAAACTCTCGATGATATTTTAGGTTATATTCATCTGCGAGATCTTATTGATAGCACGAGCACACCGAAGAACTTCAAAATTCAAGCCCACCTTCACAAAATTGATTATATTTCTCCTTCCATGCGTATTTTGGATTTGCTCTTAAAGATGCGCTCGACCGGTGAAAAAATGGCCATTGTGGTTGATGAGCATGGGGGAGTTGATGGACTTGTGACCCTTAATGACCTGGTTGAAGAAATTGTGGGCGACATTCAAGATGTGGCCCAGATGACAACGCCTGTACACTTCTTTCGTCGGCCTGATGGGGTTGTGGTCGTCAATGGCCGTATGGACATCGAGGAATTAGAAGAAAAAGTGGGCACCATTCGGACCGAGGCAGAAAAGGAAGAAGAGATTGATACGATTGGAGGACTTGTTCTTCATCTGACGGATCGGATTCCTCAAAGGGGGGAATTAATTGCCCATCCTTCCGGCATCGAGTTTGAAATTATAGAGGCCGATTCACGCCGCATTAAACGCTTGGGGATACATGGACTACCTGACATCCCTGCGTAAACCTTGGTTTATAAGAGGACTCGCCTTTCTTTTGGGCGCCCTTGGGGCTTTGGCCTTTGCGCCTCTTTTCATTTTTCCAGCTCTGCTTCTCTCCTTTAGCGCCATCTGGTTTTTGCTGGATGCTGAAATTGAGGAAGGATCCTCATTTCTCCGTATTTTCTCTCTAGGATGGTGGTTTGGACTCGGCCACTTCACCGTAGGGCTTTATTGGATAACTTATGCTCTAACTGTTGATTTGAAAGCTTTTTGGTGGCTGGTTCCCTTTGCTTTATTTGGGATTCCTTCTGTGCTTGCTGTCTTTACGGGGGCTACTTTTGCTTTGACGAAAGTGTGGCCCTATCGAGGTGTCAGCCGCGCCTTTGTCTTTGCTGGCATCTGGATTGGATTTGAATGGCTAAGAGGGCATCTCTTCACGGGTTTTCCTTGGAATTTATTAGGTTATAGCTGGGCCTTTAGCTCTGAGATGATGCAAATGGCATCAGTAGGCGGGGTTTATGGGCTCAGCCTTATGGCCATTCTTTTGAGTGTTTTCCTAGGATATTTGATTGGGAAAAACTATTTTGAGCGAACGCTCGCTATTTCTATTTATTTACTTGTCCCCTTTCTTTGGGTCTGGGGACACCATCGCTTGAATCATCCTGAGGTGATGGAATCTCCCTCTCTCGCCCTTCGCATCGTTCAACCTAATATTCCTCAAACCCTCAAGTGGAATTTGGCTCAAAAGGAAGATAATTTTCGTCAGCTTTTGGAAATGACCGCCCAGCCTTCGGCCTTTAATTTGAAGGCTGTGATTTGGCCCGAAACGGCAATTCCTTTCTTTTTAGAACAAGATAGTTTTCGGCGCATGCTTATTGCGGAAGCCTTGCCAAAAGGTGCTCTTTTATTTACCGGCGCTTTGCGTCTAACAGGCCCAAAAGAGGTTAGAAATAGCATCCTTGTCCTGGATAAGGAAGGAAATATCCTTGCTTCCTATGATAAGGCTCATCTCGTTCCTTTTGGGGAGTATATTCCGTTTCGGAAGAATATTGATGCCCTTTTTGGAGAAGGTTCCATTAAAAAAATAACCATAGGCGCTCTTGACTTTAAGGCAGGTCCTGGGCCTGAGTTGGTGGCTCTTCCCAATGATTTCCCATCCTTTAGCGGTCTTGTATGTTACGAAGTTATTTTCCCCAGCGCCGTTATTAATGCAGCTCTAGAGCGCCCCAGATGGATACTGAATGTGACCAATGATGCCTGGTATGGAAATACATCGGGCCCTTATCAACATCTTGAAATGACCCGCATGCGCGCCATTGAAGAGGGAGTGCCGCTAGTACGTGCCGCCAATTCTGGAATTTCAAGTGTCTTTGATGCTTATGGACGTATGAAGGGGAGTATTAAGCTGAGTACGAGGGGTGTTTTAGATGTTTTTCTGCCCCCTCCGACCCAGACAAAGCCTCTTTATGCCCAGTGGGGAGATTGGATCACCTTAGGTCTTCTCGCCATCGTTTTTGCTTTTGCAGGGTTGGTTATTTTAAAGGAGCACTTTGATGAATAATTTTATTTTTACAAGCGAATCTGTCTCCAATGGCCATCCAGATAAGGTATGTGACCAAATTTCCGATGCCATTGTAGATGCGTACCTGACACAGGATCCTCAAGCACGAACAGCCATCGAAACCATTGTCACTCCCAACCGGGTTCTTGTTTTTGGAGAAGTAAAAAGCACAGCATCTCTTGTTCACAAACAAATTGATCAGATCATTCGAGATTGTATTCGTGAGATTGGATATGAAGACCCCTCTTTCGATTGGAGAACGGTCAATATAGAAGTGAGTCTTAAAACTCAATCTTCCGATATTTCGCGTGGTCTTGATAGGGGCCAAGGTGCCGGCGATCAAGGTATTATGTTTGGGTACGCCTCTCGAGAGAATGAAGAGTTGATGCCAACCCCTCTCTTTTTTGCCCATAAACTCATGCGGCTTTTGGGAGAGGATCGACGGGCGGGGCGTCTGCCTCAACTGGGTCCCGATGGGAAATGTCAGTTTTCGGTGAGATATGAAGACTATAAACCCGTAGGGACAACAGCTATTGTCGCCTCTCTTCAGCACGTAGAAAGTGTCACCTCAGAGGAGGTGAAAAGTCTTCTTCTTTCCTATGTTAAGAAGATTTTACCGGAAGGGTGGTATTGCGGAGATGACTTCTTTTATGTCAACCCCACGGGCCGGTTTGTTCAAGGCGGCCCTGCGAGCGATACGGGGCTTACAGGACGCAAAGTCATTGTGGATACCTATGGGGGCATGGCGCCACATGGGGGTGGCGCCTTTTCTGGAAAAGATCCTACAAAAGTGGATCGCTCCGCAGCCTACATGGCCCGCTATATGGCTAAAAATATTGTGGCAGCGGGTCTTGCGGACCGCTGTACCTTACAGCTTTCTTATGCTATAGGGCGTACTGATCCTACCTCCTTTTATCTTAACACCCACGGAACGGGTCTTGTCTCTGAGGATCAGCTTATTTATTTGTTGCGAGATCTCTTAGACTTAACACCCTTGGGGATCCGAAAAAAATTGGCTCTCGAAAAACCCATTTACCGGCCCACGGCTTGCTATGGTCATTTTGGGCGGAAAGTTGAGCCTGATGGGGAATTTTCTTGGGAAAAACTTGACCTTGTGGATGAATTAAAATGGCAATTATTGGGGTGAGGGAGCATGCGATTCCAACTGCCAAAATCTGGAATTGACTTCCTTTTAGAGGATAAAGAAACTCTTAATTACCTTTCCTCTCAAAGGGTGGGGATGATCACCCATCAAAATGCCCTGACCCGAACTTATCAAGTTTCAGCTTATGCGTTGCAGGAAAAAATTGGTTCTGCTTTGACATGTATTTTTTCGCCTGAGCATGGATGGAGTGGACAAATTGCCGAAGGGGAGAAAGTAGCCAATGGTTTTGATCCCCATCTCAACATTCCGGTTTTTAGTCTTTACGGCGCCTCATCCCCGAAAGAGCTTGAGGTGGATGTTTTGATTATCGATCTTCAAGACGTGGGCCTGCGTTGTTATACCTATGGGGCCACATGTGCGCAATTTTTAGATAAACATTCACCCTTGGACGTCATTATATGTGACCGTCCCAATCCCTTGGGCTCAGCCAAAAAAGGGCCACCGCTTGATCCGGCGTTTCAGTCTCTTGTAGGGTATTTTGATGTTCCTTTTCAACATGGAAAAACCCTAGGAGAACTTCTTTTAAATCATAACCCAAACCATGTAATCCGCATCATGTCGTGTCAGCATGATCATAAGCCCTATCATTATCCGTGGATTCCCCCCTCTCCCAATCTTCCTTCTTGGGAGGCAGCTTTGCTTTATCCAGCCCTTGTTTTGCTTGAAGGGACGAATATCTCAGAGGGGCGCGGCACCAGTTTTCCCTTTACTTGCCTTGGGGCGCCAGGCCTTGACCAAGAGAATCTTTTGCGGTTTTTAAAAACCCACAAGGGTATTCAAGCACGTCCCTTGACCTTCACCCCTCAGTCGGGAAAGGGGAAGGGAGAGATGTGTACAGGCGCCCACCTTCTCATCACGAATTACAGTCACCTGGAGAGCTTTGAATTGGGAGTGAAGTTGGTGGCTTTTCTAAAAAATACCTATGCGCCTTTTGAGTGGATCAAAGATGAAAAACAAAATTATTTCATAGATTTATTATTAGGTGGTGATGGATTTAGAAAAGATCTTGAAAGAACCCCTCTTGTCGTTTGATGGAATACACCTTACATAAGGAGAGAGGGGCGCTGCGGGATGCGTTATGTGTAACTTTCCCTGGGGCCGATACCTTCCTTTAGGGAGCTGTTTCTGCCTTAATCCGTGGATTAGGGCATATGGCACCCACCTGCATACGCGGGCCACACGAGGACATTAATCGCAAACGGTCATTGCGGCTCCCTCATTCTTTTAGGAGAGCTTTTATGCCTGTTGTTCAGAAGAAACATCTCCGCCATATAATGAAGGAACGTCGCAAGGAACTTTTTCAAAGCCATCCTTCCGCAGGTATGGAGATATGTTTTCATTTTTTTAACAGCTTTAAGCTGAATTCTCACCTAAAAATCGCGGGCTATTGGCCTTGGGGAAGTGAATTAGACATCAAACCCTTACTCTATCGCTTTATTGACGAAGGGTTTGAATGCGCCTTGCCTGCAATCACTCCGGAGGGCATGATTTTTCGTCAATGGACTCCAAAGATACCTCTCGTGACAGGCCCTTTTACTATGTTAGAGCCATCTCCTACGGCGTCTCTTGTGATTCCAGATCTGATTTTTGTTCCTTTGTTGGCCTTTGATAAGGAGGGTCATCGTTTGGGATATGGCCAAGGGCATTTTGATAAGTATCTTCACCAGCATAAGGTGATTACTATAGGGGTAGGCTTTAGTGATCAAGAAGTGGATAAAGTTCCACGCCAACCTCATGATTTTGCTTTGGAGTATCTTTTAACAGAAAAAGGGCTGATAAGAGTAGAAATTTTTTCTAACCCCTCTTAAGATGAAGAAAACTATTTTTTTAAGGAAGTAAAAGATGAAGTTTATTTATTTGTTTTCTCTCTTCTTCATTCCTGGAATGATTCAGGCTCAAGTCTTAACTGTGTCTGGTATTCAAGTGTCTGTGACGGCAGACTCTTCGGCAGCAGCTCGAGACAAAGCGCTTGACCAAGCCCATGATTTGGCTTTTGAAAAACTTGTGGGTCAAAACTTCCCTGAGATTTCGTCACCTCTTCCTCCTCATGATAAAATCGTTGATATGGTTTCTAATTTTTCAATCGACCGAGAGAAAACAACGGCAAAAAGTTATACAGCTTCTTTGACCTTTCAATTCGATGGCACTCAAGTTCAAGATTGGGTCTTGCATCCAAATCGTTCCTCAGAACAAGCCTCTAATATTGGAGTTGCCAATTCGAGTCGAGGTGCGGATTTTAAAATAATAGTTTTCTATGATTCTCTTGAGGAATGGCGGCAGATAAAAAAAGAAGTAGAGGGGACTTTTGGCGTTCAAAAAGTAACAACCCTCTCCCTCTCGCCACAAAGCGCGGTACTGGAAGTTAAATATGCTGAAAATATTCAAAAGCTCCAAAAATACTTCAATGATAAAGGGTGGATTTTGGCTTCTCAGGAGGAGGGTTGGAGTCTTTCACGAGACAAGGAAAGGCGTTCATAAAAATATGGCAAGTACGGTAAACCTTCCCAATATTATTAGCCTTTCTCGCCTTTTAAGTGTGCCGGTGATTGTTTGGCTTATTCTTTCCCATCAACTTATGGCAGCTTTTGGGCTCTTTTTGCTTGCCGCTCTTTCCGATGCTTTGGATGGATTTCTTGCGCGAATATTTAAATTACGTACAACGTTTGGAGCGTATCTTGATCCTATTGCTGATAAGATATTGCTGGTTGGGGTTTTTATGGCTCTCGGAAATATTGGGCTTATTGAGCTATGGGTTGTTATTCTTGTTGTTTTTCGGGACGTTCTAATTATTGGAGGGATTCTCCTATTATTTGTTTTTAAAAGTACGCTTAAAATGGAGCCCTTGTTCATTAGCAAAATGAACACAACGGTTCAGCTTTTATGTGCTCTTTGTGCTTTAAGCCAGATGGAGGCTTTTAGTGGAATTTCTCATTTAAATATCTATTTTGGATATCTTGTAGGTTTAACAACTGTGCTTTCCGGTGCAAGCTATGTTAGACTTGGGTTTATGCATTTAAATAAAGTGGATCTAATGATTTCATGATGAAAAATCGTCAAATTTGGATGTGGGTGGGGGCCACTTTTGTTTTTTTAAGTGTTCTTTATCTGATTCAAGGAATTTTAATGCCGTTTCTCACAGGACTCCTTGTAGCCTATGCTATGAATCCAGCCGTAAAACGTTTTGAAAGGTGGGGAATTTCTCGCACTTTTGCCACAAGTATTATGGTTTTTAGCTTTTTTTTCCTCATTGGCCTTTTTCTATTTATAGCCATTCCTTTTATTCAAACAGAACTTTTAAGATTAGCTTCTCGCATACCACAGTATGGAGACCGCATTCTCGTCACATTGCAGCCTTATATTGATAATGCTTCTCTTTATATTAAACCTGAGGATGCAAATCGACTGCGTGAGTTTGCAAGTTCTTACTTTGGAGATGTCATCACGTGGGGAATTAAACTTCTTGTGAAGCTTTTGACCAGTGGCCTTGCTCTTGCCAACCTTCTCTCTCTGATTGTAATTACACCGATCGTAGCTTTTTATTTTTTAAGGGATTGGACTAAAATTATTCAGGCAATTGATTCTTGGTTGCCTCGTCCCTACGAGCCCACACTTCGCCGGCTCTTTACGGAAATGAACAATCGGATTGGGGGCTTTGCAAAAGGCCAATCATTAGTTTGTCTCTTAGTTGGAACTTACTATATGATTGCCTTAACTCTTGCGCATCTTGATTTTAGCGTTGTTGTAGGTATGGTGATTGGAGTTATTGCCTTTATTCCTTATGTAGGAGCACTTGTTGGCTTTATGTTAAGTATGGGAATTGCGTTTTCTCAATTTTCTGATTGGACTTCTATTGGAATTATTGCGGGAATTTTTGCCCTCGGTCAAGTTCTTGAGGGCCATTTATTTATTCCTTATTTTGTAGGAGATCGCATAGGGCTTCATCCTGTTTGGGTTCTTTTTTCGCTTTTAGTCGGTGGTGTTCTCTTTGGTTTTATTGGCATTTTATTCGCCCTTCCTGTTGCAGCGGCTATGGGCGTTCTTGTGCGGCATCTCTTGGAGGTTTATCTGAAGAGCCCTTATTATCTTGGCACGGTTCCTCTCAAAGCAGATTGATCGCGTGAAACAGCTTATCCTTCCCCTTGATCATTCCCCTGCCTTTGATGACAAAGATTTCATTGTCTCCACTGCCAATGAAAACGCCTATCATCAATTAATGAGCTGGCCTCAGTGGCCCCATCCTTGCCTCTCCATTTATGGGGAGGGAGGATGTGGAAAGACCCACCTATCTCATATCTGGCAAGAGAAAACAAAAGCGCTTTATCTTTCAGGGCATGATTTTAATCAATTTCAGCTAGAAGCTTTATTTGAGGGAAAAAATCTTTTTATTCTTGATGATGCTCAAAGGATTGATAGAGAAGAAAAGCTTTTTCATTTCTATAATTATATTCTGGATAAAAAGGGAGGAGTGCTTTTTCTTTCTACTGTTCCACCCTCCCAGTGGGGGGTCAGCCTTCCTGATTTAAGTTCAAGGCTTAAGATTATTCCAGCCATACGTATTCATGCTCCTGATGAAGCGCTGCTAGTACGCCTGATTGGTAAACTTTTTCAGGATTTACAACTTCATGTTGATGAAGATGTGGTGAATTTTCTCCTTAAACATATGGAACGCTCATTTGAAAGTGTTCACTTCTGGGTTGAACAACTGAATGTGGCTTCCCTCATTCAAAAGCGACGGATTACGATCCCTCTTGTGCGGGAGGTGTTGATGGGTGAGTTTCCGGTTGAAAGACATCTATAACCTCTCCTTCCCACCACTCAAGCTCGATCCAATGATTGATAGGAAGCTGAAATCCGATTAACGTTCCTGGTGTGACTCCCTCAACAAGAACTTCAGGAAAAGTTTTTGTAAGTTTAAAGGCTGTAAAAGCAATGCCGGGATTATGACCAATGTATAATACTTTGTTCCAATCATCGGAAATGTTCTGCAAGTTTTTTAGGATCTTATCTTCTGGGCTATTGTAAAAATTTTCTGAAACTTCAATATCTGTCGTTCCGATGACAGAACGCAGGGGCTCTAAGGTTTGCTGAGTCCTTAAGGCTGCAGAACACATTACAAAATCAAAGGAAAGGGCCTTTGTTTTAATATAAGTTGCGACGACTTGAGCTTCATTTAACCCGATTTCTTGCAAGGGGCGATCAAAGTCAGAAAGACTTGTTCCACGATCTTCAGCATGAGCATGGCGAAGGAGGTAAAGTATTTTCATTTTATGATTTCCCCCACACTTGAGTTAACCTTTGATCTCGGCCGCAAGTGTAACGATAGAATTTATACCGTAAGGGATTTTTTTCAGCATAATGTTGGTGGTAGTCCTCAGCAGGGTAAAAAGGGCCTGCTGGCTGAATTTCAGTGGAAATTGGTTGTTGAAAGCGTTCCTCTATCTTCTTTTTAGAAGCTTCAGCTTTTTCTCTCTGAGCTTCATTGATGTAAAAAATTACCGCCTTATAAGAATCACCCTTATCACAAAATTGTCCTTTTTCATCAAAAGGGTCAATGTTGTGCCAATAGGCAGTTAGAAGATCATCATAAGTAATTTTTGTAGGATCAAAAACAATTTGAACCGATTCTTTATGCCCCGTGTTTTCATGAGAAACTTTCTCATAGGTGGGGTTTGATGTATGGCCGCCAGTATAACCCACCGTCACCGAAAGAACGCCAGACAAATTATTAAAAACTTCCTCCTCACACCAAAAGCAACCCCCTGAAAAAATGGCGATCTCTTGAGATGATGAAGACTTTACGGGGTTTATCATAAGGCCTATAAAACCGAGAAGGCTGAGATAAGATAACATCGAAATCCTCCCTATTCAGGCACAAAAGTTCTATGAGGTTTCTCTCCTTCAGGCACGAAAGAAAGGGCTAAAGAATTCAGACAATAGCGTTTATGTGTTGGAGCAGGACCATCATCAAAAACGTGGCCTATGTGTGATTCACAGCGGGCGCAGAGCACTTCTATTCTAGCTCCCAGGAACTGATGGATAAGGTTTGTATCTTTTACAAGTTTGATGTGAGAAGGAGTGATGGGATTCCAAAAACTGGGCCAGCCGGTCTTGGAATCAAATTTGGTCATTGAGCTAAAAAGCGGGTAATCCCCTCCACAACAAGCACACATATAGGTGCCTTTCTCATAAAACTTATCGTACTTTCCTGAAAAGGCTTTTTCTGTTCCTTTTTTACGACAAATGTGAAACACGTCTTCGGGAAGGTGACTTTTCCAATAGCTTTCAGGTTTATCTTTATAGTCAACCATTGCTCCCTCACTTTCCTTAGAAATGGGTGCAGCAGACATTCCCTGCTGTAAAACTAGAATTCCACAAAAAGATATAAAAAAGCTTAATTTTTTCATTTCATTTTTTTGTCATAAGGTCATTTTTAAGATAGTATACACTAAAACTTGATGGAAAAGGCTCAAAATAATGAAACATTACAAAAGCTGGTTTCTTCTTCTTGTGATTTTTTTTATCTTAGTAACCTTTTATTCTACTGATTTAAAAACTTATTTTAGTTTTTCAACGCTTAAAATGTATTATCAAGATTTGATCCTCTTTGTTGAGAATCGCTTTTTGATCGCTCTCCTCATATTTGGAGTGACTTATATTGTTGTTGCGGCAACATCCCTTCCTATCGCTGCGTTTTTAACGATCCTCGGTGGCTTTCTTTTTGGTCCCTTCCTTTCTCTTATTATCATTGATATTTCAGCTACGCTGGGAGCTACCTTCCTTTTCTTAATTGTAAAGACAACTTTTGGTGAAATCCTTGAGAAAAAAGGAGTGCCTTGGGTTAAAAAAATGGAAAAAGGGTTTCAAAAAAATGCCTTCTCTTATCTATTATTTTTAAGGTTAATTCCTCTGTTTCCTTTTTGGGCAGTCACTCTTGCTTCGGCTCTTTTGAACACCTCGGTAAGAACCTTTGTCTTAGGAACACTAATCGGTATTATTCCAGGAACTTTCATCTACTCTCTTTTAGGAAGGGGGCTTGCAACCCTTTTAGAACAGGATAAGGCACCAGACGTTTCGATAATTTTTGAGCCCTCTATTTTCCTTCCCCTTTGTGGCCTTGCCGTGTTTTCTCTTCTTCCTGTATTTTTTAGAAAAAGGAAAAAAAATGAAGGTTGATCTTTGTGTCATTGGAGCAGGATCGGGGGGCCTGAGTGTAGCTGCAGGTGCTGCCCAGTTAGGTGTTTCTGTTGCTCTCATTGAAAGTGGAAAAATGGGCGGAGACTGTTTAAATTACGGTTGTGTCCCTTCAAAATCACTTCTTGCGGCTGCCAAGCGGGCGAAGGTTTTTCGAACCTCATCTCCCTTTGGTCTTCAAGCGATTGACCCTAAGATCGATTTTGTAAAACTGCATCAGCATATTCAGGAGGTTATTAAAGTCATTGCCCCTCATGATTCCGCCCAGCGTTTTGAAAAATTGGGCGTTCATGTCATTCGGGAGAAAGCTGTTTTTCTCTCTTCAAAAATCCTTCAAGCAGGCAAACATAAAATTGAAGCAAAATATTATGTTATCGCGACGGGTTCATCACCCGCAATTCCTCCGATACCGGGCCTTGAGGCAGTGAATTATCTGACTAATGAAACCATCTTTGATTTAAAGAAAAAGCCCGATCATTTAATTGTTGTAGGAGGAGGACCTATAGGATGTGAGCTGGCTCAAGCCTATAGCCTTTTAGGCGTTAAAACCACAATCCTTGAGGCTTTTTCTCTCCTTCCGAAAGAGGACCCTGAAATTGTTGACGTTTTAAGACGTTCCTTAAAGGAAGACGGTGTTCAGGTTATAGAGGGGACTCAAGTGACCTCCATAAGCCAAAGCAAAAAAGGAATTACGGTTTCTTTAGGAAAAAAAGTTATTGAAGGATCCCATCTTCTGATCGCCACGGGAAGGAAAGCAAATGTGGAAGGATTCGGTCTTGAGAAGGCAAGGATTCAGTATACCCCTCGAGGTATTGAGGTTGACCAACGGCTCCGTACGTCCCAGAAAAAGATCTTTGCTCTTGGGGATGTGATTGGTCAATATCAATTCACCCATGTTGCTGCCTACCATGCGCAAGTGGTGCTTAAAAACTGCCTTTTTCATATTCCGGCCAAAGTGAACATGAAGGCTCTTCCCTGGGTTACCTTCACCGATCCTGAAATTGCTCATGTGGGAATGCTCCATTCTATGGCTCCTTCCAACAGTAAAACGCTCCAGTGGCCTTATGCCGAGTGTGATAGGGCGCAGACAGAAAAAGAAACAAAGGGTTTCATAAAAGTAACAGTCAGCCCAAAAGGTAGTATTTTAGCCGTATCTATTGTTGGAGCTAATGCAGGGGAACTTATTTTGCCATGGGGATTGGCACTGGGAAAGAAGATCTCACTTCGAATGTTGGCTGATGTGATCGTCCCTTATCCAACCCTTTCGGAATTGACGAAAAAGGTGGCGGGATCGTTTTATACCCCCCTTCTTTTTTCACCCTGGACGCGAAAACTTGTTCAATTTTTAATGAAGGTGATCTCTTGATCGAATCTTATGTAAGGCCTATTTATCAAAAGACTTTTTGTGATCCTCTTGCTCGTATTCTTGGGAAAAGTGTTTCACCCAATTTTATTACTTTAACAGGAACGCTTGTTGGACTCACGATCATCCCTGCTCTTTACTATAATTTTATAAATCTGGCACTTGCTTTTTTGGTGATTACAGGAATTCTTGACACTCTTGATGGAACGGTGGCGCGGCTTTTTCAAAAGGATTCCTCCTATGGAACAGTTCTCGATATTATTGGTGACCGCATTGTGGAATTTTCAATTGTTTTAGGACTTTTCCTTGTATCGCCGGAAGTCCGCGCCTTGGAGTGTCTTTTGATGCTGGGGAGCATTCTCACCTGTGTGACCTCCTTTCTTGTCGTTGGGATTTTCTCTGAAAATGAGTCTCAAAAAGGGTTTCATTATAGCCCGGGTCTTATGGAGCGTCCTGAGGCTTTTTTCTTTTTTGCAGCCATGATGTTATTACCTACTCTTTTCTCTGAACTTGCTTTTCTTTTCACTTTTTTGGTGTTTTTAACAGCTGCCATAAGGGTGTTGGAGTTTAAAAAAATGAATGAAATAAAAAGATAAACTTCATCTTATTACCTTCATGAAAAAGCTTTACCTTTTTAAAAGAAAAAGGCAGACTTCAAAAAAATGGGAAGGTGACAATGAAGAAAAATAAATCCCACCCTGAGGCTGGTTTTAGCCTTATCGAACTTGCAGTTGTACTCATCATTATGGGGCTACTTATTGGCGGTATCTTAAAGGGGAGAGATCTTATTGAGAGTGCTCGTCTTAAGCGGGTTATCTCTCAGCTTAATGAACTGCGTATGGCCACCAGTACTTTCCTAGACAAATACGACTCTCTCCCTGGTGATTTTCATAATGCCTCCACTCAAATAAAGGAAAATCTGCCTAACGGAAATGGTAATGGTCTTGTTGAAGGAGCAGGTCTTGCGTCGGGAAGTGAAGCCCTTGGTTTTTGGGCCCATTTAGCCGGCGCTGGGCTGATTGGAAACCCCGGCTTAGAAAGTGAAATAAATGTTGGAGAATTCGGAAAAGGAGCTCCGGGATCCTCTCTAGGAGGGGGCTTTACGGTTGAAAGTAATCCGCAAGGACTCTCTGGATTTTGGTTTATTCTGGGCCAAAAGCATAACACCCATGGCACAGGAGGTCTTTTAACGCCTGCTCAGGCCTTAAGTATTGATAAAAGAATGGATAATGGACATCCAACATCAGGAAAAGTACGTGCTATGGATGGGACCGATAAGGCGCCTCATTCCTGTGTTCTTGAGGAGGGAGTTTATAATCTTGAAAATCATGATGCGGCTTGTGTTCTCTTTTTCCAACTTTAAGGACGTGACCTACAAAAAAAACGTCATCGCGAGCCACCAACGGGGGCGTGGCGATCCATATGGATTGGAAAAATGGATTGCCGCGGCCCTTGCAGGGCCTCGCAATGACGGAATTTTTAGAACTTTTATTCTACGTACCAAAGGTGAAGAGGGATTTTCTCTCTTAGAACTTTCCATCGTTCTTATCATCATAGGAATTTTAGGTGGCTTAAGCTTGCCCCTTCTCACAGCGCAAATTCAAAGAGCAGCACTTATAAAGACTCGTTCTCATCAAGAATATGTACTCGGTGCTATTGCAGCCCATGTGGAGAAAAATAAGCGTTTTCCTTGCCCTGCCGCGCCTCAAGGAATAGGGAACGAGTATGGCGTGTCCCAATTGCACTGTCGTGGGCAAAGAGCAAAAGGAATAGTTCCTTTTAAAACCTTGGGAATTAGTGAGGTGTATAGTCAAGATGGATTCAAACGCCTCATGACCTATGTTGTAGAGCCTGAATTTGCTAAGGTCGATACAACTCTTCAGAACGAAAGCGGTGGATATATTACTCTTCTTCGAGAGGATGGTAGTAATGTTCTTGCGCCACCCCTTATCACTGATCACAATCCCAATTCAGTCGCCCTTCTTCTCATCAGTCATGGGGGAAGCGGTATAGGGTCTTTTATAGGCAAGGGCCAGACAGGGAAAATTCAAGGAGATAATGTATTTCCTCATAAGCGGGAAAACCTTGATGACAACTTTACTTTTATAGAAAGCAGTCAAAGTGATGATATTTTACGTTGGGAAAGTCGAGATCAGTTTTTGAAGCATTATGTAAAGTTGCGCTAGTAGCCATAAAAATAGAAGTATGTTAGGAATAGGTATGATGAATACTGATGTCTTAAAAACACTTTTATCTATTTATAAAGATGCGGGGGATGATGAGGTGATCTCCCTTGCGCCTCACAATCGTTTTGAAGAAAAAGAGAAAAAAGTCGAGATTCCTTCCCCTTCTTCAGAAGAAAAGGAAAAGGCAAAGGAAAGAGTTCCAGTGGCACCTCTCATTTCTCCACAAGTTGCTCATGATACCGCTCATCAATTGGCCAGCTCAGCTCAGTCTTTAAAAGAACTTAAAGAAGCCCTTCAGGCCTTTGAAGGCTGTGCCCTTAAATATACAGCCACAAACCTTGTCTTTGGGGATGGAAATCCTGAGGCACGGGTAATGTTTATTGGCGAAGCTCCCGGGGCGGATGAGGATCGTCAAGGCCTCCCTTTTGTGGGCCAAAGTGGTCAACTCTTGGATAAAATGTTGTCAACCATTGGGCTGACGCGAGAGAATTTCTATATCACCAATATCATTCCCTGGCGACCTCCGGGAAATCGCCAACCCACCCCCGCAGAAGCTGAGGCCTGTCTTCCTTTTGTTCAGCGTCATATTGATTTAGTGAACCCTGATTTTTTGATTCTCGTGGGCGGGACGGCTGCTAAAACCCTTTTGGGAGGACGGGACGGGATTATGCGCATGCGTGGAACCTGGAAGGATTATACGACAGAGGCTGGAAAAAAAATAAAAATCATAGCTATTTTTCATCCAGCTTATCTTCTTCGCTCTCCGGGGCAAAAACGCGAGGTTTGGTTGGACCTTATTAAAATAAAGCATTCTTTGATTGAGGCAGGTATGGAATTGAGAGGGCTTTAAAATGCTATATTTTTCTTGCCTCCTCCCCCAATTTATTTGCTATAAGAGGGATGAGGGGTTGATTTGTGGACGTAAGTCTTGCCAATTCGGTCAGGTCTGGAAGGAAGCAGCCGTCGTAAGATCCTTGCGGGTCACGTTATATCAGCCCCTCACCATTAAAGGATAGGAAACGTGACGAATACGGCCCTTAAAATTATTCCTGAAACTTCTACGGTGCCTGCAGAAGGCTATCGTGTTTTAGCGCGTAAGTATCGTCCTATAAAACTGAGTGAAGTGATCGGTCAAGATTTCCTTGTTGAAACTTTGAGAAGGGGCATCGAAGGCAATCGCTTAGGTCATGCCTTTATCCTCACAGGTATTCGCGGAACAGGAAAAACAACAACGGCGCGTATTATCGCTCGTTCCTTAAATTGTGAAAATGGCCCCACCCCAGAGCCTTGTGGGGTTTGTGGGTCTTGCACCTCAATTTCTCAAGATCATGCCCTGGATGTTATTGAAATCGATGCGGCCAGCCGTACCGGCATTGATGATATTCGGGAGATTATTGAGGCTTCCCGGTATAAAGCAGTTGCAGCACGCTATAAAATTTATATTATTGATGAAGTCCACATGCTCTCAAAAAGTGCCTTTAACGCGTTGTTGAAAACCCTTGAAGAGCCGCCCGCTCACGTTAAATTTATCTTTGCTACAACGGAAATTCACAAAGTTCCCGCCACAATTTTATCCCGCTGCGTGCGGTTTGATCTTAAACGTATTGAAAGTGCAACCTTAACCGATTACTTCCAAGAGCTCTGTGAGAAGGAAAGTGTGACTTATGAGGAAGAGGCCATACGGTTAATAGCCAAAGCTGCTGAGGGTTCAGTACGCGATGGACTTTCTCTCCTCGATCAAGCTATTACCTATGGCTCCTCAAACGTGACAACGGCTCAAGTTCGGGAAATGTTGGGCCTTTCGGATCAAGGGGCTCTTTTAGATCTTTTCCACGTTATGATGGAAGGAAATATCAAAGAGGTTCTTGAGAAACTCCGTCAACTTTATCAAGAAGGGGCGGAAGGGCTGCGCGTTTTGGAAGAACTTTTGGATTTAACCCATTGGGTGCAGTGCCTCAAAATTAGTCCAGAGCTAGCCCAAGACATTGAAATTACGGCTGAAAAACGGCAAAAGGGACTCGAGCTTGCGGCCTCTCTTTCTCTTCCAACCTTGACTCGGGTTTGGCAAATTCTTTTAAAGGGATTTGAGGAAATGAAGAGGGCGCCTTGTCCTCAAAAAGCTCTGGAAGTTCTTGTGATTCGTCTGACCCATCTGGCTCCTCTCCCCTCTTTAGCTGAGCTTTTAGAAGGAGGTGTAGAAAGCTCTCTCGAAAAAAAAAAGTCTTAACTGAGGCAAAACCATCATTTTCTTCCTTTGACGATCTTGTTGAGTGGGTGAGTCAACAACGGGAAGGGATGTTGCAAGCTCACCTTTTATATGATGTTCACCTTGTTGAATTTGCGCCGCCTTGCCTTAAGCTCCGCTTGACTGAAAGGGCACCGAAAAGTTTGCCAAAGCAGTTGGAAGATCTGTTAAAAAAGTTAAGGAATGAAGTCTGGACGATTGCAATTTCGGCTGAAATGGGTCAACCTAGCCTTCATGAAAAAGAACAGCAAGCTCTTGAGGAACGAAGGCAAAGGATTTTGCAGGCACCATTTATTAAATCCCTCATAAAAACGTTCCCAGGAACAATCCTGACGCATATTGAAGACAATTAAGGAAAGAGAGAGAAAATGTTCGGTAATATTGGCGATATGATGAAGCAAGCGCAAAAAATGCAAGCAAAAATGGCGGAAGTCCAAGAAAAACTCACTACCCTTGAGGTGGAAGGCACTTCCGGTGGTGGCCTCGTGAAGATACTAGCAGATGGTCAAGGCACTATTAAGGAGGTGAAAATTGATCCCAGCCTCCTCGATCCAAAGGAAGGAGAAGTTCTTGAAGATCTTTTGGTGGCGGCTCTTCATGATACCCAGAAAAAAGCGAACGAAAAATCTGCGGAAGAAATGCAAAAGGTAACTGGCGGCCTTAAGCTTCCTGGAGGGATGAAACTCCCATTTTAAGAGATGATTAGTGAAGAGCTCAAAACCCTCATTCAACTTATTTCAAAGCTTCCCGGGCTGGGACCACGCTCGGGAAAGCGCATTGCCTTGCATTTGCTTCAAAACAGAAACACAACGCTCCCAGCCCTAACCGAATCCTTACAGATCGCCGGCGTAAAGGTGAAGGACTGCATCCACTGCGGAAATTTAGATTCCCAAGATCCCTGTGCCCTTTGTCAAGACGTGAGGCGTGATTCTACCCTTCTCTGTGTTGTGGAAAGTGTGGCTGATCTGTGGGCTTTGGAGAGAAGTGCTTCTTTTAAGGGGCGCTATCATGTTTTAGGTGGTGTTTTATCCGCCTTAGATGGGGTCGGGCCTCAAGATATCCGTTTGTCTTCCCTCCTGCAGCGCTGCCAAAGGGAAGAAATTCATGAGGTCATTTTAGCCCTTAACGCGACTGTTGAAGGGCAAACCACTAGTCATTACATCACCGAAAGATTGAAAGAGGTAGGCATTACCTATATTTCAAGCCTTGCTCGCGGCGTTCCTGTGGGGGGCGAGCTTGATTACCTTGACGAGGGAACTCTTTCAGCTGCTCTTTTGTCCCGCCGGGGAGTGTAGGCATAAGTTTTCCAGCTTACATTTAGCGTAACACAATTTTTATAATCTAATAACTCCCATGCGCATATGGCTAATTCAGAAAATCGCTTTTTTTATTTTCTTTAGATATTCTAAGGGTGGACTAAGAAGTCAGGATCGAAAGGTTCGAGCGGAGTCCTCTAACGAAGCCGGCTCGAAGGAGCACAGGAATCAAAGTGAAGATCTGAACTAGCTAGAAGATCTTTGGTTTCTGCTTCAGTCAGACGAGTTAGAACGGAAACGTTGAGTTACCCCGGGGTACTTAATGATTTAAAGAGTGATTGGTTGGGTGGGTGATAAAAAAGATAGGGTTTCTTAGAAACCAAAGCATTTAAGCCCCTGTAGATATGTGCAGGAGACTGGATGACTATGGCGTTTAAAAATGACAAAGTAATCTGAATTTTGTAATTCCCTGTTTTTAATTCAGGCAGGTTTTTTGGCAAGCAAGACTTTCATATTTTTTAATATCGTTGGCGGCATCAATTAAGGTGTCTTGGGGGGAGTTGTATTCTTTTTCAATATTGTCAATAAAATCGAGAAAGTTTTTATAATTTTCTTCAACGGAGGCAAGGCACTCTCGTTTTGTCGAATATAAAGGGCATTCGGGAACGCTGGCAAAGGCGTTCAGGGCAGAAAATAGAAAAATGATTAATGTCAAAAATCGCATAAATGGCCTCTTGCTATAATCCGTTTCAATTCAAGGCTAACAAGAGAAGTTTAAAAACTCGTTAATAGGAGTTAATAAAAAAAGAGGGCCATTTTATGACCCTCTTTTTAAAGTGATGGAAGGTGTGCTTCTTTAGAAGCCCATGCCTCCACCCATTCCGCCCATGCCATCCATATTTGGCATTGACGCTTCTTTCTTCTCAGGCTTTTCAGCAACCATAGCCTCGGTTGTAATCAAAAGTCCTGCAATAGAAGCGGCATCTTGTAGAGCAATGCGGACAACTTTGGTTGGGTCTACGATTCCAGCCTTAACAAGGTCTGTATATTCACCCGTTTGAGCGTTGTATCCATAGTTAATGTCTTTGCTATCCAAAAGCTTTCCAATAACGATGGACCCGTCCACGCCAGCGTTTACAGCGATTTGCCGTGCTGGCGCTTGAAGAGCTCTACGGATAATGTCGATGCCGACCCGTTGCTCGTCATTTTGTGGCTTAAGAGACTCAAGAGACTTGTAAGCCTGCAAGAGAGCCACACCGCCTCCGGCAACAATGCCTTCAGCAACAGCTGCTCTTGTTGCATACATAGCATCTTCAACGCGGTCTTTACGCTCTTTCACTTCAATTTCTGTCACACCACCCACACGGATAACGGCAACACCACCGGAAAGCTTAGCCAAACGCTCTTGAAGTTTTTCACGATCATAATCAGAAGAAGTTTCTTCGATTTGAGCGCGAATTTGATTGCAACGTGCTTCGATATCTGCCTTTGAACCAGCACCATTGATGATAGTTGTGTCATCTTTGGAGATAAGAACGCGCTTTGCTGTTCCCAACATACTGATGTTTACATTTTCAAGCTTAATGCCGATGTCTTCTGAGATGAGCTGACCACCGGTAAGGATAGCGATATCTTCAAGCATTGCTTTTCGGCGATCACCGAAACCAGGTGCCTTAACGGCAGCTACTTTCAGGCCACCACGAAGTTTGTTCACAACGAGAGTTGCGAGAGCTTCGCCTTCAACATCTTCAGAAATGATCAAAAGAGGACGGCCTGATTGAACAACCGACTCGAGAACAGGAAGAAGAGGCTGCAATCCGGTCAACTTTTTTTCATGGATAAGAATGTAAGGATTCTCCATCTCACAAATCATCTTTTCTGGATTGGTGATGAAATAGGGGGAGAGATATCCACGATCAAATTGCATTCCTTCAACTACATCAAGCTCAGTTTCAAGGGATTTTGCTTCCTCAACCGTAATCACACCTTCATTACCCACTTTTTCCATAGCACGAGCAATCATGGCGCCAATTTCAGTCTCACCATTGGCAGAAATCGTTCCCACTTGAGAAATCTCTTGGTTCGTGGAAACAGACCGAGAGCGCTTTTTAACATCTTCAATAACAGCTTGAACAGCCATATCAATACCACGCTTAAGGTCCATAGGGTTCATCCCTGCAGCAACTGCTTTCACGCCTTCTTTAACGATAGCGTGGGCGAGAACTGTGGCTGTTGTTGTACCATCACCGGCAATGTCTGAGGTTTTGGAAGCCACTTCCCGAACCATTTGAGCGCCCATGTTTTCAAACTTGTCGGTCAAGTCGATTTCTTTTGCAACAGA